>NZ_JBBMQM010000001.1:0-630891 GCF_038900055.1 Henriciella sp. AS95
CGACCACCCCCTAACCCCGCACCACGACACCCTCTCAAACAATACAGACTGGGCAAGCTGAGAAAATAGTCGGGGTTGCGAAAAAACCAGCGGCGAGATTGAATGGCATCTGGTCAGGGCGCGCTTAGTAGGCCTGATCGTGCGATCTGCTCATTTCTGATATCGGTTTCGTGAGCAATCGCGATGCCAATGGAGCCACACCTTATATGTCGCTGCCTGTAAAACGACCCGAGCTGACGGATGCGTTGCAGGCGTTCAAGCGCCGATTGCTCCAGCCTGGGCTATTCAGCCTTTTCATAAACATCCTGATGCTGACCGGGCCTCTCTACATGCTTCAGGTCTACGATCGCGTGGTGACGTCTCAATCGGTGCCCACACTGATCGCTCTGACGGTGCTCATTCTATTCCTGTACGCCTCTCTTGGCGTGCTGCTCTGGGTTCGTAGCGGACTTCTCAACGAAGCGGCTTCGAGTTTTGAGCGCGACCTTGATGCGGCGACCGTAGACGCCAGCATAGCGCTTCGTCTTCGTGATCCTGAAAACTTCGACGAAAGCACGGTCTCGCATCTTCGCAAACTGCGTAATTTTCTGGCAGGCCCTGTTGTCGCCTCGATACTGGACGCCCCGTTTACGCCGATTTTTTTCGTCATCCTCTTCATGCTTCACCCGGCATTCGGGTATTGGGGTTTGATCGGGGCAGCGATTCTGATTGCGCTCAGTATTCTCAATCAACGCGTCACGGCCGCTTCGTTACGGTCTACTCAGGAAAAAGAGGATGAAGCACAGTCGCGCGCGCGTGAGCTGTTTCGGAATGCTGAAGCCGCTGAGGCGCTGGGAATGCGGACAAGATTACGCGGGCAATGGGCTGCTTCGGGCGCGATATCTGATCAAGCCAGTCGGCACGCCGCCAGCATGTTGTCTGGGTTTGATTCCGTCACGCGCGCCTTTCGACTTTTCCTGCAATCGGCCATTCTGGGTCTCGGCGCCTATCTGGCAATTCAGGGAAGCGTAAGCTTCGGTGCCATGATCGCCGCCTCTATTCTGCTTGGCCGCGCCATCGCTCCGATCGAGCAACTGGTTGCATCCTGGAAATCCGTCGCCTCGGCCTACTCCTCCTGGAACCGGCTTGAGCGGACGATTTCGGCCGCTGGAGAACACACTCGTACGCCGATGGCATTACCGCCGATCACAGGGCGCGTCAGCGCTGAAGGCATTTACATTGTCGCGGCAGGATCACGCACGCCCATTCTGAAGGCTCTCAATTTCAAGATTGATGCAGGAGACGCTGTCGGAATCCTCGGGCCAAGCGCTGCCGGAAAAACCACGCTCATAAAGGCGCTTGCCGGCATTCTCCCTCCCACGACGGGTTCGATCCGTATTGATGGAGCGGAGCTACGAGAGTTCGACCCTTCAGTCCTGGGCAAGCAAATGGGTTACCTCCCCCAGCAAATTGAACTGCTCAGCGGCACCGTTCGCCAGAATATTGCAAGGTTCGATGAGGATGCGATGCCGGAAGACGTCATCAAAGCGGCCAAGTCAGCAGGCTGTCATGACCTGATCCTGAGACTGTCGGCAGGTTATGACACCGAGATCGGCCCCAGCGGATCCTACTTGTCGGCCGGTCAACGGCAGAGGATAGGATTGGCGCGCGCCCTCTTCGGAGATCCGAAACTGGTGCTCCTTGATGAGCCGAATTCAAACCTGGACCTTGATGGAGAAAAGGCCCTGCAGAACGCGATCGTCGCAATGCGCGAGAATGAGACGACCGTCATGATCGTCGCTCATCGCCCCCAATCGATCATGGCATGCAACAAGCTTCTCGTTCTCGATCAGGGCGAATTGAAAGCGTTCGGTCCGCGGGACGAAATTCTCTCGAGCCTGGCAGGCCAAGCACGAGGCGGAAAGCTCAGAGCGATCAGACCCGCGGAAACGTCGAACTGATGGCGATATCCCAACATGCTCAGGTCCGCACACAGTTTCGGACATTGTCTGCCAGACAACTGGTGATGATGGGGTGGGGTCTGATTATTATTCTCTTCGGCGGCCTGACGGCCTGGTCGATCTTTGCCCCATTCGAAGGGGCGGTGATCGCGCAAGGCCAGGTCGGTGTTGCAACGAGCCGGCAGGCCGTACAGCATCTCGAAGGCGGCATTGTCGACGAAATCTTCGTGCGAGAATTTGATCGTGTTGAACAGGGAGACCCTCTGATCAAACTCGACACAACGCAGATCGACTCACAGCTTCTTTCGACCGAAGCGCGGCTGTTCGAATTGCTCGGCGAAGAAGCCCGTCTGGACGCGGAGTTTTACGATCAAGATGACTTAGAAATTCAAAGAGAGATGGCCGAATATGATGATCGCTCAAAGATCCAGGGTATCCTGGATGAACAGACTGACCTGATGCAGACACGCCGACAAGGCATTGAGCGACAGATCGAGATTCTTCAGCAACGAGTGACCCAATATCAGGTTCGTATCGCCGGGATGCATCGGGAAATCGATACGAAGGACACTCAGCTCGCCTTGGCACAAGACGAAATCTCTCGCCTTGAAAAACTCTATGAGAACGGTCATGCCAGTCTGACCCGCATTCTGGGGCTCAAACGAGAAAAGGCGAGAGTGGAAGGCGAAAAGGAAGCACTTTCAGCTGAAATCGCCGCAACCAAAGTCCGCATCGGCGAAGCCGAGATCGAGATGCAGCAGCTCCAGCAGAACTTTCGAGAAGAGGTGCAGACCCGCAGCCGGGAAGCCAAAACCCAGATCGAGCAGTTAGAAGAGGAGCGCGCATTTCTGCTGGATAAAAAGCAGCGGACGATCATTAGAGCGCCGAGCACTGGGCGGGTTATCGGTGTGCAAGCTCAAACCGTGAGAGGCGTGATCACGCCGTCACAAGCCGTCATGTTCATTGTTCCTGAGCACGACAATCTCGTCGCAAGAGTTCAAATCGCGCCGACAGACATCGACAAGATATCGATCGGGCAGAAAGCAGTATTGCGTTTCAACTCCTTCAACCAGAATGAAACCCCGCAGATATCGTCGACCGTGCAGGATATCTCTGCCGATGTCTTCAGTGTCACGGAAACCGGGCAAACATACTACGAGGTCGTGGTCGAAATCCCGATGTCGGAGATCGAAAATATGCCTTCATCGCTCATCCCTGGAATGCCGGTCGAAGCGATGCTGAGAACAGAAAAACGCAACGTGATCTCCTACCTGCTCAAACCACTGACAGATTCGTTTTCCCGCACATTCCGAGAATGATTCAACCGATGCTTCAAGCGGGTGATACCGCTTCATAATGCTTGTCGTTGGGGATTGTATTTCGCAGGAAAGTCCGACAGGTTCGCTGCGTTGGAAGCCGCTTGAGCGTGCCTGTTCCGAACAGGCCTGAGGCAAATTTATGGTACTGAACTATCGGCCCGAAATTGATGGATTGCGGGCCATCGCGGTTCTTGGTGTTGTCTTTTACCACGGCGAGTTTGTTTTTCACGGCCTCGACATTTTGCCGGGCGGCTTTCTGGGCGTGGACATCTTCTTCGTCATTTCCGGATATCTGATCAGCACAATCATCCTGAAAGAAGCGCAGTCCACCGGTTTTAGTTTTTTGCGATTCTACAAACGGCGAGCGCGTCGCATCCTGCCTGCCCTGTTTCTGGTCCTCTTCGCGACCCTGCCTCTTTCCTGGATGTACATGCTGCCAGAGGCCGCAAAACAGTATGCAGGTTCGGCGCTATCGTCTCTGTTCTTCGGATCAAATTTCTGGTTCTGGAAAGAAGATAGCTACACTGCCGAAGCCAGCGCTCTTAAACCCCTTCTGCACACCTGGACATTGTCGGTTGAGGAACAGTTTTACCTCGTCTTCCCGGTCGTGCTGCTGGGTGTCTGGCGGTTCGCGAAACATTATATTGACGGCGTCATTGCCTGCGGATTGATCGTATCGCTAGTCGCTGCGGATTATGCCAGCCGGTCGGCACCAGACGCCAATTTTTACCTCCTCATCTTCAGGGGATGGGAGCTCCTGGCAGGTGCCATGTTGGCGAGTTGGCAAACATCTGGCGTGCAACGCGCGCAGGGGCCGTTTTCTGCGGCGGTACCGCCGATCGCCCTGGCGATGATTGTCGTCCCGATGCTCACATTCTCCGATGACATGCGACACCCCTCATACTTCACGGCCATACCCGTGGCAGGTACGGCGCTCCTGATCTGGTTTTGCAAACAGGGGGAGTTGATAACCGACGCGCTCAGCACACCGCCGATGCGGTTTTTCGGCCTGACGTCCTATTCATTCTACCTCTGGCACTTTCCGGCCATCGCGTTTCTTCACATTTATGAACCTGCATATACGCAGTGGATGATGCTGGCGGCGATTGGCGTTTCAGGAGCGCTATCCTTCTGCGCCTATTACTTTGTTGAACAACCGCTTCGCAAGCAACGCGTGACGCCGGACAAGGTTTTCTACCCGCTGATCACCGTCTGTTTTGCTGTTCTGGTCTCCATATTCGCAGCAATCTATTTCACCAACGGGCTGCCCAGCCGGCTTGGTGCCGCTGCGAACCTGTTCACCGACCTGCGGTCGCCGCCCATTCGTCAGCTCGGCGCCACGTGCGATCCACGTAACCCAATTCGCGTGTGCGAAGCTCCCGTTCCGAACGACGGACCGTCTCAAGGTGACATTATTCTGATCGGTGACAGCCACGCGATGGCGCTCACACAAGCGGCCATTGACTATGCTCATCGAAATAACCGCCAGCTGATCCGGATATCGACAGCGGGTTGTCCCTACATCATCGGCGTCTATTCGAAATTCAACGATGATGTCATCAAGCCGACCTGCGGGCCAGAACGCTGGAAGAAGATTCAGGCTTATCTGAAGCAGGCCTCGCCCTCGCTCATCATCTACTCTGCCAACCTGCCATTCTATCTCAACCGTGAATTCTACGACAATGGCGAGCGAGAGCCGAAGATTAGGGAAAACATGGTGACGCTTTCAGTAGAACCCCGATTTGAGCGCAGAGGTCTTACGGTCGCAGATCTAATTCCGAACACAATCAAGGATATGCTCAATATGGGACACAGCGTGGCCGTCGTGTATCCAATTCCTGAAGCGGGATACGATGTGCCGGCCGAGGTATTGAGCGCCCTTGCCAAAGTCCCGATGGACCAACGTCTAAAAACATTCCAACAGATGAAACTGGACACCAGCTACTCGACATACAGGATGTACAGACGCGACGCGAAAGCTGCGCTGGACAAAGTGCCCAACTCGGCTCGCATCATGCGCGTGTTTCCAAATCGCCTCTTTTGCGACCAAGAGACTGACAGATGCTCGGTTACGCAGGACGATAAACTGCTCTATTTCGATGAAAGCCACGTCTCAGTATTTGGTGCTGAACTCATTATGGATGAGATCGACCGAACCGTGAAAGGCCGCTTCCCATGACAATGTTTGCGGCTTGCCATACGTTCGCGTGCCGTGCCCGGTTTCGGTCAACGATGAGGCCATCAGACAGCTACCAACGAGAACCATCGCATATCGGCATATAATTGCCTCAGAACAGTTTACTCCAGAGCAGATAGACCGATACAGATTCTGTGTGGGACACATTACGGAACGTAACTATGGAATTTGATTTTTTTAGCGGCGTGCAAGCGGAGCTTTTGAACGCCTCACCGCGAAACAAAGGAAAAATCGGCGAACAACTTCGCTTCATTTTCGACAAGCTGATCGAGAGTTCAGGGGCCACGAGAGCTGTTGAAGTGGGCGCTTATGAAGCGAGCTTCGCCAAACGGTTCAAACGCCGCCATCCAGATTCCAATGTGATTGCTTACGAAGCAAATCCGAACGTGTTCGAACATTTCAAAAAGGAAGTAACGCGCACAGGCGTCGACTATCGACACCGCTGCGTCGGCCCGGAAAATTCCCAGATCGAGATAGCGATACCGCGCGACTTTCGAGGCATCCGACGTCCGGCCAACAACCAGATGGCGAGCTTGATGTCGAACCTGCACGCTGACGATGTCGACAAGGTTCAGGTCGACTGCGTCAGGCTGGACGATGATGTTCTGCCGTCACCAGAAGACGTGATTGCCCTCTGGGTGGATGTGGAAGGCGCGACGTCTCAAGTGTTTGGCGCCGCAAAAAAAACGCTGGAAAGAACCGCCGCATTGCTTGTCGAAGTTGAATCCCGTCCGATCTGGGAAGGTCAGTGGCTGGCAGCCGATGTTGATGCGTTCCTGCGTTCTTGCGGTTTCGTCGCGCTCGCGCGAGACACACAGCGCGTACACCAATTTAACTTCATCTATGCCAATCCTCGATTGGTTGACTTGAAACCATATGTCAGACTTGTGTCGAGATATCTCGCGGGCACCCACGTCTTCGCAAGCTGAAATCGGAATATTTGATGCAAATCGAAATTGATCGGCCGACCATCCCATCGACATTCACAGACCCGGAAAAGCACGCTGCAGCCATCTCTGCCCCTCGGACTGTGGTCGTTTTCGGCATGCCTCGCGGCGGCACCACCATGGTTGCCGGTATTTGTCAGCGGTGCGGGATTCACATGGGGTCTGACTTGCCACGAAATCTGGAAGATCAGGACTTCGTCGGCAAATCGCATGATCATATGATCAACGCCATCAAGCAAAGAGATCAGCAATTCAACGTGTGGGGATGGAAGTTCCCTCGGGCTGCGGCTTACTTGTCGGATCTGCAGAACGCGCTGCGAAATCCAATGTTCATTCTGGTATGGCGCGACGCGCTATCGGTTGCCACCCGAGGCGCGAAGAACACCGGGGACCTCAACAAATCCCTCTCGGTCGCTCACTCCATTCAGACGCAGAATCTCAAATTCGTTAGTCAGACTAGCGCGCCAATCCTGCATGTGTCCTACGAGAAGGCGGTCCGGCATCCAGTGAAGTTGGCTGAAGACGTTCAGGCCTTCACTGGCGTGACGGACGAATTGGACCATGATGACATCACGGCATTTGCCACACCAGGCACGTATAAGTAGCCGCTCGCTGCACCAGAACTCTATTCAGATTTAGCGGGCTCGACGCGAGAGCAGACGGTGCCGTTGGCCGACGTTCGGCCTGTCGGTTGATGGACGTCAGATACGTCGGTTTCATGCTTACCGGCGTAGCCAGGTTTGATAAGCGAGCGGTCTGTTCTAGCGCCGCGAAAGGGTTTCTCGAAGTGTGTTTGTGTTGTGCTCAAGACCGCGCTCGCGAATTCGCAGTAACTTTTGCCGCCGGTCCTGCAGCGTCTCCGACGATAAATCTGCCTCTGACACATCGAATGGTCGATCAGAAGGCACCAGGACCGGTTCAAAGCCATAGGCCTCACCGACATTCTCAGGACAGATCATCGGTCTGGCGGCGCCTATGCCAGCCAATACGCCGGAGGTAACTTTTTGGTGCAGATAATCTTGCCGTCCCTGAGGCAGCAGCGGCATGATGGCGTGACATCGGCTCAGACACTGGACGTATAGTCTGTATGGGACGCGACCGCTGCGTGCGTCGAGCGGCATCAGATCGAAACAGGCGTCGAGATCGTGGTCCTTGATGTCCTGTTCGAGACGAGCACGATCGGGCCCACCTGCCGCGATCGTGAACTTGACCGGTCTTGGCAAATTGCTGTGGGTCTTACGCAAAGTGTCGATCAATCCCTCAAAACCACGATTTGAGTAGTTAACCGCTCCTGGTATCAGAATATTCAAGACGCCCGGATCGGACTCATATTCATCGACGCCCGGAGGCAGGACTTCATACGCATAGTGAACATGGGCCCGGTCCCGAAGGCTTGGGACGGCGTCTTTCAGCTTATCGACCACATAAGGCGCAAGACAAAAGGCCGTCAGCCGTCCCGATTCAGCCAGTTGGATACAGGCTTCTGATGCGGCGAACAGTTTGGGATTGTGGATGACCCCCACCACATCACGATCGAATTGCTCAATCCACTTTGCAATTCCCTCGCGCTGCAGGGTGTTCATGAAGATAAACTTCGGATCTTCATCCACGACTCTTGAGGCAATTGCTTTCCAGCAGTGAGCGCCTTCCATTACAGGATAATCCACGTGAACGCCGGGATAGCTGAGCAGCTGAAACAAGTCGCCATTCTGTTTCAGAATTCGTCGATTAAAATGTGCGTTACAAGTTAGTCCGAGCTCCGCAAAGGACCGAAAGAAGCCGGCAACAACCTGTTCATGAACGGCCTCCATTTGCAGACAACTGATGTCTGCCGTCGGATTATCGGAGACTATCTGCGACATGCTCGCGGCGAATTTCGATTCAGTCGTCACACAAATTTCCTACTTACTTGGTCGGTCTCAACGCGCGACCATAGCCCCGTCAAAACGTAATGAAAGACATTCGGAGCAGGAAAAGTACCGGCCCGCCGGAGCGCTCATTCACCATGCCGCGACGCCTTTGAGTGAATTGACTTTGACAGGCGAAATTGCAATTCCATCGATCACTAAAACTCGATCCGTACCCTTACGGTGGGCGAACGATTCTCGCCAGCCGCCTCTCCATTGACCAAAGAGTTCAATTTCATGAAAAAAGCTATCGTCACAGGCGTTACCGGACAGGATGGCGCCTATCTGACCAAAAATTTGCTGACGAAAGGATACAAGGTGTGCGGCACCTTTCGTCGAACGAGCTCCACCAATCTTTGGCGCCTTGCCTATCTCGGCTGCCTGGATCATCCGAGTCTTGAACTCGTCGAATATGATCTGACGGATCCCGGCAACGCGATCGCCATCATCAATGACCACGAGCCCGATGAGATTTATAATCTGGCCGCCCAGAGTTTTGTGGGAGTCTCTTTCACTCAACCGGTGACCACGGCGCATGCCACCGGGCTTGGCGCCTTGCACCTGCTGGAAGCCATCCGCTTGTGCAACAATTCCATACGGTTTTACCAGGCATCGACCTCGGAGATGTTCGGCAAGGTTCGCGAAGTTCCGCAAAACGAAGAAACGCCGTTCCATCCGCGCAGCCCTTATGGCGTCGCTAAACTTTTCGCCCATTGGGCTGTCGTGAACTATCGCGAGTCCTATGACCTGTTCGGGTGTAGCGGCATACTTTTCAATCACGAATCGCCTTTGCGGGGCATCGAGTTTGTGACGCGAAAAATCACCGATGCCGTCGCTCGTATAAAACTGGGGCGCCAGAAGGTGCTGGAGCTTGGAAACATCGATGCCAAGCGCGATTGGGGCTATGCTGACGAATACGTCGAAGGCATGTGGCGGATGCTGCAGGTTGACGAGCCAGACACCTATGTCCTGGCAACGAACCGGACTGAGACTGTCCGCGAATTCGCTCACATGGCCTTCAAGGGTGCCGGTATCGATGTTGAATGGCGCGGACAAGGTGTAGAGGAAATAGGAGTGGATACCAGCACCGGAAATACGGTGGTTCAGATCAACCCAAAATTCTATCGCCCGGCCGAAGTCGATCTGCTGATCGGCGACGCAACACTGGCACGCGAAAAGCTCGGCTGGGAAGCAACGACCACGCTTGAGGACTTGTGCGCCATGATGGTCGAAGCCGACCTCAAGCGCGTCGCAAGCGAGGTTTCAACTTAGATGGCAAAGGTCTTCATCACGGGCGGCGATAGTTTTACCGGCACCCATTTGAGGGGTGCGCTGCACCAGCAGGGATACGAGACCTTTTGCTCCACAAATTCGGGGACGACCGGGTCAGAATGGTACGACTGCGACATAACTGATCGCTCACAGATCACGCGCGTCGTTGCCGACGTGCAGCCGGATTACATCATTCATCTGGCTGGCATTAGTTTCGCCGCTCACCCCAATCCCGCGGAAATCTACAACGCCAATTTATTCGGCACGGAAAATCTGCTTCACGCTGCGGCAAATGCCAGTCCGGGGGTTCGCAAGATTCTGCTGGCCAGTTCGGCCAATGTTTATGGCGTTACGGAAACTGAGGTGCAGGACGAAGCTTTGTGCCCGGCACCCGTCAATCATTATGCTGGCAGCAAGCTAGCCATGGAGCACATGGCCGCGACCTGGTTTGAGCGCCTGCCAATTATCCTGACCAGGCCGTTCAACTACACTGGCCGCGGACAAACCGAGACTTTTCTCATTCCAAAGATCGTCGCCCATTTCGCTCGTCGTGCTCCCACGATCGAATTAGGCAATATCGACGTATCCCGCGATTTTTCAGACGTGCGGGATGTGTGCGCTTCTTACATCGGGCTTATGGAATCGGGCGCGTCTTCCACGGTCGCGAACATTTGTTCCGGGCAGCTGACCTCGCTGCAGGACATCATTGAGCATTGCCGTGATCTCGCAGGCCATACAATTGATGTGACAGTTAATCCAGATTTCGTGCGCAAGAATGAGATCAAGAAACTATGCGGGTCAAATGCGCGTCTTCAAGCGTTGGCCGGGCCATTGGAATTCCGGCCAATTCGGGAAACACTGGACTGGATGTTATCGAGCCAGCGGACCTAATAGAACCAGTCCTCAAACTCGGCGAATTCGGTCTCGATCCGTGTCTGCTGATCACGCGTAAGGGCTTCCTTGTATTCAAGAACGATATTCGCAGAGACAAACTTCGCTCTCGTGTTCCGGTAGCGCAGGTTCTTGAGCAACAAGTAATCGATATCAAAAGGCTCACCGACCTGTGCGAAGATGCGCTCACACGTGTCACGGGCTGAAAAACACAGGGCCTCCAACGACACGGAGCAAACCCTGTCGAGATATTGAAGGCCGGTCTTGTAGCCCTCATAGCACCGGCGCATGTACCGTTTCTTCGGTTTGGCATAGCTATCCAGCCATTGATCAAAATCTGTCGTGTTGGCGCGTTTGAAGTCCGAGAACACGGACGCGAGAGGGTCTTTGTGGATCATGATGACGGGTGCTTCGGAACGGGCCAACACGTCGGAAAGCTCAGCGATGTAACGCGGTGTTTTATCGAAAATTCCTAATCCTTCCGGGACCACGCCGGCCGAAGACGCCAACCGTGAGTAAAACTCGTCGAAGCTGTCGGTGTCGCAGCACGCTTGAAGCGCATCAGGCGAGATCTGCCAGCCATCTTCCATGAAGCCATAAAAGGGATCGAGATCCGGAAATTCGCGCGGCGAAGACGCCATCAGTACGCCGCATTCGAAGCCTGACTCCAATTTACCGGTCTGACGCAGAAGATCGCTGAGCAAGGTCGTGCCCGAATGCTCCATTCCACAGATAATGGCTTTCAACATGGTGGTGTCCAACTAATAGATTGGCGGGGGCGGATGCAGCAGGTCGACGTTCTAGGACATCATGCTAGGGAATGCCAACGCATAGCGGCCTCAAGCTGCGACATTCCAAGACTGTGGCAACTGCAATCCAGCCTCGGTCAAAGCTTTGACCTGTTGGTGATGAATGGGGGCTGCAAAATCAACAAAGTCAGCCGTGGGCGGGGGACTTTTTGAGGCATTAACTCGACGTTGCAAACGCGATTCTGAATAACGTCGCACTTCTATATCCAGGAACGTCTCAATCCTGTTCAGCGTCTTCTCGCGATCATCTTCGAAGAACAGAATTTCAAGTTCTTCTTCGGAAAGCAAGGCTCTGAGGCGAGCGACATTTGAAGCATAATCCACATGGTCGCCCTCCTGTCCCATATTGTAAAAACGTTCAAAATCCCCTTTGGACCAGTTTGTCACATCCACACCCGACCCGGAGTATTCGTGGAAGAAGACGAGTTGAGACCACATACGCTTCAGCGGGTGCCGCAATGTGTAAACCACACGCAATTTGTCAGCGACTGATCTGACTTTTTCCCAACGCCCGGAGTCCATCACAGAGTAGAGGTTCGAGAAGTCTGCGCACCACTGACCATCGTGTCCATGCGCGAACAGACTTTCGTACCAGGCATCATTGTCCATGGGGTGGAGGTATCGCCGAGTATACCAGGAAAGATTGAAACGTACGCGGCGATTGAATCTCTCCGAATTGACGTTCGACACGACACGCTTGAACCGTTCAACCCGGTCTACCTGCCGCATAGGCGCGGACTGCCCATCCGGCGCGCAGAAATAATGAATTTCTTTTTCAGGCGTGAAGACAATTTCCGGGTGATCCTGCAACTGATGATGCAGCCAGGTGGTACCGGCTTTCATGGCGCCGACGCTGAGGAAAAGTTTTTCGATCATACTCGACTGAACCCGACCTATTTGCGCAGCAAACCACGCAAGTAGGTCTTGTAATCATTGTTATATTTTCCGGCCAGATTGTCGAGCGCGGCGTCATCGATGAAGCCCTGGCGCCAAGCCACTTCTTCCAGGCAAGCGATCTTGAATTTCTGGCGTTTTTCCAGCGTCTGCACAAAGTGCGAGGCCTCCAGCAGGCTGTCGAACGTGCCGGCGTCGAGCCATGCCGTTCCGCGCGGCAGGCGGCTGACTTGTAGCGACCCTTGCTGCAAGTACGCATCGTTCACGCTGGTGATTTCAAGTTCGCCACGCTTTGATGGCTTCACGTCCTTTGCAATATCGACGACCTGGCTGTCGTAGAAATAGAGCCCCGTGACAGCCCAGTCGCTCTTCGGCTCCTTCGGCTTTTCCTCGATCGAAAGCGCCTTTCCGGCATCGTCGATTTCGACAATGCCAAAGCGGTGAGGATCGCTGACCCGATAGGCGAACACGCGCGCGCCTTCTGTTAGCGCGCCGGCAGTCTTCAGCTGCTCGCCGAGCCCGGCGCCGTAGAAGATATTGTCACCCAGGGCGAGAGCACACGGGCTCCCACCGATAAACGCTTCGCCAATCAGAAACGCCTGCGCCAGCCCCTCCGGCTTGGGCTGCGTCGCATATTGAAGGTTCATGCCGAGCTTGCTGCCATCTCCGAGCAGGCCCTGGAACAGCGAAGCCGACTCCGGCGTGGTGATAATCAGGATGTCGCGGATCCCGGCCAGCATCAACGTGCTGACGGGATAGTGGATCATCGGTTTGTCATAGACCGGTAGCAGCTGCTTGGAGACAACACTGGTCACCGGATTGAGACGGGTGCCAGCCCCGCCAGCCAGAATAATGCCCTTCATGGGGTCGTTCCTTCACTGATCAGTCTTGCCACGCAGGCGCGTACGCTTTCGCGCCAGTCTGGCAGTTGAATTCCATAGTCCTGTTTGAGCCCTGCCCCGTCGAGACGCGAATTTGCCGGGCGCGCGGCCGGCGTTGGGTAATCGGCCGCAGGAATGGGTTTGGCGGTCGCGCTCGGTCCTCCAAGGTCTCCGGACACGGCAAAAACCTCCGAAGCAAGGCCATGCCAATTCGTCTCTCCAGACCCGCACAGGTGATAAGTTCCGTACCGGCCATGCCCATCCAGAATTTGGCGCGCGACAACGAACGTCGCGTCCGCAATGTCGAGCGCACTTGTCGGACAGCCATACTGGTCTGCCACAACAGACAGCTCGTCCCGGTCAGCGGCGAGCCGTAGCATCGTTTTGACGAAGTTGCCTCCGAAAGGGCTGTAGACCCAGGCTGTGCGCAGGATGACGTAATTGTTCATCGCGGCGCTGATCGCCTGCTCACCGGCAAGCTTTGAACGGCCATACACGCCGAGTGGGGCCGTTGGATCGGTTGCAACATAAGCGCCGTGCTTGCTGCCATCGAACACATAATCGGTCGAGTAATGAATGAGGGGCGTTCCGGTCTCAGCACAGACATTGGCCAGATGGGCCGGCCCGTCGCGATTCACCGCGAATGCAGCTGCCTCATCAGATTCAGCCTTGTCCACAGCAGTATATGCAGATGCGTTAATGACCAGGTCTGGTTCATGCGCCTCAAAGGCCGCCCGGATGGATGTCTCATCGGTGATATCAAGCGCGGGCCGGCCGAGGGCGACAACGTCAACATCGCCTCCGGCGCGCTCTACAAGCGCGCGCGCGACCTGACCTTTGTTGCCGATTACGAGAATTGTCATGCCGAAATCTCGTCTCAGCCCGTTTTCAGAAGGCCGAGACGCTCGCCGGCATAATTCTTCTCGCGAAGCGGGCGCCACCAGGTCTCATTATCGAGATACCACCGGATCGTCTTTTCGAGCCCACTTTCAAAATTCTCTTCGGGTTTCCAGCCAAGCTCCGTCTGGAGGCGCGTTGAGTCGATCGCGTAGCGGGCGTCATGTCCCGGGCGGTCGGTCACGAATTCAATCAGGTTGCGACGCGGCTTGTCGGCCGGCCTCAGGTCATCCAGCGTGTCGCAGATTGCGTGCACGACTTGCAGGTTCGTGCGCTCATTGTTTCCGCCGACATTGTACTTTTCACCCAACTTACCCTTCTGCAGGATAAGCAGAAGCGCGCGGGCATGGTCGCGGACATAAAGCCAGTCGCGGACGTTAGAGCCATCGCCATAAACTGGCAGCGTCTTCATCTCGAGCGCGTTCAGCGTGACGAGCGGGATCAGCTTTTCCGGGAAATGGTACGGTCCGTAATTATTCGAGCAATTCGAAATGAGCCCCGGGAAGCCATAAGTGCGCTGCCAGGCGGTCAGCAGATGATCCGATGCGGCTTTGGAGGCTGAGTATGGCGAACTTGGATCATAGGCTGTTTCTTCGGTGAAAAGCCCTTCATCGCCAAGCGAGCCATAAACTTCGTCGGTCGACACGTGAAGGAACCGAAAGGCATCTTTGCGGTCTGCGGATAGGCCTTCCCAATAGGCGCGGGCAGCTTCCAGCATGACAAATGTGCCGACGATATTGGTCTGGATAAACTCACCGGCTCCGGTGATTGAGCGGTCGACATGGCTTTCGGCGGCAAGGTGCATCACTGCATCAGGTTGGTGACGCTCAAAGATGGTATCCATGGCCTCGCGGTCGGCAATATCGGCCTTTTCGAACGCATAGCGATCATCATCGGCAACCAGCGCGACAGATTCCAGATTGGCCGCATAGGTGAGCTTGTCGACATTGACGACCTTGTGCTCGGTTTCTTCGATGAGATACCGGCAGACTGCCGAGCCGATAAAGCCCGCTCCACCTGTCACCAAAACCTTCATGAGATACCTCGTCCGCGATCGCGCGATGACGCGCTAGTAAACAAACCCGCTGTCAACTTCAGACAGTAAGGGTGCCACCTGATCCTTGTCAGACAGCGTAATGATGGCAGGGTCAACCTTCCAGTCGATGCCAAGCGACGGATCATCCCACCGAATATTCGCATCGCAATCGGGCGCGTAGTAATCGGTAACCTTGTACTGGAGCTCGCTATCGGGCTCAAGCGTGACGAAACCATGCGCAAACCCTTCTGGTACGAGGATCTGAACACCGTTTTCTGCGCTGAGCTCTGCGCCGACATACTGTCCGTAAGTGGGGGACCCGACGCGGATATCGACGGCGACATCATAGACGCTTCCGCGCGTACAGCGCACCAGTTTCACCTGAGCATGCGGGGGCTTTTGAAAGTGCAGTCCGCGCAGAACGCCCTGGGCGGCAGAGTAGGAATGATTGTCCTGCACAAAGTCGATATCAAGCCCCGCCTCTGACAGGGTTCGCTTGTTCCAGGTTTCCGAAAAGTAACCTCTCGCATCGCCAAAACGCTTCGGTGTTATGAGTTTGACTTCAGGAATATCCAGGGACTGAATCAAGGCGTGAGGCTCCGTTGCTAGAGGGCCCTTCTCTAACGTCCCATGCAGAAATTACCACCCGGACCAGTCGACTAATTGTAGTGCTATCGCTAGCATGAACGTCCTCCCGCCAAGGATGTCAGTTTGACCATCTCACCCACCGCCAAAATCACTGTTATTATCGTGAATTATAATGGCGGCGAATATATCCATCGCTCGATTGACACCTTGCGGCACCAACAGTTTCCGGCTCATGAAGTTATCATTGTCGACAATGCATCGACAGACGGATCGGTGGACGATCTGGAACTGGGCGGTCTGGACAATGCCAGACTCATCCGGCTCGACGAAAATCTCGGATTTGCAAGAGCGAACAATATTGCTGCCGAACAGGCCAGCGGTGACTGGCTTGCGCTGCTCAATCCCGACGCATTGGCTGAACCGGACTGGCTATCGCAGCTCATGAAGGCGGCTGGCCGCCACCCAGGCGTCAACATGTTCGCGAGCGCCCAGCTTGATGCGGACAATCCGCAAATCCTCGATGGCGCCGGCGATGCCTATCATGTCCTCGGTGTACCGTGGCGCGGCGGCTTCGGCCGTCCGGCGAGCGAACTGCCTGGCGAAGGCGAGTGCTTTTCCCCTTGCGGCGCCAGTGCCCTCTTCAAGCGCGACACCTTCCTTGAGGCCGGAGGCTTCACAGAGTCGTTTTTCTGCTACTGCGAAGACGTTGATCTGGGATTTCGACTGCGCCTTGGCGGCGAGACATGTGTGTTTGTACCTGACGCGGTGGTGCGCCATCATGGCAGTGCGATTTCCGGTCGCTACAGTGACTTCACGGTGCGCCTGGGCACACGTAACAGGCTGAAGACCTACCTGACGAACATGCCGCCGCTCGCGCTGGCCCTGACGCTGCCGGGACATCTTCTGGCAAGCCTGTACCTGTACATTCGCGCCATCGGGAAATCGCATGCAAAAGCCATGCGCCAAGGCTTCACCGAAGGCCTGTTGGGCCTGCCTGGCATTTTGAAGGACCGGCGGAAAGCTCAGCGTACGCGCACACGATCCAGCCTGGACCTCGTGCGCGCCATGACATGGAATCCGGTCACACTTCACAACAGGCTTGCTGATGTGAGACCCTTCGCCGAAGACGCCGCCCGATCCGGCAAGCGATCACTTGATCCGTTGGAAAAATCGGAACGACCATGAGAAGAGCTGCCTCGTCGGCACCGCCCTTCAGATGTCATACCAAGAACCAGCAGACCGTTCGGGCCTAACGGCCTAGACGATGAGCCTAGTGGTCCAGAATCCCGGCCATTTCGAGACGCTGGATGACCATATCGGCAGCGGCTTCCGGCGTGAGCTTGTCGGTTTCGAGATGAATTTCCGGCTCCCTCGGAGGCTCGTACGGGCTATCGATACCGGTGAAATTCTTGATCTCACCAGCGCGAGCCTTCTTGTAGAGCCCTTTCACGTCGCGTTGCTCCGCAACTTCCAGCGGCGCATCGACGAAGACTTCCCAGAATTCGCCATCTGGCACCATCTGACGCACAATCCTGCGCTCGGCACGGAATGGTGAGATGAAAGAGACCAGCACAATCAGGCCAGCATCGACCATTAGCTTCGAAACCTCACCAACGCGGCGGATATTTTCAACGCGGTCGGCATCGGTGAAGCCCAAATCGTTGTTGAGCCCGTGGCGAACATTGTCCCCATCCAGCGAATAGGTGTGTTTATTCATGCCAACGAGGCGCTTTTCAACAATGTTGGCGACGGTCGATTTGCCGGCGCCCGAAAGCCCTGTGAACCAGAGAATGACCGGCTTTTGACCCTTCATTGACGCACGCACTTCTTTCGACACGTCCATCGTCTGTTTGTGGATGTTAGACGCCCGGCGAAGTGCAAAATTGATCAAGCCCATGCCAACGGTCTCATTCGTCATCCGGTCGATGATGATGAAACCGCCCATCCGGCGATTGTCATTGTACGCATCAAATGCGATTTCTCGGTCCAGCGCGATGTTGCAGATACCGATTTCATTTAGGTGCAGGGTCTTGGACGCTTCATGCGCCCGCGTATTCACGTCAATTTTGTACTTCTGCTCCGTGATCTGGACCTGGCACTCTCGAGCGCCAACCTTCATGACATAGGAGCGGCCGGGCAGCATCTCGCCATCCGACATCCAAAGCAGCGTGGCCTGGAACTGGTCCGAGACTTCTGCCGGCTCTTTGTCAGCACACAGAACATCTCCGCGGGAGATGTCGATCTCGTCTTCCAGTGTGAGCGTGATCGAGTGGCCTTCAACCGCCTCATCAAGATCTCCGCCCATCGCAACGACACGCTCGATCTTGCTGGACTTGCCTGACGGCAGCGCTCGAACCGTATCACCAGGCTTGATGGTTCCTGACAATATCTGACCGGCAAAGCCGCGGAAATCGAGGTTCGGTCGGTTGACCCATTGCACCGGCATCCGGAACGCTTTTTCCTGCGCGTCAGACTGTATTTCGATCGTGTCGAGATAGGTCATGATCGGCGGGCCGTCATACCACGGTGTGTTGGCGCTATTCTCGACGACGTTATCGCCCTTTAGCGCGGAAACAGGGATCGCCTGGATCGTCTCGAAACCGAGATCCTTTGCGAACTCACGATAGTCAGCCAGGATATTATCGTAGACCTCCTGACTATAGTCGACGAGGTCCATCTTGTTGATGCAAAGCACGACATGCTTGATGCCCACCAGCGACACGATGAAGCTATGACGGCGGGTCTGGGTAAGGACGCCCTTTCGAGCATCGATCATGACAATGGCGAGATCAGCCGTGGACGCCCCTGTTGCCATGTTGCGCGTGTACTGTTCGTGGCCAGGCGTATCGGCGACAATGAATTTACGCTGATCTGTGGAGAAGAAACGATAGGCGACGTCGATCGTGATGCCCTGCTCGCGCTCGGCAGCGAGGCCATCGACGAGAAGCGCAAAGTCGATCTCCTCGCCCTGGGTGCCAAATTTCTTCGACTCGTTCTTTAGAGAAGCGAGTTGGTCATCGAAGATCATCTTCGACTCGTATAGAAGCCGGCCAATCATGGTGGATTTGCCATCATCGACGGAGCCACAGGTGATGAAGCGCAATAGCGACTTCTTCAACTGGCTATCGAGATAAGCTTCGATATCGGTGAATTCGGGTGCAGCGTAACCGGCCATTAGAAATAGCCCTCCTGCTTTTTCATTTCCATTGACGCCGGCGCATCCTTGTCGATGGCCCGGCCTTCCCGCTCAGACGTCGTGGTGCGAAGCATTTCTTCGATGATTTCCGTAATGGTGGAAGCGCTGGATTCCACAGCACCCGTGAGCGGATAACAGCCGAGCGTGCGGAAACGGACGCGCTTCATCTCGGGCTTTTCACCCTCTTCCAGCGGCAGGCGATCATCATCGACCATCACCATGATGCCGTCGCGCTCAACCACTGGGCGCTCATCGGCAAAGTATAGCGGCACGATATCGATATTCTCCTGGTATATGTACTGCCAGATATCGAGCTCGGTCCAATTGGACAGCGGGAAAACGCGCACACTCTCGCCCGGTTTGATGCGCGTATTATAGAGCGACCAGAGTTCGGGACGCTGGTTTTTCGGATCCCAGCGATGCTGCGCGGATCGGAATGAGAAGATGCGCTCCTTTGCGCGGGATTTCTCTTCATCGCGGCGTGCACCGCCAATCGCCGCGTCAAACTTGTGCAAGTTGAGCGCCTGCTTCAGGGCCTGCGTCTTCATGATGTCGGTATGCATGGCCGAGCCGTGCGTGAACGGACCAATCCCCTGATCGACGCCTTCCTGATTAACGTGCACAAGCAGATTGATGGCAGGGTCATCCTTCAGCCTGTCGCGGAATTCGATCATTTCCTGAAACTTCCAGGTCGTATCAACATGCAGCAGCGGGAATGGCAGCGGTCCAGGATAGAAAGCCTTTCGCGCAAGGTGCAGCATCACAGAGCTGTCCTTGCCGATGGAGTACATCATAACTGGATTTTGCGCTGACGCGGCGACTTCGCGCAGAATGTGGATACTCTCGGCCTCAAGCCGGTCGAGATGTGTCAGTTTGGTCATGAGCTTTCCAGAAAATTTGGGACGTACGCGGCTAGTTAACAGGCGCCGTTTGAACGAACAATGTAGTAGCGGTCAACCGACACGCGGCATTTTTCTAACGTCAACTCAGGGATGTTCATTTCCCGACATTCGGGGCCGCAAATCGTTTGCCGCTGTCGCGCCTGCCATTCGCTTGACACCCTTGCCTGCCGCGCGCAAACCCTCCGCCTAAGCTTCGAAATCACGCCTCATGCGAACCTTGATCGTTATCCCGGCCAGAATTGGTTCAACGCGTTTCCCCGCGAAACCGCTCCACCCGATTGCAGGCCACTCCCTTGTATCGCGCGTCGCAGCCATTGCGCGGCGCGTTTCAGAACGAAATTCCGATGTTGCTTACGTGATTGCAACCGACGACCAGACGATACTGGACCACGCCGCCGACATCGGCGCTCCAGCGGTCATGACAGATCCCGCGCTGCCCTCAGGTACTGACCGCGCGCTCGCGGCGGCGCGAGCATATGACCAACAAGCGGACTTCGTCCTCAATCTTCAGGGAGACGCGCCCTTCACGCCGGCCGACTATCTCGAAGCGCTGATCGAAGTCGCCTCACAAAGCACCGCTGATGTCGTCACGCCCGTGGTGCAACTGGACTGGGCGACGCTTGATGTGATGCGCGACCAGAAAACACGAGAACCCTTCAGCGGCACCTGCTGCATTCGCCGCGAAGATGGCATGGCGCTCTGGTTCTCGAAAACGATCATCCCGTCCATTCGCAAGGAAGCCGCGATGAGGGCATCCGGCGGGCTTTCCCCTGTCTGGCGCCATATCGGGCTTTACGGCTATCGAATGAACGCGCTTGAGCGGTTTGCAAGCCTGCCTGTCGGCACCTACGAGGCGCTGGAGGGCCTTGAGCAGCTACGCTTTCTCGAGAATGGAATGTCCATCATGAGCGTCGCGGTAAAGCCCGGCGCGACGGCGATGTGGGGTATCGACACGCCAGAGGACGCTGCTTTCGCTGAAAAACTGATCGCCGAGCATGGCGATCCGATGGATGAACTCGGCTAATGGCACGTGACGTCTACATCGTTCGCCATGGCAACACCTTCGACAAGGGGGACACGGTAACCCGGGTTGGTGCCCGGACTGACCTGGACTTGTCAGTGTCCGGCCAGCAGCAGGCCGAAGCGCTCGCCCACCACTTCAAACAGGCCGGCATTGTGTTTTCTTCCGCTACCGCAGGCCCGCTCAAGCGTACACTGCAGACAGCGCGCACTATTCTGGCCACTCAGCCTGAACCAATTGAGCTGACGGTGAGCGAATTCCTGCGGGAGATCGACTACGGACCCGACGAGAACCAGCCCGAACCGGTCGTTATTGACCGCATTGGTGACGCAGCTCTGTCTGCCTGGGAGCACTATGCAACCGCGCCGCCGGGCTGGATCGTCGACCCGGAAGCCCTTGAGACGGCGTGGAAGGATTTTTTCAAGCAGCTCTACCAGAGTGAGGATGAGCGCCCCGCCCTGGTCGTGACCAGCAATGGCATCGCTCGATTTGCGTTACTCGCGGTCACACGAGAAAAAGCACCCACGGACCTCGCTCTTAAGCTGAAAACCGGCGCCTATGGGGTCATCCATCTCGGCGAGGACGGCCCGGCGCTGAAAGACTGGAATTTTCGTCCCTGATCGGGCGGCGCGCATGAATGACATGTCACCTCAGCGGTTGCCGTAGGCCGATGGGTTGGATAGTCGGAATTTTACAATTCCTCTGGAAAGTGCCGGCACCCCATGACCCCTCTCCGCTTCGCTGTGTTTGGTAAGAATGGTCTCGCTGCCGCACGGTGCCACGCTCTCGCTGCATGCGACGACACCATTATCGTGAAGACGTTTTCGCGCGAAGATATCGCGCATTATTCAGACGACGACTGGGATGCCGCGCTGGACACAGAGACACTCGATGCGGTGGTTTTCGCACTCGAACCTGCAATTGCTGTCAGCGCATCCATATCGGCTCTGAAAAAGGGGCTTCACGTCTTCAGCGAACTGCCGGGCGGCCAAAGCGTCGAAGACATTGTGAACCTTCGGGAGGCCGAGCGAGACTCAGGCGCCATTCTCAAATTCGGCTGCGGCCTACGACATCATGGCAGCGTTCGCGAGGCGCAAGCCGTGATTGCGGACGGGGCTTTTGGCAAACTGCTGACCGCTCGTGCCATTTATGGGCATGCGGGCGCGCCCTCCGGCCATTTCGCAAACACCTCTATCCTCAAGGGGCACGGTATTCAGATGCTGGACCTTCTGCACCTGTTTTGCGGCCCTTTTGAAAGCGTAAAGGCGATGTCATCGGGGCAGCCGAATGATGAAGCAAACGTCTTTGCACTCCTCCGGACGGCCGATGGCGCGATCGCGCAGTTACATTCATCATCGACATCCTGGCGCCAGACGTTCCGACTCGAACTCGGTTTTGAGCGTGGTTATGTCTGGCTCGACGGACACCTTCCCGGTCTTGAGGGTTATGGACCGGAAATGCTGATCCACGCGACGCTGTCGAAGTCGGAGCGCGGTGAACCGGTCGCCAATCCGGACGAAACAATTCGCGAGTTCACACAGCATTCCACCGCAAAGGAAGAACTGACGGAGTTTCTTGATGCGATCGCTGGCCGAGCGCCCCTCGGCCATGGAAACAGTCATCAGGCCTTCGACGCGATCAATATCGCGGAGCGTATTTGCGCCGCCTGTGAAACATGGGCATAACCCCGTCCGGACACCTAACCATCCGGCCCTGAGGAGCCTTTTCATGAGCTTGAAACCTGACCAACTCGCCCGTATCGCCCTCGATGCTGGCGCGCTGATCATGGAGATCTACTCCACCGATTTCGATGTTGAACGCAAAGGCGACTCGTCGCCCGTCACCGAAGCAGATCAGAAGGCGGAGGACCTCATTTTGAAGGGGCTGGCCGAGGCTGACCCAGAGCTTGATGTCATTGCTGAAGAGTCGGTCGCGGCAGGCCGTATTCCAGATCACGGGGCCCGCTTTGCGCTGGTTGATCCGCTGGATGGCACAAAGGAGTTCATCAACAAGAACGGCCAGTTCACGGTCAACATTGCGATCATCGAACACGGCAAGCCGGTCATGGGTGTTGTGTATGCGCCGGCTCTGAACCGCCTGTTCATGGCTGAAAGCCCAAGCTCTGCCTGGCAGGCAGACGTCAAACCCGGTGAAGCCGTCCCCGCCAGCGATGCGCGACTGCCGATGCACATCCGCAAGGCGCCGGAAGCCGGGCTGACCGCCATTGCGTCCAAGTCTCATCGATCGCCTGAAACGGATGAGTTTCTGGCTCAGTTCAAGGTGAACGAGATTATCTCTGCCGGTTCGTCACTCAAACTCTGCCTTGTCGGAGCCGGCGAGGCCGATATCTACCCCCGCATGGGCCGGACCATGGAATGGGACACTGCGGCCGGTCAGGCCGTGGCCGAAGCCGCGGGCGCACGGGTAATGTCCGACCAAGGTGTCCCGCTTCGTTATGGCAAGAAAGAGCGTGGCTATGACAACCCGCACTTCATTGTGTATGGCGACGTTACGGTTCCGGCTGGTGTGGAAACCCGCTAGACACTTTTCACTGCAGCGAAAAAGATTGACCATACCGGGTTGGCAGATATTTCCATTAGCTGAGCGGTGCGCATCTTAAATTCGGAAAGTAATAGTTTTGACCTCACCAGATTTTCTCTTCACCAGCGAAAGCGTTTCCGAAGGCCATCCCGACAAGGTTTGCGACCGGATCTCCGATGAGGTTGTGGACCTTTATTTCCGCGAGGCGATCAAGGCCGGCTACGACACATCCCGCGTTCGCGTGGCGTGCGAGACTGCCGCGACGACCAATCAGATCGCGCTTCTCGGTGAAATGCGCGGCCCCGATACGATCACGGCTGACATGGTGGAAGCCGTTGTCCGCGACGCCGTGAAGGATATCGGTTACGAACAAAGCGGTTTTCACTGGCAGTATCTAAAGCTCGACAACTGGCTGCACGGCCAGTCCGAAGACATTGCGGCGGGCGTTGATGAAGGCACCGGCACCTACACAGAAGAAGGCGCTGGCGACCAAGGTATCATGTTCGGTTATGCGAGCGACGAGACCGATGAGTACATGCCCGCGCCGATCTCCTTTGCGCACCGCATCCTGAAGCGGATGGCAGAGCTTCGCCATTCGGGCGAACGCCCGGAATTCGAGCCCGACGCCAAAAGCCAGGTCACGATGCGCTATCGTGACGGAGTACCCGTCGGCGTCGACGCGGTGGTGGTGTCCACCCAACATGGCGCCGGGTTTTCATCATCCGATATCCGCGAACTCGTCCGCCCGATTGTTGCCGACATACTGCCGGAAGGCTGGTTTCCGAAGGAAGAAAGTTTCTACGTCAATCCGACCGGCAACTTCGTGATCGGCGGCCCGGACGGCGATGCTGGCCTGACCGGCCGCAAGATCATTGTCGACACCTATGGCGGCTCAGCCCCGCATGGCGGCGGTGCCTTCTCAGGCAAGGACCCGACGAAAGTCGACCGGTCAGCTGCCTACGCGTCTCGCTACCTTGCCAAGAACGTTGTCGCGGCAGGCCTGGCCAAACGCTGCACGTTGCAGCTTTCCTATGCCATCGGCGTTGCCCAGCCGCTTTCAATCAATGTGAACCTGCACGACACGGCCAACACCGATGAGCGCGCGCTCGAAAAACGACTGATGGAAATCATGGACCTTTCGCCGCGCGGGATTCGCACGACGCTTGGCCTGAACCGTCCGATCTTTGCGCGCACAGCCGCTTATGGGCATTTTGGCCGCACACCGGACAATGAAGGCGGCTTCTCCTGGGAGCGCCTTGATCTGGTTGAGCAGCTGAAAGACCTGGCGAGCTAGTCAGAGACCGCACCGGATCAGGATACGGCGGCTTTCTTGCGTTCGACTTCCTTCAGGTGCCAATTGTAAGCTGTTTCGATGACGCTATCGACATCGGACTGAACCGGCTTCCAGCCGAGGATGCTCTCGGCTTTATCGGCTGATGCGACCAGTGCAGGCGGATCACCGGCGCGGCGCGGACCGATCGAACGCGGCACAGGCTTTCCGGTCACCCGCTCTACCGCATGAACGATTTCCATGACCGTGGTGCCCGTACCTGTGCCAAGGTTGAACGCTTCGGACGTGCCGCCGTCAAACAGATAGTCGAGGGCCTTCAGGTGCGCATCCGCAAGGTCCATGACATGGATATAGTCGCGCACGCAGGTGCCATCGCGCGTGTCGAAGTCGTCTCCGAAAACCGTCAGTTTGAACGTGTCGTTCAGAACGCCTTCAATGCACAGCGGAATGAGATGGGTCTCAGGCTCGTGACGCTCGCCAACTTCGCCATCAGGGCTGGCGCCAGCCGCGTTGAAGTAACGTAGTTTTACAGAGCGGATGCCGTGCGCAACTTCATAATCGTCGAGCACTTTTTCGACGAAGAGCTTGGACATGCCATACGGGTTGATCGGGTTCTGCGACATGTCCTCGGTCATCGGCATTTTTTCCGGCACGCCATAGGTCGCGCAGGTGGATGAGAAGATGATCTTGTCGCAGCCTGCTTTTGCCATCGCATCAAGAAGGCGAACCGTTCCGAGCGTGTTATTCTCATAGTACATGCCGGGCTTCTCGACGGACTCACCGACATAAGCGAGCGCCGCAAAGTGAGCCACGGCGTCAGGTTTGTGCTTGGCGAAGGCACGATCCAGCGCCTCGCTGTCCAGCAGGTCACCCTGTTCCAGCTCTCCCCAGCGAACAAATTCCCGCCAGCCTCGCGAGAGATTGTCATACACAACGACTTTCCAGCCGGCTTCAGCAAACGCCTTGCAGCAATGGCTTCCGACATAGCCGGCGCCGCCGGTCACGAGAACGGTTCTGGTCATGGCTCTGTGATGTTCCTCTGGATTTCATGTGACGGACAATTGACTGCGTGAGGCAGCCTTTGATCGAGATATGCAATAATGAGTCCTCACCGCCGCGCCTAGGCCGGATTCGCTTTTCAGGTGAAAAAGGAGATGGCGGTTTTGCTTGTGAAGGCGGGCCGAACCTGCCATTGCGGCAGAATATTATGCAGACCAAACCCCCAATTCTCGAAATATCAGAAGCCTTCGCAGATGTGTCCAAGGCTGCGACGTTCAGCAAATCTGTGCTGCGTTTTCGCAATACGCGCTGGGCCCGCCAGGTCGGGCTTGACCGGTTGAGCGACGATGAATGGATCGCCCATTTCGCAGCATTCACCCCCCTTGAGGGCAATCTTCAGCAGCCCTTGGCAATGCGCTATCACGGGCATCAGTTCGGCGTTTACAACCCCGAACTTGGCGACGGGCGCGGCTTTCTGTTTGCCCAAATCAGAGACGAGGCCGGCCGGCTTCTCGATCTTGGCACCAAGGGATCCGGCCAGACGCGCTGGTCGCGCCAGGGTGATGGCCGCCTGACCCTGAAAGGCGGGGTGCGCGAAGTCCTGGCTGCGCAATACCTCGAAGCACATGGCGTCAAGACATCAAAACCCTTCAGCCTGATCGAGACAGGCGAGGATTTGCAGCGCAATGACGAGCCGTCACCGACGCGCTCATCTGTTCTGGTGCGCCTGTCGCACAGCCATATCCGTTTCGGCACTTTCCAGCGCGTCGCTTACCTCGATGAGCGCGAGAACCTGGCCCGCCTGATCCGCCATTGCGCAGAGTATTATTATCCCGACACGCTCGACGACGACCTCGGCGTCATGGCCCCCGCCCTGCTGGATCGCATCACAGCGCAAACCGCCCGCATGGTCGCGCAATGGATGGCCTGCGGCTTCGTGCACGGGGTGATGAACACCGACAATTTCAACATTACGGGCGAAAGTTTCGACTACGGCCCGTGGCGTTTCCTGCCCTGGTCTGACCCGAACTTCACGGCGGCCTATTTTGACCAGCAAGGCCTTTACCGCTTTGGGCGTCAACCAACGCAGGGCCTCTGGGCGCTGCAACAGCTCGCGGCAACCTTCACCCTCATCTGCGACGCCGAGCCGCTCAGCGAAGCGCTACAGACCTATGAGAGCACCTATCAGCATGCACTCGCCGATCACAATCTGAAGCTGTTCGGCCTGAAATCCTCCGGTGACCTCAAGACCGATCTCACTTTCCTGCAGACCCTTTACAACTGGATGTCGGAGACGAAGGCGCCGTGGGCTCAGGTCTTCTTCGACTGGTTCTGCGGCCGACAAAGCGAAGCCCGCGCCAAGGCCAGCCCGATTGGAGAGCTCTATGCAGGCGAAGCCTTCGCGCCCGTCTTCGACCAGCTAAGCGGTTTCGAGCCCGACAGGACCGACCGCCTGGCCCACGCCTATTGGCAGCGCCGCTCGCCTGTGACTCTGCTCTATGATGACGTGGAAGCGCTTTGGGCCCCCATCGCTGAAAGTGATGACTGGTCGGCTTTTCATCAGGTTCTAGATGACATCGAGGACGCGAGACTTGCGCTCGACATCCCGTTCGAGAAAGCGGTTTCGAAGGCATAGCTTGCCCCTGCGACAGATTTTATCGCTGCGCTGCAGCAAAATTTGTGTCATCAAGCGATGAAACGCCTGAGAACATGCACAATGCCGGGCCCGGAGGACAATAAAATGGACGCAGCCGTCACCGATAAACCATCCCCCATTATGGGCGGATTGATCGAAGCCATGAACGAGGCTGTCGTCAGCCTGGAGGCCTATGGCGAAGACGCGAAAGCCTCGATGAAGGGGAAACTTGCGCCCGGCGGAAAGCCCGACCGCAAGCTTCTGGAAGTGCATCAGCACGCCGCCCACGGTCTCTCATGGGTCATCACCTATGTCGAAACGCTGCGCGAGACCGCCCATTGGGCCGAGCGGATGCAGGCGGAAGGCAGGTTCGGCGAGATCGAGCAGCTGCTGTCGCAAATCCTGTTCTCCGAATATTGCGCCCAGCTGATCGGCGGCATTCCGATGAACCAGGGCGAGATCATTCGCCCGGCCGATCTCGGGGTGACCAAGGCTGGTATGGAGCGCCTATTCGACCCGGCTGTGCAGCGCTTCCTGACCGAAGGCAAGACATCCGACGCGCTCGCCGCCGCTGCGAAGCACCTGCCCGATGCCCTTGGCCGCGCCACGGTGGAGGAAACCGGTCTCGACGAAACGCTGACCATGATCCGCGACCAGTTCCGGCGCTTCTCCGATGACCGGATCGTGCCGCATGCGCATGAGTGGCACCTCAAGAATGATTACATCCCGATGCCTGTCGTCGAGGAAATGGCCGAGCTCGGCGTGTTCGGCCTCACCATCCCGGAAGAATATGGCGGACTTGGCCTCGGCAAGACGTCGATGTGTGTTGTCTCCGAAGAGCTGTCGCGCGGCTATATCGGGACCGGCTCGCTGGGTACGCGCTCCGAGATCGCCGCTGAGCTTATTCTCATCGGCGGAACGGACGCGCAGAAAGAAAAATATCTGCCGGCAATTGCGAGCGGCGAAATCCTGCCAACCGCGGTTTTCACGGAACCCAATACCGGCTCCGACCTCGGCAGCCTGAAGACACGCGCTGTCAAAGACGGCGACACCTACAAGATCACCGGCAACAAGACGTGGATCACCCACCCGGTCCGCGCGGACCTAATGACGGTGCTCGCCCGGACGGACCCGTCGACCAATAATTTCTCGGGTCTCTCCATGTTCCTGGCAGAAAAGCCACGCGGCGATGACGCGACCCCGTTTCCTGCTGACGGCATGACGGGCGGCGAAATCGAAGTCATCGGCTATCGCGGCATGAAGGAATACGAGATCGGCTTCGATGAGTTTGAAGTGCCCGCGAAGAACCTGCTTGGCGAAACCGAGAATATGGGTTTCCGCCATCTGATGGCGACGTTTGAAGGCGCGCGGATCCAGACCGCTGCCCGCGCCATCGGTGTCGCCCAATGCGCCTTTGAACTTGGCCTGCGCTATGCGCTCGACCGCACCCAGTTCGGCAAGCCGATCTTCGAATTCCCACGGGTGTCCAACAAGCTCGTCATGATGGCCGCTGAGCTCGTCGGCCTGCGCCAGCTCACCTATTTCTCGGCCCGCCAGAAAGATAGCGGCAAGCGCTGTGACCTCGAGGCCGGCATGGCGAAACTGCTCGCCGCGCGCGTGTCATGGGCTGCGGCGGACAATGCGCTCCAGATTCATGGCGGCAATGGCTTTGCGATGGAGTATCCGATCTCCCGCGTCCTCGCTGACGCCCGCATCATGAACATTTTCGAAGGCGCCGGCGAAGTGCAGGCCATGGTGATCGCGAGGCGGCTGGTCGAGGGCGGGAACTAACCTCCAAGATTGCCGATGAGGTCACTGACGCCGTGTACGAGGCGTTCGGCGAGGCCGTTACCGACTTCTTCCGGGTCGGCAAATTCGTTTTCGGCAAGAGGGCTTGATTCCCCTTCAACTTCGTCGCGCTCGAACAGCTGAAGCGATCGGCCAGCGCCCATAAGGGCGCGGATAGCAGCAACGAGACTGCCCCCTGCTTGCTCGACAGCATCCGCCAGCGCGTCCCTGCTCACGCCGAGATGCTCGCTGACGAGGCCGCTGCGCATGTGCGAGATGGTCGCCCGGATCTGGTCCGGCGCCTCGCACTGGCTAGCCTCCACGGCGAGATCGCACTCGGTATCGAAGCCCATGGACCGATTATTGAGATTGGACGAGCCGACCCGGATCAGGCCGTCATCCACAATCATGATCTTGGCGTGGACGTATATTGGCGCTTCGCTCTGTGTAACCGGGAAGCAGGCCAGCAGGCGGTGATGCCTGTCATGCTGCCAGAGATGTTCCAGCATCCGCCGCCGCGCGCCGTCCATTGCCTCCTGGCGCAGCCACCCTTCGGCATTGCGCGGCAGGACGAGAATGACTTCCGGCCCATCCTCTTCGGCCAGACGGTTGGCGATGGCGCGCGTCAATTTTGCAGAGGCGAGGTACTGGCTCTCAATGTAGAGCGTGTCGCGGACGGTCTCGATCGCGCGCAGATAAAGCGCTTCGATCTCGCGGACCTCGTCATAGTCTTCATAGTCGGGATATGTGCGGGCGATAGCAACGGGTAGGTTTTCAAAAGTCGTTTCAAGCTCTGGCCAGACAGATTCACTGTCGCAGTTTGGAGGTTCAAGCGCTTCATCGGTCGCGCGTTGCCAGCGCTCACGTGCGAGGTTCCCCAGTGCGCACGCTAGCGGCCCGGAAACAGCGACTGTCGCGTCGTGCCAGGGTTTCGGGCTTTCGTCATCGCCCGGCAGCGCGCGGCAGGGCTGCTCATCGAGATGTTCACACGTGTCCCAGCGCCCAGCCGTCATGTCGATGCCACCGCAGAATGCCAGCTGATTATCGATCACGATGATCTTGGAATGATGTGCGGCGCCAACGGGGTGGCTGGAATCGAGATGGAAATGGAAATTATCGTGAAACCGCAGTGGCTTCAGCGCAATGGGCAGCATGCCGCGCATCACGGACTGCATCGCGCCGACATTCCACTTCAGCATATAAAGCTGCAGATCCTCGCGCTCTTTCGACATCCAGGACAGGAAGTCGCCGAGAGTGTTCGGGCCTTCCAGCGTCTTGCCGTCAGGCTCGAAGGCAATGCGTGTGTCAAAATCCCAGCCGACCATCATGATGGTCTTCTGCGCGTTCAGCATGGCCTGCTTCACCGCCCGGAAATAATCCTTTCCGTCGATGATGATGCGCATGCGTTCAGCCGTCTCAATGCGCTGGCAGGTCTCGCCGGGGACCAGGATTTGCGTTGTCTGCATAAGAGGGTAACGCGGGGCGATGCAGGCGGTTTCCCAGTCAGCCGAACACCTCTGTGCCCGCCACCTGCTTAGCGTTCGAGCGACATCAGCCTGACGGCCTGCGTGCCAGACTCCCGGTCCCAGTGATAGGTTCCGGGCGTGGCGTCTTCCTGTGAGGCAGAGATGAAGGTGACCGGCCACAGGCAGGTCGCCACGAAGCTGGCAAGCGTGCGGTGCGCAAATTCCGGTTCACTGTTGGTGCCCTCCGCCGGCAGGACGGTGTAGCCCATCACATACTGGCCAAGCGTCGCGCGCCCGAAGACACCGTGCAGCCAGAAATAGCAGAAGACCAGCGTCACGCCGAACAGCACCGCCGCTGCGACCTGCACCATGGACATGAGCGGGTGCAGCACCATGAACAGGGCGGTGAGGTCAATCGCGAAGGCGGCAAAGCGGCGCCAGAGCAGCACGGGCTCCGTCGTTTCGATCGTGTCGGTTTCAGGAAAGTAGCCAAAGGCGAAAGCGCCGAGGGCGAGGCCGGTAAACAGGTGCACAGAATCGCCATCCGGCAGCAGGCCGAGCTGTGGAACGCCCACCCAGATCCCGAACAGGATCAACAGAACTGAAAGGACCATCCAGCGGTTCATCGCACCTCGCATTAGCGCCCTGCCATCCACGCTCGTCAATGTCCGCCGGCCCGTTAACTGTAAGTTTTTTGGGCCCGTCTCTGACACGGTGGATCGACATGTCGGTCCTGCGCCTCTACACGCTTGCCGCATGGACGAAGCCGACTGGAATTTTACCGAGCAGCAGGCCGAAACGGTCTGGACGTGCGAACAGCTGCGCGACAAGCAGAATGTTGAGCCGCACAGTGAGATCATGCTCGATCTCTTCTTTGTGCCGATCGACGGCGAGGATGCGCGCCGCGAGGCTTTCGAGAAGGCGCTCGGCGCGTTCGGCTATACCGTCGATGAAGAGGCCGAAGCGCCGCAGGTTGCCGCCTCGATAGGCCCCATTCCCTTCACCCCGCAGGATATCTGGCTGCACGAAGAGCGCACGACCAAAATGGCTCTGGCCCGTGGTTACAAGCCGGATGGCTGGGGATTTGCCGAACCTGAATAGCCGGCCCGCCGCTTAATTGGCGGTATCGACTGGCAGCTCGCACCGATTGCCGATTTTCTCAAAGGGCTTGTCACAGGCCCAGCGATCACCGCCAAAATCGAGATGCGCATTCTCCGGCAGGATGATCTGCTCACAGCGATCGCCGACAGGCTGGAACCCCCGCTCACATGTCCAGGACTGGCCATATATGGAGTCAGACAGGAAACCGTTCTCCGGCACCCTGACTTTCTCGCACTGCGTTTCTGTAGCCTTGTATCCGCGCTCGCACTCCCAGCCTTTTCCGTACCGGACATCGACCATGAAAGCATTTTCAGGGACGTTGACGGCCAGACACTCGTCGAGCTGGAGGCGGAAGCCGCGCTCACATTCCCATCCCCTGCCTGACGAATTCAGGAACGCATTGTCCGGGACCGGGATTTCGATGCAGGCATCGCCGCGCTCGGTGTACCCGCGCCTGCAGGTCCACCCTTTGCCGAAATCGCGGCCATTGATGTAGGCATTGTCAGGCACCTGGACCTGCGAGCATGAGCCCGGTTCGATTTCCTTGTAGCCACTCTTGCAACGCCATTTCTTGCCGTAAGCATGCTCCACGGAATTCTCCGGGATCCCGCCATCCGTGGAGGCAATTTCAATGGTTTGCGATGCGGCCTTTGAGAGACCGAAACTGGGCAGGACGCATAGGCCGACTGCGACAAGCAGGACGGCGCGAAAATTGGAAAACATGTGATTGGCTTTCGGAGCAAAACAGCCTGAAGGCGAGTCCGCTACGATTTGGCCGACACGATAAACAAGGTCAGACACCTTGAGAATACAGCATCTATCTGCCCCGGCGAGCTGACTGTCAAACGCTTATTCTTTGGCCCCGCTGCGGCGCGGTGCGGCTGGACACGCTTGACTTCGCTCCGCTTCAGCGTGATCCACCTTACATGGACGCATCGCCGACAAATATCGCACACAGCATTGAGCTGGCCGTTGCGCCTGTGTTTCTGATTGCAGGTATCGGCGCGCTTCTGACCGTCCTGACCAACCGCCTTGGCCGCGTGGTCGACCGGTCTCGCGGGCTCGAGATCGAGCTTTCCGAAGAAGGCGTGATAGATACCCACCCACGGTTGCGCGCGGAAATCTGGCTGCTTGATCGGCGTATCTCTTGGATCAACCGGGCGATTGTGCTGTCCACCGCAGCGCTCCTGCTGGTTTGTCTCGTCATCATGACGCTGTTCACCGGACAGCTTTTCGCAGCCGACGTGTCCGGTGCCGTGGCCGTCCTGTTCATTCTCGCCATGGCCGCCCTTATTGCCGCGACGGGCAGCTTTCTCTGGGAGATCCATGTCGCGGCCGCGATGCTCCGCGTGCGCACCGACCTTATGGAAAAGGTCCGAAACCGGCGCGAAAAGAAAGCGAAGTTCTGGAAAAAGATCTTCTAGATAAGCCTGCCACGGACGCCGTGTGATCGCCTGGACTATACAGTGCATCAAGTTGGATGGCGCTCAATGACGGCAAAGTGGTGATCGCAAACCCGTTCCGCCATACAATCGCCTGTTCCACCAACAATTGCTGCAAAATCGTCAATTGCTCAGCAAGAAATGGCTGAACATGATCGATAATAGCTTGGCAGAGAAACAGGAAGGACACTCGTGCCGTGCGCATACTCATCGTGAATCCGCCTCATCCGGCAATTGGGAGCCGCATTCCTGACGACCACCTTCCGCCGCTGGGCCTTCTGTCCATCGGCGGGCCGCTTCTCGATGATGGTCATGACGTGACGCTCCTGGATGCCGAATTCGGGCCGCTGACGCTTGCAGACATAAGGGGCGAGATTGCCAGGCACGCGCCAGACCTCCTGCTCATTGGCCACTCTGGATCGACCACGGCGCATCCGGTGTCGTGCCGCATCGCGGAAGATGCAAAAGCGGAACTGCCGGAACTCATTGTGATATATGGCGGCGTCTTTCCCACTTATCACTGGCGCGACATCCTGAGCGAACTGCCGCAATTCGACATCATCGTTCGCGGAGAGGGCGAGGAGACTTGCCGCGCGCTTGTCAGGGCGATCGATGCGGGTGAACCGCTTGATGGAGTCGCCGGCCTGTCTTACCGCCGCAACGATCAACCTGTCTCTACCCCCGCGCGCGAGATCATCGGCGACCTCGACGCCTACCGGACTGGCTGGGAGCTGATAGATCACGCCCGGTATTCCTACTGGGGCGGCAAACGGGCCGTCGTTGTGCAGTTTTCTCGCGGGTGTCCACATCCCTGCAGTTATTGCGGCCAGCGCGGTTTCTGGACGCAATGGCGTCACAGGAACCCTGAGACATTCGCCGCAGAAATCGGTCGTCTCCACCGCGACCATGGAGTCGAGGTGTTCAACTTCGCCGACGAGAACCCGACCTCGTCGAAGAAAATGTGGAAGCGCTTCCTTGAAGCCCTGATCGCGGAGAATATCGATGTCACGCTGGTTGGCTCGACGCGCGCCGACGATATCGTGCGCGATCGCGATCACCTCCATCTCTATAAACAGGCTGGCGTCGAGCGCTTCCTGATGGGAATGGAGAACACCGACGAGTCCGTCTTGAAGAAAATCCGCAAGGGCGGGTCCACGACAACCGACCGCGAGGCAATCCGGCTCATGCGCGATCACGGCATGCTGTCCATGGCAACTTGGGTGGCCGGCTTCGAGGAAGAAACCGATGCCGATTACTGGCGGGCGCTGCGCCAGCTTCTTGCCTATGATCCCGATCAAATCCAATCGCTCTACGTTACGCCGCACCGATGGACGCCATTCTTTTCCGAAGCTGCCGGCCGAGAGGTGATTCAGGGCGACCAGTCAAAATGGGATTACAAACACCAGGTGCTCGCCACCCGTCACGTGCCGCCCTGGCGCGTCTTCCTGTGGTCCAAGATCATAGAATTCGTCCTGCAGGCCCGCCCAAAGGCGTTATGGCGCCTGTGGACCGAAAAGGACCCCAAATTACGCCACGCACGCAACTGGTATTACCAGATGGGTCGACGCGTCTGGTTCCACGAAGTCTTCGGTTTTCTTGTCCGGGACAAGCGCTGGAAAAAAGGCCCGACGGTCGCCGAGTTCTGGGGCGAGTCACTGGAAGATGAGGAAGAAGCGCTCGCGAAGCCGGCGCGGCGAAAGGCCGTTACATTGCCGATTGGCCGAGGGGCAATCCGGGGCTCAGCACCGCCAGCAGAATGATCGCGGCGCCAAGCAGATAAAGGCCGAGCGTGACGACGAAGCGTGCGCCATACTTGCCCGCCTTTGGAGCGATCTGGATGTCTATATGCCCTTTTGACTGAAGGGCTTTCTCAATCGCCTCCAGCCTATCTTCATACTGGCCTTCCAGCTTACGCACCCGATCGACCACGAAGCCCATCAATATGGTGATGCCGCCGAGTGCATATCCTAACAGATCCAATGGCACCCAGTTGGTTCCCGGCAATATCGCCAGAGACGCAAGCAATAGCGCGAACAGGAAGGCCACCGATTGCCAGTACAGGCGCCCAAAATGAAGCCTTTGCTCGGACAGGACCTGATACTGAATCAAGAGTGGCTCAACCATCAGATGTCTCTCCTATCGGCAGGCTGTATTGTGCGTGTACCGGAGATGGAACGGGTCGGCCAGAGCGTAAGAGGTATGGCAAATTCTGACCAGACGGCCTGTAAGCCGGGTTCTGTCCAGCGCATAAAGCGCCTGTGCAGCCATTCCTCTGGGAGCTCTCTTACGAGAGCCCTCACGCGACACACCCGGGGCGCGGGCTGGAAACGGCCCATGCGCGCCCCCTATTTGGTCTTGCTCCAGGCGGGGTTTACCATGCCAGGACTGTTACCAGCCCCGCGGTGGGCTCTTACCCCACCCTTTCACCCTTACCAGCCGCAAGCGGCTGGCGGTCTGCTCTCTGTGGCACTTTCCCTCGGCTCGCGCCGGGCGGACATTATCCGCCGCCTTGTCTCCATGGAGCCCGGACTTTCCTCCAGCATGCCGTTACCAGCATACCAGCGGCTGCCCGGCCGTCTGGTCAGGGGGCGCATATAATCAACCCACGCACAAAACGCCAGAGTCTTGTCTGGAACCGGCTGCAGGCTGCCCCGTTCTTCAGGGATGAAACTAAAGTCAGCCCTCCTCCTCGCCCCGGCCATGCTTGTCATGACCGCCTGCTCACCAGACGCCCCTACATCTGAAGAAAGTGCGCCGACGCCGCCCATGGAAACGCACGGGAATGACGTCATCCCAGACGATGCGACCGTACCGGCAGCTGAGAAAAAACCCGCCGAAGAAACCGCCACGATTGGCGGAGATGGCTCTGAAATCACGCTCAACGAAATACGCGTCGAAGATGCTCAGTCGATTGAGGGTGAACTCGGATGCGGCTTCAAGACGCCAGCGGGTGCCACCATCCTTGTCGCAAAATCGAATGTGGCTGATGACGCCAGGCCGCGCGCCGCCATCAATCACAATGGCTATTCTGAAATCCTCGTCAGCACATCCGAGGGCGGCTTCAACCGCCTTGAACGCGAACCGGGCGAATTTGGCGGCAAAGGCCTCACCATCACGATCGAGCTTGGCGATGAATCGCTGACGGCCGCGAACACGGAACAAACGTCGAAATTTGCGAGCATGGACGTCCAGCGCGGCGACGGCGCCAGCCGGGTCTATGATGGCGAGTGGATTTGCGGCCCCTAGCCTCGCTCACTCTGCCTGCTTGATGATCGGCATCACCGTCTCTCGCAGCCGGTCCACCAATTCATCCTCCATGTATTTGTAGTCATCAGGAATGCCGAGCACATGGATCGGCTTGAACGCGATCGCCTGACGAAAGTCGGCTTTCAAGCGGTTTGCGTGCTTGTCTTCCATGCAGATGACCAGGTCGCACCAACGGATGTCGTCCATCCCGACCTGCCGGATCGCATCGCGTGCGGTACCGGCCGATCTGGTTTCAACACCCTGAACACTGGCGAATACTGCCTCGCCCGTCGGACTGCGCAGACGGTTTTTCGAGCAGACGAATAGCAATCTCAGCGGCCTGGCATCGGCCATCAGTTTTTCCCACTCCCGGTATGGCCAGAGCTTTCCGATCTGTCTGGCGCGGTGCAGCTTGTTGGCACGGCGAAAGATGAGTTTCCAGTTCTTGTCTTCGAATCCGCGAGAGGTTGGCGGCTCGTGATGGCCGTCAAGTTTGCGCGCAAGGGCGCGGCGCTCGCCGCGCGAGTTTGGATGTGGCATGATCGTCCTCGTCAAATTGCTCGTCGGTTCAGCAGCCGCGGCAATACGAGGAAGCGTTCTGTTCTCAGATCATTGTGACCTTTATGCGGCATGCTAGCGTCTTGACGAAACTCGCAGGCAGGCCAAAGGCTTGATCCATGTTAAACTGGTTGAAATCGCTGCCGCTGCCGATGCCCTTCAAGGACTGGATCCTGCTGCCGGTCTGGTCAGCCATCGTTCGGCTTTCAAAGCCGGAAGTCCGCATCGTGACAGGCGGGATCAGCTTCTATGCCTTGTTCGCGATTTTTCCGATTATCTATCTGACCCTGACCCTGCTCTTTTCACTGCTGCCACACAGCATGGCGGACGGTCTCGCCCAGACCATTGATCAGGTCCTCACCTCTGCCGTGGCGCCGCTGAAACAGGCTGATCTGACGACAATACGCGATGCGACGCCGCAGGGGCTGACGATCCGGGCGGTCCTGGCGATCGTCATCGTCTTCTATACGGCCAGTTCCGGCGCGAAGGCGGCGATTACCGGCATCCGCATGGTCGCCGGGTCAGAGAAGCGCAGCAACATCATCCGCTTTCAGGGTGTCTCCCTTCTGATGACGACGCTGTTGATCCTTCTGGTCTGGCTGCTGGGCGCATTGCAATTGCTGATGTCGTTCATCACCGAGAAACAGGGGTTTATCGCGTTTGATCTGGCCGAGAGCATTTCGGAGGTCGCCTCAAACCTTTGGGTCGGAAAGTTTCTCGCCTGCTTCGCGATCTTCTTCCTGATCATCTCATTGTCGCTGCATGGGCGGATCAACTCCGGCAAGGCCCTGATGGCGGGCGCAGCAGCCGGGGCGCTGGCGTGGAGCGTCGTGACCTGGGCCTACCACCTCTACCTCAAGATATCCGTCCTCGACACATTTTACGGTGCGCTGGCATCGGTCATTCTCGGTTTCATTTGGCTGATGCTGTCGGTCTCTTCGCTGCTGCTCGGCGCCGCCCTGTCGGTCGAGTGGGCCCACCGCGTCGCCGACAGGCGGCGACGGGACGCCGCTATCGACGTTCAGAAACCGGAAACTCAGACCGACGCGTAGAGATCGGCGACCGACTGCGCGATCTGCCGGGTTTCGCCGTCGCTCTCGCCATCCACGCGCGCAGGTCGCCACCGGCGCTGGAACGCCGCCGTCGCAGCCGAAACGTCGGTCGTATCATACCCGATCTGGCTGAGGGACTTCTCAAGGGGCCCTTCCTTTTCTGCCAGAACAAGCGGCCACAGGCCAAGGCCATTCTGGGCAAGGCGTGCCCATGGGAAGTGCTCGCCCGGGTCAATCTTGCGGGTCGGGGCGATATCGCTATGGCCCACGATACGCGTCTGGGGAATCTCCCAGCGCGCCACGATGGCCTTGCCAAGCTCCATCACCGACTCGATCTGGACATCCGGATATGGCGGCAGCTTGCCACTACTGAGCGGCCAGTCATGTCCCCCATTGACGATTTCGATGCCAATGGACCGGGAATTGAGGTCCTGATCTCCCTGCCAGCATGAAACGCCCGCATGCCAGGCACGCTTGTCCTCTTCCACGAGACACACCGCATCGCCGTTTTCCCAAACCATGTAATGGGCCGAAACCGAGGCGTCTGCGTCACACATCCGGTCCAGCGCATCCTGGCCGGTCTGCATGCCTGTATAGTGCAGGACAAGCATGTCGACGCCCGTGCGCCGATCATCGAAGTTCGGGCTAGGTATGCGAGTGATCACACTCATCTGTCAGGTATCCCCCTCAGCGATCAACGCCGGCAGCGTCAACCCGTCCCCATTCAGCTATGACGAAACGCCCCCAAGCGTAGCGGTCACTGTAATAGCGCTCGCAGATCGTCGGGGTTTGTGTAGCAAAAGAGCACACAAGTTAACAGCCAAAAGCGTTGGAAACTGGCGATAAATTGTCCAAATGACCAGATTCAACTCGGCCGGGAGCGCTCATATGGGCTATCGAGAGAAAAAGTCGGGATACGCACATTCATTTCTTCGCCGTCTTCGTCGACAAGCGTGTACATGCCGCCCATCATTCCGGAGGGGGCTCCGAGAGGCGCGCCAGAGGAGTAGCGAAACGATTTTCCCGGCTGCAATGTCGGGGTTTGGCCGACGACGCCTTCGCCATCGACCAGCTGACGACGGCCATGACTATCGATGATATCCCAGTGGCGCATTGTCAGTGTCCAGGTGCGCTCGGACCCGTTTTCGATCTCTACCGTGTAGGACCAGACATACTCTCCGGACGCAGGTTTGGATTCGTCGTGCATGAAGCGCGGCTGGACGCGAATTTTCACGCCAGCTGTCTCTGCTTCATAAATGGGCGGCGGCGGTCGTCCGGCCATACCCTTGTGCTCCCTAAAATCACATCGCGTTCAGCGCAGCGAGGATATCCTTCTGAAGGTCGTCGGCATCCTCCAGACCAACGGACAGCCGGATCCAGCTTTCATCGAGCCCCATGGAGGCCCGCTCTTCCTCATTCAACGCACGATGGGTTGTCGATGCCGGATGGCAAGCGAGGGATTTCGTGTCACCTAAATTGTTTGAAATGTCCACAAGCTGAAGCGCATTCAGTATACGGAAGGCTTCGGCACGCTCACCTTTTACCGAGAACGCAATCAGCGTTCCGCCATCATCCATCTGCTTGGCGTGCACAGCATGGTGCGGATGATCTTTCCGCCCCGGATAGCGTACGGCTTTCACATTGGGGTGCCCTGCGATCGCGTCGGCCAGTTGGGAGGCATTCCGGCACGCCTGTCGGACACGAAGGTCCAGTGTTTCAAGGCCTTTCAGCACCACCCAGGCATTGAATGGCGAGGGCGCTGGGCCGGTATGACGAAGCCAAGGATCGATGAATTCCTCGATCCAGTCCGTCTTTCCGAGAATGGCCCCTGCGAGCACGCGGCCCTGCCCGTCCATATGCTTCGTTGCCGAGTAAACACAAACGTCAGCACCCAGATCAAACGGCCGCTGAAGGACCGGTGTTGCGAAAACATTGTCAACGACAAGTTTTGCACCTGCAGCGTGAGCGAGCTTCGCGACCGCTTCAATATCGACAGCTTCAAGCAGGGGATTGGAGGGTGATTCGATCAGCACGAGCTTGGCTGGCTTCGAGAGCGCCTTCTTCCACGCATCGAGGTTCGCCCCCTCCACGAACTCTGTCTCGACCCCATAGCGCGGCAGGATCGTCTGGCAGATGACGCGGCAGGATCCGAACAGCGCGCTCGCGGCAACCACCCGGTCACCCGCACCCACGGGCGCGATCATCGCGCTGGAGATGGCCCCCATGCCGGACGCCGTAACACGGCAGGTCTCTGCCCCTTCAAGAAGCGCAAGGCGATCTTCGAGCATGCGCACAGTCGGGTTGGCATAGCGCGAATAGACGAAGCCTTCCTCGTCGCCGGCCATCCGCGCCGCCGCCTGTTCAGCGCTCTCATAGGCATAACCCGATGTCAGGAAGATGGCTTCCGAGGTTTCGCCGAATTGCGAGCGCATGGTGCCGCCGCGAACGAGTTTCGTCGCCGGTTTCCAGTCATCTCCGTCGCGCTTCGACATTGCCTTTGGTCCTTCCAATACAGAGCGGACCGTCATAAGCCTCATATTCGAAAGGGATCAAGGGATGGCTGAAGCAAAACCGGGCGTTTTGCCTGATCACGAACTCAAGGCCTTGTTCGATGCGGGCGCAATTCGCACGAGCGACTCGCTGGACGTTGACCAGATTCAGCCGGCCAGCCTGGATCTTCGCCTGGCACAGGACGCTTACCGCATCCGGGCCTCCTTCCTGCCCGGCGGCGACCGGTCTGTCGCGGACGTTCTGCAAGAGCCCGGCATCGAACTGCACCGGATAGACCTGACAAAACAGGGCGCGGTGCTGGAAACAGGCTGCGTTTATCTCGTTCCGCTGATGGAGCACCTCAAACTCCCTGCCGGCGTTTCCGGGCGGGCCAATCCAAAATCTTCGACGGGGCGTATCGATGTCTTTACGCGTCTCGTGACCAATCGCGGCAAGGCGTTCGACGATATCCCGACCGGCTATTCAGGACCGCTCTGGCTGGAAATCAGCCCCCGTACATTCTCCATTCTGGCGCGCCCGGGTGACCGCCTCGCCCAGCTACGCCTGCGCCGAGGGAAACCGCAAAACACCAGCGAGAAGACAGTCTCCATCGACATGGATGCGGCGAATGGCGAGCCCGTCGGCTGGCGTGCCAAACATCATGCAGGCCTGATTGACCTGCGGGGCATCGCGAAACATGAAGTCGCCGATTTCTGGGAACCGCTGTTCCCGCACAAGGGGCGCCTGGTCCTCAACCCGGAGGATTTCTACATCCTCGCCTCCCGGGAAGCTGTAAAAGTGGCGGGGACCAAAGCTGCGGAGATGGCACCGATCGCGCCTGAACTCGGCGAGTTCCGGGCCCATTATGCGGGCTTCTTCGATCCCGGGTTCGGCACCAATAAAGGCGGATCTCGCGCTGTCCTGGAAGTGCGCTCGCGCGACGTACCGTTCATTCTTGAACACGGCCAGCCAGTGGCCAAACTGGTCTATGAAGACATGACGGCCAAACCATCCGCTCTCTATGGCGGAAAGCTGAGCAACTATCAGGGCCAGGGCCTGAAACTCTCCAAACATTTCGGTTGAGACTGGACAGCGCCGCCATTGCAGTCTTGTCTGCTGGCGAACCCAGACCACCACGAAGGACCGTCCAATGAAATCCGTCATCTATCTCGGCGCAGCTGCGCTTTTCCTTTCAGCCTGCGGCGGCGCTGGCGACGACGCCGAAACGGGCGCCGATACGCAGGTCACGGCTGAGCGCACTGATTGCGAAGTGGTGGCGAGCGACCCCGAAGCGCAGGAAACCTTTGACCAGATCGGCATCACCGCAGACACGTTCTGCGACTGCATGGGCAAGGTGATCGCCTCCAAGCCCGAGATGGAGCAGGCTCAGATCACGATGACACTGTCCAAGGTCGCCGAAGGTATGCGGGAAACCGGCGAGGGCGCTGAAGACGTGGTCGGCGAACTGATGATGGCGGACGAACAGGACACTGCAGGCGAGGACTTCGCCAAGGGTGTCAATCTGGTGGGCCAGACAATCGACGAAATCAGCGGCAGCTATGAAGACGACCAGACCTGCCCGGTAAGTTAAGCCTGGGTTTGACGTCCGCCTGTTGAGACCAGGCAGACTCGTGATCTTGTTATCAGAAGCGGCTTTTTCGCGGGCCAGATGACTGGCCGCGAAGCCTCACGAATGGGCGCAAAGTCCCGACCGATTGTGCGCGGCGCGCAACACTCTCCAATCAATTCGCGGATCGCTGCCGAATAGGTCAAATTTCACGGTTTCAGGCAAGCTGCTGGCAAGGTGGGAACTTCTAGCTGGTCGCGTCAGGTTCCATTGTGAGGGGTCGAACCGTGAGCGAACAAACCATACAGGCCATGCTCTTCGTCGGAGCATGTTTTGCGGCGATAGTCGTCGTCCGCGCGATCTATGTCGTTGTGTTTTACAAGTCGTGGCGCATCGATGAATTGCTGGGATTTAGCGATGGCGGCTGGGAGACCGACGCCATGCGAGAGCGTCGGCGCGATTTCTGGCGCTAGCTAGTTCTGACGGCCTGTTCTTCGACACCGTCAAACCGGTCAGCGCGCGTGAGGTCGGGAAACAGCCTGCTCCAGAGGAGGGCCGTGACGATGGCCATACCGCCTCCCAAGACAACGGCCCCCACCGGTCCGAGCAGGCGCGCAGCGACCCCGCTTTCAAATTCGCCCAGTTCATTGGACGCGGAAATGAAGATGAAGGAGACCGACGACACGCGCCCCTTCATCTCATCGGGTGTCGCAAGCTGGATGAGCGATGCGCGCACAAACACCGAAATCTGATCGGCAGCGCCCGTGACAGCCAGGGCCGCAAAGGACAGCCAGAACATGGTCGACAGGCCAAACACCAGTGTTGCCGCTCCATAAATGCCCACAGCCCACATCATCCATGGCCCGACATTTCGCGACAGCGGGCGGGTCGCCAGCATGAAGGCCACGATGGCCGCTCCAACAGCGACGGAGGCCTGGAGAAAGCCTAATCCCACTTCCCCGACAAAAAGGATGTCGCGCGCGAAGACCGGCAAGAGCGCCTTGGCCCCACCGAAAAACACCACAACAAGGTCCAGCGAGATCGCGCCGAGAACGATCTTGTTGCGCCGGATATAGCCAAGGCCTTCGAAAACCATCGACCATCCGCGAACGTTCAGCACTTTTTCGTGCGGCGGCGTCTTGGCTGTCGCAAGAGCGGTGAATGAGAAGCAGGCAATAACAATCGCTGTTATGTAGACGGCTTCCGCGCCGCCAAACGCATAGATAAGGCCGCCAATGGCAGGGCCGGTGATCGTCGCGGTCTGGAAGCCAAGGGAATTCCAGGCAATTGCCGTTGGCAGCTCTGCACGGGGCACCAGTCGCGGGAACAGCGAATTCGCTGCCGCCGGAACAAAGGCGTTCACGCAGCCAAGCGTCGCCGCGACGCCGAAAATGATTGGCAGGGCATAGCTTGCCGGCAGGAACACCGATGCCAGAAGCCCGAACGACACAAGGATCCTGACGCTGATTGTGACCAGCAGGATCATTTTGCGATTGAGGCGGTCCGCCGCCTGCCCGCCCACAAGGGACAGGAGAAGCACTGGCACGAATTGCGACAGGCCGACCAGCCCAAGCAAAAAGGCCGAGTGCTCGATACCCCAGCCAAGCCCACCTGTTTCGGCCGGGTCTCGCGCAACATTGTAGACCTGCCAGCCGATCGCCACGGCCTCCATCTGGCGGGCAGCCGCGATCGAGACCCGCATCAGCCAGTAGTGCAGGTAAGCTCTGTGTCTGAAGACGTGGAGGTTCGGAGCGAGCGCCATGGAGCGCCTCTCCTAACGTGCGTTCAAAAAGGTGCAAACCCTTTTGTTGTAAAGGTCACTTGACATGACAAGCATCCTTGTCATATTGTCAAGGACACTAGACAAAGGAGCGACGCGATGCGTGAGGAAAAACAGGATCTCAGATGGGGGTTGTACTTTGCACGCACGGTTGCCGGCATCGGCCTTGCTACGGTCGGCGTCGCCGCTGATTATCTCATCGACGGAGGAAGCGTTGCAGCTCAATGGGGCGGTGTCGGCGCCCTTGCCGGGGCCATCATCGGATTCGGCACCATGCTCGCGCACTATCCGCGAGGCGATGAATTTGACCGGGCGATAGACAGGGTGACCAGCGTCCATGCAGGCCTGGCAGTCATGGTCCTGCTGATCGCCCAGGAGCTGTCGGCCCAGATGGGCTGGTTCGGCGCCAAACACCTACCGATTTACACGATGCCTGGCTTCTTCATCATTCTGAAGACGCTGGAATCCCAATTGTTTCGCGCCGCGCTGGCCGAGGGAAGCAGTTTTCCCGGCCTCAGCTCACTGCGCGCCTAACCAAATACAGATGGAGATACAAAATGGTTCAGCAAATTGGATTCAATGGTGCTCGAAAACGCTATCACCGCGTATTCTGGCCAGCGATGATTTTGTACGTGATAGTGCTGTTCACGGGCATTTGGTACCTAAAGACGAACGAGCCCGCCCCTTGGGTAACCGCGCTGGTTGCTGTCGGGATGGCACTTCCCGCTTGTCTCATAATCTGGGCCCAGCTGCGATGGATTGTCGAGACGGATGAGTATACCAGACTACGCAATCTGAAGGCGTATGCCGTAAGTACAGCAATAACCATTTCGGGGCTCTTTGTGATTGGCTTCCTGCAGCGGTTCGACATGGTCCAGCAGTTCGATGTCTTCTGGATCGGTCCCTTTTTCCTGGCGACCTATGGAGGGGTGACTTGCGCCCCGCGAGTGTTCGGCAAGACAGTCTGACGGGGCAGCTGATGGAGAATATCATCCGCACCCTTCGCGCCGAGCATGGATGGAGCCAGGCAGCCCTGGCCGACAAGCTCGATGTGTCGCGCCAGTCGGTGAATGCGATCGAGACAGGCAAGTACGACCCGTCTCTGCCGCTCGCTTTCGCCATTGCCCGGCTTTTCGAAAAGTCCATTGAGGACATCTTCGTGGATCCTCAGCAACCGGCAAAGGCGGCTGAGTGATCAGGCCGAGCAGCTGCCGCCGCCTAATACACAGAAGCTTGCGCACCAGGCGTGATTGAGCTGAACGGGCTTGGCGGTCGCTTCCTTGAGTGACGTGCCAAGCTCGAACCGCTTGTCATAGGCAAGCAAGGTACACGCTGTGACAACCGCCCGCGCCTCACCCTTGCGTTTGACGACCATGCGCTGGCTCGCGCACATCATGTCAGCCGGATCGACATCGAGAATGCCCCAGCAGGCGGTGGTGATCTCGGGAGGGCTGTCCCCTTCGATCATCTCGGGGAAGAGGACGAGCTGTCTGGTATCGGACGGGTCAATGTTGAGACCGAGCCGCTCAATGAGCGTCGCGTAACCGGCGCGGGCCTGTGTTTCATTTTCGGCCAGTGCCTGGCGTCCCGCAATGGCAACATTGAAGCCATGTTCGCTGAGCCAGGACAGTCCCTCGCAGGCCAGGGCGAAACTGCCGCCGCCGCGCTCAGCATCATGCAGCAATTCGGTATGATGATCCATTGAGACCCTGAGAACCATCTGCTCACCGAACCGGCCTTGCAGGTCGAGGAGGCCGGTCTGGATACGCGGCCGCATCATCGGCCGCATGGCATTTGTCAGCAGGAGCAGCGTGTGACCGCGCTCCAGAATGGCTTCGATGATGGCGAGGATCTCCGGACACATAAAGGGCTCGCCGCCCGTAATGCCGATCTCTTTGGTCCCCTCACCCAGTCCATCCACCTCGTCCAGATAAGGCGTCACATCGCCAAGCGTCAGGTAGACCAGGTCATCATTCGTCGGAGAGCTTTTGATGTAGCAATTGACACACTCGATGTTGCAGAGCGTGCCGGTATTCAGCCAGAGCGTCTTCAGCCCGCGCCAATCAACACTGCCGCGCGCTTCGCCCTTTGCCGTGACAAACGGATCCTGAAATTTCTGTTCTATCAGAGTGGTTTGAACCATGTGGCACGACTCTAGGCCTCGATCACATCAAAACAAGCGACCGCGTGCAGAGGCGCGCGCCTGCAGTGGAATTTACGGCGGCGCAACGCAAGCGGCAGGAATCTTGCTTCACGGGAATGTGAAGACTGACGATACCCGCCCGTCCAGAATTCGAGGATTAGAGTGCCATGAAGCTTGTCAGAATCGACGAGTTCACCAGCGAAGGCCTTTACCGCCAGGAAGCTGTATACTGCTCGAAAAAACGTGGCCGGAAATATACGGTCTTTTTCGAAGTTCCGGAGACGTGCGCCAAGCCGGCGACCTATGATCACTTCGCCCTGTACGGGATCGCAGCGGCATTCGTCCTCGACGAAGATTACGAGCATCTCGGCGCTGTCGACCAGCGCCTTCTGGAACAGGTCGAAGATGTCATCGATATCTGGCACGATTGGTACCCGTACCGGCACAGAACCCAAATTGTCGCCGATGTGCGCACGGTAACGGACTCCGATGGAACGGCGCCCGATGCTGGACAGACAGGTTGCCTTTTCACGGCCGGCGTCGATTCGCTGTATTCACTTCTCAAATGCAGGGGTGAAATCGACGCGCTGATCAGCGTCATCCACCGCAACTCAATCCATCTGCCCTTCCGCAGCGAAACAGACGGCCTGGATGAGATCGACCAGTTCGCACAGCGCATGAATGTCTCTCACCTGACAATCTCAACGAACATGATGACGGCCATCCCCGAATATCAGGACGCCTGGGCACACCTGTCTCATGGCGCCGCCTATGCCGCTGCGACCCATTTCCTTTCAGGGGAAATTTCGCACGCAATCATTTCGTCGTCGCTGAACTGGGACCAGTTGATGCCGTGGGGATCACATCCGGACACGGACTGGCGGTTTGGCAGCTCCACGCTGTCACTGGATCATTTTGGCACATCCACGAGCCGGATCGACAAAACCGCCGCCGTCGCGAGAAATCCGGAATTTCTGCGCGTGCTGAATGTGTGCAGCCGGGGTCGGCAGAGCTCAGAACACCTCAATTGTTCTAAATGTCAGAAGTGCCTGCGGACCATGCTGGCCATTGATCTCGCTGGAATTGATCGCGATCAGGCAACTTCTTTCGACTGGACGCACTACACGCCTGCAAATGCGGAAAAGATCTATCTGCGCACCGAAAATGAGTACCTCCTGTTCGAAGAAATTCTTGCGCGGGCTGTCGAGCTTGATCGCCAAGACGTCGTCGAACCGATCGAGCGCCTCATCCAGCGGTCGCGCAAATTCGTCTGGCTGACGACCATGGAGATGGAAATTCGCAAGCGGCTGCCACGCGTCGCGCGGATGAAGTCGACCGCAATGAAGACAAGAAATGTGGTCTACAACGTCTTCGGCCTGAGCACCCGCCTCAAAGACTGAAGTGGGCTTCTGCCTGCTGCGCAAAAACGGCGTTGTGGATCTTGTAGCGGCCGACATTCAGCATCCAGTTTGCCGCGAATGCGATGATAATGATCGCGATCCAGGCAAGTACCTGTCTCATGCGGGTCTGATAGGACGCAAAAATGCCGAGCCCGACACCGAGAATGGAGGCCAGGGCGTCGCTTTCACTGGCAATGCGCGAGCGCAATAGAAGCCCCTGCAACACTTCCAGCAAGACGGCGACGCCCGCCAGAACCACGAAACAGACCAGGGGTTTGGACAGCTTTGACCCCGAATTGCGCACAACCGATGCAAAAACCGCGAAGGCCAGAACGTGCTCGGTCTTGTCACCGAGCGGGTGTCCGAAGTTTGGCAAGAGTCCAACACAAAGAATGCCCAGGCCGAGCGCTGCGGGCAGCACAATTTTCAGCAAGTCCGTGCCAGGATGAGGCGATGCGACGGCGCCATCGCGAGGGCGCTGAGAAGAACTCATCTGAAACTCCTGTCTGGCTGCTAGGTGATGATCGAGCCTGATGGCAGCATGCCCTGCCTCAAAGGCGGACGACGACTTCCAAACATATAGCGAACCCGTAAATTTCAAGCCATGGAATTGTACACACCAGGCTTGCCGGAATGGACGACGACGTCATTCTCCGGCATAGCGCTCGCCCATGGATCCAGAGTTTCTCCTTATGCTGGCCGACCGGATCGGCGTTTTCGTCTTTGCGATTTCGGGCGGCGTTGTGGCGGTACGAAAGGAAATGGATTTCCTCGGCGTGATCGTCCTCGCCTTCCTGCCGGCGATCGGCGGAGGGACATTGCGCGATCTCCTGCTTGACCAGCCGGTGTTCTGGCTGAGTGACTCGGTGACGCTCATCCTCGCTATCGCAGGGGGCGTCACAGCCTTCTTCTTCTATCGATATGTGAGCCAGTTCCGCGCCCTTCGCTGGCCGGATGCGGCGGGGATGGCCCTGTTTGCGATTGCCGGCGCCGCCAAGGCGCTGGCGCTGGGACATAACTTCCTGGTGGTCGTGATCATGGGCACGATCACGGCAAGCGCTGGCGGGCTGATCCGCGATGTGGTCGCGAATGAAGAGCCGCTGGTCCTGAAGGAGGGCGAACTTTACGCGACGTGCGCGATCGTTGGCTCCATCGTCTATTTCCTGCTTGTGCGGTACGGCCCCGGCGAGATCGTCGCCGTTGGCGCTGGAATTGCGACAGCCTTTATCCTCCGTGCCTCAGCCATCCTTTTCGGCCTGGCGCTGCCAAAGGCCCGGAACTGACCGGAGTCTACTCTGCCGCCACCATGGCCGGCTCATCGCGGCGGACCGCCCGGCGAAGCACATCGCCATAGCCATGTGAGATGCAATCGGTCTGATCGTAGAAGCCGCGTGACGCCAGAATGCGGTGCATACGGCCAAGATTGTAGGGCGGAATGCTGGCGAGCAGATGGTGCTCAAGGTGGTAGTTCACATTGTTGGGCGCGATGAAGACGCGCTGCCAGAACGGGGCGACAGTCGTTCCTGTATTGAGCCTTGCGTCCAGCTGCGAGCGGTCGATCGCGGTGCCGTGCTCACCGATCTGGCGCAAGCGAACGATGGCCGGGTAGATGAACAGCTCGGCGGCCCACCACATCAGATAGGCCCAGGGCGCGCCCGCGAGCGTCAGCACGCCCAGCAGGGACACATGGAATGCCAGCCATTTCCAGTTTCGTGAAAGCTTGAACTTGCGGATCTTGAACATCGTATCGCGAAAGCCGGTCTGTCCGGTCAGGTCACGCTTGAACTTTCGCATGAGGCTGTCCCGCTTCACCGGGTAGTTCTTCACAAAGACGATGTCGGGATCGTCCGGCGTGCCAGCGAATTTGTGGTGCTTGAGGTGGTAGTTGCGGTAGGCGACCAGCGAAATATTCATGGGTGCGCCGGCCAGCCACTCGCCGACAAACTCATCGACAAGTTTTGACTTGAAGAAGGCGTGGTGCGCGCAGTCATGATTGATGATGCCAAGCCCCAGCTGGCGGCCGCCAAGGATGAGGATACCCAGCACAATCGTCAGCGGGTTGGTCCAGATGATCGCGATGGCGAAGGCCGCAGCGATGAGGCCCCAGTTCCAGGCAAGCGTCGCGCCCGCCTTGAAATCAGACTTTTCTCGGAGGGCTCTCAATTCGTCCTTTGACAAGGCATCCGAGAGCTTCATTAAAGACGACATTTACCACCTCACTTGCGATAAAATACATATTACACCAAATTGCAGCATGTCTCAACCATTGTATCAATTCAGTCCGACAGAGTCGACGGATATGTCCGCTCGCTCCCTGGTGCTCTCCCTTCTGGCGAGCACGGATGCAGTGCAACTCACGATCGGGACCTTGATCAAGGCGGGGTCGCTTTTCGACATTGAGGCGGCCACGATGCGGGTCGCCGTTACCCGTCTCATGAGCACCGCTCACCTCAAAAGCCCGCAGCGAGGGGTCTATGTGCCCGGCCCCAAAGCGAGAGCGCTCACATCCCGTGTTCAGCAATGGAAGGATGTGAACAGCCGAAAATGTGACTGGAATGGTGACTGGCTGGTCGCGCTGACGCAGCATCTCGGACGGACGGACCGCAAGCAGCTGCGCGCCCGCGAACGCGCGCTCGGCCTGTCAGGGTATCGCGAAACCCCTCAAGGGTTCTGGATTCGCCCCGCGAACCTGTCGCGGCCCCTGAGCGATCACCGCGATGATCTCGTTGATATCGGGGCGGATGAGGACCTGCTTATTCATCGCGTCTCGGCAACGGCGACAGCGGAAGAAAAGCGGTGGGCGAGCCTCTGGTCGACCGAGGCTTTGCGCGAGTCCTATGATCGGGCGATCCGGACAATGGAGGAGAGCCTCAACATCCTGCCGGACCTGACCGTTCCGATGGCGGCGCGTGAGACGTTCCTGATTGGTCAGAGCGTCATTCGCTCGATCAATTTCGATCCGCTGCTACCGCCAGAACTCGGGCCGGATGATCGGTTCTGTAGAATGGTTGAAACGATGCGTCGCTATAATGATGTCGGCGTGTCCTGCTGGAAGACGTTCCGCGAATCCGTTTGAAAGCACGTTTGGCTCAGTGGCGCCGCCGCGGTTTCATCATGTCGCGAAAGGCCTCGAAGGTTCCGCGTGCAATTTGCGTCGCCGTGGGTTTTCGACCTCGCGCTGAACGGACGAAATGCACACAGTTCGAGCCAGTCAGATGATAATCGTGGCCAAGGCGGCGGGTGGCGCGCGCTGAAGCAAGATAGTCACTCTCGCCGTCGCCAGGGCCATGATTGTGGATCTCCCGTCCGCGGGCAAACTCCGAAAGGCTCTGCGAGACGACACCGCCATAGCGGCCATTATTCGAGATGATGCGCCCGCCATGGGTCACGACACCATAATGGCGAAGCACACCGCCAAAGCGGACGGAGACGACGTCTCCAGGACGATAGTCGAATCTTGAATTCATCGAAAAACGATAAACTCAAATGCTTTGCTCGTCAACGTTCCGTTTGAAGGGTCACAGAGGGGAGATTTCTCTCAGAGGAAGTCGCGCAGCGTTTCCATGAAGAGGTCGAACCGGTCGTGATGGAGCCAGTGGCCGGCCTCCGGGAAGAGCTTCACTTCGGCATTCTGGAAATACTTGTCCCGGCCATCCTCAGCCGGGTTCGACGCCCAGCTCTTCTCGCCGTAGAGCAATAGCGTCGGACAGGTGATCGACGCCCAGAGATCCTGGATCTGCTCCTGGGTGAGATCAACCGATTCCCAGACGCGCAGATAATTGTCGAACTTCCAGCTATACGTACCATCCTCATTGCGGGCGATGCCGTTCATTGTGAGATGCCGGGCCTGCTCTTCGGACAGGAAGCTGTTCTCTTCCTTCATCCGGGCATAAGCCTGTTCAAGGCTGTCATAGCGCTTTGGCTGGCGACCTGAGAGCGCGCGCTTGTCCTCGATCATCTTGCGGAACCGGTCCTGCCAGGGCGTCTTTTGCCGCTCCTCCAGCATTTTCGGGCTGGGGCCGAGCCCCTCGATCGCGACGAGCTTCTTCACATTCTCCGGATAGAGCCCGGTATAGCGCAGGCAGATATTGCCGCCGAGCGAGTGCGAAACGATGGTGACCGGCGCGAGCTTCAGCTGGTGAATGAGCTGCGCGAGATCATAGATATAGGCCTGCATGTTGTAGTTGCCCTCAGGCGACCACGCGCTGTCGCCATGGCCCCGAAGGTCGGGGGCAATCACATGCCAGTCATGGCGCAACTCCTGGGCAACCCAGTCCCAGCTGCGGCAATGGTCGCGCCCGCCATGAACCAGCAGAAGCGGCGGTTTGTCCTCATTGCCCCAGTCAACATAATGAAGCTTGAGACGCTGTGAGAAATAGGTGTTCGAAACGGGGCCGTGTATTGTCATGGCGTGTCTCATAGGCCGAAGCGAGCGCCTGATCGAGTCCCTTTGCAGGGAGCGGGGATGAACCGGTCTCAATCGCTTCCGGCAGAAAGCCAAGCGGTCGAAACGGCCGGACTAATCCAGCGGCTTCTTGAAATTGAAGGACGTGATGGTGAAGCCTTCGCGGAAGTAAAAGGCGTGAGCGCGCTCTCTCTGCGTGCCTGAATCAAGGATAAGCACTTTCGCCCCCAGCCGGTTGGCTTCTGCTTCAACCCAGTCAATGAGCGCCTTGCCGACGCCAGTCGAGCGCGCATTCATGTCCGTCACCAAATCGTCGACATAGACAAGATCACCGGTCGCGAGCCGAAATTCCTGACGATAAGTCGCGCAACCGATGCAGCGACCGTCTCGCCAGGCTGCAATGATATGAGCGCCGTCGGCAAGGACACGTTCTATCCATACCGGATACTCAGCTTCCGAAATATGCGGCCGCAGCTGGGACATGACGGGGTATGTCGCGCCGACATCGCTCTTCGACAGTCGCCTGATTTCCATACTGGCTGACCTCTACCCTCTGAAAGCCTCGTAGAACGCAATCGCCGCGGCATTGGAGACGTTAAGGCTCTCCATGCCCGGCTGCATTGGGATGCGCGCCAGGCTGGCGCAGGCTTTCGCCACGGCCGGACGAAGGCCCGAGCCTTCTGCGCCCATGACGAACGCCACTTTCGGGGCACCGCTGACAGCATCCACAATCGTCTCGCTTCCCTCTCCGGCAAGGCCGATGGTGTGAAAGCCTTCCGCGCCAAGCTGGTCAATCGTCCGCGCAATATTGACGGCGCGCACTTCGGCGACAGTCTCGATCGCACCGGCCGCAGCCTTTGCTGCCACGCCCGTGATCGGTGGGGTATGGCGCGTCTGCAGGACAATCGCGCCGATACCAAAGGCCGCCGCAGACCTGAATATAGCACCAAGATTATGGGGGTCGGACAGTTGATCGAGAACGCAGATGCGCGTCGGGGCGTCGGGCCTCGCCAGCACATCATCAAGCGAGAGCGCCTCAAGTGGTTTCACGCGGATGGCCAGTCCCTGATGCACAGCGCCCGGCGGCAGAAGTTTATCGATGGCTTTCGGGTCGAGGATTTCGACATCGGACAGGCTGAGGCGGCGCGCCGCATTCTCGCTCGCGATCTGGCGCAGCACCTCGCGTTCAGGGTTGGCAATTGCGGCTTCGACGGCGTGTTGGCCCCACAGCCAAACCGGCGCGGACGGATCGCTCGAACCGCTAGCTGTAAAACGCCGTTTCTGATGGTTGCGTGCGATAGTCTTCATCCCTATAAGACGCGCTTCGGTGCGCCGGTGCCTGCTGTTGCAGTCATTTGGCGTCCTGTTCCGGCGGCGTCAATCTGAGCGTCGCAGGGCACGCCCTGGAGGGGTGGCCGAGTGGTTAAAGGCAGCAGACTGTAAATCTGCCCGCATAGCGTACACAGGTTCGAATCCTGTCCCCTCCACCACTGCCCTGTTTGATGCTAGGGTCGGCAAAGCGAAAGTCCGGAGACTCCGGGCGGGTATAGCACAACGGTAGTGCAGCAGCCTTCCAAGCTGAGGATCTCGGTTCGATTCCGTGTACCCGCTCCAGTCCGGCCTCTCTTGTCTCAAATGTCAGAGAATGGCGCACCTAACAGGATTCGAACCTGTGACCTCTGCCTTCGGAGGGCAGCGCTCTATCCAGCTGAGCTATAGGTGCGTTGGGCCAGTCCATAGGCGAAGCCGCGCCGAAGGGCAATCACCTGCCCGCACGACAAGACAGCTTTCACCCGGCAGCGAGCTATGCAAAGGTGCGCCAACTGCGCTGTCTCAAAGGAGCTTCATGCATGGCCAATCGTTTCAAACCTGTCTTCGCCGGGGCCTGCGCCGTGGCCCTGCTGTCAGGACTTGCCGCTTGCGGCAATGATGACACCGCGCCGGCAACCAGCGACCCGCACGACATTTCTGCAAGCGAGGGTGATGACACGCCTGAGGCCGAAGTGCGCCGCGACAAACAGGATATCATCGACGAATATGAAGAGGCGCTCGCCGAAGCCCGCACAACGAGCGGCTCAGGCTCGCCGGCCCTGTGGACGCTCTCCGATGATGACACGACGATCCATATGTTCGGCACGGTCCATATTCTACGCCCGGAGCTGGAATGGCGGACAGATGAATTTGATGCCGCGTTTGAGAGTGCCGATAAACTCGTTCTCGAAATCGACATGGAAAGTGAGGAAGGCATGCGCGCCATGGCGCAGGACTTCCAGAAGAAAGGGCTCTATCAGGATGGCCGCAAACTCTCGACAGAGCTAAGTTCAACGGACCTTGAAGCCCTGAATGAAGCCTTGAAGCCGATGGGCATACCGGCCACGAGTTTCGACCCGATGGAACCGTGGATGGCGGCGGTAACGCTATCGGTTCTGCAGCTGCAAAGTGATGGTTTCAACCCGGATTCCGGCGTTGAGAAGACCCTGATCGCCGACGCGAGAGAAGACGGAAAGACGTTCGGCTATCTCGAAACGGCCGCGTTCCAGGCCGACATCTTCGACACCCTGCCGGAAGACGTGCAGGAGGAGTTCCTGTACGAGACGGCGCTCGCCCTGCCAGAGTCCAGCCAGATGCTGGATCAGATTGTCGATGAGTGGGCTGACGGCGACGTCACCGGACTGGGCGTGCTCGTCGCCAACCCGGACACGGGCGGCGGCGAAGGCATCTATGATGCGCTGTTCCTTGAAAGAAATTCCAACTGGGTCCCACAGATCGAAGCAATGCTGGATGAGCCTGGCACGGTCTTCATCGCGGTTGGCGCTGGTCACCTCGCAGGCCCCGACAGCGTCATCACCATGCTGCGCGACGAGGGCTATGAGGTCGAAGGGCCCTGATCTTCAGGCCAGGCTATAGCCGACAGATCCCGAACTCTTTCAAGCTGAGCCCTTGCGAGGGTGGAAGCCTTCTGCATGCGCTGAAGGCCGCTAAACTTTTGTTCCGGTTCATCATTCATTATTCAACTTGCACTAAAGAACTCCTGGTTAACAGAAACCGGCTTTCTACCAGTGATCCGTTTCAATACCTCCTCTTCGGGCCGCCGCATTGCCGGTGACATAAGGGCGTCGACAATGGTCGAGTTCGCCCTGATCGTCCCGATATTCCTGATCATGGTTCTCGGTACGATTGAATTTTCGATCTACGTCTTCAAGCGAAACTTCGTCAAACACGTTCTGTATGAGATGGCGCGCGACATCCAGACCGGCGAAATCCAGACAGCAGACGATCCTGAAACGGCGTTCAATGACCTTGTCTGTGCCAACAGCTCCATATTGTTCAGCTGCAATGATCTTTATTTCGACGTTCGCTCATTCAAGGAATTGAAGGACGCAAAGCTTCCGGATGCCGCGTTCAATGGCAGCACGCCAGCCAACTTTGTCTTCAAGCCCGGCAAGTCAGAAGAGATCACCGTGATGCGAGTGGCGACGCCCTATCACTTCGTGACGCCGTTCATGCAGGACATCTTCCAGCCGTCCGGTGAGCCGATGATCCTGATCGGGTTCACCATGGGCAAGAACGAACCGTTCGGGTGTGTCAAGAAATGCTGACGCGCCTTCGACACTTGCTGCGTGACACGTCTGGCCTCGCGGCGCTGGAGTTCGCGCTGATCGCCGGGCCGCTGGCGCTGATGATGCTCGCGATCTTCGACATCACCTTCCGGTTTCAGGCGGCCGACGAGTTCGAGCGCTACCTCTACCAGTTTGGCGATCTTCTCTCTCGGGATGACGACCTCAGCGAAGATGATCTGGACACCATTTACGAAGCTGCCGACCAGATGATGCAGCAGGTCAATGTCGAAGAAGGTGCCCTGGACATCGCGATCGCCAGCATTGGCTTCCAGCAGAATGGAGACCCGGTCAAGCTGTGGCAGCGCTGGCGCGGCGGGCTTCCTGGCGAGGTTGATGTTGAGGCAGCCCGTGGGCTGGCCGCTCCGGGCGAAAGTGTGATCCAGGTCAGCGCCACGCTGCGCTACACCTCGGCGATCACCGTCCTCTCAGGCGGCGATGACCTCAGCGAGCAAGGCGTGCTCTACTTCAAGCCTCGCACGACCCGCGCGATCGCTTTTGAAGGCAAGATCCATGACGCCGGCATTTCCTGGGACGGCTATACGGCAGGTGGCAGCTGATGATTGGTTTTATCCGTGACTGGCTGAGGGCTCGCAGCGGGGCCATAGCGATGAACTTCGCGCTCATGGTGATCCCACTCATCGCGTGTGTCGGGCTCGCGGTCGATGGCTCGCGCATGTACCTCGTGAAGTACAACTTCCAGGGCGCGCTCGATTCGGCAGCGCTGGCCGTCGGCACGACCTATGGCTCGCAACAGGAACTTAACGACCTTGCGCAGCTCTATGTCAGCCGAAACTTCGACATGCCCGGCGTGACCGTTGAGTCCGTCTCCGTCACGAGTTCGGCAGAAAAAGTGTTCCTGACGGGCACGGTGAAGATGAATACCTTCTTCATCCAGATCGTGGCGGGTGACCAGGTGATGGTCTCTGCCGAGACCGATGTGAAGCGCGCCGGCGGCGGGATCATGGTCTCGCTTGTTCTCGACAATACAGGATCGATGTGGGGCTCTATGGGCGGTGGCAAGAACCGTATCGAGGCGCTGCGCTCTGCATCGCTCAGCCTGACCAAATCCCTCTTCGACAGCGAAGACGCCGAGGACGAAGTGCGTATGGCCGTCGTCCCTTATGCGTCGATGGTCAATCCGGGCGATGCGGCACCCGGCATCATCAATCCGCTCGACCTTGCCGCGTTCAAGCTGCAGGATCCCCAGAACCGCACCGGCGTGGCGGAGCCCCTGCTGCAGACATTCCACTATGACCCCAAAGACAAGACCCAGTGGAAGGGCTGCGTGCTGGAGCGTGGCGGCGACGATTCCATTGCCGACACGCCCCCCAGTTTCGGCAAAAAGTGGACACCCATGCTGTGGCCGATCTACAATGACAACCAGTACGAGGTTCACGACAATGGCTTCGTCATCGGAACCATCAAGCCGGGCAGCGTCGATCCTGGCGGCAACAGGAACTCGAACTCATTCTCTGGCCCGAATGTCGGTTGCCCGACCCCCATCCTCCCGCTCACAGGCAAGAAAAAGGATGTGGAAGACGCCCTCAAGGATATGACCGCCTGGAACCGCGGCGGTACGCTGTCCGACATCGGAATGGCCTGGGGCATCCGTACCCTGTCGCCTGGCGTGCCTTTCGACGAATCCAGCAAGATCGTCGACAAGAAGACCGGCGAGGTCATCTGGAATTCGCCGCGCTGGCGCCGCGCGATCGTTCTGATGACGGACGGCGACAACTCCATCTACAATGCGGGCAATGATGGCTCGCGCGTGAAGAAGGGGTCTGAGAAATCCGACATAACCGGCTATGGCCGCCTGGGCGAAACTCAGATGAATGACCTCTTCAACACCACCAATTCGTCAAACGTGGCGAAGAAGATCGACAATCGCGTCACGCAGCTGTGCAATGAGGCGAAAGCGATGAACATCATCGTCTATACGGTCGTCCTGTCCAATTCAGCCGATTCGGGAACGCGGGCGATATTCCAGAACTGTGCGACGGACAAAGGCAAATACTGGTATGCGCCCTCTTCTGATGCGCTGGATGACGCTTTCGGATCGATCGGCTCCGACCTCAACAAGCTGCGCATTACGCGCTAGGGCCGAGCCATTTGCGTCAGCACCCGCGGCCGCAGAGTCTGGCGACATGCGGCGGGCGGGTCTGAATTCGGGATGGGCACAGCGCTAACCGGAGTCGATGAAAGCGGGTTCGAGAGCGGCCGGAAAACAGGCCGATTGTGGGCCGATTTCCAGCCAATGCCCGGCCGCTGGCGCACTGAAGCGCGCAAAACCGGCTGAGCCGGCATCGAGGTCTTGCCCGAGCCAGGGGGCCCGGCGCGCGTAAAGCGTCCAGTCGGTCTCGGACGGCGTATCGGCCGGCATCGCCCATTTGATGTGGATGCGGCCCTTAATAGTGACGCCGATACCGACCATGCCGCCCTGCGGATTGGCCTCGCGATAGGCGCGAACGAGGCGGCCAACCCGCAGCACATCCCAGAGTAAGACCGGCCAGTAACAGGCCGGAAGCTTCGCAAGAATGGAGAGGATCCACGCACGGTCGAACATGCGGGAAGTAAAGCATGGGACGCGAGGGGGTTGGATATTTCGGCACGTTTCCCCGCTATGACGGCCCCAAACCCTGCGCTTACCGGTCGCGATAGGGCTCCAGTTCGGTCAGGTCCAGCGTGTAGGCGGCATCACCGACGGCGTTCTGATTCTTCTCTGTGAGGATGGTACCTTCAAGCCAGTAAGGCGACCAGATATCGCCGATCTTCACCGCAGGATCAGCCCTGACAAAGATCACCTGGTTCGGTGGCGGCGGCGGTGTGTGGATGCAGGCCCCCATATAGGGCACGAGCAGGAATTCCGTGTGTTTGCGGCTCTCATCGAAATCGAAAGGAACGATGTAGCCGGGGATACGAATGAATTCGCCATCGAGATCATCAACCACATCGAAGGTGCCGAGCTGGGGCATGTAGTCCATGTCGGAGCCTTCCGCGATCTCGCCAAAAGGCTGCGCATCCATGAGGGAGGTCGATTGGGCCGCGTAGCGCTTCTCCAGCATCTCATAAAATTCGGCCTGCTGGCGGGCGAGTTCGGCCTCGGCGCCTTCGGGCAGAAGGTCTTCCCAGACCAGACGGAGCGGTTCGCCCTCCTTGACGCCCCAATATTTGCGCATGGAGCTTTCGGCGGCTGGCGCATCGTCTGATGCCTGCGTCTCACTGTTGGCCGTTTCCTGCGTGGCAGCCTCTGGTTTTTCGAAGCCTACGTTCTCGCGGCCGTCCGGTATGGGCGGCGGTTTGGTAACGCGGTTTGCCGGCGCTTCGGCGGCTGGCAAGGCACGATCACCGCAGCCTGCACTGGTGATCACCAGCAGTGCCGCAAGGCATCGTCCGGCCATGCGGCGCATCATGAAAGGCGCATCACTTGAGGACGACAGCCTGTTTTATCTGCCATTTACAAAACACCTCTTGCCAAGCCCACACGCCCTTAATACATGGCGTTATAATATAACACAAATGGGAAATTTTTCATGCTGTCGAACCGACTGCCGCAGCGGCCTCTACCATCGCGACATACCGCCATACCGGAGCGGCTGTGATGTCCAGCCGAGCCATGACCGCGCGGGCAATTGATGCGTCTGCGATAACCCTATCCGGCCTTTGCATGATCCACTGCCTCGCGCTGCCACTGCTCGCGGCCATGCTGCCGCTGGCGGGGGCCTGGGCGCAAGCCGAGTGGGTGCACAAGGCCTTCGTGCTCATCGCCTTGCCGCTCTCTGGCTTTGCAATTGTCCGTGGCAGCCGTTCACATGCCGGGGCGGGATTTATTCTGCTGGCTGTGACGGGTCTTACCCTGTTGCTCGCAGCCGCCTTTCTCGAACCCCTTCATGAGGTCGAGACACCGGTGACCGTCACAGGCGCGCTCATGCTTGCCAGCGCCCATATCTGGCGCTGGTCGCGCCACCGCAAAAGGCGTCACGCATGATTTGACCGGCCGGCGCGATGTCCGGTTCGCCTGCAAGGCCGCGCGGATGGCGTCTGCGAAGTGGGAGAGTTCGCGCCCATTCCCGTCGTCACGATGGGATCTTCCCTTAGGGCGGATTGCCGTCCCAGTCGATGATCCAGTCGATCTGGTCTTCCTCGAAGACGGTGTCTTCGCTGACCGTCTGGCCCATGATGGAGTGACCGTCCTTGTGGACGCGGTCCCGGTCGCCGCTGATCAGGTGGTGCCAGTCTGGCAGGCCTCGGCCCTCATGCAGGCGGCGATAGGCGCAGCTCTGCGGCATCCATTTCAGCTCGGAAACTGATTTCGGGGTGAGGATCACGCAATCGGGCACGATGGATTTGCGGTTCTCATAGTCGGCGCAGCGGCAGAGATCGGCGTCCAGGAGGCGGCAATGAAGGCGCGTATAGGCGATGTCGCCGCTATCCTCGTCCTCAAGCTTTAGCAGGCAGCATTTCGCGCAGCCATCACAGACAGACTCCCACTCTTCAGGGGTCATCTCTGCCAGCGATTTTGTTTTCCAGAAAGGCTCGCTCATGCGGGCCGGTATGCCTCAGGCGAGGACGTCGTGCCAGTCCTTATGGCGCTGAAGCTGCAAGCGCGCAAAGCCGCAGACAGGCTGCAGGCGGAAGTCTTCCTTGCGGGCTTTCTCGACAAGCTTACCGACAAGTTTCGTGCCGAGGCCGCGCCCGCCCAGCGATGAGGGCACGCCGACGAAATCGACGCGCATCACGTCCTTGCTGGCCCAGCCATAGCGAATTTCGAGCTCCTCGCCGTCGACGTCTGCGGTCAGGCGGTGGCCACTGTCTTTCAGTGTAAGGTCTGTCATTTCAGCACGTCCTGCCATTCAGGGTGTTTTTCGATCTGGGCTTTTGCATAGGTGCACAGCGGCACGATTTTCTTGCCTGCCTTGCGCGCATCCTCGACGCCGCGCTCCACGAGCAGTTTGCCGATGCCCTGGCCGCCCAGCGCGTCGGGCACGCCGGTATGATCGATGATGATGATACCGTCGCCAGCTTTGGAATAGGTCATTTCGGCTTCGCGGCCGTCGATGCGGATAAAATACCGCCCGCCAGATTCGGTCTCTTCATGCTCGATATTCATAGGGCTCACATCATGCTCGCTCGACTGTTGCAGCTGAGATGACGGCGCGGGTGTGATTATTCAAGCCGCCACAACGCAAAGCAGGGCGGGTGCGGCCAACAGCCTCCCAACCCTGCCCGGTCTATTCAGACGGCCTAGTCTTTGTCGTCGTCTTTCAGCTTGTCCTTGGCTTTGCCGACCATTTCCTGGCCTTTGCCTTCGACCTGCTTGGCCTTGCCTTCGGCTTCGAGTTCGCGGTTGTCGGTAGCGACGCCAGCGACTTCTTTGACTTTGCCTTCGGCCTGTTTGGCCGCGCCTTTTACTTGGTCCTTGCCCATTCTGAGCTCCTTTCAGGGTTGTTTTCCAGTCCCACATAAGAAACCCCTGCGCGGGGGCACATGTTCCGGCACTCGCAAAATATAATCTTCGTGCTAGCAGGACGTATGAGCCGCCTGCCGCCCCGCCCTGACCTCAGCTGGAAGGAAGATGGAACGCCCGTCGATGAGCGCGTGGGCGACGTTTATTTCTCGCGGCATAACGGGCTGGAGGAAGCGCGGACCGTCTTCATGCAGGGCTGCGGCCTGCCGGAGCGGTGGGCCGGGCGCGACACGTTCACCATTGCAGAGCTTGGCTTTGGAACGGGGCTGAACTTCCTGGCGGTCTGGGAGCGCTGGCGGCGAACGAGAGCGCCGGGGCAATGGCTGCATTTCGTCTCGTTTGAAGGCTATTTGCTGGATGCGGGTGATGCTGCGCGAGCGCTTGGCGCCTGGCCGGAACTTGAAGACCTGCCAGGCAAGCTGGCGGATGCGTGGCCGGACCGGGCGAGCGGCGTACAGCGGATGGTCTGGCCGGATGAGCGGCTGACACTGATGCTTCATGTCGGCGAGATTTCGCAAACGCTGCCTGAGAGCCGGTTCAAGGCCGATGCCTGGTTCCTGGACGGATTTTCGCCTGCAAAGAATGACGCGATGTGGGCCGAGAGCCTGTGGCCGCTCGTGCATGCGCGCTCCGCAGAGGGCGCCAAGCTTGGGACGTTTACCGTGGCCGGCGCCGTGAGGCGGGGCTTGGCGGCGGCGGGCTTCGAGGTCGAGAAGGCGCCGGGCTTTGGTTTCAAGCGCGAGCGGCTGGAGGTGCGTTTTTCGGGAGGCGACACCCGGCCTGCGGACATTTACGGCCTTCGCGGCCCTGCCCAACGGCCCCGCAAGGTGCGCGTCGTCGGGGCTGGTATCGCGGGGGCGTCTGCGGCGCGCGTCCTGGCTGATCGCGGACTGGAAGTGGAAGTCATAGACGCGGCCGGGCCGGCCAGCGCAGCAAGCGGTAACCCGCTGGCGCTTGTCATGCCGCGCCTCGACGCCGGTGACACGGTTCAGGCGCGCCTGCTGATTGATGCCTATCTGGCGGCGCGGCGGTTCTATTCAGGCCGCCCCGGCGTCATCATGACGGAGGTGGCGCACCGCCCGAAGGATGCGCGCGAAGGCGAGCGGTTTGAAAAGCTGCTCGCCGATCCGCCGCTTGGGCTTGAGAATCTCGAGGCGACGAGCGGCGGCGTGCTGCACAAGGGCGCGATGATCCTTGAGCCGGTCAAGCTGATCGATAGCCTGCTAGACGGCATCAAGGTCGAGACCGGGCGCGCGCTTTCACCAGACGATCTGGTAGACGGCGTCCCCACTCTTCTCGCAACCGGCCAGGCGATCACCGAGTGGCTGGCGTGGCTAAAGATTGCGGGGCGCCAGGGACAGGTCGAGTTCACGACAGGCAGCGCGTCGACCCCGCCATCAGCGATTGCGAGCGGGCATTATGCGCTGACACACGGAACGGACCGTCTCTGGGGCGCAACGTTTGAGGCCTGGGAGGGCGGCGTGGTCACTGAGACCGAACAAGCGCGCGCCCAGAACATGGCGGCCCTTGAGACGCTCGATCCGTACTGGCGTCAGGATGCAAGGAAGCAGTCGATCAAGAGCCGCGCCGGCATTCGCGCAACAACGCCGGACCGGTTGCCCCTGATCGGCGCTGTGCCGGATTTTGAGGCGGCGCGAGAGGTGTTTGACGGGGTGCGGCACGGGCAGGTGATTGAGGCGGATGCGCCTCTGGTGCCGGGGCTCTATCTTGCGGGAGGGTTTGGCTCTCGAGGCTTTACCTGGGGGCCGTGGGCGGGTGAAATTCTCGCGGCGCAGCTCCTCTCAGAGCCTGCGCCTGCAAGTGTTGGGGCGCTTCAGGCCGTTTCACCCATGCGGCAGATCCTGCGCGACCTGAAGCGAAGCGGCTGATCAGGTCGCCGCGGCGAAGACCAGGTGAACGCCCTGCTCCATCGAAGCCTTGAGCGTCATCTGAACGCCGCCGGCCTCAATATGCACGCCGCCTGCGAAACTGATGACGGTGGCGGCGACCAGCAGAACGATCGCGGCCATACATGCGATCCAACCGCTGGTCTGTAAGTTGCTGGACATTTTGGTTTTCCCCTTGACTGGAAAGTTGATGATCTCGGCCTCTGGCCTCTGGGTTTGCTCGACTGGCAAAGGAAGGATGAGCGCCGACATCGGTTTAGTTCTTCTCTAGGTTTCGGAATTCGCGGCGAAGACGCCATTCGTCGGAGGTGACAGAGCGTTCCAGGTTCTGGAGACGGTCTTCGAGATCCATGAAGCTGTACTTCAGGCCGGAATAGGTCGCCTTGGGGCGGTCAGAAACACCGCGCCAGAAGGCTTCTTCCTCGGGCGCCAGCGAGCCGTAGCCCTTTGGCGATTTCGGAACCAGCAGGATCATCACGATATAGGCGAGGATGACCAGCGGCCCGGCGAAGAGAAAGAAGGATGCAACCGCCAGAAGACGAACGACGAGCGGGTCCCACCCGAAGCGTTCTGCGATACCGCCGCAGACGCCCGCCCAGACCCGCTCAGTGCGCGAGCGGTAAAGGCGTTTCGGGTTTGGCGATCTGAACATATCTTCTTCACCTTCTTGGGGACGATGATGGCGATGATGACGATGGTGACGGGTCATTTTCTTTTTTCTTTCTATCGGTCTAGCGGGGAGCGGGGCCGGCGCGGGGCCGAGATCCCATCCTCCTGAGGTGTGTCTACGAGCTGCTCGAGGGTCTCGATGCGGCGCTCCATGGCTTTCGCGGAGCGCCAGAGGTCTTCGAGCATGCGCTCATCGTCGGGTTCGAGGGTCTTCTGCTTCCGCCAGAGGGTGATGTAGTGGAACACCATGCCCGGAAAGACGATGAAGATTGATGCGATCGCGACGATGGCGATGATGTATTCGGGATCCATAACTATCCTTCCTTGCCTGGGACCTGCTCATCCATTTGCTGGAGTATAAGGCCAGGCACGATAATAACAGATAGAATGGCCGCGAGTACGATAAGTGAGATCAGCATCGATTAGTCCTCGCTGTCTTTGGCTTTGGCAGACTTTGCAGTCGACTTGGCGCGTGACTTCTTCAGGGCTTCGAGTTCCTTTTCGACAGCTTCGTCGCGTTCGAGAGCGGCGAATTCTGCTTCAAGGCTTGGCTCTGAGCCTTTGATCTGGTCGGCATAGGCCTCCATCTCATCGACCTTGCGTTCGACGCTCGCATAGCGGGCAAGGGCGTCGTCAACTTTGCCGTCATAGGTCTGCGACCGCATACGGATACGTTGCTCAGCAGCTTCCCGGCGCATCATGAGCGCACGGTGCTTGGCTTTCGCCTCGTCGAGCTTGGCCTGCAGCTTGGCAAGATCGTCCTGGTGCTTCTCGAAGGCTTCTTCGGCAGCAACCATCGCATTTTTGCGGCGGTCGATTTCGCCATCGGCTTTCTGTTTGGCAACCAGCGCACCGCGGGCGAGGTCTTCACGGCCCTTGTCGATGGCAACGCCGGCCTTGTTTTCCCAGTCGTTGCGGACCTTGGTGTAATAGTCGATCTCGCGTTCCATTTCCTTCTTGTCGGCCATGGCGCGGGCGGCGGAGGTGCGAACCTCAACGAGCGTGTCTTCCATTTCCTGGATGATCAGGCGCGCGATTTTTTCCGGGTTTTCTGCACTGTCCAGCATCGCATTGATGTTGGAGTTGATGATGTCGCCGAGGCGGGAAAAAAGTCCCATTGTATTTATCCTTTCGTACTCGGTGATGTCTGGGAGGAGACGTCAGTTGAACTCTGTCAGGCGCTTAGAAGAAGAGGCCGCCGAGGAAGACACCGGCTGCGAAGAACATCCAGCATTCGGCGGGACGTGATGCGAGCCAGCGACCAAACTTGCCCGAGTTTTCCCGGGTTTCCTGGTAGCGTGTGTCATAACGTGGATCGGTCATTTCGTTCTTTAGTCCTTCAGTTTTGGCGACGCCCATCGCCTGTGATGGCATAGGTATTTCAAGGACCGTGCCAGTTTGGCGGTAACCAGTTAGTGTATTGTTTTTTATAGATTTATTTTTTACTGGCGTGAAACCGTCTTGTCATTTTTAGTCTTTTTGACCAACTATTTTAGTTGTTTTCGCCGGTGATTTAGTTATATTGCCCTTATGATTGGTGAAGCTCCCCAAATTGTTGGCGAGGCCCCCGAATGGCTTTCGGCGCTCGAACATATTTCGAGGCTGGCCCCTCTGGAGCGCCCGGCGCTCGTCATTGGCGAGCGGGGGACGGGCAAGGAGCTGGTCGCCGAACGGCTTCACTTCCTCTCGCGCCGCTGGGACGGGCCTTATGTGAAGGTGAACTGCGCGGCGCTTTCCAATGACCTGCTCGATTCTGAACTGTTCGGGCATGAGCGCGGCGCGTTTACCGGCGCGACCGATCGGCGTCAGGGCCGGTTCGAGCTGGCTGATGGCGGCACCATCTTTCTCGATGAGATCGCGACCGCCTCCCAGCGCGTCCAGGAGAAGCTCCTGCGCGTGATCGAATATGGAGAGTTCCAGCGTCTCGGCGGGGAGAAGGTCCAGACCACCAATGTGCGCGTTGTCGCGGCAACCAACGTGGATCTGCCCTCGGCTGTGCGCGCGGGAAAGTTCAGGGCTGACCTGCTCGACCGGCTGGCCTTCGATGTGGTGACATTGCCGCCGCTGAGAGCGCGGAAAGGCGACGCGACGCTGCTCGCCGACTTCTTTGCCCGGCGGATGGCGCGCGAGATGCTGGAGGACTTTCCGGGCTTCTCGCCCTCAGCCATCGCGGCCATCGAAGCGCATGACTGGCCCGGCAATGTCCGTGAGCTGCGAAATTTCGCGCAGCGCATCACCGCCCGCGCGCTGACCAACCCCACGGGCGAGCCGGTTCGCTTCGATCCGGAGGCGCTGGATCCGTTCGAGTCACCTTATCGCCCGCCAGCGGTCTTGACGGGCAGTCCTGCGCCCCCACCTAAGGCAGCCGCACCGGCCCTGCCCAAACCTCAGCTTGGGGCCTCCTTCGAGGAGCAGACTAAACTTTTTGAAACCGCCTTGATCGACGCGGCGCTTGGCGCCCATGATGGTCATCAGGGAAAGGCGGCCGAGACGCTGGGCCTCACCTATCACCAGCTGCGCGGCCTTCTTAAAAAACATGATTACGGCAAGAAGCCGGGCAAACCGGACACGGCCGAAGACATAGCAAGCCCGCCCTAGAAGCACTTTCTTAGGCAATACCTGCAAAGGAGTTTACCATGCAGGCTTCCCAGATCACGCCGAACACACCCATCGACACCGCACCGCCTCGCGACGGCGCGCAGCAATTTCTCGGCCTGCCCTTCCAGGCCATGAAGGCCCGCGATGCTGCCCGGCACATTGCGGCCAATGCTCTCGGCAGCGAGGGCTTCTGGTATGTGGTGACCCCGAATGTCGACCATATGGTGCGCCTGAAGCGCGAGCCGGACCTCGGCGAAATGTATCACGGCTCCGGCCTTATCCTGAATGACAGCCGCATCCTGGAACTGCTGGCGAGCTGGGAGCGGATGGACCTGCCCGCCTCGCCGGGTGCTGACATCGTGCAAGCGATTTTCGAAAGGGAACTGGAGCGCGATGAGCCGGTGGTCGTCATTGGCTGCACGGCGAGCGAGATCACGGCACTGAAAGCGAAGTTCGGCCTGTCAGATGTGCGCTGGCATGATGCGCCGATGGGGCTGCGCAACAATCCGGACGCGATCCGCAAGGCGGCTGAGTTCATGTCGGAAAACCCGGCGCGCTTTCACTTCCTGTGTGTCGGCTCACCCCAGCAGGAAATGGTCGCGATGGCAGCGCGTGAGCGCGGCGACGTTCAGGGCGTCGGAATCTGTTGTGGCGCGAGCATCGATTTTCTCACCGGCAAGACGCGGCGTGCGCCGGAATGGATGCGCAAGAACCGGCTCGAATGGCTCCACAGGCTGACGAACGAGCCGCAGCGCCTGGCAAAGCGCTACCTCATTGACGGACCGACAATATTCGGGATGTGGCGACGCGACAGGAAAGCGCGCAAGGCCGCCCGCTGATCAGCCGGCTGGCGCATCCGGATCGTACTTGCCGCCCTTGAGGACGAAGCGTCGGTCGCAATAGCCGCACTCGACCATTTCATCGTCGCCCATCTCGTACCAGACCTTCGGGTGGCCAAGCGCTGTGCCGCCGCCGTCACAAGCGACGCGGTGCTCTGGCGTAATGATGGTTTCCGGTGCGCCTGGAAGTGGTGTCGTGGACATGATGATACCCTGTTCCGCGATGACAGCATTGCCTGCCTGAAATGTGGGCCATAGGTAGTCTGTGACCGGCGCCGCAGTCAATTGCCAAGGGCACGAGACCGACAGCTTTAGAGGGATGAGACTGATGAAACCGACGCTCTATCATTGCCGCAATGCCCGATCCTTCCGCCCGCTCTGGGCGTTGGAGGAGCTGGAAATGGATTATGAGCTGGTCAATCTGCCTTTCCCGCCTCGCGTAAAGTACAAGCCGTATCTTGAGATCAATCCGCTCGGCACCATCCCGTTCTATACGGACGGAACAGTGAAGATGACGGAGTCCACCGCGATCTGCGATTATCTGGGCCAGACGCAGCAAGGCCATGACCTGATCATCCGGCCCAATGAGAAGGATTTCGGGGCTTACCTCAACTGGATGTATTTCGCGGACGCGACGCTGACCTTTCCGCAGACGCTGGTGCTCCGCTATGAGACGCTGGAACCCAAGAACCGGCGCCAGCCACAGGTCGCTGACGACTACCGGATGTGGTTTGCCGGCCGGCTGATGGGCGTTGACCGGCATCTGGAGCATAATCTGTGGATGGCTGGGGGGCGGTTTACGATGGCGGATATTGCGATTGGCTATGCCATTCTGCTGGCCTCTGTCCTGCCACCACTTGAGAGGTGCATTACATCGACCTGCAAGGTCTATCTCGACCGGCTGCGCGAACGTCCGGGGTTTCAGAGAGCACAGACCAGACAAAAAGAAACGCCGGTGGTTCAGATCGACGGCTAGGCGTCCTATATGTCGCCTTCAGCTGATGGATCGGAGGGCGCATGTCCGCACCTGACTATGCAATCGAAGTCGAAAATCTCGACAAGACTTACGCGGCCAGCGGCAAGATGCCGGAAAAGCGCGCGCTGAAAGGCATCGACCTCAAAATTCCTCGTGGTCACATTTTCGGCCTGCTCGGCCCGAACGGCGCCGGCAAGTCGACCTTCATCAACATCCTGGCGGGCCTCGTCACCAAGACGTCCGGCAAGGCGGAGATCTGGGGCATGGACATCGACAAGCATCCGCGTGCGAGCCGGGCGGCGATCGGCGTGGTCAACCAGGAAATCACCATGGACCCGTTCTTCACTCCGGAAGAAGCGCTGGAGCTGCAGGCCGGTTTCTATGGTGTGCCAAAGGCTGACCGGCGCACCGATGAAATTCTCGATGCGGTGGGCCTGCTCGACAAGCGCGACGCCTATGTCCGCCAGCTCTCTGGCGGCATGAAGCGGCGCCTGATGGTGGCCAAGGCGCTGGTGCACAACCCGCCTGTGCTGATCCTTGACGAGCCGACCGCCGGTGTCGATGTCGAGCTTCGCCGCTCGCTCTGGCAATATGTCCGCCGCCTGCACGATGAAGGCACGACCATCATCCTGACGACACACTATCTGGAAGAAGCCGAAGAGCTTTGCGATGAGATCGCCATCGTCAATCATGGCGAGATCATTGCCTGCGAACCGACGCAGACACTTCTGAAGCGTCTCGATCAGCGCATTCTGTTCGTCACCCCGCGTGAGCCCCTCACAAGTGTGCCCGAAAGCCTCAACAATCTCGAAATTGAACTGCTGTCGACCGGCGACCTGAAGATCGGCTATCGCGGCAATGAGACCGGCATCGGCCGCATTCTCGAACAGGTCCGCGAAGCCGGTATTGGAGTGGCTGACCTTTCAACCGATCAGCCCAATCTCGAAGACGTATTTGTCGCCATGACAACGGAAGCGGCTTGATCTAAGAAACGGTCTTTCCGCTTAGTGGTGAGATTGTCATGAGCCAGAATACTCGCGCAGCAGCCTTGCTGGAAGGACCGATCCTTCGATCGCTGCTGATGCTCGCGATCCCGATCATTATCGCGAATGTGCTGCAATCGGCCTATCAGCTGATCGATGCGTTCTGGGTCGGGCGTCTCGGCGATGCGGCGATTGCGGCCGTCTCGGTCTCCTTCCCGGTCATCTTTCTGACGATTGCGATCGGCTCCGGTCTGGGTATCGCAGGCTCCATCCTGGTGGCGCAATATTTCGGCGCGCGGAACCAGGAGATGGTCAATCACGTCGCTGGGCAGACCATGCTGATGGTGCTGATCACGTCAGCTGTGATGGGGCTTGCCGGCTATCTACTGACCCCTGCCCTGCTGACGCTGATGGGCGTCGAGCCCGATGTTTATGCAGGCGCCAAAGGCTTCATGCATGTCGCCTTCATGGGGCTTGTCTTCAGCTTTTCCTTCATGATGTTCCAGGCGATCATGCGCGGCATTGGCGAAATGCGCCTGCCGATCATGATCGTCGCGGGCACCGTATTGCTCAACTTCTTCCTCGACCCGCTCTTCATCTTCGGATGGGGCAGTTTCCCGGCCATGGGTGTGATGGGGGCCGCGCTCGCAACACTCGTCACGCAGAGCATCGCCACCTGTATCGGCCTGCTGGTGCTGTTTGGCGGCAAATATGGCATCCATGTCTCGCTGAAGAATTTCAAGCCGGACTTCGCCTTCATCAAGAAGGCCTTCTTCCTCGGCCTGCCGGCTTCGATCGAGCTGTCGGCGCGGGCCTTCGGCCTGATCATCATGACCTTCCTGATCGCGAGTTTCGGGACGCTGGCCATCGCCTCCTATGGGGTCGGGTCAAACATGATCCAGGTGGCGATGATCCCGGCCATGGGCTTTTCCATGGCGATCTCGACCCTGGTCGGCCAGAATATTGGCGCCGGAAACCTGCCGCGCGCCGAACGGATCGGACGGCTGGGCGCGCTTGTGTCCTTCTGCGTGCTCAGCGTGTTTGGCGTCATCGTGTTTGCCTTTGCGCCGCATTTTGTCGCCTTCTTCGTGCCCGGCGAGGAAGAAGTGATCGCCACAGGCGCAACCTTCCTGCGGACCGTCTCGCTGGCCTGGGGCCTGCTCGGCGTCCAGTTCGCGCTCAGCGGTGTGCTGCGGGCATCCGGCAATATGCTGACGACAATGATGCTGACCATTATCTCGCAATGGATGATCCTGTTCCCGGTCGCATATATCCTGTCTCAGAATACCAGCCTCGGCCTCGAGGGCGTCTGGTGGGCCTTCCCGATCAGCTATGCGCTGGTGTCGATGATCAGCATTGCGATCATCGCCAAGGGCGACTGGAAGAACAAGAAAGTCATCGACCCACGCGCCGCGCTGGCCAAGAAGGTCAGCGACGAGATCATAACCGAGGAATCCTATACAGGACACCAGAACTAGGGCTTGGGCCTAGTCCAGACGGCGGACCATGAAACCGGTGCGCGGGAAGTGGATATTGACCGTCTCGGCCTGGTCATCATGGCGGTGCAGGATGATGCGTTCTGCGGTGGCGATGACGATCTCACCCTCAACCCAGTCACGGCCATAATCATCTGGCGCGACAGCAACATGCTCGCCGGGCTCGAAGCCCTGCAGTTCGCCCTCGGTCTTGGCGGCCTTGAGGCGTGGGGCGGCATCCCGGGCGATCTTCAGGGCCTCTTCGCCGGTGATCATTTCGGGGGCCTGGCCCTCGATTTCCTTCATGCGCTGGTACCAGTCCTTTGTGCGCGGCGCAGATTTGAAGCATGTCTCGAGGAAATCCGGGATATTCTGCTCGACAAACCATGGATTCATGAAGGCGTGCGCATCGACGAGGCCCGGTTTCATACCGACGATCCACTGGCCGGCGCCGGCCCCCTGGCCGCCTTCGAGCCGTTCCTCGATCCACATGAGCTGTGCTCGCCACTGGTCCTGCAACATGGGCGCGGCTGCGGCCATCGCCTTGGTATCGAACGGCCGGCCGGACATTTTTTCGCGGTCTTTCCTTAAGTCTTCGGGGACTTTGTCGCCCAGCGCGCCGAAGATGACGCCAACGCTGGTCTGGAACCATTTGCCGTCCGTCCATGAAGCGACCATGTGCGACAGGCCCTCATGTCCGGGAAGGTCGATACCCGGAATCGGGAAGCGCTCTTCAAGGGCACGCAGGATCATTGAGGTGTCGCAAAAAATATCGGCGCCGATCTGAAGGACAGGCGTCTTTCGGTAGCCGCCCGTAAGCGGGACCAATAGAGGCTTCGGCATGATGCTCGGAATTTCAACCGCCGCCCAACCGAGATTCTTCATGCGAAGTGCAAGCCGCACTTTCTCTGAAAACGGCGAAATCTCGTATTGGTGGAGAATGATTGTCTGTGCTCCAGCCATGGCCCGTTTTCTCCCTGTTTCGCTAGACTTGCTACTGTTGAAGGGTTGCCCCGTCGACAGGAAACCGCTTTCAAGCGAGTAAACAATTTGCTGATAAGCTCAAGAGGAAGCCAAGAAGATGCTCGATCCGGTTGCCATGCCTCATATCGCCGATATCGCCTCTGTACAGGCGAAGCGGCGCCCTGACGAAACCGCCATATGGTTTGAAGGCGCTTCGACCAGCTATGCGGATCTCGACAAACGCGCCAATCAGATCGCCAACGGACTGATCAGTCTCGGTGTCCAACCGGGAGACCGCGTCGCCTATCTCGGCAAGAATATGGATGTCTATTACGAGATCCTGTTTGGCTGCGCCAAGGCGCGCGCGGCGATGACCGGCATCAATAACCGGCTCGCGCCACCGGAAATGCAGTTCATTCTCGCAGACAGCAAAGCCACCGTTCTGTTTGTCGCGAAGGAATTCTATCAGGCCGCTGCGCAGATCGTCTCGGAGTGCCCGGACCTGAAACAGGTGATCGCGATTGATGGCGGGGTCGACAACCGGCCTACCTTTTTCTCCTGGCGCGACGAGCAGTCAGAGGAAGCCCCCGGTCTGAAGACGCAGGATGATGATGATGTCATCCAGCTCTACACGTCCGGCACAACCGGCCTGCCCAAGGGCGTGCAGCTGACAAACGGCAATTACCGCGCCGTTTTCGAATGCGTCGCCAAGCTCGACTGGGCGCTTTATGACGAGGGCGATGCGGTGATGAATGCCATGCCGCTCTTCCATGTGGCGGGCTGCAATATCGGCATTCTGGCGGTCGCACAGGGGGCGAAAACGGTCATCCTGCGCGAGATCGAGCCGATGACGATCCTCAACCTCGTCGAAGAGCATAAGATCAACCACACTTTCTGGGTGCCGGCCGTCATCCTGATGCTGAGCCAGGTGCCCGGCGTTGATGAGCGTGATTTCTCGTCACTGAAGACGATTTCCTATGGCGCCTCGCCGATTGCAGAAGACCTCCTGCGCCGCGCCGTGGACCTGTTCGGCGCGAAGTTCTCCCAGCTCTACGGCCTCACTGAAACCGTCGGCCTCGGCACCTTCCTTCCACCGGAAGCCCATGACCCGGCCTGGGGCAAGCTGCGCTCCTGCGGCGTGCCTTATCCAGGGTCGATCGTGCGGGTTGTTGATGGCGACGAAAATCCTGTCCCGCAGGGCGAGGTCGGCGAGATCGTGATCAAGTCGGACTTTGTCATGAAGGGCTACTGGGCCCGCGAAGAGGCAACCGAGGACGCGCTGCGCGGCGGTTTCTTCCATACGGGCGATGCCGGCTATTTCGACGAGGACGGCTTCCTGTTCATCCATGACCGGATCAAGGACATGATCGTCTCGGGCGGCGAGAATGTTTATCCGGCGGAAGTCGAGAATGCCATCTTCGGACATCCGGATGTGGCGGACGTCGCCGTCATCGGCATTCCGAGTGAGAAATGGGGCGAGGAAGTCAAAGCCATTATCGTGCTGAAGGAGGGGGCCACCCCGGATGCCGACAGCATCATTTCCTGGGCGAAGGAGAAGATCGCCGGGTACAAATGCCCGAAATCGGTGGACTTCATTCCAGCGCTGCCGCGCAACCCGTCCGGCAAGATCCTCCGCCGCGAGCTGCGCGACCCCTTCTGGGAGGGCACGGGCCGGCAGGTCGGCTAGGCCCCGCCGAGCGAATAAAGTGAATGCCGCAACGCGTTCGCTGCCTCTTCACGTCCTGAGCGCCTGACCTCGTCCGCGTACATTCTGCGCCTTTTCAATAAGAGGGCACGCAGGAGTTCAGCATGGCCGACGAAACCGATCCAGAGCAGGCAGGCGATATAGAGCCCGTCATAGACCTTGAAGCGCTGCGCCGATATCTGGAGGAAGAGCGGGAAGACAAGCAGCGCCGTAGAGCCGAGATGGATCGTCGTGCGCAGCGTGCCGGGAGGTCCATCCACGCGTCGATGCGCGAAGGCTCATTCGTCTATTCCTCAAGGGTGGCCTATGAGGTGGAGCGGTTCAATGGGCTCGGCGGCACACAGGAGGATGCCGTGCAGGCATTGCTCGCAGATGGCCCTCCGGAATCTGTCAGCGAAATCCGTGCAGCCATCGCGCGCGGCTGGCGCGCCTGGCATGACCGTCAGGACCAGTAGCCGGCCATCAGCTCCAGTGACCAGTCCGGCTCGCTCACCTCGCCGCGCGGGAGGAAGCCGGACATGACGGGTTTGATGTCGAGAACCGGCGTGCCGTCAATGGCGTCGAGGCCTTCGAGATAGAGGGTCAGCCCATCGACCTTCAGGATACGGCAGATCGTGTGGCCGAGACGGTTCGGACGGTTCTTTCCGCGCTGCGCGAAAATCCCGATGAGCGGCCAGTCCTTGTTGCCTCTGGGGTGTCTGGCACCGCGTTCGATCTTTTCTTCCGCCACCCTGTCGAACAGGAAGATCACTTCGGCATGCGAGAAGCCGTCAAGACCGAACAGCGCTTCGGGACCGAACTGGTTATCGTCCAGTTCGATGTGAGCCGGGATCGCGTCCCACCCGTCGTCAATTGGCTCGTCCCGCCCGGAGCGAACGGCGCCGACAGGCTTTAGTGTGAAATGGCTCACGGTCATCACAGCCCCTTCCTTGGCAGGTTGAATGCACCCTATACACTCAGAGCCAAAGAAGAGACATAATGGAGGATACCATGGCTGACGGACAGGCGCTTCCGCCCTTCAGGCCTTTACCGCAAAAAGAACCAGACATTGAGATGATCAAGAAGCCGGATGGCACGATCTATCTCACGCCGCGCCAGAAGCCGGGGGACCGGCCGAAGACGATCCCGCACTGCCTTGATGAACGCGCCGCAGAACATCCCGACCGCCCCTGGCTAAAGCAGCGAGATCCCGCCACCGATGAATGGCGCGCGCTGACTTATGGCGAAGCGAAACAGCAGACCGATGCGCTGGCGCAGGCCTTCATCGACATGGGCGCGGGCCCCGATGCGCCCGTCATGATCCTGTCGGGCAATACGATTGAGAGCGCTCTGATTATCGTCGCAGCCCAGAAGATGGGCGCGCCTGTGGCCCCGATTTCTGTGCCCTACTCCACCATGTCCTCAGACTTCGGGAAGCTGAAACACTGTTTCGAAGCCGTCGAGCCCAAGGTCATTTTCGTTCAGCAGGTCGAGCCGTTCAAGAAGGCCCTGGACGCGCTGGGTGATCATGGCTGTACGGTGTTTGCCAAGGAGGGCGCGACCAACGAGATCCAGTCGTTCGACGCGCTGGCCCGGACCGAGCCGACCTCCGCCGTGGCGGAGGCGATGGCGACGCTGAATGACGAGACCATCGCCAAGTATCTTTTTACATCCGGCTCGACCGGCATGCCGAAACCGGTCCCGACGACACAAGGCGCGATGTGCTCGATGATCGCCGGAACCGAGGGCCTGCGCGATAATTCGCGGGACCCGGACTATGACCCAGATGAGGTGCCGCAGGTGCTCGACTGGTTGCCCTGGAACCATATTTCCGGCGCGAATGTGAACTTCAATGGCGCGCTCTGGAATGGCGCAACCTTCTGGATCGATGGCGGCAAGCCGACGCCGGACCTGTTCGGCGAAACCATTCGCAACATCTATGACGTGTCGCCAACGACGTTCGGTACCGCGCCCATCGCGCTCTCCATGCTGGCCGATGCCATGGAGAAAGACGACAAGCTGCTCAACGCCTTCTTCAAGAACATGAAGTCGATCGGGTATGGTGGCGCAACGCTGTCAGATGATCTTTATGGCCGTCTGCAGGCCCTCGCCATCAAGGCAACCGGCAAACGCATCCCGATCGTGACCATGTACGGCGCGACCGAAACGCAGGGCATTACCGTGGTGCACTGGGTGGTCGAACGCGTCGGCCTGATCGGCCTGCCCCTGCCAGGCATGACGCTGAAGCTGGTGCCGGTCGGCAACAAGCTCGAAGTCCGCGTCAAAGGCCCGAGCGTCATGCATGGTTATCTCGACATGCCGGAGAAAACCGCTGAAGTCTTTGACGAGGAAGGCTTCTACAAGCTTGGCGACGCGGCCGTGATGGTCGATGAAAACGACCCGAATAAAGGGATCATTTTCGATGGCCGCGTGGGCGAAGACTTCAAACTGTCGACGGGGACCTGGGTCAGTGTCGGCACGCTGCGCCCTGCTCTGGTGGCGGCCTGCTCGCCGCTTGTCTTTGACGCGGTCATTGCCGGGCAGGACAAGGATTTCATCGGCGCGCTCTTCTGGCCAGCCCCGGCGACCTTCCAGAGCTATGTGAAAGAGGCGGGCGGCGACATGCAGCAAGGCTACGCCAGGCTTGTGGGCGACCTCGCCGCAAAGGTTAAAGCCTTCAATGCTGGCGAAAAGGGATCGTCGCGACGGGTAAAGCGTTTCCTTGTGATGACGGAGCCGCCGTCGATCGATGCTGGAGAAATCACGGACAAAGGCTACGTCAATCAGAGATGTGTGGTGGACCGCCGTGCAAATCTGGTTCAGGCGCTTTACGCCGATCCGCCAGGTCCCGGCGTGGTTAAAGCCTGATAACGAAATTTCAGGATTTTCCGGCCCAATTAACCTGGATTAGCGCCTTGTCCGGGAGGTGAAGCAGATGTTTGACGCACGTGACTCTGAAGCGAAATCGGGGGGTGGGCTGATTTTCGGCCTGGCCACGGTTGCGCTTGTCAGTGTCCTGTTCGTCGGCGTGCTTTACTTTCCGTCCTTGACCGGACCCGGCAAATCCGAAGTTGCAGCCTCCGAACAGCCGGAAAACATAACCCTGCTGTCCGCTTTTGAGGACGAGCCCACGAGAACGTTTATTCGCAAGCTCCGGCGGACATTTCCGTCCGAGGCCAGCGCGCTTGAGCGAGATGTTCTTCGAGCCAGGTCTCGCGGGGCAGATGAGGTCGAACTCGGCCTGATCGTCATGCAGGCGGGCACACATGCGGTCGCCTCCAGCATAGACCGCTTGTCCATGGCCGACGAAATCTATGCGGAGCGTATCCTGGAAACCACGTCGCAGGCGCTGCGCGAGCTTTCGGCATCGGGAGCGCCTTATTGCAAGGGCTCAGACCTGATCCAGTTCGCAAAGCTGTCGGACCAGGAGCTGTATGCCGCCGTCTTCGACCGCGTCGGGCATGGCGCCGGATTATATGATTTCGGGCTGGAGCTGAATGGCATCTTTCTGGACGCGATCCGCGACGCGCGGGCCGATCCGATTATCCATGGCCGCCTGACATCGTCCGATATGGGCGCGCTGCAACGGCTCGGCTTGTCGGTGATGACCAACCCTGACCTCATGCTCCTCCTGACAACGGAAGGCAAAAGCCGCAGTGAGATGGACGCTGCGGTGGCGTCCGTGAATTTCTGTGATCTAGGCGCCAAGCTGATCGAACAGGTCAACGATCTGCCGGACGGCACAAAGGGGCGGGTGTGGGCAGAGCTCTGGATCCAGGTAGAGCGCGACGGAATCGAGCGCATGTTCTACCGCTACGCCTATTAAAGCAGGCAAGATCGAAAACTTTCGGCTTTACTCAAAATTCGGTCTTCAAAATGTCGCGATGAATCTGCATCTACCACCTATGGCACTGGATGAGACAATTCGCGGCTTCATGGACCGTTTCAAGCTTCCCGACTTTTCGGGGCTCGACTGGAAACAATCGACCGACCGGTTGCGCCAGAGCTTCTACCGCGCCAGTCGCTCGGTCGAGAGAGACGCGCCGGAGCTGGCGGAAATTTCGACCCTTGCTGTCGATGGTGCGGAAACGTCCCTGAAGGGGCGGCTGTATACGCCGCTCGGCGCGGGGATTGGACCGGGTCCGGGGATTATCTTCTTTCATGGCGGCGGCTTTGTCCTCGGCGATCTCGACAGCCACGACATGATTTGCCGCCGGCTTGCATCAGCGTCGCGCTGCCGTGTCCTGTCCGTCGACTACCGTCTCGCGCCTGAAAACCCCTTTCCGGCAGCCCATGAGGATGCTGTTGCGGCCTGGGAATGGGCGACGGCGCGCGCTGACCTGCTCAATATGGACCCCGACCGCCTCTGCGTGGCGGGCGATAGTGCGGGCGGCAACCTTTCGGCCTTTCTCTGTCAGGAGATGGCGCGGCGCGGCGGCCCGTTGCCCGCGTTTCAGCTTCTGCTCTATCCGCTCGTCCAGTTCGTCGACATTCGCGCCAAGAAACTGACCTTTCAGGAAGGCTTCTTCCTGTCGCCGAACCTCTTCGACTATTTCCGCGATGCCTACATCCATAGCGAAACCGACCGGATGGACCCGAAAGTGTCGCCGCTCTTTGCGCCGGATGATGACTTCCGGGGCCTGGCGCCCGCGCATTTTGTGCTTTGCGGCTGGGACCCGCTGAAAGATGAAGGGCAAGCCTATGCGTCAAAGCTTGCCGCGCATGGCGTTCCGGTGACGATCCGCGAACACCCCGGCATGGTGCATGGCTTCATGAACCTTACAGCCATGTCGATGCCGGCCCGCGAAGCGATCCGCGAGGCCGGTGAGGTTGTGGGTCACGCGCTTGGCGCAATCTAGCGCATCGTAAAGCTGCCCGAATATCGTCCAAAACCAAGCCTCGTCATTTGGTTAACTTGCCGCTATCATGCATCTCAATGGGGTGGCAGAAGCGTGGGGATTGCATCCAGGATGACAACCAGCAAACGAATTGCAGCAGGCATTCTAGCCATTGGTCTTGGCCTGACCTTGGCCTCGTGTGACCGAACCGATGAACGCATGGAGCGCCTGTCGGAGATTGGTGACGGCGTCATGAGACAGCTCGGCGGTGAAGACGTCGGCGGACCGGGCAACCAGGCGAGAATGGAAAACGTTCCGGTCGAGGCACGTGCCTTCCAGGGCGAGATGCAGGAAGCATCACCCGTTCGCGTCGCGACAGCCCCAAGCAAATTTGTCGTGGGGTCGATTGTCGCCAAACCGCGCAGCATGCCTGAGCCTGACACCGTTGCGGAAGCCTTCGAAGGGCCAAGCATCGCCGATTACGATGCCTATGTCGAAAGCTTCGAATCCGACGCGGTTATCGTCGTGCCCACAGATGAAGAGATCGCCGAACTGCAAAGCCCATCGCGCACAATGTCGTCAGACGAGCCCTCCCGGCTTGACCGGGCGATGAAAAGCCGCCGGACAATCACAATTGATCCGAAATCACGCGAGCAAATGGCGCAGGGGCTTCCACGCGAAGTGCTGAAAGATACGCGCACAAGGATGGAGTACCGAATGGAGTCTCCTCAAGTGCAGATTCCGGAAAGGACCGACGACAGCCCGATCATCCAACCAGCACCGCCGGCCGCTTCGCCGATACCCATCCCGCAGAAATCGGCTGAGCGCCGCCTCGTGATGCGCCAGGATGCGATCGGTGCGCAGGTGAGTGCGGAATCGCAGATGATCGAAACGGCGCAGCGTTACGGGCTGGCGGCCAATATCCAGCGCTCGCGATCCGGTCAGATGGTCATCGAAGTTGGCTCTCGCGCCATGAAGCCGACCAAATATGGTGGGCCCGATGACAATGTGACCCCCTGGATCGCCGAAGATGACGAGGCGATCACATGCCCCTCCGGCATGACCCCTGAAGAGATTTCCGAAGACGCCGTGCTCGCGACGGTCTGCGTCATTCAGGACCTCAAGGCCAGCGGCGAGTTCGAATATGTCGAGAAGGACTGGCTGTACCAGAACCAGTTCGTGCGCCGGCCAAAGAATTCCGGCCCGGTGACGAATGTTGCGGTCACGCCGAATGATCCGCTCTGGTCCCTGCAGTGGAACTTCATGAATCAGGGCTCAGGAGACGGCGAGATCGAGGGCGGATCGGGCTTTGTCGATTTCTGGACGAAACAGGCCAGTCAGGGCTCTCCTGAAGTGGTCGTCGCCATTGTCGATACCGGGCTGGAAATGGACCATCCGGACATCAAGGATTCTCCGAATGTCGCGCCCGGCTGGGACATGGTGACCGACATCGCGATGGCGAATGACGGCAATAGCCGCGATTCAGACCCCAATGATCCCGGTGACCAGTGCCCAGAAGAGTTCGTTTTCGAGGATACCTTCCACGGCACACATGTGGCGGGAACAGTTGGCGCTTCGGTTTCCAACAATGAAAATGGCGTCGCAGGCGGGGCCTGGAACGTGAAGATCGTTCCGGTTCGCGCCCTCGGCAAATGCGGCGGGCGGCTGTCTGATATCAATGACGCGATCCGTTGGGCCGGCGGCCTGATCCCGGAATATGATGAGCTGGGCAACGAAATCTGGAATGACAATCCAGCCGACATCATCAATTTGTCCATCGGCCTGTTCCGTTTCTGCCCGGCATCGATGCAGGATGCGATCAATGCCGTCACTGAACGTGGCGTCGTCGTTGTGGCAGCGGCCGGCAACGATTCGGTCTCGACGCAGTTTTATGCGCCAGGCGGCTGCGACAATGTCCTGTCGGTGGCCGCAGGCGATGCGCGCGGGCAGATTGCGCCCTATTCCAATTACGGGGCGGAAGTGGATGTCCTCGCCCCCGGCGGGGATTTGCAGCGTGACGACAATGGCGATGGCCGTCCTGACGGCATTCTGTCGACAAAACATGCAAGCAATTGCACCGACCCGGTTACGAATGAAGCAATCACCGACTGCTATTACGCCTATGAGCAGGGCACCAGCATGGCCGCTCCGCATGTTTCAGCGGCGCTTGCGCTTATCAAATCGAAGCGTCCTGACCTGACGGGCACGGCCCTCGCTGACGTTTTGTTGACGGCGCTCAACCCGCGCTCGCAGGAACAATGTTCGGGCCCATGCGATCAATACCCGGGGGCAGAGCCTGTCAGTGAGGGCTCTGAAACCTGCAAACTGCCCTGCGGGGCAGGGCTTTTGAACCTGTCGGATGTGAATCTCGACGAATAGTACGATAAAGAAAGATATGGGCGGTGGCACAGAGTGACGAAAAGTTGACCAAGCACTATTATGGTGGCCAGATTGGCTTGGCCATTGTGGCCCTGTCCGTCTGTGCGGCCTGCGGTGTTGCTTGGCTCGCCGACAGCCCCGGTTCTTCGAATGCTGTTCTGTCCTATGTGCCGCCATCCACGCACACGGCTGATGCACCGATCGCTGAACGGCCGCACATTTCCGGTACGGGCGATCGTGTTGTCGACAATGATCTGGTCCGCCCGGCATCCGTCACAGGCGCCGCATCGACCGCCGCAATCGTGGAATACGCCATCATCGTTCGGTTCGAGCGCGAACCGCTTATCGAAGAGATTGGCCGGACTTTTCGCAAGGACCCTGAGGGCTCGCGTGCGAAATTTGCCCGTTGGGCCGCTGACGAGCCTGCGCTGCGCGGCTTGCACCTTGAGCGGGCCAGCTATTCCGGCGAGGTTGTCTTGGCCGGTTCAGGCGCACGCAGCCTGAGCTCGGTCATCTCTGAAATCGAGGCGATGGACAATGTCGTCTATGTTGAGCGAGATTATTCGGCAAAGGCCAGCAAGGAAGGCTGACAACAATGAGAATCCGTTTCGGTATTGCGGCCCTGCTTGGTGCGGGGATAGCGGTTGCAGGCTGCGACCTTCGTCTGAATCAAGATGCCGAAGACAAGTCGGCCCCACCAGAAGTCAGCGAACAGCCCGCTGAGACAGAGCTTGCCGAAACACCGGTTGAGCCGGAAACGACGTCCGAAGCAGCGCCGGCTGAGAGCGAGACTGTCCGGCCAGCAGCGGTCGCCGTGAAAGCGGAGATCGACTGGGAAGCCGCGCGGACCGATCTGGCGTCTTCCCCGCCGGACGACGACAGTTCCTTCAACATCCAGTCGGGATCAACAGCGCCGCCCGTGCCTGTCCTGTTGCCAACCGGCCCGGTCCGCCCTGCAGGCGCAAGTGATGGCCAGCAGCCACAATTTCGGCCTGTTCCGGATGGATATTTCGCAGTCTTCCCTGGCGCGGAGTACAATCTCATCGTCAATGGAACGAACCTTGTGACCGATATACCGGGCGAGGCGAATGACGAGAGCGAAGACATGAAATTTGCTGAAACAACGACAGGCGCCATCGTTTCATTCTCGCGGTATGGCGCCGATTACATGGTAGAATTTGAATGCCTGGGCTCGGGGGCAGAGGGCGGCGATTGCGTGACCGAAGAGGAAGCGCTGGCCGTCGCTGAAGAAATCGTGATCTCGGGGACGCAATGATGAAACTGGTTTGGGGACTTGCCGCTGGCGCTCTGCTTATGGTGCCGGCGTGCGACAAGATTCGCTATCCCGGCGATGGCCGCGAAAACGAGTACAAGGCGGAAATTCCGCCCGGTGCGCCCGGCCCTGCGCCGCCATCGGAGCCGGTGGAAGACCCCTACAACACAGGCGACACAGGCACCGATAACGACCCTGTCACGCCTGTGGACACAGCCGATCCCACCGCGCCGGATACCGGCACGGATGTCGAGACTGATTTGGGTGACGATACCGAAACGCCGGACTCAGATCCTGTCGACCCGGTCGATACGAGCCCGGATGCGGACGACACCGATACCGGTTCCGATCTTGTCGATCCTGATAGCGACCCCGCCGACCCCGACACGACGGAAACTGATCCGGTGGATTCAGACCCGACCGATACGGATACAACAGATGCCGATCCTGTAGAAAGCGACCCGGTAGACGGTGACCCTGTTGAGACAGATCCCGTCGAGACTGATCCTGTTGATACTGATCCGGTAGAGACTGACCCCACCGAAAGCGATCCGGTGACCGACCCTGTCGATTCGACTGATTCCGAAACAGACCCGACGCCCGTCACCGATCCCGTTGAACCAGATCCCGAACCGGTCGTGGTTTTCTCTTATGTCGAGCCTGGCCAGCTGCTGCCCGGGTCTGGCACCGGAACGGTTGAGACCGAAGCCATATTCGCGCCGGACATGCGTTTTCCAATCAAGTCGGCTCCCGCCTATCTGCAGTCGCAGGTCTGGATGTTCGGCGGCGGAATCGGAGGCGGTGACCAGTGCGATCCGCGCAATTATGAATATCCCTGGCGGGATAATTTCTGCGAAAAACGGTCATCCAATCGCAATTCGCCATTTTGCCCGGTGAGCAAAATCCACCAGGGCCAGGACATTCGCGTCGGTACGGCAGAAGGCTGCAATACGCTTCGCGGCACGCCGCCGGCAGACCGCGCCATGTACGAAGTCGTCGCGGTCGAGGATGGCATCATCCAGTCAATCGGCACCTACACCGTCACGATGCGATCAGGCCCGCGTGTGTACAAATACATGCACATGAACATGCGCGCGCTTCAGGTCTCAACGGGCGACACGGTCACCAAGGGCCAGACGCTGGGTTACGTGTCGAATGACTTTGGCGGGACGGCCACCACCTTCCACCTGCATTTCGAACTCCTGCAGAACACGGCCGAGGATGGCTGGGTGCACGTTCCGCCCTACACTTCGCTGGTTGCGGCCTATGAGGAACGCGAAAGCGGCGTCGGTGAACGCATCGAAGCGACGGTGGGCATTGCCTCGACCCCGCCGCCCATTCCTGAAGGTTTCGTCATCATCGAATAGGCCGCTCAAGATAAGGCTCTGATTTGGTGCGCAAATTGCAGGCTCATCTGCGTGATGTCGCAAGTTTAATGCGTTAACGACTTGCTAACGGCTGGCTTGCCCCCAAAAGTGGCATTTCCGGGGGCGGTTCACAGGTAGAGAGAACGTCAATGAGCAATGTGGAGAAGCTCCCGATACCGCCGCATCGGGAAGGTCCTGCAGTTACCCTTATCGGAACGGACCTTCCAGCGCAGTATCTGGAAGAAGCTGAACCCTCCCCGCTCATGCATTCGGCCTCGCTGTGGTGGCGCCGGATTGTTCGAACATTCCAGATCTTGCTGGTGCTGGTTCTTGTCGGTTTCTACCCGGCGATGATCGTGGCCTCGCACAGCATCAATGACGACCCCGTTATCCTGTCGGCGGAAACCCCGTGGGCCTCGCCTGAAACAGGCGTCATGCTGAGCATGATCGGCCGCGAGCTGGAAGGGCCCGGCTGGGCCAGCGACCGTGCCGGATGGCACCCGCAAGCCCGCCTGACCGCCCTGCCCGCCTGGCAGAAATCCCTCTCTTCATCGCTTAGCGAATTTACCCGCATGATCGCCGCGAAATCCCTCACATCTGATTTCACGGCTGATCCCGACCTTTCAGCCGCCGCGCGCCTGCTGGCGCCAGAGGATGATCTGGCCCAGACCCCGCGCCTTGCCGCCGCCGCAGAAGCGCTTGCCCGCTATGAAGGCCGTCTTGAGCGGGACCTCGCAACGGCCCCGAAAGGCACTGACGCGGTTGTTGATGAACTCGCCCTCTTTGCAAACTGGGCTGATACGTCCCGTGACCGTCTGGAAGCCCGGATCGGCATGCGCGAAGGCTGGCCTGCATCGAAAGAGGACATTCGCATCTTCTTCGAAGCCCGTGCCCGCGCCCATGTCGCCAGCCAGCTGATCACCGCTTCCCTGCTGGCCGAACCTGAAATCGCCGTCAGCGAAGCTGTCGAAACCCGGATGGACCGGCTGGAAGCCGCTTGGCGGCGGGCCGCCGAGCTGAACCCGATTTTCGTGTCCAGCCAGGCGGGTGACGCTCGCCTGATGGCTGACCACCTCGCCATGATGGCCTTCTATCTCGGCCAGGCTTCCGAGGCGACGAAAGACCTTGGCGCAGCGCTCCTGCAGGAAAGAGCGGCCCGCGAAGCGGCTGCCATTGCCGCCGAAGACGCGTCTGAGGGTGAAGGGTCCGGCGATGAGGCAACTGAGGGCTGACGCGCCCAAGAGCTTGAAAGCCAAGGGCAAACTGTCCATCTGAGCAGCTAGTCACGAAAAGACGAGCTGACACCCATGTTCATTCAAACCGAACCGACGCCCAATCCGGATACGATCAAGTTCCTGCCAGGCGAAACCGTCGCTGGAACAGCCGGTCCATTTGACTTTGCCAATGAGACAGAAGCGGGGTCGAGCCCGCTGGCGCAGGCCCTGTTCGAGGTCAGCGGCGTCACCGGAGTGTTTCTCGGTGCGGATTTTCTGTCTGTCTCCAAGGACGAAAAGTCAGACTGGAAACATGTCCGCCCGATGGTGCTCGCCGCGATCATGGATCACTATGTCGCCGGCCTCCCTGTCATCAATGACGGCTCCACCACCAATTATGGCGGAGAAAGCGAAACCTCCCTTGAGGATTATGAAGGCGAGACGAAGGAAATTGTCGGCGAAATCCTCGAACTGATCGAAACGCGCGTGCGCCCTGCGGTCGCCCAGGATGGCGGCGACATCACCTTCCAGAAATTCGACCCCGAGCACGGCATCGTCCACCTCACCATGCGCGGCGCCTGTGCAGGCTGCCCGTCATCGACAATGACGCTGAAGCAGGGCATCGAGAACATGCTGAAAGCGTATGTGCCGGAAGTGACGGCCGTCGAAGCGGCAATCTAGACCATCGAACAAGGAGACGTGAATGTCCGATCCTGTAAACGACTATGCGCTGGACCTCATCTGGCGGAATGGCCGAACCTATAATGGATGGCTGGACAAACCGGTCCCTGAAACGCTGATCCGGGCCGTCTATGACCTCACAAAGATGGGGCCGACGAGCGCGAATTGCTGCCCGGCACGCTTCGTTTTCATCAATTCTCCCGAGGCCAAGAAACGGCTTTCGCCGCACCTCTCAGAAGGCAATCGCGACAAGACGATGAAAGCCCCATGGGTGTGTATCGTCGCGACCGACATGATGTTCCACGAGAAGATCCCGCAGCTTTTCCCGCACAATCCGGACGCCAAGGACTGGTTCGAGGACAAGGACACACGCAAGGACACCGCCGACCGGAACGGGACGCTTCAGGGCGCTTACCTCATCATGGCGGCGCGTGCGCTCGGCCTCGATTGTGGACCGATGTCCGGCTTCAGCCAGGACGGTGTCGACATGGAGTTCTTCTCCAACAAGGAAGAAACCAAGCATTGGCGCTCGAACTTCCTGGTCGCGATCGGCCATGGCGATGAGAGCACGCTCTTCCCACGCAGCCCGCGCCTCAGCTTTGAAGAGGCCTGCCAGGTCCTCTGATCTGGCGACGGCATGCTGACCCTCGGGATCAATACATCCGGGCCGGCCTGCGATGTCGCGCTGGTTGACGGGGGCGCCTGCCTTGCGGACGTTCAGGAGACGATGAGCCGGGGGCAGGATGCCCGCCTGCCCGCCATCGTGGCTGACTGCCTGCAGTCGGCCGATAAGTCATTTGCCGATCTTCAACGCATTGCCGTCGTGACAGGCCCTGGAAGCTTTACCGGGATACGCGTCGGCGTGGCCTTTGCGCGGGGGCTTGCGCTCGCGCTTAAGGTGCCATGCCTTGGTATCACCGCGCTGGAGGCCGCCTTGCCGGCCGGCCAGCAGGGTTCGGCCATTGTGCTGCTGCCCGCCAAACGCCGCCCGCCGGACATAACATACTGGGCACAGCGGTTTCGGACAGGGGAAGCGGTCGATACGCCCGAGGAAATCGGGCTGGACGCGGTTCAGGCTGAACTCGCGGCGCATCCGCACTTTGTTTATGGGTCGTCGCTGGACGCCCTGCAGAACGCCGCGCCGGAGCTTGATCTTCACGCCGCTGAGCCGACCGCGCGCCACGCTGCCAGCCTCGCAGAAAACCGTCACCCGACAGACGCGCCAGCGAGCCCGGCCTATGTCCGTGGCCCGGACGCTGCGCTGCCTGGCGGCAAAAGGCTATGAGCGACACGCCTGTCCGGCTGCTGACGCCTGAGGATGCGGCCGCCTGCGCCCGCATCCAAGAAGAGGCCTTCACCCATGGCGACAACTGGTCGGCCTGGGCGTTTCGGGATACGCTGAACCTGTCCACAACGCTCGGGCTCTGCACTGAGGACGAGGATGTGATGACAGGCTTTATTCTCCTACAGAAGACACCGCCTGACGCGGAAATCCTGACGCTCGCCATATCACCGGAGGTTCAGAGGCGCGGATATGCCAGCCTGTTGCTCGAGCGCGCCGTACAGCTGCTGGGCCAGTACGGTACGGATCGTCTCTTGCTGGATGTGGCCGCGGACAATGAAAGCGCTGTCGCATTTTACGAGAAGCATGGCTTCCTTGCCGACGGGCGTCGTAAAAACTACTATAACAGGGCAGAAGGACGGTCGGTGGATGCGCTGCTCATGTCGCGTGCTGCTGCTGGACACAACCACTAATCGAGGGCATGAGTCACAAATGGATCGTCTGGAAAAACTCTGCGCCGAAAAAGGCCTTCGAATGACCGAGCAGCGCCGCATCATTGCGCGCGTCCTGTCCCTGGCTGACGATCACCCCGATGCCGAAGAACTGCACCGCCGCGCCAATGCGCTGGACAGCTCCATCTCGCTGGCCACGGTCTACCGCACCGTGAAGCTGTTCGAAGAAAGCGGCATCATTGAACGCCACGAATTTCGCGATGGGCGGGCCCGCTTCGAGGAAGTGCCGGATGAGCATCACGATCACCTCATCGATGTGAAATCCGGTGATGTGGTCGAGTTCCACTCCGAAGAGATCGAGAAGCTTCAGGTCGAGATTGCTGAACGGCTTGGCTACAAGCTGGTCGATCACCGGCTGGAGCTTTATGGCGTACCGCTGAAGAAGGACTAGGCGATGCCTGCTGGCATAGAGCCGCCGTCAGCGCTTTTAAATACGCAAGTCCAACACCAGCGCCAACAGGTCTAGACGTGGATACTTTTTTTGATCCCCGCCAGACCGCCCACGCGCCCCGCCAGGAACTGCAGAACGGCGCCTTCGTGCCTTATGCGGAGAAGCCTGAACGTCTGGATGCGATCCTGTCTGTCCTGCCAACACCCCTTGCCCCGACCGATCATGGCGACGGCCCCCTGCGGGCGGTTCACACCAGCGCCTATCTGGACTTCCTTCAATCCATCTCGGCACAGTGGAAGGCAGAGGGGCGTGACGGCGATGCGCTGCCTTATGTCTTTCCGGTGAATGCCCCCATGCACGAAGACTTTGACCGCGTCGAGGCGAGGCTCGGGCGGTTCTGCTACGATATGGGAACGCCGATCACGCCGCAGAGCTGGGAGAGCGCCTATTGGAGTGCGCAGACGGCATTGAGCGCGCTATCGCACCTGTCGCGCGGAGACGATGAGCACGTTTTCGCGCTTTGCCGTCCGCCGGGTCACCATGCTGGGGCGTCCTATTGCGGTGGCTATTGCTTCCTGAACAATGCCGCGATTTCTGCCCAAGCGGCTCTGAACGCCGGGGCGGACCGGGTCGCAATCCTTGATGTGGACTATCACCATGGCAACGGCACGCAGGATATTTTCTATGAGCGGGCGGACGTGCTTGTGGCGTCCCTCCACGCCGACCCCCGCACCGACTATCCATTCTACTGGGGCCGCGCCGATGAAACCGGCAAGGCAAGAGGGGCGGGAACGACCCTCAATCTGCCTCTGCCCCAGGGCACACGGATCGATGCATATATGGCGGCGCTCGAAACGGCTCTGTCGACGATCGAAGCGTTTCGCGCTGATACTCTCATCGTGAGCTTTGGCGCCGATACGTATGAAAACGACCCGATTTCGCACTTCAAGTTTCATATGGACGATTATTCCCGCCTCTCAGCGGCGATTTCGCGTCTGTCCATTCCGACGCTCATCGTCATGGAAGGGGGATATGCCGTCGATGCCATTGGCGGTATCGTTTCAGGGTTTCTCGATGGCTTTGCGTCATAGCCACGCCTGTCAGCGCACACTAACACCAAGGCTGGCCTGATCTTGTCTTTTCAGGCATAAGCCCGCGCATGACTTCCGAGACTTCGCAAACCACGCCGAAGCGTCTGTTCATCAAGACGTATGGCTGCCAGATGAATGTGTATGACAGCGAGCGCATGCGCGACGTGTTGCGCCCGCTTGGCTACCAACCGGTGGACACGGCTGAGAATGCCGATCTCGTTGTGCTGAACACCTGCCACATCCGTGAGAAGGCGACTGAGAAAGTCTATTCCGAGCTTGGCCAGATCAAGAAGATGAAAGTCGCCGCTGGCGGCAAGATGACGATTGCGGTGGCTGGCTGCGTCGCACAGGCGGAAGGCGCTGAGATCATGCGGCGCCAGCCGGCGGTCGATCTGGTGCTGGGTCCGCAGGCCTATCACAAGCTGCCGGAGATGGTGGCGCGCGCCAGCCGGGCCGTGGGTGAGCGGCTGGAGACCGAATTCGAGACGCTGGAAAAGTTCGACGCGCTGCCGAAGACGCGTGAAGCCGAGGGCCCGACCGCGTTCCTGTCCGTGCAGGAGGGCTGTGACAAGTTCTGCACGTTCTGCGTGGTGCCTTATACGCGCGGCGCAGAGCTCTCGCGCCCGGTCGACGATATTGTTTTCGAGGCGCGCAATCTGGCGGCCCAGGGCGTGCGCGAAGTCACTCTGCTTGGGCAGAACGTCAATGCCTGGCACGGCGCCGCGCCAAAGCTCGAAGGCGGCAGCGAATGGGGCCTTGGCCAGCTCGCACGCCACATCGCGAAAATCGGCGGGATTGACCGCATCCGCTATTCGACCAGCCATCCGCGCGATATGGACGCCGACCTGATCGCGGCCCATGGCGACACGCCGGCCATGATGCCCTTCATGCATCTGCCCGTGCAGTCCGGCTCGGACCGCATTCTCAAGGCCATGAACCGTGGCCATACGGCGGAGCATTATCTCGACATCATGCGCCAGCTGAAAGCGGCCCAGCCTGACATTGCGCTGGCAAGCGACTTCATCGTTGGTTTTCCGGGTGAGAGCGACCAGGATTTCGAGGACACGATGAGCCTCGTGCGCGAAGTGAACTACGCCATGGCCTATTCTTTCAAATATTCGCCGCGCCCCGGTACGCCCGCCGCCGACATGTTCGGCCATGTGCCCGACGAAGTCGCAACAGAGCGGCTGCATCGTTTGCAGGCGCTTCTGTGGGAACAACAGCGCGCCTTCAACGCTTCCAAAGTTGGGCAAACCATACCTGTGCTCGTAACCGGCAAAGGACGCCTTGATGGACAGATGCATGGGCGCAGCCCGTGGCAGCAGGCTGTGCACTTCGATGCGCCTGCCTCAACCTATGGGCAGATCGTCGACGTGAAAGTCGTTGGCGCCACCCTTAATGCGCTCGCCGGAGAGCTTGTCCATGCGGTGGAGGCCGCCTGATTTGAAAGGCACCATCACCCGCCTCTACACGCCCAACAATCCCGATCAGTTGCCAGCTCTCTGCGGACCGCAGCATCGCAATCTGATGAAGCTGGAAATGGCGTTCATCGACGGAAAGCTGCAGGCCGAGAGCCAGGGCGGCAGCATCCGCCTGTCCGGCTCGACCGATGCCGTGGCGAATGCCGAAGCGACGCTGGCGGCTTTCGAGCGCGTGCTGAAATCTGATCCAGATGCTGGCGAAGACGCCTTTGAAGGCGCGATCGAACAGGCGCGCGCACCGGCGGAGTCGTATGGCTCCCTGTCCGGGCTGCGCGTTCCGGTCATGCCGCAAACCAATACGCAGGCGAAGTATATCGACTATCTGACCCGGCCCGGTACGGATCTCGTTTTCGGGACAGGGCCAGCCGGCACGGGCAAGACTTTCCTGGCTGTTGCCGCCGGGGCTGCCGAGCTTCGCAAGAAGACCAAGGAACGCCTGATCATCACGCGCCCCGCCGTCGAAGCGGGTGAAAATCTCGGCTTCCTGCCGGGCGACCTTGAGGAAAAGGTCGAGCCTTATCTGCGGCCCATCTGGGACTCGCTGAATGAGGTTCTCGGCGCTGACCATGTCGAGCGGATGCGCGAGAAAAAGATCATCGAGGTCGCTCCGCTCGCCTTCATGCGCGGACGCACCCTGAAAAACGCTTTTGTCATCATGGATGAGGCGCAGAACGCCACGATCGGCCAGACCAAGATGGTGCTGACCCGGCTCGGCCGCGACAGCCGCATGGTGGTGACCGGCGATCCGGGACAGGTCGACCTGCCGCCGAAGACACCATCAGGCCTCGCGCACGCGCTGAGGATTCTCGAAGGCGTCGAAGGCGCTGCCTTTGTCGAATTTACGGCTGCTGATGTGCGCCGCCATGCACTCGTCTCGCGCATTATCCGCGCCTATGACAAGGACGGAGAAACGCAAAAATGAGCATGACGCTCGATCTGCGCATCGAAGACGAGACCTGGACAACTGCCTGCCCCGATCATGAGAAAGCCTGCCTGGCTGCGCTCGAGGCAGGTTGCGCCATCACCGGCAAGGCCGGCGAAGTTGCGCTTCTGCTGACAGATGATGCAGAGATGCACCAGCTGAACAAGGACTGGCGCGGCAAGGACAAGCCGACCGACGTCCTGTCCTTCCCGGCCGATGAGATGGAAGCGCCGTTTCTGGGCGACATCGCCATAGGCTATGGCGTTTCGAGCTCGGACGCAGCTACTCGCAACATCTCGCTTTCCCACCACCTGACCCACCTCGTCATCCATGGGTATCTGCACCTTCTGGGGTATGATCACATGGAAGACACAGCGGCCGCCGAAATGGAGGCAATGGAAGTGCGCGCGCTTGCCAGCCTTGGCATCGCTGATCCATACTGCGCCCACTCCTGAGTTTGAAGGTAATGACCGACAGCACCGATCGAGAGACAAAGCGCCGCCCGCGATTATTTCCATTTGGCCGGCGGCGCGAATTGGCAGCAGAGCCTGCGCCCGCCACCGAAGAGCAGGCGCGCCATACGCCGCAACAATTACGCCTGAGGCTGGCGGAGTTCGAGGAGGGCCGCGTCGCCGATGTGATGGTGCCGCGCGCGGAAATCGTCGGCGTCGAACTTGGCACCGACCTGCCGGGCCTGATCCAGCTTTATGCCGAAGAGTCCCATTCACGCCTGCCGGTCTATCGGGAATCGCTCGATGATCCGATCGGTCTCGTCCACATCAAGGATGTGGTGGGAGAGGTCGCGCGCGGCGGTGACGGCATGGATCGTCCGCTGGAGCGCCTGCGCCGCGATGTGTTGTTCGTTCCGGCGTCGATGAAGCTCGCTGATCTTCTTGTGAAAATGCAGACAAGCCGGATTCACATGGCGCTCGTTGTGGACGAGTATGGGGGCACTGACGGCCTCGTCTGTCTGGAAGACCTGATGGAAGAAATCGTCGGTGACATTGAAGACGAACATGACGAAGAACCCGCCATGGTGATCCGCCGCGGACGCCATGCCTGGGAGGCAGATGCGCGTATGGAAATTTCCGATTTCGAGGAAAAGACGGGGCTCGACCTCGATATTCCCGATTCCGATGTCGACATCGACACGCTCGGCGGCGTGGCCTTCGCGCTGGCGGGCAAGGTCCCTCTGCGCGGGGAAGTGCTGCGTCACCCGACCGGTGCGGATATCGAAATTCTTGACGGCGACGCCCGGCGTATTGAGCGGCTCGTCGTACGGCGGCTTCCGCAAGAGGCGTCGGCTTGAGCGAGCCAATCCGCAGCCACGGCTTCACAGCACTTGGTCCGCTGCATGAAGCGCTCGCCAAATTGCGAGGCTGGGCGGCGCTCGGCTTTTCAGCGCTGCTAGGGGCATTTGCGGCTCTGGCCTTTGCGCCATTCCACCTGACGCCAGCCCTGATCATTTCGGTGACGGGTCTTATCTGGATGATGGACGGGGCTCGCGGTCAAACGCGCTGGGGCCGTGCTTTATTCATGCGCGGCTGGGCGTTCGGCTATGGGTTCTTTCTCATCGGCATGTACTGGACGGCCTCGCCCTTCCTGATCGAGCCGGAAAAGCACGCCGTTTTCATATGGATGCCATTGATCGCGCTTCCGGGCGGAATGGCCCTGATCTGGGGGGCTGCCACAGCGCTTGCCGGCACATTCTGGTCCGCTTCGCCGTCGCGGGTTTTCATCTTTTCTGTCTTCATGGCGCTGGCCGAACTGGTGCGCGGCCATCTCTTCGGCGGCTTCCCATGGAATTTGTTCGGAACGACCTGGTCGCCGGGCGGAGCCCTGTCGCAGGCCGCAGCCCTTGGCGGGGTCTACTGGCTGACGCTCATTACGCTGTTCATCTGCGCCGCGCCTGCCGCCCTGGTCGATACGCGCGACGCCCGCGGCGTAATAGGCCGGGCCTTTCCCGTTGTGGCCGCGGTGATCCTTGTCGGGTTCGGCTGGGCCTGGGGCGCCCAGAGGCTGGCGACGCCGCCCGTCATGTCCGAAAATACGGTCGTGCTGATGGATGCCGGCATCCCCCAGGCGGACAAGTATATGGGCAATGGCGAAAAGGTGCTGGCGCGCTATGGCGAATTCCTGCGCGACATCGAGAGCGACCCGAACGACATCATCATCTGGCCGGAAGGGGCTTTGCCGTTTGACCTTCTGGCGAATACCTACGCGCTTGACGTGATATCGGCCTATCTCGGCAACCGGACGCTGATTGTCGGAACGACGCGTCGCAGCCTCGATGGTGCCGAGGGCGTCTACAATAACAGCATCGCCGTCCTTCAGACCGAAGCCGGTCGGGCCGAGCTGATCAGGCTCTACGACAAGCATCGTCTGGTGCCCTTCGGCGAGCTTCCGGCGGCCGAAATCATCCCGTTCGGCCACTCCCTTTCAGGCCTTCTGCCCGGCGCCATGCAGCAAATGGCCAAGAACGGCTTTGAACCGGGAAGTGAGCCGACCGTTCTGTTTCCGCGTGACCTGCCACCCTTTATCTCGTTGATCTGCTATGAGGCCCTCTTCCCCGAAATCACCCGCAAGGCGGGACCGCAGCGCGATCAGGCAAGATGGATCGTCGTGGTGTCGAATGATGCCTGGTTCGGGTCCGGCATGGGCCCTGCCCAGCACTATGCCCAGAACCGGTATCGCTCGATCGAGACGGGCTTGCCCATGGCGCGCGTTGCGAGCCGCGGTGCAACAGCCGTGGTCGATGCGTTTGGGCGCGAAACTGCCAGGGGCCAGCGCGTGTCCGGGGACCCTGATGGCTGGGTCTCTTCGGTCGTGCGAACCCCGCTGCCTGCGCCGGTCATCAATGCCGATGGCATAGCCACCACGCCTTACCAGCGTTTCGGCCCTGCCCTGTTCTGGCTGACCCTCGTTCTGTTCAGCGTTCTGGCTTTCACGAGCTGGCGTCGATAGGGTCCCAGGAACGCAGCAATTTCCGGACTCTTCATGTCAGACAGCAAGCTTCCAAGTCGCATTGACCGCCTTATCGGACAACGCCTTCGTTGGCGACGCAAGGAATTGAAACTGACTCAGGAGCAGCTCGGCGAGACGCTGGGCCTGACCTTTCAACAGGTCCAGAAATACGAAAAGGGCGTGAACCGCATTTCGGCGGGCCGCCTGTATGAGATTTCCAGCGTTCTCGAAATTCCGGTTCTGTATTTCTACGAAGGGGCCGAGGAGTATCTGAGCCTGCCGGCGACGGGCCTGGCTGAAGAGTCCGAAGCAGCGCCTTTGCCGGAGATGGATCAGGAAGCGATGGAACTGGTCGCGGCCTTCCAGAAGATTGAAGACGAGACGCTACGCAAGTCGCTGCTGGCCACGGTCAAGGCCGCCGGCGCGGCAAGCCGGGCCAGCGAGAACAACTAGCGCGTCAGCGGACAGAGGATCCAGTGTGTCGACCCGCTGTCGAAAGCGGTCTGCATCGGCTGGCACGCCTCAAAGTCTGATTTGAGGTGATAGTCGCCCGCGAGACGCTCCAGCGCTTCAGGGCCCGATTCCTGCCCCCTAAACATGACAGCGAAGATCGCCCGCTCAGAAGCGTCAATCTCGGCCTGGATGAGCGGACGGTAATTGGCGAGCGCCGGCTTGCTCCAAGGGCGGGCGTCGCCATGGGTCAGCATATGCGCATCCTTGAAGGCCGGGGCTGTGAAGCCGGTAGGGTAATAGGACGAGAGGATGATGATCGCGTCGCTCACATCAACGCCTTCCGGGAGCTTCGTCCAGACATATGGCTCGCTCATGCTCTGCCATGGCACGCGGCGCAGGCGCTCGAAGCTGGTCGAGAGCAGGAGAGCCCCCATCAGCACCAACAAGGCGAGGCGAGGGCGCTCTTCATTCAGCGTCTTGGGCCAGACCAGCCACAACGCGCCCATCATCAGAACCGGTCCGATAATGTAGAGCCCCATCGCATAGCGCTGGATCGAGAACATCAACGTCCATACGGTGAATGTAACGAGGAAACCGGCGGCAAGCGCGCACAGGACGCGGTGGCGGGCGTCTGCCCTGCCCTGCCACAAGGCGCGGACCGAGAGGCCCAGGATAGCGAAGGCGGCGAGGTATCCGGCGAGCAGGCGGAAATCGCGGGTTGCCTGTTCATTGATCGGGCTGGCATCGAAGCTGAAGAAGATCGGGCGCACAACGCCTTCCCAGAAGGAGGCCGGCAGAAATTTCTCATCGCGGAAGGCGGTGTCAGGGCCGTAGGGCGAGCCGAACAGGCTGTTGAGGTTCGGGAAAATGGGATTACCGAAGCGCTCATACATTTCCCAGGCCCACCAGCCGCCTGTAACGATCGCGCCGGCCAGGCCGACCCCAGCGCAGACCGCTACGCCCTTCAGGCGGGACGCATGGTCTGGCGTGACGATGAGCACCGCCGCTGCAAAGCCGGCGACATAGACCGCATTGGTGAGCTTCAGGCCGAACATCAGACCGACAATGGCCGACGCCATGGCGAGCGATTTGAGGCTCGGCGATGGTCTGTCCACCGGCATCAGCAGGACGAAAGCGAGGATAAACCCAAGCGCGCCCCAATGGTCGTTGAGCACGCTGGAGAGCATCAGCATCATGGGTTGGCTGGCGAAGGAGACAAAGGCGATCACCATGAGCATGGCCGGCGACACATCGGCCTTCATGCGCCATGCGAGGCGCGCCAGCAGTGCGTAGAGCGCCGGCAGGATGGAGGCCTGCACAAGCCCCAGAAGCCCGATGGCAAGCGGGCCGGGCAGATGGCTGATGAACAACCAGACAATGGCGCTATGGATGGGATTGAGGAAGGAATGCATCTCGGACGGAGCGAGATCCTGGTCGAGACGGCCCTGCCAGAAGGACCAGCCATTCTGCAGGTGGTAGTGGGCAGCATCGAAGTGAGCATCGCGAGGCGCAATCGCCGAGAACACAAAAAACACAGCCATCCAGGCCGCCCAGACTTTCCAATCGACGCAGTATCTTTCAAAACCTGCCGCTTGAGCCTGCCCAGTTCTGCCGAAAGACGGTTTTTCAGCTAATGCAAAATCCCCAACACTCACCCATTCGCTCCTTCGGTCGCACGGGCGGTCGGCCCTTGTCAGCCAGACAGCAGAGTTTGGTTGATAATCTATTGCCCCGCCTGCGGGTCCCGGCCGACAAGGAGGCGCTGAAGACCCCGCTGCAGCTGTTCGAAACGGCGCCTCAGACGCTCTGGCTGGAGATCGGATTTGGCGGCGGTGAACATGTAAGCGCTCAGGCCGAAGCCAATCCGGACACTGGCATCCTGGCGAGCGAGGTGTTCGTGGAGGGCGTTGCGAAATGCCTGTCCGATATTGAGGAGAAGAAACTCACCAATGTGCGGCTCTGGGATGAGGATGTTCGCGAACTCGTCGCGATGTTGCCAGATGCCTGCCTCGACCGGGTGTTCATTCTCTTCCCTGATCCCTGGCCGAAGAAGAAGCATCACAAGCGGCGCATCATCCAGCCCGACTTTCTGGACGCACTGGCACGGGTCCTGAAGCCGGGGGCGGCGTTACGCTTTGCGACGGATGTTCGCTCTTACGCTGATGAGGCCCTGCACCGCTTCCTGCAGCATCCGGCGTTCATCTGGCAGGCGGATCGGGCCGATGACTGGCGCGTCCCGCCAGCCGATCATTTCACCACGCGATACGAGGTAAAGAAGCTCGGCGACATCGATCCGGTGTTTTTTGAATTTAACAGAGATGGTTAGCGCGAGCTATGAAACTCCATTTGAAGACCGATGCGTTTTCAGGCATAATAGGTCTATCGAATATACGGTCGGTCTGATTTTCAAGGCCCCGTCTGACCGACGGTATTGACTTCAACTCCCCGTTACTTCGAGACCCTTCGCGACCGTCCACAAGGTGTGGGCCCGGCGCGGGGAGAAGACTGGAGTAGCCACTATGGCAACCGGAAAAGTAAAATGGTTCAACGACCAAAAAGGCTATGGCTTCATCAAGCCGGACGCCGGTGGTTCGGACATCTTCGTCCATATCTCTGCGGTTGAACGCTCGGGCATGCGCACCCTCGCCGAGGACGCCGCCATTGAATATGAGCTTCACACCGATGAGCGCCGCGGCAAGACCTCGGCTGTTGACCTGAAACTTCTCTAGACAAAAGCGCCTGATCTCACTATCTAGGCGCCAAGTCGAAAAATATCGGCGGCGGGTCCGGCAACGGGTCCGCCGCTTTTCTTTGTCCCGGAGACACGTTGTACCTTGATCGCGCTTACGCAGCAGGAAAAAACCATTCTCGCCATGATTGAGCCCGTCGCTGACGGCCTCGGCATGGAGATTGTGCGTGTTCGCCTGATGGGCGGACGCCGCCCACTGCTGCAGATCATGGCCGAGAAAAAAGGTGGCGCACCGACCAATGTCGAAGATTGCGCAGACCTTTCGCACGGTATTTCCCCGGTGCTGGAAGCGGCTGATCCGATCAGTGAGGCGTACAGGCTTGAAGTGTCGACGCCAGGCATTGATCGCCCGCTCACCCGTGAGGGCGATTTCGGCCGCTGGGTCGGCCATCTCGCCAAGGTGGAGCTGGCCATGCCGATCAATGGTCGGCGGCGCTTTCAGGGTGTGATACAAAGAGAAGACGAAAATGGCGTGGCGATCGAGCTCGATGATGAGAGCGAACTGGTTGCCCAGGTCCATGAGATGTCCAAGGCCAGCCTCGTGCTCACAGATGAGCTGATCGATGCGGCCAAGGCGAGCGGCGGTCTTCCGCCCCAGCCGGATGATGAGAATTTCTCCGGTCTCGAAGTCGATGAGACCGAAGACGATGACAATAATGAAGAAGAAAGTGGAGCATCAAGATGAGTGCAGTCGGCGTATCAGCCAACCGGCTCGAAATCCTGCAGATCGCCAAAGCGGTTGCTGAAGAAAAAGCAATCGACAAGTCGATCGTTATTGAAGCCATGCAGGAAGCCATCGAGAAAGCTGCCAAGTCCCGCTACGGCCAGGAGCACGACATCCGCGCCCTGATCGACGGCGATACGGGCGAACAGACCCTGTGGCGCATCCAGACCGTCGTTGCCGATGATGAAGTTGAAGATCCTGCCCAGCAGCTTGCGCTGTCTGAAGCCAAGAAGATCGACGACAGCTACGACATCGGAACCGAGATCAAGGAAGAGCTGCCACCGTTCGATTTCGGCCGCGTGGCCGCCCAGACGGCCAAGCAGGTCATCATGCAGAAGGTGCGTGATGCCGAACGCGAGCGCCAGTATGAAGAGTACAAGGACCGCGTCGGCGAGATCATCAACGGCATCGTCAAGCGCGTCGAATATGGCCACGTCATCGTGGACCTGGGCCGCGCCGAAGGCATTATCCGCCGCAATGACGGCATTCCGCGCGAGAACTTCCAGCCGAATGACCGCGTGCGCGCCTATCTCTACAAGGTCTCCCGCGAGACGAAGGGTCCGCAAATCTTCCTGTCGCGTGCGCATCCTGACTTCATGGTCAAGCTGTTCGCCCAGGAAGTGCCGGAAGTGTATGACGGCGTCATCGAAATCCGTGCCTGTGCCCGTGATGCAGGTTCGCGCGCCAAGATCGGCGTGATCTCGAATGACAGCTCGATCGATCCGGTCGGCGCCTGTGTCGGTATGCGCGGTGCGCGTGTACAGGCCGTTGTCGGCGAACTGTCGGGCGAAAAGATCGACATCATTCCATGGAATTATGACGCGGCGACCTTCATCGTGAACGCGCTGCAGCCGGCCGAAGTGTCGAAAGTGGTGCTCGACGAGGATGAGCAACGCGTCGAAGTCGTTGTCGCTGACGATCAGTTCCCGCTGGCCATTGGCCGGCGCGGTCAGAATGTGCGTCTCGCGTCCCAGCTGACCGGCTGGCAGATCGATCTCGTCACCGAGACCGCCGATTCCGAGCGTTATCAGCGTGACTTCCAGCTGCGCACCGAGCTCTTCATGAAGGCGCTCGACGCCGATGAAACGCTGGCCCAGCTGCTGGCCTCTGAAGGCTTCGAGACGGTCGAAGAGATCGCCTATGTCGCGCCAGAGGACTTCATCACCATTGATGGCTTTGACCTTGAGGTCGCAAACGAGATCCAGGAACGCGCCCGCGAATATCTGGAGAAACTCGCCGCCGAGCAGGATGCGCGCCGTAAGGAGCTTGGCGTCGACGATGCCATGATGGAGCTCGACGGCATGAACGTCGCCTTCGCCGTGAAGTTCGGCGAGAATGATGTGAAGTCCGTTGAGGACGTTGCTGGCCTGGTGCCGGACGACATCACTGGCTGGCGTGAGCCTGGCCCGGACGGCAAGCCTGTCTTCCAGGAAGGTATCCTGAAGAAAGGCGAGATGCGTAAGGATGAAGCTCAGCTCTTCATCATGCGCGCCCGCGTTGCTGCTGGCTGGATCGAGCCGGAAGCGCTTGCAGAACTCGAAGCGCAGATGGCCGCCGATGCCGAGGGTGAAGCAGCGAACCTGTCTGAAGAAGAACGGGCGCTGGCAGCGCTTGGTGAAATCGGCAAGGTGACCGAAGAAGCCGAAGAGCTTGCCGAAGAAGAGCTGATCTTCGACCTCGACGCGCTTGCTGCCGAGGGTGAAGAGCCAGAGGACGGCGATGATGCCGATCCAAAAGAATGAGCCCCGACGGCGCCTGAAGGCGTCCAAGAAAAAGGACACTGGCGGGCCCGTCCGCCAGTGTGCCGTCACTCGTGAAAGCCTCCCGCAGGAAGAGCTGATCCGTTTTGTCCGCTCGCCGGATGGCGTGGCCGTTCCCGATGTGTCGGCCAAGCTGCCGGGTCGTGGGGCGTGGCTGGAGGCTGATCGCGCTGTCGTGCAAAAGGCCATCAAGACGGACGCCCTGTCCCGGGCCTTCAAAGCCAAAACACCAATGGCTGAGGGCGTTCTGGAGCTGATCGAGGCGCAACTTGTACAGCGTTGCGTGGGTCAGTTGGGCATGGCGCGAAAAGCAGGTGCAGTCGTTCTTGGATTTGACCAGGTTCGTGCCTATTTAAGAAAAGATGCGCCTGGCTATCTTCTGGAAGCAAGCGATGGCAGTGAAGATGGCCGTAACAAGGTTCATTTTCTCGCCAAGGCGATGTATGACAGCCCCAAAGTAGCGGGTGCACTAACATCTGCTGAATTGGGCATGGCCTTCGGTAGGGAGCGTGTGATACACGCCCTGCTGCAGGAAGGCTCGCTGTCGGACTCGTTCGAGACCGCCTATAGGCGACTGACCGGGTTCAGGGCGGCACCGGAAATTGACTGGTTCTCTGGTCGGGATCGGTAAGACTAATCGGCTTGGGAAAGGCCCTAGCCGTACAAATATGTAGGTATATGGAGTCGCATGAGCGATACGAAAGACAAAGGCAATACAGGTGGACGCAAGCCACTGACCGTTTCCCGCGGATCAAGCGGCACGGTCAAGCAGAGCTTCAGCCATGGCCGCTCGAAGCAGGTCATCGTCCAAACGAAGAAGCGCAAGGTCGTGGGTCCTGGTTCCGGTCAATCCGGCGGCGGATCGAAGCCTGCTGCGAAGTCGCCTGCGTCCTCTGGTAATCAGCCGTCCAAACTCGCTGAAGCCGCCCGCAAGCTCGGGATCACGGAAGAAGAACTCGTTGCGCGCCAGAAAGTGCTGCTGCAACGCCGCGAGGCTGAAGCCAAACAGAAAGCTGAGAAAGAACGCCAGGAAGCGGCTCGTGAGCGCCTCTTGTCCGAACAGGAACGCAAGGTCCAGGAAGACAAGGAACGCGAAGAGGCTGAAGCTCGCCGCAAGGCTGAGGAAGAAGAGCGCAAGGCCCGCGAAGAAGCTGAAGCCAAGAAGAAAAAGGCTGAGCCGCGCGCACCACGCGATGATCGCAGCGCAAGTACTCCTGCAGCTCAACCCGACATCCCACTGCCGGAGCAGACGCAGGGCCGTAGCAAGAAATCCCGCAAAGGCGGCGGTGATCGTGACTTTAACGATGGCAGCTCGTCTCGCGGACGCGGAAACGACTCCAAGCGTCGTCGCGGTAAACTGACCATCGCCAGCGCGCTTGGCGATGATGGCGATCGCCAGCGGTCCCTCGCTTCTGTGCGCCGCGCTCGTGAACGCGAACGCGAACGCCGCCAGTCAGGTGATGAGCAGCAGGAAAAAGTCTCCCGCGAGGTGACCCTGCCTGAGACGATCACCCTTCAGGATCTTGCCCAGCGCATGAATGAACGCGTCGCTGACGTCGTGAAATACATGATGCGCCAAGGCGAGATGATGCGGGCCAACGATATCGTCGATGCCGACACCGCCGAACTCATCGCCGAGGAATTCGGCCACACGGTGAAGCGTGTGTCCGAATCCGACGTCGAGATTGGCCTTGAAGGCACCGATGACGATGAAAAAGACCTGAAGCCGCGCGCACCGATCGTGACGGTCATGGGCCATGTCGACCACGGCAAGACCTCACTGCTCGACGCCCTGCGCGAGACCGATGTGGTGGCTGGCGAAGCCGGCGGCATCACGCAGCATATCGGCGCCTATCAGGTTCAGGTGAAATCTGGCGACAAGATCACCTTCCTCGACACGCCCGGCCACGCGGCTTTCTCTGCCATGCGGGCCCGCGGCGCCAACGTCACCGACATTGTGATCCTGGTGGTCGCAGCCGATGACGGTGTCATGCCGCAGACGATCGAAGCGATCAAACACGCCAAAGCGGCAGAAGCGCCGATCATCGTGGCGGTCAACAAGTGTGACAAGCCTGACGCGCAACCGGACAACGTCCTCACCGAACTGCTCCAGCACGACATCCAGGTCGAAGCCATGGGCGGCGACGTGCAGGCGATCAAAGTCTCTGCGCTTGAGAAGACCGGTCTTGATGAACTCAATGAAGCCATTTCGCTGCAAGCGGAAATTCTTGAGCTCAAGGCAAACCCGAACCGCGAAGCCGACGGCATTGTCGTCGAGGCCCAGCTCGACAAGGGCCGCGGCCCGGTCGCAACTGTGCTGGTCAATCGCGGCACGCTGAAGCGCGGCGAGATCGTCGTGGCCGGCAAGCAGTGGGGCAAGGTGCGCGCGCTCATCAACGAACGTGGCCAGCAGCTGAAAGAAGCCGGACCGGCTGTTCCAGCTGAAGTCCTCGGTCTTGATGGTGCTCCTGAGCCAGGTGACATGTTCAATGTCGTCGATTCCGAAGCCCGCGCCCGCGAGATCACCGAGTATCGTCAGCGCATGGAGCGCCAGAAGCAGGGCGTTGCCTCGTCCCGTGCATCGCTCGAATCGCTGATGAACAACCTCAAGGACGGCGTCGAAGCCTCCGAACTGCCAATCGTCGTCAAAGGCGATGTGCAGGGTTCGGTCGAGGCGATCACGCATTCCCTGGAGAAGATCTCGACCGAAGAGGTTCGTGCCAACGTGATCTACGGTGCCGCTGGCGGTATCTCCGAAAGCGACATCCTGCTCGCGAAATCATCCGGTGCGCCGGTCTTCGCGTTCAACGTCCGCGCCAACAAGCAGGCCCGCGAACTGGCCGAGAAGGAAGGCGTGGAGATCCGCTACTATTCGGTGATCTACAATCTGATCGACGATGTGAAAGACACGCTGTCAGGCATGCTGGCACCAGAGAAGCGCGAGAACTTCATTGGTTACGCCGACATTCTGGAAGTCTTCAACATCACCAAGGCTGGCAAGGTTGCCGGTTGTAAGGTGACCGAAGGCGTCGTGAAACGCGGCTGCGGTGTCCGTCTGCTGCGCGACGATGTCGTCATTCACGAAGGCAAGCTGAAAACGCTGAAGCGCTTCAAGGACGAAGTTGCAGAAGTCACGTCCGGCATGGAATGCGGCATGGCGTTCGAGAAGTACGAAGATATTCGCGAAGGCGACAAGATCGAGTGCTTCGAAGTCGAGATGATCGAGCGCCAGCTGGACTAGCCTGGCCGAACCAAAATCAAGCGTGATGAAGCCGGGAGATTTCCCGGCTTTTTCCATTTGCGGTTAAGACTCATCTGATTAAGTCGCGCCATGCCTGTCAGCCAGCTTGAATTCCCCGACATGCCCACCGGGGCATCACCGATCACCGTCACGAAGATCAGCGGCATGCTCCGCGAGAAGGACGTAAAGCGCCTCGTCTCCAAGACCCGCAGCGCCAATATCGGGCCGACGGCGCTTTACTATGCTGGCGTGACCGCGCCGGTGATCTCATCCGGCGTCGCCCTCACGGTCAGAACCATGATCGACAGCTCCGGCATGACCACTTACTGGATCTGGCTGATCTCCTCTTTCATCGCCGCCATGTCCGGGATTTGCTGGTATTTGATCTTCATGCGCTGGTCCTACCGCCACCATGATGGCCGCGCGTCCGAAGTTGATACAGAAACAGCCATTGACCTGATGCCCGAGGGTATCCACATCCGACGAGGAGAGGTCGAAACCCGGATCGGATGGCGTGCGGTCGAGTCTGTAAAGCAGACGCGACGTGACACACTCATCACATTCTACGGGGCCGGCCCGCTACTGATCCCGAACCGCTGGTTCGGCAAGGACAAGGCTGCTGCCCAAGCCTTCAGGGAGCAGCTTCAGGAAGGACTGACACATGGCACGCAACTCAAAAGGAGGCCGTAACGCCTCATCGAACGAGCCCTCCCAGCGCCAGCTGCGCGCCGGCGAACTCGTCCGCCATGCCCTGACTGATATTTTCATACGCGAGGAGTTTCGCGACCCGGCCCTGCACGGCGTCAATATTACGATTGGCGAAGTGCGGACATCTCCGGACCTCAAGCATGCGCATGTCTTCTGCTCACCGCTTGGCGTGACCGAACCGGCCGCTCAGGACGACCTGGCAAAAGCGCTCAATCGCGCCTCGGCCTTCATCCGTGGCAAACTTGGCAAGAATATCGAGATGAAGTTCACGCCGCAGCTGCATTTCATTGCCGATCATTCCTATGACGATGGCGCGTACATGGATTCGATCTTCAACAGGCCGGAAGTCCGGCGCGACCTCGACTGAATAAAAAGGCAGGCCAGCGCGAAGCCAGCCTGCCAAGAGATGTGCGCTGCTCAAACCGGAAGAGATTGAAGGTCCGGAAAGGCTGGTGCGTCCCCCCACAAGTGCGCGGTCAATCGATCGCGCGCCAGCGGAGATTCGCCGCCACCTGCCTTCAGCCCCGTCTCAAAGTCCCCACAACAAGACGCCCGAAGCAAATAACGACATTCCATCAATGGCTCGATATTAATCCGGGCTATTGTACAGAATCGACATTATGAACTTTTTGACAGCTGCCTCGTTCAGTAATGGGGACAGCAGTGAAGCGCGCAGACCGGGACGCAATTTTCATGATGCAGATGACCTATCGACGACCGGGAACGGGTGTCCGTGACCTTGTCGGCAGCTATTACTGCGCGGTTGTCCCGCAAGCCGTTGAAGATGTCATGCGGGCCGAAATTGCAAATGTTCGATTTGTCCTGGAAGGCACGGCCTATACGGGCATCAGCGGAGACGAACAGGCTTGTCCAGCCGGCTCGGTTCTTCTGTGCGGGCCCACACAGAGATGGAGTTCGATCCGGTTCGACCCGGGCACCCGCATTTTTGGCGCCGCCATCACGCCAACGGGCTGGGCCCGCATATTCGACGTGCCGGCCTATGATCTCTCTGACCAGTTTTGCGCGCTGAGTACTCACATACCTGCCGGTCACGAGGCGAAAATTGAAGCCGTGCTCACTGCCGAAGACCATGATGCACGCTCCGATGCTGCCGACACGCTCTTCGCAGCGCTGGACAATCCCGGGCGCAAGATCAACACCGCTTTCCTCGATGCCGTCGCGGTCTGGCTGACCGACCCGGAGCCGAATGAACTTGAAGATCTATTAGCAACACTGGACCTGTCACCGCGCCAGATCGAACGCCTGACCAAACAGTATTTTGGAAGCTCTCCCAAGAAACTTCACCGCAAATTCAGGGCCCTCCATGCGGCCAACCGTCTGGCCTGGGACGAGGCGAGAAGCTGGCAGGAGGCCGCGACGACCGCCTATTTTGACCAGTCGCACTTCATCCGGGAATTCAAGGAATTCAACGGCCGTACACCGCGCGAGTTCATCCAGGGCGCGCATCTGCTCGTGAGACAGACGCTGCATGAACGCCGCCAGATAGAGCACCATTCGCCTTATAGCCTGGTTGGGTAATCAGCGGCAATTACGTTGGTTTCGACCAGAAGTACGCTTCAAAACGGGCCAATAACTAAGTATTGGCCTAAAATTTATCTTGTCACTAAAACGCTATCCGTGAATAAAGAAAATAGTGGTTGGGGACAATTATATGAAAATACTTTGGAGCGCATTTGGCGTGATAACTGGCTCCATGTCCATTTCCTCCTTTCTGGCGCAACACAGTGAGCTGGACCTTCAGGGCGTCTTCCGGGAATTCATCAATTTTTATCGAGAGATATCGTCATTTGCATTTGGGTGGGCACCGTCGCTGGTCGGCGTCTCAGTTCCACAGTGGCTTTGCGATGCGTGGACGCTGAGCTTCGTGCTGACCGCCGCAACGTTTCGTATGATCCACTACGACTATGCATCTCGGGGTATTCTAGATTACCATCACCGACCCCCGATCACTGTGTATCTATTTCATTCGTTGACTTTTCTAGGAATTATAAATGCGCTCTTTTATTGCGTTCCGATGGTCAAGCGTAGCCCTATATTGCGAACGGACCCAAGAATAGGCCAACGAGTTCCCGCCCCGTGTTATAAGTTTGCGGGGTTCTATTTCCTTAAATCCGACGCCTATTGGTTCGCCACACTTGGCTCTATCGCCGGAATGGTCGTTCTATTTTTCATCGCTTCGGCTTACGGCCCATCCGCTTATGGTTAATGGCCATGGGTCGATCTCGAAAAACAGCTCAATAATAAACTTAAAGGCCGAGTATGTCAGAATCCTATGTCACCGTTGAAACCACGTCGTCCAAAGAAGTGGTCTTCGACACCATCGTTGGTATTTTCAAAGACTCGTTCGCGCGATCGATAATGTTCATTAATTACATGGCGCCTCGAGTGATCGATGGCTCGGAGATCTGCAAGAATGCCAGGATAGAAGCATTAGTTCAAAATGGCAGAAGTGATATTTGGGTGCCCGGTCGTATTCACGGCTTTAGCAAAGAACTCTTCGCAATCAGGTTTTCGTTTGAGAGCACAGCTTTTCACGTCGATGGGAATGTTGCCCAGCCAAAGGCCGAAAAAGGCCGACGTGCCGAATTTGGGTTTTTGTGTAAAGACGGCGCAGGGGGCAATTGCGACCTTGAGATAGGCGTGGATCTAGAAAAGAAACTGCTAGGCGGCGTCAAAGCAAACCACCTCGTTTTAGAGATAATCAAATTCTTGCGTTCTCAAGGCTTAACCATCAAGGATCTGCCGCCATACTTCTGAGAAAGGTGGAAATTCCCCTTCCTACTCCACCGGCCGCTCATTATCGAGAAGGTCTTCCTCGCCCGTGGCGGCGCGTTCCTCGTCTACCTTTTCAGTGATGTGGTCGTCTGGGCGTACATCCAGGAGCTGGGCTTCGGCCTCCACGTCGCTGGCAGATGGGATACGCGTCGGCGCTGGCTGCGCTGAAGGCTTCGCGGATGCGTCTGAGGCCGCCTCTGTCAGCAGCGCCGGGACATTGCCATCGAAGCGCAAGCGATAAATCGGCTCAGGCAGGGTGAAGCCGTCTTCCTCCAGGGCGTCTTTCGTGGCCCGGATGGCGAGACTGCGCGCCTTGTGGAACTCCGCTTCGGACTGGTTGAGCCAGCCCATGAACCGAATGACGATATTGCTGTCGCCGACCGCCTTGATATGAGCGTCCGGTTTCGGCTCGCGAAGGATGAAATCAAGCGCGCCCATCGCTGCAAATCCACATGCCATGGCGGCGACGGGATCGTCATTGGCGTCAACACCCAGTTCGAACTCGAAGCGGCGCTCAGGGTTGCGCGTATAGTTGAGGATGATGGCTTTGAAGACCGTGGAATTGGGAATCCGCAGATGATTGCCGTCCAGCGTCATCAGGATCGTGGCGCGTGAGGTGAGGCGAACCACCTTGCCCTCATGCTCATTGATCAGGACGTGGTCATTGGCGCGGAATGGCTGGCGCAGCGACAGCATGATTGAGGAGATATAGTTCTCGACCGTGTCACGTACGGCAAAGCCGATCGCGAGGCCGATGACACCGGCGCCGCCGAGGATCGCCCCCATCAATGCTGTTGCGCCGACAAGATTCAGCGCGACGACCAGGCCGACAATCAGCGCAATGAAGCGGATCGCCTGAGCGATAATTTCGACCAGGAAAGGATTTGGCGCGAGCCGCTTCCAGAGGAATTTCCAGCTGGCGAGCAAATGCCCGACAATCCAGATGATGATGAAGACAGCCAGGGCCAGCCCGATCAGCGGCAGGGCTTCCCAGCCGCGGCGCAAACTATTCTCCAGATTGGCGATGGCGGGCGACAGGGAGGTTTCCACCGCAAGACTGCGCTCAACCGCATCTTCAACCGTGACGACGCCTTCAAGGCGCGACGCGATCGCGACGGCGCGGACGCCGTCGCCTTGCTGGCTGACAGTGCCGGATAGCGAAACCACGCCGGCATTGACCTCAATGACGATGTCTTCGAGCCCGCGAATTTCGGAGAAAATATCAGACAGGCGCGCGGCGATGGCGCTATCTGAAATGGTCCGTTCGGCGGCGATAGGCTCGCTCGGTTCGCTGACCGGTTCTTCCTGCGCAATGGCGGGCGCCGCCAGAGCGGCGAGCAGGAGCGCGAATAGCAGATGTCTAAGCGTGTGGACCATTCCATAGCGAAATACCTGAAACAGCGTCGCAGTTCCATCTTTACGACTTGCGCGAACAATCAGCGCGCGCGAGAAGCGCTGCGATGGCAGGTCTTCTTACACTTTTCTTGCTCGCGCTCGGCCTTTCGGTAGACGCGTTTGCGGCCGCGCTCGGAAAAGGCGCCGGCGACAAGCAGAGCGGTCTCCTCGCGGCGCTGAAGACCGGCGCGGTGTTCGGCGCGATGGAAGCGCTGATGCCACTGATCGGTTATGCGGTCGGGATCGCTGTGGCCGACCAGGTCGCCAGCGTTGATCACTGGATCGCCTTCGTCCTGCTGTCCGCCGTTGGCCTGCACATGATCTGGGAAGTGATCCGTGGAGAGGTGCAGCACAGCCCTGAAGCCGCTGTTGAAACCGTTGCGCCGGACATGTCGGGCAAGGGCCCGAAATGGATCCGGCTGGTGCTCGCCGCCTTCGCGACCAGTATCGACGCGCTGGTGGTCGGCGTCAGCCTTGCCATGATGAGCGTGAACATCATCCAGGCGGCCATCATCATCGGCGGGGTCACCACCGTAATGGCAACGATTGGCGTGCTCATCGGACGCAAGGCCGGCGAATGGCTGGGCAGCTGGGCGGAGGCCCTGGGCGGGATCGTTCTCGTCGGTATCGGCGCACTGATCCTGTATCAGCACCTGACCGGCGCGGCCTGATCTGCATCCATTGCCGGTTGACGGCGCCCTACTCGCGCAGTAGCCCGGCAACCGATCCAAGACCGGCCAGCGTCCGAACCGCTGCCGCCCGGCCCTGAAGGAGATAATCAATGGCACGCAAACGCAAAGGCCTGCCGGTTCATGGCTGGCTCAATGTCGACAAGCCCGTGGATGTGACGTCAACGCAGGTCGTTGGCATTCTGAAACGGCTCTTCAATGCGCAGAAATGCGGCCATGGTGGCACGCTTGATCCGCTCGCCGACGGCATCCTGCCCATCGCCTTCGGGGAAGCGACAAAGACCGTTCAGTGGGCGATGGACGCCGACAAGGAATATGTCTTCACCGTCGAGTGGGGCCGTACGACGCGTACACTCGATGCCGAGGGCGACGTGGTGGCCACATCCGATGTCCGCCCGACGCAAGAGGGCATCGAAGACGCGCTGGAACAGTTCGAAGGCGATATCGAGCAGGTTCCCCCGAAATATTCCGCCATCAAGGTCGATGGGGAACGCGCCTATGATCTCGCCCGCGATGGCGAAGAGTTTGAGATCCCGTCTCGCAAGGTGACGGTGTATGAAGCGCGCCTGCTGGAGATGCCGGACGCCGACCATGCCGTCATCCATGTGCGGTCCGGCAAGGGCTTTTATGTTCGGGCACTGGCCCGTGACCTCGCCGCAACGCTTGGCTGTGAGGGGCATGTCTCGCAGCTGCGCCGTATCCGGGTGGGCGTGATGCACGAAGGCGCCGCCGTGAAGCTGGCTGACCTTGAGGATATGGAGCGCGACGAGTTGCTGAAGACGCTGGCGCCCATCGAGGCCGTGCTGGACGACGTGCCGGAAGTGGAAATCAGCGCCGACGATGCCGCGATGATCCGCCAGGGCCGTGATATCATGCTGATGCCACACGTCGTCGAGCAGTGGCGGCTGGAAAAGAACCCCGAACCCGACAACCGCCTCGCCCTCGCCATGGACGGCGACGAAGCGGTTGCGATGGGGGAAGTGCGCGCAGGGCGGTTCCAGCCCAACCGCGTCTTCCAGATGGGCTAGCTGGCTTTTCCGGCCAGATAGACGGTCTGCGTGAATGTGTTGTCCTGAAGCGGGTTGTGGAAGGTGACCGGCTCGCTCCAGGCGCTCTCAAAGACATTTGCCATTCGCGCTGTGAAGGCCTCGTCCTCTCGGGCATCTGACCACAGGCCCATGACGCCGCCGGGTTTGAGGTGGCGGGCGAGTTTGGCGAGGCCGTCTTCGCTGTAGAAACTGCCGCTGCGCTCATCGAGCAACCAGTCCGGCGTGTGGTCGATATCGATCAGGATCGCGTCCTTTGGTGCGCCGAAGCCCTGATCAGAGGCGGCCAGTTCAAAGAAATCGGCTTGGCGGAGCGTGCAGCGTTCATCGTCCAGCAGCGGCGGGTCGAGCGGAACGAGGCGTTGCTCATGCCACTCGATGACGGGGGCGAGGAAGTCGACCACTTCGAGCGTGCGCACATTGGGGTTTTCCAGCACAGCCGCCGCCGTGTAGCCGAGGCCAAGACCGCCAACGACCACGTCCCAGCCCTGCTCCGGCGCCTCGCCAAGCGCGGCGAGGCCGAGCTTCGCCAGAGCGATCTCGGACGCGGTGAAGAGGCTCGACATGAGATGCTCATCACCGAGCAGAACCTCCCACACATCCTGCTTCAGCGACAGGATATGCCGGCGGCGCAGGCTGACGGCCCCGATGGGCGTGACCTGATAGTCCAGTTCTTCAAAAAGACGGCTCATGCGACCCGGATGTCGTTATTCGGCGGTGTCAGCTTGGTCATGGGCGTAGCGATACTCCTTCTGCGTCTGCCAGCCGGCCGCTGACAGCCCACCCACCTTCGGTCTCTCCAATGGCAAGCACAAGCGTGTTGTTGCCAGCCTCAAGCCGCAGGGGCAGGCTGTCATAAAGACCGACCGTGCCAAGAAAGCGATAGTCGCGGCTGCGGAACCGGTCACTCCCTTCGTAAAGCAGTGTGCCGTTCAGATAGATCGCGACATCGTCGGAGAAGCCGAAGTCGAACATGACGGTCCGGGCTGCATCGCTCTCCAGCGTGAGACTGGCAAGGACGGTGTCTGCCCCTGGCTCAAGGGGCGCGACCCGGTTGAGGTCGGCAATCCCGCGATGCGTCGCCCGCACAATCTCGCCTTCGCCGGGGCTGAAAGTCTGGACCAATTGATGACGGTCCTCCCAATCGAACGGGCTCGATACGCGCCAGGCCGGAACAAGTCCTGCGACCGGCTGATCGGTCCCGAATGGCCGTGGCTCGGGCAGTTCGGTTTCGACCGGCGAGAAGCAAACGTTCCGAATGGACCGCTCACCGAGCAGCGCCCAGAAACCGAAACGGCCGGGGCCTTCCTTGCGCTGAAGGTCGTGCATGAAGGCCACCTCCTCACCGTCAATCGAGAGGCTTGCCCTGTCACCATTGACGACGAGGCGAAGCCGGGCCCAGCGGCCAAGCGGAATGTCTGTCTCGCCCGCGAAACCTTCGCCCTGATAGATCTGGTAAGCCTGATGGCCGTGATACCGCGGATGGTATTGCCAGGCATCCGGCAGGCCGGACTGGTGGTGGCGCAGATAGATCATTTCGCCATTCCCTGAATCACCTGCCCGGAAGAGTATTCCGGTGAAGGCGCGGCCCGGCTCAAGCAGGATATCTGCCTCAAGGGTCCCGTTTTCAAACGCCGGCAGGTCGGTCCAGACGAGGCCATCCTGCAGACTCAGAACGCCATCGTCATCAAGCGAAGCTTGAGCCTGTGGCGGAACGTCGAAGCTGGCGAGTTGCACGCAGCTGGCAGCCATAAGCGCGGACATGATCATTGGTGACTTCCTTTATCGACTCCTTCGGATGCGCTACAGGCAAGTGACAAAGCCGTCTTTGAAAAATCGGACACATGTCTTGGACTTTTCGTTTCAACATCGCGACCCGTTGAATGAGTATCGCTGGCGGGACATGACCGGCGCGCTGGCCAGCGTGGCCGAGGCGGCCTGGACGTATGGCGGACCTGAAAAATCATTGTCGGCGCAGCTCCTGTCGCCGCACTGGAAGCTGTGCGTGGCCGTTGAGCGGCAATGGCGGCAGGGACGCGTTGAAGCGGCATCTGTTCGGCTGCTCGGGCCGGTGCTGAAACCCCGCTGGCAGGCACCCTCGCAAGGAACGGAAATTATTGCTGTGCGATTGCACCCCGAAGCTGCGGCAGGGCTGGTGGACTGCGTGCCCGGAGATATCGCCGATGAGGATGTCGATATCGGCACGGTGGAAGGGGTGGCCTCTGTGCGCCGGCTGGCCGAGCAGGCGGCTTCTGCCGAAGCGGTGACAGCTGAGCTGCTGAAACTGTGTGCCCGGCATGCTGCGACGGCGCACACCACGCCGAGGGTTGCCGCAGCAGCGAGACTGATCCGGGCGAGCGGCGGACGGCGGTCTGTGCGCTTGATCGCAGATGAGCTTGGTACCTCAGAACGCACCCTGCATCGCGGTTTTGTGGCGGAAGTCGCACTGGCCCCGAAGAAATATGCACGGCTGGTCCGGCTGCAGAGACTGCTGCTGCGAGCAGATGAGCTGAGCCGCCCTGACTGGGCCGACCTCGCCTATGCGCACGGCTTTTCCGATCAGGCGCATATGTCGAGCGAAGTGAAAGCCCTGACAGGAGAGCGGCTGACGCGTCTGCACAGCTTGCGGCGGTTCGGCCTGGCGACGCCCTGATCGGCATGTTGGGACATGGGTCAGCTTGCACCCGACCCCTTCCCTTTCCGGCCCAAATGTGCGATGTGCGCGCCCTTGAGACGGACTTCTTGCTCTCTAGCCCGGCTGGACGACATCCCGGCCCTGGCTGAATGGCAAGACCCGGCTCGTAAACCCCGCCATTGAAGGCGACCCGAACAACCGCCCCCAGGGGCGACAAAGAGAAAGTATACCGATGTCGATTACGGCAGAAAAGAAATCTGAACTGATCAAGAAATTCGCCCAGACCGAAGGCGATACTGGCTCTCCGGAAGTCCAGGTTGCGATCCTCACCGAGCGCATCAACAACCTGACCGAGCACTTCCAGACCAACAAAAAAGACCACCATTCGCGTCGCGGCCTGCTCAATCTCGTCGCCACGCGCCGTAAACTCCTCGACTATCTGAAGAGGAAGAACGAGGGCCGTTACAAGACCCTAATCGAAGAGCTGGGGATCCGCCGCTAGGCGCCGGCTCACAAATAGCCCGCCAGGACATGGGGTCCGGGCGGGCTTTTCGTATGAAGAGAAAGAAGAAAACTGATGTTTGACAAACAAACCGTGTCGCTGGAATGGGCCGGCCGCACGTTGACGATCGAGACGGGCCGTGTCGCTCGTCAGGCTGACGGGGCCGTCCTCGTCACTTACGGTGATACCACCGTTCTCGCGACCGCTACCTTCCGCAAGGAAGCAAAGCCAGGGCAGGACTTCTTCCCCCTGACGGTCAACTACCAGGAAAAATATTACGCATCGGGCCGTATCCCGGGTGGCTACTTCAAGCGTGAAGGCCGTCCGACCGAGAAAGAGACCCTGACGTCTCGCCTCATCGACCGCCCGATCCGTCCGCTTTTCGTTTCCGGCTTCAAGAATGAAGTCCAGGTCGTCCTGACGGCGATCTCCTATGACATGGAAAACGACCCGGATATTGTCGGCATGATCGGCGCATCCGCAGCTCTCGTCCTGTCCGGTGCCCCGTTCATGGGCCCGATCGGCGCAGCGCGCGTCGGCTACAAGGATGGCGACTATCTGATCAACCCGACGGCAGACGATCTGCTGGAAAGCGAACTCGATCTTGTTGTCGCCGGCACGAACGATGCCGTGATGATGGTTGAATCCGAAGCCAAAGAGCTTCCCGAAGACGTCATGCTTGGCGCCGTCATGGCGGGCCACGAAGCGATGCAGCCGGTGATCGACGCGATCATCAAGCTCGCCGAGAAATCAGCAAAAGAGCCATTCGACTTCGAAGGCGAAGATCTTTCCGGTGAACTCAAGCAGATCCAGGACCTTGTCGGTGCAGACCTCTCTGCCGCTTACAAGATCACTGAGAAGCTGGACCGCCAGGAAGCTGTGGGCGCAGCCCGCACCAAGGCAGCCGAAGCGCTCGTCGCAACGGAAGAAAAGCCGGACGGCATGGACGAGTCGGTCTTCAAATCCGCCTTCAAGAAAGCCGAAGCGAAAGTCGTTCGTGGTGACATCATCAAGACCGGCAAGCGCATTGACGGCCGCGCGCTGGATCAGGTTCGCCCGATCGTCGCCGAAGCCGGCTTCCTGCCACGCACGCACGGCTCTGCCCTGTTCACGCGCGGTGAGACGCAAGCCATCTGTGTGGCCACGCTCGGCACGTCCGACGATGAGCAATTCATCGACGGTCTTGGCGGCACCCACAAAGAGAAGTTCCTGCTTCACTACAACTTCCCGCCATACTCTGTCGGTGAAACCGGCCGTATGGGCGGCGCTGGCCGCCGCGAAATCGGTCACGGCAAGCTCGCCTGGCGCGCGCTGAAAGCTGTCCTGCCAGAAGCAGATCAGTTCCCGTACACGATCCGTCTGGTCTCAGAGATCACCGAGTCCAATGGCTCGTCCTCGATGGCGACGGTTTGTGGCTGTGCGCTGGCCATGATGGATGCCGGGGTTCCGATCTCGCGTCCGGTGTCCGGTATTGCCATGGGTCTGATCAAGGATGATGAGGGCGTTGCAGTCCTCTCCGACATCCTTGGCGACGAGGACCATCTCGGTGACATGGACTTCAAGGTCGCCGGGACCGAAAAGGGTGTCACATCGCTCCAGATGGACATCAAGATCGCCGGTATCACCAAGGACATCATGCAAACCGCGCTTGAGCAGGCCAAGGGCGGCCGCGCTCATATCCTCGGTGAGATGAACAAGGCCCTCGACACCGCCCGCGGCGAGCTCTCCGAGAACGCCCCGCAAATGGAAATCGTGAACATCCCGGTCGACAAGATCCGTGACGTGATCGGTTCGGGCGGCAAGACGATCCGCGATATTGTCGACACGACGGGCGCCAAGCTCAACGTTGAAGACGATGGCACGATCCAGATCTCGGCGCTCGACCGCACCTCGATCGATGCGGCCAAGAAGCGGATCCGCGAACTCACGGCTGAGCCGGAAGTTGGCGAGATCTATGAAGGCAAGGTCGTCTCCATCAAGGATTTCGGCGCTTTCGTGAACTTCTTCGGTCCGAAGGACGGTCTGGTGCACGTTTCGCAAATGGCGGAAGAGCGCATTGGCCACCCGAAAGACATCGTCAAGGAAGGCGACACGGTCTGGGTCAAGCTGATGGGCTTCGATGATCGCGGCAAGGTTCGCCTGTCGATGAAAACAGTCGACCAGGAAACCGGCAAGGACAAGGAAGCGGCCGAGGCCGACTCCGAATAGTCCGCACGCCGAATAAAGCTTTAAGAGTCAAAGGCCGCTCCATTCGGGGCGGCCTTTTTCGTTTCGCTGGCGGAATAAGCCTGCTGAAAAGCGCAATAAAATCAGAGTCTGTCCGTAGACGGACTTAATAAATGCTGCACCGCAGCCCAGTTTTTCTATTGACACATAACTGTCATATTTCAAATGATGTCGTTATGTTACAGAAATATGACACTCTTCGCACCGCGACACTGCTGGCCATTGCGGCAGCGGGCGGTGCCTTCGCCGCCTCGGCAGAGACGGTTTGCGACCTCTCCGATGGCTATGGCACTTCGCTTGTTTCCTATGTCGAAGAGGTAGACGCCTGCCTCGCAGAGAGTGACGCCTTCGCCGAAGATATGGAAGCCAGCCTCGCTGACCTGACCAATGCTGCGCGTAGCAAGGCCGGTCTGGAACCGGTGGCTCGCCGCGCCTCTCTCGACAAGGCAGCCCGTGCCCATGCGCTCGACATGGCGGCCCGCAACTATGCCGGCCACAATGACCTTGAAGGCCGTGGCCATGTCTACCGGATGCGCGCGCTGGACCGCCAGCTGCTGACCGGGTCGACCGGCTCAAATGTCGTCGTGATGGCCGCTGATGCCGACTCTACCGATGTGTTCGACATGATCATCTCGGACGCGGCAAACCGCGAGAACCTCACGCACGATACCTTCACCGACACGGGCATTGGCGTCGCCGAAGCAAACGGCAAGATCTATGTCGTGCAGATGCTGACGACGGTGGATGGCGAGCTGGAAACCCCGCTTCCACTGTCGCTCGCATCCGGCACGAGCCTCGACCCGCGCATTCATGACAAGATGTTTCGCACGGCGGGATGGAACCTGTCGGACGAAGGCGGCCAACGCCTTGCCGGCGGCAAGATCATGCGCGTTGCTGCGGACGATCTGACGTCTGAAGAGACGGCCTATCTCAATGTGCTCGTCAAAATGAACGCGGACACCTACGTCCTGCAAGGCCCGATGGTCTCCATGCAGTAGATCACCCCCAGCGACGGGAGGAAGCTCCCGCCCGCCAGAAGGGCGCTGTTCTCCGGAATGGCGCCCTTCTTCTTGAAGTACGTTGTGATTTTGAAATCCGGAAGTGTATCCCGTATATATGGAAACCCACCTATAGTTGCAGTAATGAAGTTTTTGGTCTTCAAATAGTCGAAGTGCTTAGTCCTTGCTTGGGCGAAGATTATTTGAGTTGAGCTGGGGTCACCGGAGAGGGAGGAAAGTGCTTTGATAAGCATGCTTGAAGCTAAAAGTCAGCCGTTCAGACGAACGACTTGGGTAGTATTGGGTATACTATTTTGCTTCCTTTTGTCGGGTCGAATGACAACTGCCGCTCAAACGGCTTCGAGTGACTTTATTTGCCGAGCAGCTCCAATATCTACGATTTTCACCAACTACGGCGAAAAAAAGCTCGACATTAATGCCGCGGAAAAACGACACCAAGCCTGCGAAAACTCGTGTGCTACCGGCAATGCCGATAGTTGCTATAAGCTCGCTCGGATCTATGAGCGCGACAGTCGATACTATGAGTATGAAAAAGGCGTGAGCTATTCAGGTCTTGATGATAATCGTCCCGGTCATCCTAAAATGCTTGCCTTGATGAGGGGTTGTGAATTGGGCAGCGCAAAAAGCTGCTACAGTTGGGCACGAGAACGTGAGTTTGATTCAGCGCCAACAGCGAAAAATCAGGCGAAGGATGTTTATATCCGGGCGTGTATGCTTGGTGCAGAGGGAGCGTGCAATGAGCTGGCCAACTACCACAACATTAGTCTTTCTCCGAGCGAATCCGTACGAAACAGCCTCTCAGGCAGTCGGCGCTATGATCCAGGATTCGAATTTGTCTATTATTCAGATCGTCAATCCGGAAGTGGTGCGACACTTTCCATTACTGAATTCGAAACCTACGCCCGAACAGAAGCGGCACGCCGCCCCGTTTTGTTGACCTACAGCCAACTACACCCTTGTGGGCAGCTGCTTGCGGTCGTTACAGATATAGCAGATTCTGCTCTGCCCAAGACAGCAGAAGAAAAGCCAGTACTTGCGTCGTATTTTGGCCGTCTTGCTCGCCCATCCGATCCTGTTGTTGGAGCCTTCGCAAAACACGGAAAAACAGTAGGCGAAATCTCACCCGCTGCATTTGGATTTGTCGAGCTAGACGGAGAACTCTCAGTTACCAGCATAGAAGAGTACGTTCGTATTGCGGAGCGTGATGATTCCAATTTGACGGGCTTAGCAGCATCCCAATTCCTTCTCGACCAGATTGCTCAACGACTTGCTGAATATGGCGTGGAGTTGGCTCCTGAAATTGATAGTGAGGACGCATTGACAGCGCTTCAATGGGGAGGCGGGAAATGTGAGCACTACATGCTGAAACTAGCAGGAAGGACGCCAGAAACGGCAAGCGGAGAGCCGACCTTCGTCGAGATGCGCGAGGCAATCAGAAGGGCTTTGGATAAACGTAATCCATCTGTAAGATCTGTAGAGTGGGAGGACCCTTCAATAAATCTGTCAAAAGTTGGCTGTCGTAAGCTGACCGACTCCATGTTTCGCTGTTCGTACAAATACGATGTCACCGCAGCCGGATGTGAAAGAGACCCAGCTGGTTGCGCTGCGAGTTTTTTCTGGAAGCAGTTTGGTTCTGAAGATTCTCATATCCAGTCAGGCCTCTTCACAAATTCCAATGGATCTTGGATGTTTCATGGATCGGGAACTTGAGGGTAATTATACACACTCGAACCGAGGTTGCCGCTTTTCGTTGTGAGGCCTAACCGGTAGACCTCGGCCATGATCAGCTCTTTCCTCATCGCCATGTCGGGCGGGTCCGGCTCCGGCAAGTCCACGCTTGCCGATGCCCTCATCGACCGCCTCGGGCCCGGCCAGGCCGTCATCTTCCACGAAGATGGGTATTACTGGCCCATGCGCCACTATGGCCCGTGTGAAACCGAGGCGCAGCGCGCACAGATCATCGCTGCAGCGAATTATGACGACCCGGCCTCGAAGGATACGCGCCATCTCGCCAATGATTTGGCCGCGCTGAAATCCGGCCAGTATATCGACCAGCCAGTCTATGATTTCGATCGTCATGACCGCGCAGCTAACGAGACGCATCGCATCGATCCTGCGCCGATTATCATTCTTGAAGGCATCCATGCCTTGTCGGTGCCGGAGATGATCCCACTGATCGACCTGTCTATCTATGTCGACACGCCAGACGACCTTCGCCTCGCGCGCCGGTTGCGCCGGGATGTGATCGAACGCGGCCGGACGGTTGAGAATGTGCTGCAGCATTATCTCGATACGGTGCGCGCGGCCCACTACCGCTTTACCTTCCCGTCAAAGTTCGAGGCTGATCTGGTTATCGCCGATGAAGGCCTGCCGGCGTATGGGAAAGTCTGCCCAGGCGAGGACGCGATTGACCGCATGCTCGCTCCGGTCATCTCTCGCCTGCAAAGTGCCGGTGTGCTGTAAAGCGTTTTCGGGCTATGCTGCCCGTCATGATTGGGAAAGCGAGGATACTGGCAGCGCTTTTCGCGCTGGTGCCCCTGGGGGCCCATGCCATCTGTGACGCCTCAATTGATGCGCGATCAACAGACCTGCCGGACTACGTCCTGAGCGGTCAGGCCTGCCTCGCTGAGCCACCCGACGGCTATTCATTCGACGGCGCTTTCGAAGCCGAGATTGTTGATCTGATAAACGAAGAGCGCCGCGCCCATGACCTCCCTGCCCTTCCCGTGCGCATCGAACTGCGCGACGCGGCCCGATGGCACAGCCTCGACATGGCGGCGAACGACTTCTTCGCTCATGTCAGCATGGATGAGCGCCTGCCCGCCGCGCGCATCACCGCCTTCGACCGCACGCTCCTGTCCAGCATTCAGCGTGAGAATATCGCCGCCATCACGGGCCATGTAGACTGGGAAACCGCGATCAAGTCCCTGCATGATGGCCTGATGGATAGTCCCGGTCACCGCAAGGCGATCCTGGCCGATGATGTAAACCAGCTCGCGATCGGCATTGTGACCGCGAAGAATGGAATCTGGCTGACGGAGCTTTTCGTCAAACAGGACGGAGCCTTCGAACAGCCCGTCCCGCTGCGCCTTGCGGCGGGCACATTGATTGATCAACCGGCGACAATTGAGGATTGGGAATGGTCAGGTCTGGCGCTGCGACAGGGCGGCAAGGTCAATGATCTGAAGACGAGGCGTGGCGCCAGGCACCGCATTCCGGCCAGCGCCGACGGTGTTTATGCGCTCACTGTCCGCGGCGAGAAGCCGGGGCCGACGCCAGACTCCTGCCGCTACATGCACTTTTCCGGGCCCAGGGTCGAAATTGTGCCGAAGCCTGCAGGGTCCAGTTAGTCTGCCGACTAGAGAAACCCGATAATCTCGTTCAGCGGCTTTTTCTTGAGCGCATGTTTGGGCACAACGGCGTCTTCGGCCGGGTGGCCGACAACAAGGATCAGGAACGGCTTTTCGGTCTTTGGCCGACCGCAGATCTCGTTGAGGAAATTCATCGGGTTTGGCGTGTGCACCAGCGTCGCGAGGCCTGCTTCGTGGCAGGCCGCGATCAGCAGACCCGTCGCGATCCCGACGCTCTCATGGATATAGTAATTCTTGTTGTCGTCGCCGGCGTCAACGCCGCCGCGGCGCTGGGCGAAGATGCAGATCAGCCAGGGCGCGGTTTCGAGATAGGGTTTGTCGGCATCGGTGCCGATCGGCGCGAGCGCGCCCAGCCATTCATCACCCGCCCTGCCAGCATAGAAAGCGCGCTCTTCAGCCTCGGCGGCCTCGCGTATCTGGCGCTTTTTCTCCGGCGACCCAACGCACGCAAAATACCAGGGCTGATGGTTGGCCCCTGAGGGCGCAGACCCGGCTGCCCAGACGCAGCCTTCGATGACATCCTTGGCGACATATTTGTCGGAGAAGTGTCGCACAGAGCGCCGCGTCCGGAGTTTCTGATGAAACTCACGAACGCGAACCAGCATCTCTTCCCAGCCAGGTTCGCCATAGCCTTCCAGCGGGACATGGGTGTCAGGAGATGTTTTCATCGCGCGACGGTAGCGTATCGACGCACGCGCCGGAACGCATCAATTGCTGAAAATGATCGCTCGGGCTGCCGGGTCCATTTCAAAACCGCTGGCGCTTTCGGCAAAAAGCACCGTGTCGGTCTGCATGTACATGACGCCGGGTTTGAGCTTTCGATCGAGCCATTCGACATCCGGGCTGTCGTCTGCAACGCGCAGGTTTCCGAGATAATAGAAATGCGCGCTATCAGCCATAATCGCGTGGCCAAGAATGACCAACGGATCGAGCGATCCCCCGAAAAGCTCGTCGCATTTGGCGGCCGCTTCGGCAGCGCCCATCGCGGTTTCACCGGTATCCGACCGGATGTGGAGCAGATAATCGCTGTCCCCACGTGGATCCTGCGCAAAGCCCATGACGAGCGCCGATGGCATGTCGGTGCGGCAGGTGACATGTCCCAGGGTCAGGGCGACCCTGGTCCCGACAAGGCCGCAGGGCGTGGAGCTCTTCGTGCGGAGAAACTTGGTGACAATCCCGGTCGACGCGCAGGACAGAAGCTGCTCACGCGTCACGATCCGGAAAAAGTCTCCGCAATAGAGAAGCCCCTGGACGAGGCCCTCATTGGCCAGTTGCGGCGCGTCGCATCCGGCATTCGAACGCGCCTCGGTCAAGCTGATCGTGTCACGCACTGTCTCACCGTCGATACGGCGGACAAAATCGGCGTCATAGGTGCCGGTGGGCAGATTCGAGGCGTACTCGTATAGCTGCGGCGCGGTTTCGAACCGCTCGCCATTCAGCGTCACAAGTTGATTATACTGGGCGAACAGGGCTGCGGCCTCATCATTTCCGTGCGTGTAATCGTAGATGACGAGATGTCCGTCCTTGAAGCCGTCGCGTGGCTTATACGCGCCTGTATCGACGGCCAGAGGAAAGTGGCGCGGGCCAAAGCTTGCCGGGGCGTCCCCCAACAGCTCTGGCGTCTGGGCATGGCTGAACGACATGGACATCAGCATGCTCGCCAATCCAATGAGAACAGATCTTATTGGGCTCATCACTGCCTCCAATTCGCTTGGGCTCAGACGCCCCGCTCTACTGATAAAGGCGCAGGAATCCGGCAGGCCGGGTCAGCGATTGTTCAACTCTGACCTGACAAGTTCGAGGCCACGCCGTGTGATGCGGTAGGGCTCGCCGCCTTTCGAAGCGATGGCGCGTTTGCGTTTCAGCTTGCGGAAGAGGTTCTCGTCGAGGCCGGGATAGCGCCAGCCATCGCGGCTGAAGCAGTGGAGTTCGGCGAGTTTCTTTTTCTGCCTGACAACTTCGATGCGCCCGCCCTGAGCGAGCAGGTGGAGGATGCGCTGTTCGGCGCGGGAGATATCCATGTGTCTGTAGTCCGGAGGTTTGCGCCGCTTGACCCGCACGGGTTGGGCGCATGACAAGTCTCAGCCTCTCAAGATGAGAGACCGGTTTTCGCTTGTCGGCCTGCCTTACCTTTCGGCGTGTACGGCAAGCCCCTCTAGCGGGACTCAGACAAATTGCGTGTCATCAACACTCCGTTGGAGCTTCATATCTGGGCGTAATAGATTTGCCCGTCAAGACACCGGGGCGGCAGATTCCGGCGGCTCACCGCCCCGTTCATGTTTCTCGATCATCTCCAGCGTATCACGCACATCGGGATGTGTGTCCTTCATCTTTTCGCGTTGCAGCGGCAGGATGGTGCGCCATTCTTCTAGAGCCATTTCTACCTCACCCAGCTCTGCCCGGATCCTTGCCTGGAGCCATCGTGTTCGAAGCACGTGCGGATGTTCCGCGCCCAGGACCCGCTCCCTAACCGGCAGCAGGGCGGTGACCTTTTCGAGAGCCGCCCCCGCATCTCCGGTTTTGGACAGGAGTTGGGCTTCTAGATAGCGGGTGGAGAGCACGTCCGGATGTTTCGCGCCCTGAACCCGCTGATAGACCGGCAGCAAGGCGGTGACCTTTTCGAGGGCTGCGCCCGCGTCTCCGATGTCGGACAGGAGCCTGGCTTCAAGATAGCGGGTGGCGAGCACCTCCGGATGTTCCGCGCCCTGAACCCGCTGATAGACCGGCAGCAAGGCGGTGACCTTTTCGAGGGCTGCGCCCGCGTCTCCGGTTTTGGACAGGAGTTGGGCTTCAAGATAGCGGGTGGAGAGCACGTCCGGATGTTCCGCGCCCTGCACACGCTCGCTGATCGGCAGCAAGGCGGTGACCTTTTCGAGGGCTGCACCCGCGTCTCCGGTGTTGGACAGGAGCTGGGCTTCAAGATAGCGGGTGGTGAGCACGTACGGATGTTCCGCGCCCTGAACCCGCTCTCTGACCGGCAGCAGGGCGGTGACCTTTTCGAGGGCTGCGCCCGCGTCTCCGGTTTTGGACAGGAGCCTGGCTTCAAGATAGCGGGTGGTGAGCACGTGCGGATGTTCCGCGCCCTGCAAACGCTGGTAGACCGGCAGCAGGGCGGTGACCTTTTCGAGAGCCGCCCCCGCATCTCCGGTTTCGGACAGGAGGTACGATTCAAGATGGCGGGTGCTGAGCACGTGCGGATGTTCCACGCCCTGAACCCGCTCGAAGACCGGCAGGAGGGCGGTGACCTTTTCAAGGGCTGCGCCCGCATCTCCGGTTTCGGACAGGAGCTGGGCTTCTAGATAGCGGGTGGAGAGCACGTACGGATGTTCCGCACCCTGCACACGCGCGATGTTCGGCAGCAGGGCGGTGACCTTTTCGAGGGCGCTCCGGGACTCGCCCGCGAAGCCGAGGGATTGCGCCTCCCAGAAACGAACACTCAACCCGAGCGTCGTCTCAAACAGATTTGCGCGCCGCGCGGCCAGAACGCCGCGTCCCGCAAGCCGTCGCGCCATTCGATAATGGCCTTGTTCAAATAGTTTTCGGGTCTTGGCGACAATTGCGTCTATCAAAGCACCAGCGGCCGCAGGATCAGATGGCAGGCTGGAAATCTCCAGGTCATCGTCTGTCATTGAGTCGCCGAAGTCCGCACGCGCGGCGATGATTTCATCCATGATCAGTTTAGAATCCCGGTCGGCGGGTTCCAGCAAGGCGGCGAGCTGGGCATAGCGGCCAGCTGTACCCAGGGCCTGAGCCTGCGGCTGTTCAGCCATCAGTGAAAGGGCGTGGTCCGCCAGCTGGCGGGAGACACTGGCGAGCCCTTCCGACACATTGTCGAAACCGTTCGACAGGATCCGGATGGCGGATTCATGATTGCCCTGACTGTGTTCGCGATCAGCCTTTTCCTGCCAACGCTCCGGCATCCAGAGGGCGGCGAAGTTGCGCTCCTGTTCGGCCTCTTTTTCCGCCTTGTCCCGTTCGCTGGCCAGTGCCCGGTTCTCAGCTTCCAGCCGTTTGATGCGGCCCGTCTTGTCTCGCACGCGCAGGAATGACCACAGGTTGGCCAGAATGGGCAGCAGCGTGACCGACGCAAGAGTGACACCGATGGCGACCTGGTTTGCAGGTGTCTGGCCGGAGAAGTCTTCAACCGCCCGGCCAAAATATTCGGCGATTGCACCCGACATGCTCATCGAAAACGTCCCCATCAGCGCCTCAACCTGGGCGAGGTTGAGGCTTCATGCTGTCGTCGCCCAAGCGGGACGTCAAGGACGGAGGTTTATTCCTCGCCCATCTCCGGGACGCCGACGACGTGGAAGCCTGCGTCGACGTGGAGTACTTCGCCGGCCACGGAGTGGCCGATGTCGGAGAGGAGGTAAAGGGCGGCGCCCGCGACGCCTTCCATCCGGGTGTCTTCCTTGAGGAGAGACATGTCGCGGCCAGTGCCCATCAGCGACTTGCCGCCCTTGATGCCGGCGAGCGACAGCGTGCGCATGGCGCCAGCCGAGATCGCGTTGACGCGGATGCCTTGCGGGCCGAGGTCACGTGCAGCGTAGCGGGTCGAGGCTTCGAGCGCGGCTTTGGCGACGCCCATGACATTGTAGGACGGAACGACACGTTCGGCGCCGAGATAGGTCATGCAGATGATCGAGCCGCCTCCTTCTTCCCTTGAGGGCATGATCTCGGAGGCGCGGCGGGCGCAGTCGATGAAGCTGTAGACCGAAATGTCCATCGCGCGGCGAAAGCCTTCGCGCGTCGTGTTGGCGACCATGGAGCCCTGAAGCTCATCCTTGCCGGCAAAGGCGATGGAGTGGACCAGGAAGTCGATCGTGCCCCACTTCTCCTTGATGGCGGCGAAGGCGGCATCCATCGAAGCGTCGTCGGTGACGTCGGCGGGGATCATCGTGTCCATGCCGATGCTCTCGACCAGCGGGCGGACGCGGCGCTCCAGGCTTTCGCCCTGATAGGTGAAAGCGATCTCTGCGCCCTGTGCGGCGAGCTGTTTCGAGATGCCCCAGGCGATGGAGTTCTGGTTGGCGACACCCATCACGATGCCGCGCTTGCCCTTCATCAGTTCGCCTGCCGGCATGTTCCAATCGTCAGCCATGATGACCCTCTTTGAATCCGAAATTTCTCTTCAGAACGGGCTAGGCGCGGGCGGGCAGAAGGTCAAGCAGATGGCGCGTCTCGCGCGCCCGCTTAAAAAAATGGAACGGTTTGGCAGGGCTCTGCATAGTCCTCATACTAACACTGGAAAGACCAAGCCCGCCCAACCGCCTCGCTACCGCCCACCTCCCCCCTCCCTCCTTGCACACGTGCAAGCGGGCGGAGCGAGTGCGGATCGGGCTCACACGGTCTTCTCGCCTTCAGCAGCCGTCTGTTTTACAAAGAAAATGTAGCGACTGCAGGCGTGTCAGCCCGCCGGGTCGAGGATGTTCTTCAGGCCGACTTTCATGTCGAGGGCCGTGTAGACATGCTCATCGTCGACATAGACACGGCCATCCGCGATGCCGAGATTGAGCTTGCCGCGGCGCACACGTTTGATGTCGATCACATATTTCACGAGCTTCTTGTCCGGCGTGATTTCGCCGGTGAACTTCACTTCGCCCACGCCGAGCGCGCGGCCCTTGCCGGGCGAACCTGACCAGCCGAGCCAGTAGCCAACGGCCTGCCACATCGCATCGAGGCCGAGGCAGCCCGGCATCACCGGATCACCCGGGAAGTGGCACTGGAAGAACCAGAGTTCAGGATTGATGTCGTATTCGCCGACCACACTGCCCTTGCCGAACTCGCCGCCATCAAGCGTGATCTCAGTGATCCGGTCCATCATAAGCATGGGCGGAATGGGCAGCTGCGCATTACCGGGACCAAACAGCTGTCCCTGTCCGGAGGTGAGAAGGTCTTCACGGGTGTAGGAAGACTTTGGCGTGTGGAAGTCGTGCGGTCCGCTCATTTAACTCGTCCTGAATCGCTTACCGAAATTGGAAAGTGCGCATCAGCCTGCCCTGATCCTCAATGTCAAGCAAACGGGGTGATCAGCAGGCTTGCAGGAATGGAGGAGCTAGAGACCGTCAGTACGCGTCTCGATCCCCCATAGCGACTGCTGCGGAACCCAGCCCTTGAACTTCTCCGCCTTGAGACGGCACCAGCCATCCTCGCATTGCTCAAGCTCTGCAACGACGCCCTGCTGCAGTGAAGCGATGCCGCGAGACAGCTCCGCCGGGCGTTTTCTCAGGACCGACTTTTCCAGCAGCACGACATGACGCGTCTCGGTGAGCATGCGCGCCTGCACCCAGGTCTCATCACCGTCAGCATCGCGGACCTGTCGCCAGTTGCGCGTTTCCTTGACCACCAGGACAGGCAGTCCCTGTCGTTCATAGCGCCAGACGATCTCATGATCGGTCGACGGACCCTTGCGGCCGTGCACCGCCGTGTATCGCAACGACTCGAAGCGAGGCACAGGTTTTCCTGAAAATTGACTGATCTTGACCGCTTCGGGTTCAGCCGAAGCAGTTGCAAATTGTGGTCCGCTCAGGATAAGGCAGACCGAACTGAGAAGACAGGCAAACCGTTTCATGACGACAGTTTCACCTGAACGGGTGAATCGCGCGTAAAGCGCGCATTGGCGAGGCGGGAATGCTCTGCTATTCGACTTGGCAAGAATAAAGGGATGGATGAATGACCGCAGAGCGGCTGAAGGTAATTGTCACGCGGCGCCTGCCCGACCCCGTCGAGCTGAGGCTGAAAGAACTGTTCGATACAGAGCTTAACGAAACCGACGTCCCCTTCTCAGACGCGCAGATGATCGATGCGGTCAAACGCGCCGATGTTCTGGTCCCGACCGTCACCGACAAGGTTGATGGCCGCCTCCTGGCGCAGGCCGGTCCGCAGCTGCGCCACATCGCCCAGTTCGGGGCTGGCGTCGACAATCTCGATATCGAAAGCGCCGTGCAGCGCGGCATCACCGTGACCAATACACCAGGCGTCCTGACCGATGACACCGCTGACGTCACCATGGCGCTGATCCTCGGCGTTCCGCGCCGCCTGCATGAAGGCATCCAGCTGCTCGAGGCCGGGAAATTCGATGGCTGGGCACCGACCTGGATGCTTGGCCGTCGCCTGTCAGGCAAACGGCTCGGCATTATCGGCATGGGCCGGATCGGCCAGGCGGTCGCGCGCCGCGCCAAGGCTTTCGGCCTGCAGATTCATTATCACAACCGCAAGCCGGTGAACCGTCAGGTCACTGAGGAGCTTGGGGCGACCTATTGGGAAAGCCTCGACCAGATGCTGGCCCGCATGGACATCATCTCCGTCAACTGCCCGCACACGCCGGCAACCTTTCACCTTCTCAGCGCGCGGCGCCTTGATCTGATCAAGCCCGATGCTTTCATCGTGAACACCGCCCGCGGGGAAGTCATCGACGAGGCCGCCCTGGCGCGGGCCTTGAAATCTGGCAAGATCGCCGGCGCCGGTCTCGACGTCTTCGAGCGCGAACCGGTTGTGAATCCGGAGCTGAAGGGCCTGCCGAACGTGATCCTGCTGCCGCATATGGGCTCGGCGACCGTCGAGGGCCGGATCGAGATGGGCGAGAAGGTCATCATCAATATCAAGACCTTCGCGGATGGTCACAGGCCACCGGACCGGGTCATTCCGGCAATCCTTTAGAGCATCAAAAAAGCCCGGCATCTCTGCCGGGCTTTCCGTTACTTTCAATCTCTCGACCCTTATGCGTGTCTAGTGCACGCTGACGGGGCGCATTTCGTGGGCGCGGGCGGCTGCAAAGGCAGCGTCACGGCCCTCAATGATTGCAAGCTGCAAGCCTTCACCATTGGCCAGCACGAAGAGCGAGTCTGTATCGCTCACGGCGTCGAGGGCTTCTGGTGCCAGTTCGGCCAGCTCGTCTTCCGCAATGCGGCGGACATAGACGAGGTCTTTCGCCGAAAACAGCTTCACAGCTTTGGTTTCAAGTTCTGTCGTCATGGCATGTTCCTTCCTTTCAAAGACAGGACCACGACACTCCATCCCGGCAGAAGCCCCGTTAGCGGCAGCTCCTCTAACCGCCGGGTCTTGTGTCATGATGAATCTGGGGTCCGAAAGGGACCGGTTCAAGCCTGACAAACGGCGATATTGGGGCAATTGACCGCCAAAACCGTCCGGGGCTGAACAGGTGTTCATATTGGAGGCTGAAACCTAGATAAAATCCTCAACGATGATGTCGTCCTCGCCAACGCCGATTTCTTTCAGGGCCAGCACGATGTCATCGATCATCGGTTCGGGGCCACAGATATAGCACTTGCCGGCTCCAGGTTTGACCCTGTCCTCCAGCAGCCCTTTATCGATCTGACCGGTGTGGACGTCGGCTGATTTATCGTCGGTGACCGTGAAATAGGTCTTCAGGCCCGGCATGGACTCAAATTCCTCGCGGTTGATGATGTCGGCCTCTGTGGAATTGGAAAAGATAAGCTCGCACCCCTCAAGCGTGCCGTGCGTCTCGAGGCGCTTGCGCAGGATAGCGATGAAGGGCGTGACGCCGGCGCCGCCGGCGATAAACCAACCCTTGCCTTCGTCCTGAATCGCGCCCCAGGGATCATTGACGATAATTGTCTCGCCGGGCTTCAGGGTCGGGATCTGCTCGGTCACGCCATCATGATCCGGATAGGATTTGATGGTGAATTCGAGGAAGCCATCCGACGGCAGGCTGGTCGGTGTGAACGGGCGCGTCTCGTTTCGCCAGCCATCGCGATCAAGCGCGATATCGACCGCTTGACCCGGCTCAACGCCAAGGCCGTCCGGCTTGTCGAAGCGCAGGCGAAAGACGTCGTGCGTCACCGGTTCGATTTCTTGCAGTGTCAGGGTGTGGGGCATGGTTGTCTCCTTTTCAGGAGATCAACGGAGCAGTGCTGGAACGAGTTCCGGTCTGACCCTGCGCCCGGAAGCGAGCGGTCCGCCGGATCGAATTTTTTTCGGAGCGAACTGGTTCAGCCTTGAGCCGCATCCATCGCGAAGCGTAGCGAAGCGGGGATAAACCGGAAGACGCTGCCGCGTCATTCGCATGCCTAAAATCGATCCACTGGATCGATTTTTCGAACGACGTTCGACCGGCAGCGAATGGTGGAGCCTAGCGGGATCGAACCGCTGACCTCCTGCATGCCATGCAGGCGCTCTCCCAGCTGAGCTAAGGCCCCATCTTCAGGGAAGGCGTGAGATATAAAGTCCTGACCGTCTGATCAAGCCTCTTTATCAGCCTTTCTTGTCTTCATCCTCGTCTTCGGCGTCGTCATCATCGTCGATGTCATCGTCATCATCGTCGTCGATCGCCAGATCGTCATCCAGGTCGATGTCGTCATCGAGGTCGAAATCCTCTTCATCATCGTCGAGGTCGACATCGTCATCATCGTCGTCGAGGCCCTCTTCGGTGAAGCCGGCTGGCACCTTGCCAGGCGCCGCTTCCTCGTCGTCCTCATCATCGCCGCCTTCGAGCACGACTTCATCGGCATCGGCGCCGAGTTCGCGCGAGGTTTCATCATCGTCCTCGTCTTCGTCCTCGTCGTCATCATCCTCTTCATCATCTTCGATGTCATCATCGTCATCGATGTCGGACTTGGTGGCTTTTTTCTTTTTGCGCTTTTTCTCTTCCTCTTCGAGGTCGTCTTCGTCCTCATCTTTCGGAACGGCAGACTTTGCGCGTTTGGCTTTCAGCTTTGCACTGGTCGTGCGGACCTCATCATCTTCGGGGTCGAACTCGGTCTTGCATTTGGGGCAAACCGCCGGGCGCTTGTTGAGGTCGTAAAATTTCGCTTCGCAGCTTGGGCAGATCTGTTTGGTGCCAAGATCGGAATCGGCCATGTCGTGGGTCTCCAAACCTGAATGTTTTGTTGCGGGGGCGCTTGCCAGAAACGTTCGCCGCTGTCAAAGCGCTTTTCGCGTGCTTTAGCAGAGGAAAATCATTTGGCCTGGACTTCGTTCCCCGTCAGCAAGCTTCAAGGTGCCATTCGGGCGCCCGGCGACAAGTCTTGCTCGCACCGTGCGCTCATGTTTGCAGGCATTGCAGAAGGCACCTCTGACATCTCTGGATTGCTGGAGGGAGAGGACGTCATCAATACCGCCAAAGCCATGGCAGCCCTGGGCGCAGACGCCGAACAGAAGGGCGGTGGGCGCTGGACTGTCAAAGGTGTGGGTAAGGCCGGTCTGACCTCTCCGCGAGCCCCGCTCGACTTCGGCAATTCCGGCACCGGCTCGCGCCTGATGATGGGTCTGATGGCGGGCTATCCGATCGAGGCCAGGCTCATCGGCGATGAGAGCCTGTCGAAGCGGCCAATGAACCGCGTCATCAATCCCCTTGAGCGGATGGGCGCGAAGTTTGATCATGACGGGCGCGGCATGCTGCCGATTACATTGCACGGCTCGTCGAAGCTGAAACCCATCGACTATGTGCCTGAGCACGCCTCGGCCCAGGTTAAATCATGTGTTCTGCTCGCCGGCCTCAATGCTGATGGCACCACCCGCGTTACCGAGCACCGCCCGACGCGCGACCATACAGAGAAGATGCTGCGCGGCTTCGGGGTTGATCTCGACGTGGTCAACGCTGACGGCGCTCGCTCCATCGTGTCTATCGATGGCGGTCAGACGCTTCAGGCCGTCGACACGCAGATCCCGGGCGACCCGTCTTCTGCCGCCTTCCTCATCGCAGCCGGCCTTATTTCGCCGGCCGGCGGTGTGCTTGTCGAAGGCGTCATGTCCAACGAAACGCGCGACGGCTTCTTCCGGGCCGCTTCGATGATGGGGGCTGACATTGGCGCAGAGGAACTGGGCGATGCTGCGGGTGAACGCCTGATCGACATGCAGGCTGTTGGAAGCCCCCTGAAGGGGTGCGCCATCCCGGATTATCTCGTCCCCGCCATGATCGACGAGTTCCCGATCCTTGCTGTCCTGGCCGCCTTCGCTGAAGGCGAGACCAAGGTCACGGGCGCGCATGAGCTGCGCGTAAAAGAGAGCGACCGGATTGCAGCAGTCGTCGCCATGCTGAGAGTCAACGGCGTTGACGTTGAAGAGCACGAGGACGGCTTTATCGTTCAGGGCTGCGGCGGGCCACCGCCGGGCGGCGGCCTGGTCGAAACCCATCATGATCACCGCATCGCGATGAGTGCCCTTGTTATGGGAACGGCCAGCCAGAAACCGGTCTCCATCGACGACGCGGCCATGATCGCAACCTCCTATCCGGACTTCATGGCCCACATGGCGTCCATAGGGGCCGATATCCGTCAGGCCTGACGCCTAAGAGACCTCAAATATCTTTTCTACCAGACCTTGCTTTTCCCGTGCGAGGAGAATATCGATATTCGATATATATAAATTGGGAGAAGACATAATGAGAAACCTATTGATTGGTGGCGTGGCTCTCACAGTCCTGGCGGCCTGCGCAACGCAGGAAACGCCGGAAACAAATCTTGATGCGACCCCCGCAACCGCCGAGGCGGACGTAGAAACCGAAGCGCCAGCGGCGACGGCGAGTCTTGAAGACTTCGCGCTGATCGACAGATCAGCAATCTTCGGAAACGCGGAGAAGACGCAGGGACGGATCAGCCCTGACGGCCAGTATGTCAGCTGGATTGCGCCGGTTGATGGCGTGACCAATGTCTGGGTGGCGCCAGCCGATAATCCTGATGCGGCGAAACCCATCACCAACGACACTTATCGAGGCATAAGCGGCCATTTCTGGTCGCCGGGCTCGGACTATATTTACTACTCACAGGACAAGGGCGGGGACGAGAATTTCCATGTCTATGCGTCCGACGTTGCGACCGGCGAAGTTCGCGACCTTACCCCGGTCGAGGATGGCACGCGCGCGGTGATCCAGGGCGTGTCGCGCGATGAGCCGGGCAAACTGCTCATCGGCATCAATGACCGCAATCCCCAGCTCTTCGATCTCTATCTCGTTGATGTCGCGACGGGCGAGATGGAGCTTGCGGCGGAAAACCCCGGCTATGCCGGCTGGGTCGTCGACAACACGCTGACGCCCCGCTTCGGCTACATGCAGACGCCAGGCGGCGGCGCATCCATCGTCGACATGGACGGCAATGAACTGCTCTCGATCCCGGCAGAAGATTTCATGACGACCAATCCCATCGGGTTCAACGGCGCAAATGATGCCATTTACATGGTCGAAAGCCGCGGCCGCGATACCGCTGCCCTGGTCGAGGTCGATGCCGAGACGGGCGAAACAACCCTGATTGCTGAAAACGACAAGGCGGACATCAGCGATGCCCTGCTGCATCCGACGACCTATGAGCCATTGGCCTATGCGTCGGAGTATCTTCGCAGCGAGTGGGAGCCGCTGACCGATGAGGCGGCTGCTGATCTTGAATTCCTGGAAAGCGAACTCGACGGCGATATCCAGATCCTGTCGGCCACCGACGACTTGTCGCGCATGGTTGTCTATTCGGAATCGGCTGTCGCGCCCGGCGTATATTATGTCTACGACCGGGACGCGAAAACGCTGACCGAGATGTTCAAGACACGGCCCGACCTCGCTGAGGCACCGCTCCAGCCGATGTATCCGCTCGAGATCACCTCGCGCGATGGCAAGACGCTCGTTTCCTATCTGACTCTGCCGCCGGGCAGCGATGCCGATGGCGATGGCCGCCCGGAAGCGCCGGTGCCGATGGTACTGAATGTCCATGGTGGCCCTTGGTCACGCGACTCCTATGGTTATAATTCCTGGCATCAGTGGCTGGCGAACCGTGGCTATGGCGTCCTGTCAGTCAATTATCGCGGCTCGACCGGCTTCGGGAAGACTTTCGTCAATGCAGCCGTCGGCGAGTTTGCCGGGGCGATGCATGACGATCTGATCGATGCGGTGAACTGGACGGTGGCTGAGGGCATCGCAGATGAGGACGAAATCGCTATCGCGGGCGGCTCCTATGGCGGCTATGCGACATTGATTGGCGTGACCTTTACCCCCGACACCTTCGCCTGCGGCGTGGATCTTGTCGGACCATCGAGCCTCGCCACGCTGATCGAGAGTTTCCCGGAATACTGGAAGCCGGTGCTTGAAGGCTCGTGGTACAAATTTGTGGGTGACCCGACCGTGCCTGAAGAGCGCGAGGACATGTTGAACCGCTCGGCGATCAGCCGTGTCGACGCCATCTCGGTCCCACTTCTCATTGGTCAGGGCGAGAACGATCCTCGCGTGACCAAGCTTGAGTCCGACCAGCTGGTCGAGACGATGAAGGAGAAGGGCCTGCCGGTCACCTATGTGAACTTCCCCGATGAAGGACACGGCTTTGCCCGCCCGGAAAACCGGCTCGCCTTCTACTCTGTGATGGAAGGTTTCCTGTCAGAGTGCCTTGGTGGGCGCGTAGAGGACTTCGGAAACGCTTTCGACGGCTCAACGGTCGAGGTTCTTGAAGGCGCAGCTTATGTCGATGGCCTGGAACCGGCCCTCGCGGCTCATGCGGCCAGGCAGGCTGATGAAGAGGCCAGCGGCGAGTAGGCCGACACCACGACTTAGATTTTATTGGCCGCTCCATAGAACGGGGCGGCCAATTTCGTTTCGACGTGACTGTTGCTCAATCAGCACGAACTTTACCCGGCCCAGCCGACAAAAACATTTATCCGCCTACAGCACTTGCGAGTTATTCGCATTTGCAATACAGGCCTCCTGCGAATGAGAATACGTCTTATTAACAGGAGATATGGATGAGCTCTGCGATTCGGAAACCAAAAAGCCTGAGGATGCAGGCGGCTGTCTACTCAGCCGCAGCGCTGACGGCGGCCCTGCCGGCGACGGCCCGAGAGCCCGAGGCTGAACTGCGCAATGATACGGTCGTGGTGACTGGCCAGGATGCCGACACGAACCCCTATGCCGATCCGGAAGCCCCATACCGCGCCATCAAATCAGCGAGCGGCCTGCTCACCGAAGACCTTCTGGACACGCCCAAGACCATCAGCGTCCTGACCGATGAGACCCTCAAGGACCTCGGCGCGAACTCCTTCCGCGAAGTTTTCCGCCAGCAGCCCGGCATTACGCTCGGCACAGGCGAGGGCGGCAACGCCTTTGGCGACCGAATTTTCATCCGCGGTTATGACGCCCGCAACGACGTCTATGTCGATGGCGTCCGCGACCCCGGTGTTGGCTCCCGCGAGACTTTTGCCGTCCAGCAGATCGAAATCCTGAAAGGCCCGTCCTCCACCTTCGGGGGACGCGGCACGACCGGCGGCGCGGTCAGCCTCGTCTCGAAACGGCCGGGCGAAGGCGACTGGGGCGATGCGGAATTCACCCTCGGCAGCGACGACACGCGGCGGGCCACGATCGACCTCAATGAGCAGGTCACCGACACGTTTGCCGTGCGTTTCAACGGCATGCTGCACGAATCCGGCGTGGCAGGCCGTGACCATGTCTTCAATGATCGCTGGGGTGCAGCGTTCGCGGCCGAATGGCAGCCGGCGGACAATTTCGAGCTGGGCTTTGATTATTATCACCTGTCGACCGACTTCCTGCCTGACTGGGGCCACCCATATGACACGGCCAAAAACGAGCCATTCAATGTCCGCAGGGACAATTTCTATGGCGTGCTTTCACGCGATGAAGGCGAAACGTTTGCGGATATCTATACCGGTCGCCTGTCCTGGGCCTTCGCCGAGAATGTGCAGTTCGACACGGTGCTTCGCTATGGCCAGTCGAAGAACAAGTACACCGCTTCGGCGCCAGAGCGTCCGGACGCTGTCGCGCGCACGGTTAGTGCCAATGCCAAACGCCGCGACGCGATCACCGATTACTGGACCAACCAGTCCTACTTCACGATCGACTTTGCGACGGGCGGTGTTGCGCACACGCTGGTGACGGGTATCGAGCTTTCGAAAGAAGAGATCCTCAACCGCCAGCGCGCCTTTACCGAATGCGCCACCCTGCCCTGCACCGGCACGGCCGCGAACCCGGTCCTCGACCTCGATAATCCCGACAATGGCATTCCATTCGGCAATGAGACGGCGGTGACCTCCCGACCGCTGATAACCACGGAAACGGCGGCGCTCTACGCTGTCGACACGATGGAATTCTCGCCGCAATGGAAGGCCTTTGTCGGGGTGCGCCTGGACGATTATTCCGCAGAAGCCACGAACATCTCAGGCCGGAGCGGACCACAGCCTGACCGCAGCGCGGATAGCCAGTTTCTCAACTGGCATGGCGGCCTGGTTTACAAGCCGGTCGAGAACGCGTCGATCTATGGCTCGGTCTCTTCTGCCAAGAACCCGCCCTGTGAGCAGCTGGATGCCTTTGCGCTGGATTATGGTGGCTGCGACGTTCGGATCACCGCGCTCGACCCCGTCGATAACCTCTCTTACGAAATCGGCGCAAAGTATAACCTGTTTGGCCATTTCGACCTGACCGGCGCGCTCTTCCTTATTGAACGTGAAGGGGTTCCGATCTCCCAGGGCCGCGGCGCTTCGGCGACCCTCGGCACGCAGGACCAGGAAGTGTCCGGCTTCGAGATCGGCATGGCTGGCAACATCACCGATGCCTGGAGCGTGTTCGGCGGCGTCACTGTGTTCGAAACGGAAATCACCGACAGCACAGATCCGTCACAGATCGGCGAAGGGTTCCCGAACGTTTCAGAGGAAAGCCTGTCGATCACGTCCCGCTACCAGATTACCGACCGCATCCATATTGGCGGCACGGCTGGCTATAATAGTGAGAAGTATGGCGGCACGCTGACGGCCGGAACGACGCAGGTGCCGGACTATTGGCGCTTCGACGTGTTCGGCGGCGTGCAGCTGACCGACACACTCAGCCTGTCCTTCAACGTGCTGAACGCAACCGATGAGCTCTACTATGATGCGCTCTACCGGTCCGGCACACCGTTCAGCTATGTCGCACCGGGGCGCTCGGCTCTGGTCACGCTGGACGTCGACTTCTAGGACATACTTATTCGGGAAGGGCGGCGCGTTCGCCCTTCCCCCCATTATCGACGGGGCACGCCATGCTGATCTGTATTCCGCAACTGCTGAGCAAGGCCCAGGTTGCCGACATTCGCACACTGATCGATGCGGCTGACTGGGTTGATGGCCGCGAGACGGCGGGCGCTCAATCGGCGAAAGCCAAGAAGAATACGCAGCTTCCAGCTGGCAGCCCGCAGGGCATCGAAGCGCAGAAGATCATCAGCGCCGAGCTTGGCAGTCATCCCCTGTTTCTGGCGGCCGCCCTTCCCCTCAAGGTTTTCCCGCCGCTTTTCAATCGCTATTCCGTCGGCGACCGGTTCGGCGCGCATGTCGACAACGCGATCCGGTCCGGACCAACAACCCGTATCCGCACAGATCTTTCAGCGACGCTGTTCCTGACGGAGGCTGAAGACTATGATGGCGGCGAGCTGCTAATCGAGACGCAGTTCGGCGCGCAGGAGGTCAAACTCGAAGCCGGCGACATGGTGCTTTATCCATCGTCCAGCCTGCACCGGGTCACAGAGGTGACGCGAGGCGCGCGGGTCTCGAGCTTCTTCTGGCTGCAAAGCATGGTCCGCGATGATGGTGAGCGCAGCCTTTTGTTCGACATGGACCAGTCAATCCAGACGCTGGCGAGCGAACGTGGCCATGAAGATGGCGAAGTCATCCGGCTCACGGGCGTCTACCACAATCTCATTCGCCGCTGGGCCGACGCCTAACCGGCCATCGCTTTCAGCGTTGCAAGGTGCGGTTCGATATCGAGGTCCTGCGCCGCGAGCCATTCCGGGCTATAATAAGTATCAAGATAGCGTTCCCCGCCATCGCAGATGAGTGTCGCGACACTGCCGGGACGGCTGGCCCGGCGCATTTCATCCATCAGATGGAGCGCAGCCCAGACATTTGTTCCGGTCGAGCCGCCGCATTTGCGGCCAAGAATATCTTCAAGCCAGTGAATGGTCGCGATGGAGGCCGCATCCGGCACCTGGACCATGCGGTCGATGACCTGCGGCTGGAAGGAGGCCTCGACGCGCGGCCGGCCGATGCCTTCGATCCTTGAGCGTGTCGCAAGGCGAAGGAACGGATCGCCTGACACGAAGTGGTCATAAAAAACGGAGTTTTCCGGATCCGCCACACATAGCTGCGTCTTGGCCGCAAGGTCCCCGCGATAGCGGATATAGCGTCCAATCGTGGCTGATGTCCCGCCGGTGCCCGCACTCATGACGACCCAGTCGGGCAGTTTATGCTCTTCCAGCTCCAGCTGCGCGAACAGGCTCTCGGCGATATTGTTATTGCCGCGCCAGTCGGTGGCGCGCTCGGCATAGGTGAACTGGTCCATATAGTGCCCGCCCAGTTCGTGCGCGGTCCGCTCGGCCTCAGCGTAAATGTCGGCGGCTTCGACGGCGCGCGTTTCACCGCCATAGAAGCGAATCTGATCAAGCTTGCTCTGCGCGGTGCCTTTTGGAACGACCGCGATGAAGCGCAGCCCCAGTATCTTTGCGAAATAGGCTTCCGACACGGCGGTCGACCCAGACGAGCTTTCGACAATGGCCGTGTCAGGGCCAATCTTTCCGTTGCACAAGCCATAGAGATAGAGTGAGCGTGCCAGGCGGTGCTTCAGGCTGCCGGAGGGGTGGATCGACTCGTCCTTGAGATAGAGTGTCTGATCTTTGAACCCGGGGAGTTCCGCCTTGATAAGATGCGTGTCGGCCGAGCGATTGAAATCAGCCTGGATCCGGCGCATGGCTTCGCACACCCAGAGGCGATCTGCGCAAATCTCATCCATCTCTGTCCTCCTCAACCGCTCTGGCCCTTGGCAGTGGCAGGAGATGCTTGACGGCGCAAGACCGTTCGACCATCACCCAGTGCCATGATTATTGCTATTGATGGCACACTTGCATCGGGCAAGGGCACAATCGCCCGGCGCATCGCCGCCTGGTTTGGCCTGCCCCATATGGATACCGGCCGCCTGTATCGGGCCACAGGCGTTGCCGCGCTCAAGGAGCAGGTCGACCTCGCCGATGGCGAACTGGTGGCGGCTGTCGCCGCCTCGCTTGATCTCAATGATTTCGAAGAGAGCGAGCTGCGCACGGCCGAGGCGGGCACCGCGGCGTCGAAAGTCGCCGTCCTTCCTGAGGTGCGGGCGGCATTGCTACAATTGCAGAGAGATTTCGCCCATCAGGAAATGGGGGCGGTTCTGGACGGCCGGGATATCGGCACTGTGGTGTGCCCTGAAGCCGAGGTGAAGCTCTGGATCGACGCTGATGTGGAGGTTCGCGCGCAGCGCCGCCATCTGGAACTGCGCAAGGCTGGCGACACGATCTCACTCGACGCCCTGACGCAGCAGCTGCGCGAACGCGACGAGCGCGATGCCAATCGCAAGGATGCCCCAATGAAGAAGGCCGCAGATGCGGTCTTGATCGACACGACTGATCTGACTATAGACGCGGCTGTGGATAAGGCACGAGCTGTGATTGAAGACGTCATGGCCCGCAACGAGTAGCCGGCTCTGAAGTTTAGCGCTTCAAATCCAAAAGCCAGCCTCCGCCCGTTCCGATCTTACCTGACAGCGTATAGACGCCGGCAATCCCGCTCGGCGCATGAACCTGCGTTCGTCAGTCATCTGGAGTAAAAATGTCAACTGAAACCATGAACCCGAGCACCGACGACTTCGCAGCAATGTTCGAAGAGAGCACCGGTGCCTCAACCCTGCAGGAAGGCCGCGTGGTCCCTGCAACCGTTATCGGCGTCGCCGGTGACTTTCTCACGCTGGACGTCGGCCTGAAGGTCGAAGGCCGCGTGCCGATGAAAGAATTCCTCCTCGAGGACGAAAAGCCAAAGGCTGGCGATATCGTCGAAGTCTATCTCGACCGTATCGAAAACCTGATGGGCGAAGCTGTTCTTTCGCGCGACAAGGCTCGCCGCGAAGAAAGCTGGATCAAGCTCGAGGACAGCCACAACAAGGACGAGCCGGTCAAAGGCGCGATCTCTGGCCGCGTCAAAGGCGGTTTCACCGTCGATCTTGGCGGCGTGAACGCCTTCCTTCCTGGCAGCCAAGTGGACATCCGTCCGGTTCGCGACGTTGGCCCGCTTATGGGCGAAGTCCAGCCATTCCAGATCCTCAAGCTCGACCGCGCCCGCGGCAACATCGTTGTCTCGCGCCGTGCGATCCTTGAAGAGAGCCGCGCCGAACAGCGTGCTGAAATCGTCGATGCAATGAATGAAGGCGATACCCGTGAGGGCGTCGTCAAGAACATCACCGATTACGGTGCGTTCGTTGATCTCGGCGGCATCGATGGCCTGCTTCACGTCACTGACATGAGCTGGAAGCGCATCAACCACCCAAGCCAGGTCGTCAATGTTGGCGACACGGTCAAAGTCCAGATCATCAAGATTAACCAGGACACCCAGCGCATCTCGCTCGGCATGAAGCAACTCGAAGCCGATCCTTGGGAAGGCGTCGAAAGCAAGTACATGGTTGGCACGCGCCTTAACGGCCAGGTCACGAACATCACCGATTACGGTGCTTTCGTTGAGCTGGAAGACGGCGTCGAAGGCCTGATCCACGTCTCCGAAATGAGCTGGACCAAGAAGAACGTCCATCCGGGCAAGATCGTCTCGACCTCTCAGGAAGTCACCGTCGAAGTTCTCGACGTCGATTCCGAGAAGCGCCGCATCTCTCTCGGCCTGAAGCAGACCCAGGACAATCCATGGTCGGCCTTCATGGCAGATCATCCGGTCGGCACCGAAGTCGAAGGCGAAGTCCGTGGCATCACGGAGTTCGGTCTGTTCATCGGTCTTGGACCGGAACTCGACGGCATGGTGCACATCAACGACATCGCATGGGACGTCCCGGGCGAGCAGGCGATTGCCAACTTCAACAAGGGCGACGTTGTCCGCGCGAAAGTGCTGGACGTCGACACCGAGAAAGAGCGTATCTCGCTCGGCATCAAGCAGCTTGCTGGTGATCCGATGTCCGATATGGCGCTTCGCCGCGGTGAAATCGTCACCTGTACGGTCTCTGAGGTCACCTCCGGTGGCATCGAAGTTTCCTTCGGCGAGCCGGCCATGACGGCCTTCATCCGCCGTTCGGACCTCTCGCGTGACCGTTCCGAGCAGCGCCCAGAGCGTTTCTCTGTCGGTGACAAGATCGACGCCAAAGTGACCCAGCTCGACACCAAGTCGCGCCGCGTCTCGGTTTCGATCAAGGCCCTGGAGATCTCCGAAGAGCAGGAAGCCGTCAAGCAGTACGGTTCTGCAGACAGCGGTGCATCGCTCGGCGATATCCTCGGTGCAGCCCTCAGCGGTGGCGAGAGCGAAGCTCCAGAAGCCGAAGAGAAGCCGAAGGCCAAGAAGACCACGGCAAAAGCCAAGAAGGCTGACGAAGCGGACGCTGAAGAAGCCGAAGCAGAGGCAGAGGTAGAGGCAGACACAGAGGAAGCCGAAAAGGCTCCGAAGAAAGCTGCCGCCAAGAAGCCCGCAGCCAAGAAAACAACCGCCAAGAAAACGACCAAGAAAAAGGACGACGACGGCGAGTAAAGGCTGAATTTTCTACACAGCGTAGAAAATTACAAAAATTCAAGACTCTATTTGGGGCGAAGACACTGGTTTTCGCCCCAAATTTCGTTTACATTCAAAGTCATGCTCAGATCGGAACTGATATCCCGCCTTGCGGTTGAGTACGCCCACCTGAAACACGACGATCTGGAGAAGATCGTCGCGGTGATTCTGGATGAGATTGCAGAAGCACTCGCCAATGGTGACCGCGTTGAATTGCGAGGCTTCGGCGCCTTCTCCGTGCGGGAGAGGAAGCCGCGCGTCGGCCGCAACCCCAGAACGGGTGAGAAGGTCATGGTGGAAGCGAAATCGGTTCCCTTCTTCCGGCCAGGCAAGGAATTGCGGGCACGCGTAAACGGCGGTGTCGACCCCGAAGCGCGGTAACACCCAGCCGGGTTATTCTCGCCGACTGCACGACCTGTACTTGTTTTATATTGACCCTAGTCGGGAAGCGAACGATTGTCGCTGCGCGGTCGGTCAGGGCCGCGACCTTGCAAGGAGGGGCAAAATGCTCAAGGAATTCAAAGAGTTTGCGGTGAAGGGCAATCTCGTCGACCTCGCCGTCGGCTTCATCCTCGGCGGAGCGTTCTCGACCATCGTCCAGTCGCTGGTCAACGACATCATGATGCCGCCGCTAGGCCTTGCGCTGGGCGGCGTGGATTTTACAGACCTGTTCGTTCCACTTGATGGTGGCACTTACGAATCACTCGCTGCAGCCACCGAAGCAGGCGCGCCGGTGATTGCATGGGGCAAGTTTGTCAATTCCTGCATCTCCTTTCTGATCATGGCGCTGGCGCTCTTCTTTGTGGTGAAGGGCATCAACAATCTCAAGCGCAAGCAGGAAGAGGCCCCGGCCGAAGCACCGCCGCCACCGCGTCAGGAAGTTCTACTGGAAGAAATTCGCAATCTACTCGCCAAGCAGTCGTAAACTTTTAACCAATCCACGCGACAAGCTCTCTTTAGTAGAGTTAGTTGCGTATGGGGCGACACCTTCCTGGTGCCGCCCCTTTATTTTTGCACATGACTCGGGCGCAAAAGCGCACCTAGGTGCCTAGTACTCGTAGATTTCCCAGTCCGTCATCTCGATCGTATAGGCCGCGTCGGCAAGATCTGACGTCTGGGTTTGCGTGCGTAGAGTGCCCTCGATCCAGACCGCCTGAGACAGATCCCTGAGCTTGATCTCCTTGTCCGTTTTCACAAACACAGTCTGGTTTGGCGGCGGCGGCGGCGCGTGCAGGCAGGCCCCATAATATGGCACCAGAAGGAATTCGCGGATGTTCGCGTCCTTGCCGTATTCGAAAGGCACCGTGTAGCCCGGCAAGCGGACTTTCATGCCGTCCATGTCCTTGACGGTGTTGAACGTTCCGATCTGGATCGCCTGGTCAGCCGAAGACCCTTCTGCGACCCCGGACCCGGAATAGAGCATCGCCATCTGGGCCTGGTACATCTCGGCGAGGCGTTCTTCTTCGCCTTCAGGCATCAGCTCTTCCCAGCCGATTTCCGTAACACCGCGCGCTGCGACAGCGTCGGCCTTGGCTTTCTCGTCAGCGCCGGCCTGCGCTATGGAGCTATCGTCGCTCGACGCCTCCGGCTCGGGGATCTTATCGCCGATCTGCGGGCCGTCACCGCTTTCAGCCTTGATCAGAATCGCATCCTTGGCTGCGTCAATGTCGGACGTGTCCGTCTGCTCCGGGATCGCTGGATCTGGCAGATCATCCTGGGGACCGCCGCAGCCGGCGAGAGCGAGTAGGCCAAATGCGCTGGCGCTGAAAAATAGAGTTTTCATACAGTCCATTTAAGGCGTCTACCGTCCTGCATCCATGTCTTTTTCACAAACGTGTCTAAACCTTCACGGTCAACCCATCAGCCAGGGACCGCCGAAGGGCCGTCACAGCGGGTATGACACCGATCAGAGTGGCCGCGCCGGTGACGGCGAGAATGGTCCAGAGGTCAATCATCGCCAGACCCAGGCCTTGAAGCTGCACACCGTAGCTGGAGGAGAGGACGGGTCCCAGCATCAGCAGGCCAAGCTGTACGACGACAACACCGAACACCGCGCCGATAAAGCCGAGAAGCGCCGCTTCAGCGACCATCAAAAAGAAGATATGTCCCGGTCTCGCGCCGGTCGCGCGCAGGATCGACATTTCGCGGCGGCGCTCATTGAGGCTGGTCAGAATACTGATCAGGACAGAGACTAGACCGACAGCGATCACGAAGATCGACACAGCAATCAGAGCGCGCTCAACCACGCCTGTGACCTGCCACAACTCACCGAGCGCTACGCCGGGAATGATCGCCAGCAAAGGCTCGCCAGCCTGGGTGTTCAGGGCCCGCTGGGTTGAGAGGATGGATCCGCGCCGCTCAAGGCCAAGGAAGACCGCCGTGATCGTCTTCGGCGTCAGGTCGAAACTACGGATCATGTCTTCGGTGATGGTATCGGCGAGCGGGCTCTTGGTACCCGATTCCCAGCCGACATGGATCGCGGTCATGCCCTCCAGCGGAATATGAATGGTCTGGTCCACAGGCGTGCCGGTCGGCGCCAGAATACCGGTAACAATGAAGGGTTTGTCGTCATGGTCGGTCAGCCCGCCCGCACCGAGACCGTGGGTGAGCACAATCTCGCTGCCAAGCCCATAACCAAGCTCTCGCGCCACCCCCGCGCCGAGTACGGCCTGATAGATATCATCGAACTTTCGTCCCTCGGCGACCTCAAGAGCGGTGCCATTGCCATACTTGTAATGGGTGAAATAGGCGTCATTGGTGCCCATCACGCGGAAACCACGGTGGCTGTCACCGAGCGACACGGGGATGGTCCAGGCCACGTCGCTGCGGTTCGCGATCTCCTGATAGGTCGGCCAGCTGATTTCCGCCGTCGCATTGCCCAGCCGGAACACCGAATACAGCAAAAGGTTGATCTGGCCTGTTGGCGCGCCGACGATCAGGTCCGTGCCGGAAATCGTATTGTCGAAACCGGCACGGGCGCCATTGCGCGCCTTGTCGACCCCAAGGAAAAGAGCGACTGAGAGGGCGACCGCGAGGATCGTCAGAAGGGCAGATCCCTTCCGGTTCATCAGGCTTCGCCAGGCCAGTCCGAGGATCGATCCACCGCTCATGCCGGAACCCTCGCCGTATTCAGCTCTGTCAGATCGACGCTTCGGTCGAAATGAGAGGCCAGCGCGCCATCATGACTGACGAAAAGCAGGGCGGCGCCCGATCGGGACGCTTCCTCATTCAGCAACGCAATGAAGCGGTCACGCGCATCGGCGTCGAGGGCCGATGTGGGCTCATCTGCGATCAGCAAGCTCGGCCCGCCAATCAACGCACGCGCGACGGCAACCCGCTGCTGCTGGCCGACTGAAAGCTCTGTCACGGGGCGGGCGAGCAGCTTTTCATCTGTCAGGCCAAGGCGTGCAAGCAAGCGCCGAGCCTCCTCAACTGGGCCGCCGCCTTCAGCCACCACAGCGCGCCGCGCTTTGGAGAACCGGCAGGGCAGCGTCACGTTCTGCACAACGGAAAGATACGGCACCAGATTGAACATCTGGAAGATGACCCCGAGATGATCGGCGCGAACCCGGTCCCGCTTCGCGCTGCCGAGCGCCGACATCTCTTCACCCAGAACCCGAATGTGACCAGCCTGCGGCTCAAGAACCCCTGCGATCAAGCCAAGCAGCGTTGACTTGCCCGACCCGCTTGGCCCGCGCAGAAAGAGCCGCTCACGGCTCGCCATATTGAAAGCGGCGATGTCGAGAAGCGGAGTATCGGCGCCATCCCAGGCAAAGCGCAGATCGCGAATTTCAATGGCAGGCTGGTCAGACAAGGACTAGCGAAGCTCCAAAACTGAATTCGATTGCGTCAGCTCTCCGGCAACCTGGTCGGTATCGGAAACAAAGACAGCATCAATCGTCTCCAGTCCCGGATAGTCAGCCATTTTGATGAAATCGATGCGACTGATCTCATCAGCGTTTTCGCACGTGTAGACATGCTCGACATCGAGATCAGCATGGCCGTTTGCGAAATGCGTCTCGGTGGTGGTCATCAGAGGAAGACAACCGGATTCGCGATTAATCTCGACCATTCCGCCGGGCACGGTGAAAGCATCCTTCAGCGCGTTGATCGCTTCGGTTTGCTCGTCGGTTTCTGCTTCATGCTCAAACCCGATCAAGGACATCAGGGGCGCTTCGAAGGTAATGGTCAATGCGTCGCCGTCGACGCCGGCTGCCAGCGTGCCGGAGCCGTGAACATGAGCTTCCATGCGCTCGGATTGGCTCGGGTCGTTCGCCGTTCCCTCTGGCGGCAATGTCCGGTCCATGTCGGCGTCGGCGGCCTCTGTATCCTCGGATGCCTCGTCTGTAGCGGCCGGCGCCGCGACTTCCTTGTCCGCCAGTTCGGTTTTCTCGCAGCCGGCAAGCGACACAAGGCCGACAAGCGCTACGCCTGCAATAATTATTGAAGCTTTCATGGGAGGGGTCCTTTCAGGACAGAGAATACCGTACGACCAGAAAAAAACGGGTCGCAATCTCGTAAATGCGATACTATAACGTTTCCATTCAGGCAATTCGTATTGCGCTAGATATTAACTGCACAAAACTCAGCGCAACACAAAGCAGGGCGGCATCCGATCTATGTGGTCATCGATTCAGGCACCGCTTTTCTTCGGGCTGATTGCCTGTTTCTGCACGACAGTTGGTCTGATTGTGGTGGCACAGCGTGCCATCTGGAGCGAGCGCAATGCATCCCTCTTTGGTCTTGCTGCGGCGGGCATGCTGACGACGCTTACATTTCTGCACATCATCCCTGAAGCCTTCCACTTTTCGCTGAATGCGCCTGTCTGGCTGGCTGTTGGCTTTTTCAGCGGGCTTTTACTGCACAATGGCGTGAAAACCGCTTTTCCAAGCGAAGATGGCATCGCGCATCGCCATGAAGCACTGACACCGATCATCGCCATCGCGGTCCATTCCTTTCTGGACGGGGTTATCTATGCCGTGACATTCGCCGCGAGTTTCTCTGCCGGTGTCTATGCGGCGGTGGGACTGACGCTGCATGAATTCCCGGAAGGCGTTATCGCTTTCGCAATCCTGCGCCGGTACGGTATTTCTAACGTCCAGGCGTTCTGGCTGGCCTTTCTGGCTGCCGCTGCAACGACGCCGCTCGGTGTGATTGTCGCTGGCCCCTTTATGTATGGGCTCGATAATGACACGATCGGTTCACTGTTTGCGGTGTCGGCAGGCCTGCTGATCTTTGTGGCGACAGGCCCTCTGATGGCCCCGCTCAAGGAGATGCAACCCGTACGCGGACTGACAGCCATTGCCGCTGGTGCCGGGGCCGCGATCCTGCTGGTTCTCGCTCCAATCCAGGGCCATGGCCACGAAGACGGTCATGATGACGAGCATACCTTGCCGGCATCTGGCCATGCGAGTGAGGGTTCGCATGATGAGATACGCCCAATCTGATGGTGCGCGGTCACGCCTGACCATCTGGCGCCGTGCCGGGCTGGCCCTTGTGCTCGGCCTCCTGGCGCTGAGCCTGTTCCAGCAACTTGCCGCTGCTCATCCGGCAGATGAGTTCTGCACGCCCGGCGGCGGGCTCGACCCGGAACTCTGCCGCGCCTTGTCAGAAATGGACCGCTCGTCCACGGCTGACGGCACGATCGAAACAGCCCAGCCCACACAGTATTCCGGCATGGAGAATGTTGACCTCGACCGTTCCGGGTTCGAGACCTTCTTTGTCTATGTCTCCGGGGGCGTGCGCCACATCCTGCCCGGCGGCTATGACCACATTCTGTTTATCCTCGCCATTTTCCTCGCTTCGCCGCGGATGAAGCCGCTGCTTATCCAGATTTCTTGCTTTACCGTCGCGCACACAATCACGCTGGCTGTGGTGGCAGCGGGCGTTTTCGACCCGGACCCGGACATCGTGGAGCCATTGATCGCAGGCACCATCGCTATCGCCGCCTTCGAGAACATCCTGTTCGGACGCATGACGCGGCTCCGTCCAATTCTCGTTTTCGCATTCGGTCTCATCCACGGCATGGGCTTTGCCGATTATTTCCTGAGCCAGGGCCTGCCCGACGGCATGTTCTGGACCGCGCTGATCGGCTTCAATATCGGCGTCGAGATCGGCCAGCTCGCTGTCGTCGGCCTGGCTTTCGCCGCCTCGCTTTATTTCCGCGGCGTGCTGAAACAGGCGTCCCGAATGGACCTCTATCGCCCGATGATCGTCATTCCAGTGTCACTAGCCATCGGTGTGACCGGTCTCGTCTGGACCTTACAGCGCCTCTACGGCTAGGGGTCGCCCCGCCGACCGGCACCAGTTTTGCAACCCAGCTTGGTTATCAAAAGGTAACCAGCAGGGTCAGCCATGAAAAAACGGCTTCTTCGATATCTGAGCGCGCTGACGGTTTCGATCATCTGCACCTATTCGGGGCTTCAACGCGTCGCCTTCGCAGACACGGCTCAAGTGCCAGCTTGCGGAATGAACGATGTTTTTGCCTGGCAGGACAGGCTGGAGAACCCCACGGAAGAAGCAACGCCCGCCTACGTCCAGCGCGTCAGCGAAGCCTTCATCACCGATTGCCCGAACCGCCCGGAAGTCGCCGAGGCCCATCGGATTGCCGCCCTCGCTGCGGGTTGGGGAAATGACGCAGAAGCGTCTGCAGTCCACTTTGAACAGGCCGGCTATGTCACGGACGTCGAGTCGCTATTCATGAACGCCGCAGTGCTTTTAGCCACCGGCGAAAATGAGAGAGCCTGGCGCATGCGCGACCAGGCGATTGAATTCTGGCTCGCCCGGATGACCCGCCGCGGCATTGCCGACGTGGAAGTTGATGAGCTGAAAGGCGGCGACCTCATCTCGCTGCGGTTCCGCGAGACCGATGCAGACCTGCGCCAGTCCCGCCTATGGATCGTCAAACCGGATGGCGCTGGCTGGCCGGCGGCCCTCAGCATATCTTCGGATCGCCAGCTCAATGCCTTTCACAAGATGCGGGCTGGGCAGGACGCCAGCGACCTTCAGCTGATCCGTCTCTATCGATGCACCAGCCGCAAATTGCTCGGACGTGGGAGCAAGCCGGTTTCAGATGAAGAGATCTCCGCAACGGCCACCGCCGCTCTGCAGGCCTATCTTTTTGCCCCTGACATTCCGAAATCCGGCGAGTTCGAAACCTGCCTGTTTGCGCAACGCATGTTGCCGGACATGACGTCCGGCAACGCGATTGCAATCCAGTAGGCTCCGGCCTCTCAGCTCGCCCGGCGGCGACGATAAGGTCTGACCTTCTTGCGCTCATCCTGCATGAGCCTCCAAGGCTTGTACGCCTCCAGCGGAAACAGTGTGCACTGGCGCTCATCGTTTGACGCATCTCCGTCGCTCTGGGCCGGACGCCGGCTCTCACCCGGCACCTCGTCTCCGAAAAAAGGATTCTGCTGAGCCAGTCTGGAGAGGATGCGATCTTCCAGATAACTCGGCCGGTGGCAGAGCTTCGGGTCATCGCCATTCATCGCGACCACCATCTGGTCGCGGCTGAGATCACGAAAGATGGTCGGATTGTCGATGCCTAGCGCCTCGGCGGCACCCTTGGCGCTTCCCGCACCAAGCCGCCCGAAAATCTGCACCGCCTGGCAATTGCTGATCAGCGTCTCCCAGTCAGGGTAGAGCCGCTTGATCTGCGCCGGGTCCTGCCAGAAGCTCCAGGTGCGCACGCCATAGCCCCTGAGCAGGGTCAGCGAGGACCTCAGCGGATCGAATGTGCCAAGCTGAGCGGCTTCATCGATCAGGAAGAGCGTATGCATGTCAGGCCGCTTGCGGCGCCGGCACATCAGTGAAAACAGCGCCCCGACCCACATGCGCAGCACCGAGCCGTGCGACTGCATCATATGCGGTGGCAGGACGAGGTAGATCGTCATCGGGTCGCCGCGGGTGACGGCGTTCAGGTCAAAGGACGAGGTGTAGAGACTGTTCATCATCGAGTCGCCACGAAACACGTCCAGCGCATCGGCCGCGATCGAAACGATGGACTGGCGCGTCCGCTCGGCCGGACCACTGATGCCGGCATGGGTCATGCGAACCTCATTGTGCCGGGACGTGCGCAGCGCCTCGATCACCGATTCCTCCTCCAGAGAGGCCCTGTGCAGGATCTCACGCACCTTGAGCAGGTTTCGATCTCCGGCTGGCATGTCGTGGCACACGTGCAGGATCAGGCCTGTGATGAGCTGCGTCGCGCGGTTCGACCAATAGGGGTCCGTTTTCAGCACAGGCGTGATCATGCTGGCGATCATCGCCGCATCATCGGTACAGTCGGCATATTGCGGATCGACCAGTTCAAGCGGGTTAAACCGGGAGGGTTCCTGACCGCTGATACCGAATGGATCAATGACGTGGACATCCTGTCCCATCTGGCGGCGCCGCTCTGCTGTGACCGCAGCGTTCTCGCCCTTGGGGTCAATCACAATGACCGGACCAGCATAGGTCAACAATGTCGGGATGATGCAGCTCACGCCCTTGCCCGACCCGGTCGGGGCGATTGTCAGGATGTGGCCGTCGCCGCCCATTTCGATCGGCTCAACAGGCCTGCCCCCGGTATCGCCTGGCGGCTGGGAGAAGCCCATACCGGTCGCCTGATCGGACGGCGTCTGCCACCCCAGAACGATGGTCTCTCCATCATGGTCGCGAAAAGGACTATAGGTGTTTGGCAGCGTGTCGTTTCTCGACATTTGGAACTCCCTGTTGATTGCCGGACCTGTGGAAAGGCTGGAACAAACAGGGAAATGGAACAACCCAAAACTTCGAGATATTGGCCTTATTCATGGCGGCGATTCCCGCCATAGAAAAAGCCTCCCGAACGGCGAGGTCCGGGAGGCTTCTGATCGTATACTGACGATAGCGGGTCTAGCCGTCGCCCTGCTCTGTCACCTCAAAGCCGCGATTACGAAGGAGCGGTTCGATGGTTGGGTCTGATCCGCGGAAGTTGCGGTACAGCTCATCGGCCTCACGCAGACCACCGCTTTCATACACCCACTGCTTCAGTTTCGCCGCGAGCTCCGGATTGAAGATATCGCCGGTTTCCTTGAATGCTTCATACCCGTCAGCATCCAGAATTTCGGACCAGAGATAAGCGTAGTATCCTGCAGAATATCCACCAGCGAAGATGTGGCTGAAATAGTTGGAACGGTAACGCGGCTCGATCTCTTCAATCAGTCCATATTTGTCGAGTACAGACTTTTCGAACGCCCGCGCATCCTCGATTTCCATGGCTTCGTCATAGGACAGCATGTGCCAGTTCAGGTCGAGTAGCGAGGCGGCGATATACTCCGTGGTCGAGAAGCCCTGATTGTGGTTCGACGCTTCATTCATCCGCTCAATGAGCTCCAGAGGAATCGTCTCTCCGGTCTCATAGTGCTTGGCATATTCCTCGAGCACTTCAGGCGCACCAGCCCAGTGCTCGAGAATCTGCGCCGGGAACTCGGTATAGTCCCTTGGTCCGTCTACGCCCGAAAAATTCTTGTACCGAATCTGGGTGAGAAGGCCGTGCAGACCGTGGCCGAATTCGTGAAACAGCGTCGTCACCTCATCGAACCGCATCAGCGTGGGCTGGCCTTCGGGCGGCTGGATCAGATTGAGATTGTTGCTGACGATCGGCCGAATGTCCTCGCCATCGACATCAGAAGCGACACGGAAGGTGCTCATCCATGCCCCGCCGCGCTTGGAATCGCGGGCATACATGTCTGACATGAACAGGCCGAGGAATTCGCCGGTCTCAGCATCGGTCACCTCAAAAGAGTTGACGACCGGGTTCCAGCCTTCGACGTCAACCGGCGTGATCTCGATATTGAAAAGCCGGCTGGCGACATCGAAGGCCCCCTGCTGGACGGCGCCGAGTTCGAAATACGGCTTCAGCGCATTGTCATCGAAGGCATATTTGTTCTGGCGGACCTTTTCTGAATAATACCACCAGTCCTGACCTTCAAAAGTGAACTCGTCGCCAATTAGCTCCTGCATTTCGGCGCGTTCTGCCTTGGCCTGGGCGAGGCCCGGACGCCAGACACGGAGCAGGAATTCCTCAGCCCCTTCCGGCGTTTTGGCCATATTGGTTTCCAGCACATAAGCGGCATGGTTGGGATAGCCCATCAGCTCGGCGCGTTTGGCCCGAAGCTGGGCGATCTCGATCGCGATGGGACCATTGTCGAACTCGCCTTCGGAGGCGCGCAGGCGATAGCCGTCAAACATCTTCTTGCGAAGGTCACGGTTTTCCGACTGCGTCATGAAGGTCTCATAGACGGACCGATCGACCGTCAGCAGCCATTTGTCCTCATCGCCATCCATCTTGATGGCGTCCTTGAAGTCCTGCGACAGGCCTGCCAGCTCGGCTTCATCGGTGACTTCGATACGGAATGCCTTGGTCGAGCGCAGCAGGTTCTGCCCGAACTTGGTCGTGAGTGACGAGATCTGGGAGTTGATATCCGCAACCTGGTCTTTGACGTCCTGCGGCAGGTCGGCCCCGGCGCGGGTGAACTGACGATGGGTCAGCTCAAGCAGACGGGCATCCTGCTCATCGAGGTCCAGCGTATCGCGCTGTTCGTAGACCGTCTTGACGCGCTGCCAGAGATCCTGATTGAAAACCATCGCATCCTGTTCACGCGTGAGCATCGGATAGATGACGCCTTCAAGCTCGCGCAGGCGATCATTGGTATCGGTGCCCGTAATGTTGCTGAAGACCAGGACGACCTTCGTGACCAGGGGCGCGGTTTCATCGAGGGCGACGATCGTGTTCTCGAAGGTCGGCTCCTCTTCATTTTCGATGATCGCTTCAACCTCGGCGCGGGCATCGAGGATGCCCTTCTTGATGGCCGGCAAATACTCTTCGTCATCAATCTCGGAGAATGGCGGCACACCGAATGGTGTGTCCCACTCCTCAAGGAAGGGATTTCCCTCCAGTTCCTCATCAGTGACGCTGATTTCCTGCAAGGCGCCGGGCTCTGCCGTGGCCGCCTCAGCGCCAGCCGCTGCCGGAGTATCAGCCTCCAAGGTCGCATCCTTCGAAGCAGAGTTTGCACTGTCTTCGGCGGGCGAGCACGCGCTGATGGCGACTGCAAGCATGGCCGCGCCCCCCATGAGAATGGTCTTGAGAGTCATGATGATCCTTTCAGGAACTGATTTGCCCCGTTTTTGCCGGTGAACAGCAAGAGTGTCCAGACTTTCACAAATGAGGCGGCGTTTTTTGCCGCACGACATTCCATCTTCTGGGCAGAACCGCCCAATCCCTCTACATCGGAGCGAATCGCGTCCTGTCGCGTTCTGGAGAGATGATGACCCGTGTCGATAACAGTTTGCTGATCCTGGGCGCCGCTCTCATTTGCGCGCCGCTTGTCATGTATGTCGTGGACTCACTGATTGGGCTTGGGCGGTATGATCCGCTAACCCTGTCTACGCTTCTTGGCGGAACCGGGGCAGGGCTTCTCGCTCTCAGCCAACGGGGTAGCTGGATCGGTTTCTTTCTGTCGTTCGCTGCCGGGCTGTTGCTGGTCGCGCTTCAGGTCTACGGGATCGCATTCCTCGTCCTGCATGTGACCGGCCTTTAGGCCCCGCGGATCGCACGCTTTCCGACTTCGAATTTGGGCGGACGCCCGGGCTGCGGGCGCCTCACTTGGACCAGTCACCTGCCGGATAGGACAGGAAGACGGACCGTTTCGCCTCCACGCGAGAGCGCGCAAGGCTGTCCAGGATAAGCCCGCACACAGCCGTCACCGTCGCAACCAGAACCAGACCAACTGAAAGGATAGCGGTCGGCACGCGTGGAACCAGCCCGGTTTCGAGATAGGTGAACACAAGCGGCACAGATAGCCCCACCGCCAGCAAGGTCAGCACCAGGCCAATCATGCCGAAAAAGGCCGCTGGGCGGGTTTCCTTGGCCAGCATGAGAAACATGCCCAGAATACGAAAACCATCGCGGAAGGTTCGCAGTTTTGAGTCCGAATCCTCAGGCCGAATCCCATAAGGCGTCGGGCGCTCGAGAGTTGGTATCCCAAGCTGGCAGGAATGGACCGACATTTCGGTCTCGATTTCAAACCCTCCCGAGACAGCGGGAAAGGATTTGGCGAAGCGCCGCGAGAAAACGCGATAGCCTGAAAAGATGTCTGTAAACTGTCGCCCGAACATCGCGCTGAAGAGGGAGTTGAAAATCTTGTTTCCAAAGGCATGCCCCCCGCGTCCGGCATCCTTTGTGACATCAGCACGTGTGCCAACGACCATATCGACATGGTTGCGCTTCATCAGCTCGATCAGCGTTGGTGCAAGTGAGGCGTCATATGTGCCGTCGCCATCGGCCATGACGTAGATGTCAGCCTCAACGTCGGCAAACATTCTGCGCACGACATGGCCTTTTCCCTGCCGCATCTCGGTGCGGACGATGGCCCCTGCCCGCCGCGCAATATCGGCTGTGCCGTCGGTGGAATTATTGTCGAAGACATAGATCGCAGCGCTCGGAAGCGCGCGCCGAAAGTTCTCGATGACGGATGCGATCGTGGCGGCTTCATTGTGGCATGGCAGGACGACGGCAATCCGGGTCTCGGCCACGTCGCTCTGCTGCCCAGAATTAATTGCACCGAGGGACAAGCTACTCATCCAGTCAGCCTTTCAGTAACCACATTCTGGCCATAACAGGGTCTGGTGAACGACGAGTTACGAACGATGAGCTTTCAGAGGAATGCAGGAGCGGTGACGGCGCCGCATGCGCAGACGCCCGTGTGGCCTCTGTTTGCTTTCGGCTGTGTTGCCATCCTGCGGACCTTGCTGAATGCAGGACCCGCCTTTGGCGGCGACTTGCTGGGCCCCGACGACATGATGCGCATGCAGCAAGTGCGCGACCTCATTACCGGGCAGAACGGCTGGTACGATGTAAATCAGGTCCGCCTGCTCACGCCAGAAGGCGGCGCCATGCACTGGTCACGTCTGCCTGACCTTTTCCTGGCCGGCACTGTATGGATGCTGCAGCCCCTGTTCGGCCGGGAGATGGCGGAAGGTATTGCGGTGACGGCGTGGCCGGCCTTTCTGCTCGCCTGGGCGTTCACCGCCATTACGGTCTGCCTGCGCCGCCTGAATGCGCCCCTCAGCGGCCAGATCGCCGCGCTCTTCTTCTTTTTGACGTCGTATTCAGCCGCCAACTTCATGCCCGGGCGGGTCGATCATCATGGCCTGGGACTCGTGCTGACGCTGACGGCCCTGGCCTGTCTGCTCTCACCGAAGATGACCATCCGTTCCGGCCTTGTCGCGGGCGTCTGCGTCGCGGCGATGCTGACCGTTGCCATCGAGAACCTTCCTGCTGCCATGCTGACCATTGCGGGGTTCGCCATGGCGTGGATCATCCGGGGCGAACCGGAAGCTCCGCGGCTGCGCGCCTTCGGGGCGACGCTGATTATTGCCGGCCTCATTACGTACATCTTCGATGCGCCCGGCGTCGGCGGGGTCCGCAATATCTGCGATGCATTCGGCCAGTCGCACTTCGTCGCCTTGCTGGTCGCTGGCACTGGCCTCTCGGCCATCGGAACCGCCATGCCGCGCACGCCAGACTGGAAGATGCGCATCGCGGCCATGGCGATCGCCGGAGCGGTCACGTCTATCAGCTTCGTGGTCATCAATCCTAGCTGTGTTGGCGATCCCTATACACGCCTCTCGGGCGATGTTCAGGCGGGCTGGCTGAGCGTGGTTTCGGAAGCGCGCAGTCTGCCGACGGTTTTATCCTCCGACCGGGCGAACGGTGCCTATTATTACGGTTTCGGCCTTGCTGGCCTCGTTGCGGCGGCGATAGCCGTCTACACATCCAGGAAGGGCGAACGGTTTTCGCGGGTGAGTCTGCTGGTGCTTTGTGCGGTCGGTTTCCTGCTGTCTGCATGGCAGGTTCGCGGGACAACACTGGCGCATGCCGGCGCATCAATTGCGGCTGGTTGGCTCTTCGGCGTGCTTTTCTCCACCTGGCTCACCAAGCGCGGCGCCATGCCGGCGCTCGCCCTCTTTGTCGGGGCTCTCATTCTGTCGCCAGCGATCTGGAAGTCGCCGACCTATCTATTCAGCAAGCCAGACTCAGACAGTGAGGCCGCAATCGACTGTAAATCCGGCGAAGCCTTCCAGGCGATCGCCGCAGCGCCTCGCATGATCGTGTTCACGCCCATCGATCTCGGTGCGCCGCTCATCTATCACACGCGCCATTATGCCAGCGCGGCGCCGTACCACCGCAACCCGTCATCCATAGAGATGACCATGTCAGTGTTCGGCGGATCGACCGATACCGCCCGCCGGAAGATATCCATGACAGGCGCGACGCACCTGTTGTACTGCCCCGGGCTCGGGGAGCTCGAAACCTATGCCGCCCGGTCTCCGGACGGGTTCGCGGCGGATATTGAGAATGGAAACCTGCCCGATTGGCTGGTGCCGCTGACGGCTCCGGTGAACGGCGAAAGTGGACCGATCATTTACACCATCCTCTTCGAGCAGAATTGACGAGCGAGCCGCTTTGCGGCAACGGAGGGCATGTCAAAACTGGATACTCCCGAAAAAGTCGTTGATGCGCTGGAAACGCTGTACAGCAATGCTGTCGAGGCGTTGACCAATAGCCTTGAACTCTACCTCGAAGACGGCACGCCGCCGACACTGGAAACGCGCACGGCGCGAACCTTCTGTTACCCGGCGCTGATCATCCGGTACGATCCGGAAGGTCCGCCCCCTCCGATCTCCAGAGCTTTCGGCAAGATGTCAGAGCCAGGAACCTATATTTCCACAATTACCAGGCCCGATTATTTCCGCGCCTATCTGGTCGAACAGCTCGCGCCGCTCATGCGCGATTACCCGGTTGAGGTTGAAGTTCGCCCTTCGGGTTCGGAAATTCCTTATGCCTATGTCTGGGATCAGGCCGAGGCCAAAGGGCTGGACGAGGTCAGCCCGGCTGAACTTGCAAAATGGTTCCCCGCGCCGTCGCTCAGCGCGATTGGCGACGAGATCGCCGATGGCGAACTATACGAGCCGGGCGCCAATCGCCCGCTTTCGCTGTTCGACGCGCCGCGCACGGACTTCTCATTGAAGCGGCTTGCTCACTATACCGGCACGCCTATCGACCACATGCAGCGCTATGTGCTGTTCACCAACTACCATCGATATGTCGATGCGTTTTGTGACTGGGGCGTTGAGCAGCTTCGCAAGGGTGGCCGCTATACCGGGCTGTCCGTCGCGGGTGGATTGCTCGTGGACGGCGACACATCAAATGCCAAAGCGGCCATCGATGCAGCCCCGTGGCGGCGCTTCCAGATGCCCGCCTATCACCTGATGGCGGAGAACCGCACTGGCATCACACTGGTCAATATCGGTGTCGGCCCGTCCAATGCCAAGACGATCACCGACCACCTCGCCGTGCTGCGTCCCGAATGCTGGCTGATGGTCGGCCATTGCGGCGGCCTGCGTCACTCCCAGCAGATTGGTGATTATGTGCTGGCCCACGCTTATCTGCGCGATGATCATGTTCTGGACGCCGTCCTGCCACCTGACATTCCTGTCCCGCCCATTGCCGAAGTACAGATTGCGCTTCAGCAGGCTGCGGCTGACGTGACGGGCGAAGAAGGCGACGCGCTCAAGAAGCGCCTTCGCACCGGCACGGTGGTCACGACGGATGATCGCAATTGGGAGCTGCGCTTCCGCGAGACGGCGAAACGCTTCAACCAGTCCCGCGCAATCGGCATCGATATGGAGAGCGCAACGATCGCGGCCAATGGGTACCGGTTGCGGGTGCCATATGGTGTGCTGCTTTGCGTGTCAGACAAGCCGCTTCACGGCGAGATCAAGCTGCCCGGCGCGGCCAATCGCTTCTATGAGCGGGCCATTGGCGAGCACATCCGCATCGGCATCGAGACGCTGGAACGGCTGGCCCGCGACGGCGGCGCAGCGCTGCATTCCCGCAAACTACGGGCGTTCGACGAGCCGCCTTTCCGCTAGATTCGAATGTCCACAATCGGCGTTTCATCCTGAAAAGTTCGCCCCGGGCGAGCCTGGAGGCGGTTTTTGTGTTACCAAACTTCCGATTCAACGGGGGACAACATGTGGCCATTCGAATTTTCATAAGTGTCGGCGCGGCTCTATTGTTCGCTATGTTTTTGGCAAGCGCAAATGCCCAAACGGTAGAGTTCAATTCTGACCGGCTGGGCAAGGATTTTGATCGGGTCACGCTGCACGTTGACGACTACAAGCTCTGCCAGCGGATTTGCAGCGATACCGAACAGTGCAAGGCCTGGACGTATACACCCGCCGGTTTCAACCAGTATGAAACGCCTCAGTGCTGGCTGAAGGATGGAATCTCCCGCGGGTTTGAACGCGAAAGCGCCGTCTCGGGCACGTTCCCGGACCGCGTCGCGCCCGATGAGGAGGTCGGCGAACGTCCCCCCTCAGACGCCGCCGCAGCGGCCTGGGAAGCCTGCAAGGACGAGAAATTCGGTAAGCATGATTATAGCGATTTGTGTCTTGTAAACAAAGCGGTAGAAGAGTTCGATGCAAGCTTCTGCGATGCTCATCAAGGCCCGCTAAGGGACAGCTGCAAAGACTCTGTCGCGTGGAGCGTCAAGAACAAATGCAATGAATTGCAGGACGCCGACAAGAAGGACCTGTGCCTGCGAGCCGTGTTTGTCGAGTTTCCGAGCAACACTGTCTGCATGGATGAAGAAAACCTCGGAGGCCTGGAGCTGGAGTGTCATCTTTCTCTCGCACATGAGACCGGTGACCGGTCTGCGTTCCTGAGCAAAATCCGAAATATGGAGACCGAAGACAGGGACGTCTGGATTGCAGCCCTTGCGGCAATGGAACTGGACTATGACCTGCTTGAACTGATCGAAGACAACCGGACACATGACCAGCTGCTTACGATGATCTCTGCTAACCGGATTGGCGCTGGCAGGCATGTCGAACCGGGCGTATGCGCGGCTGTAGTGGGCGGTTACACCGACGCGGATGGCGGCCTGAATGCAAGTAGTTGGGCTGACTTGTGCGTCCAGACCGTGGCGATGGCACGTGTGGTGGCCGACTGGGCAGACGGGCGGAGTATCCAGGAAGTTCTGGAGCTACAAGAGCAGATGGAGGACTATTTCGAGTCCGGCGACCCAGCAGGCGATTTCTCAGATTTTCCGATGGGGCTTGGCCAGGCCATGCGCGACGAGATTGCGATCGCCCGGTCAGATTTGCGGGTTGCGGCTGTCACGCAATCGGGATCGACGAATGCGGAGGCTCCGCTGGGCCCGGTACTCGATCTTGATTTCGATAATGTTGAAGACATTCCCAGCACCAGCAATTGCGTCTTCGGCACCTGCTGAGCCTGAGCCACCTTTCCGTTAGGGTGCCGGTGGACCTTGCCCTTCAAACGCCCTAGCTCATGGCGCAATCGGCAAGCAGAAGGCAGTGACACTTATGGACGACCGGGTGAAGCCATTTGAAGGCGTACGTAATTTTCGCGATTTCGGCGGATATGAAGGCCTAGACGGTGCACGCATCAAAAGCGGAAAGCTCTACCGGTCGGGCCATTTCGGTGAAGCCACGGATCAGGATCTGACCGGCATCGAGCTGCTGAACATCAAGGTTCAGGCGGACCTTCGCCGTCCGGACGAGCGCGAACGTCATGGCGACAAATGGCCGGTCAAAGGCGTTGCGAAGCTGTTTTCCGACCATGGCCGCGAAACAGAAGCGCCGCACGTCAACTTCCTCAAGCAGGTTGCGGTCGATGCAGAAGCCTCAAAAGGCTGGATGCGCGCCTATTATACCGAAGCGCCGTACCGCCAGTCTCTGGTCCCAACCTACAGTGCATGGTTTGAGCGCCTGGAGACCCTTCCGGAGGACGAGGCCGGGCTGGTCAACTGTGCGGCCGGCAAGGACCGGACGGGTATTCTCTGCGCGTTGACCCACCACCTGCTCGGCGTGTCGATGGACGACATTTTTACCGACTACGAGCTGACCAATACAGCCGCCCGGGCCGATGAGCGCCTGCCTGAAGCGACCGAGTATTTCAACTCCATGCTGGGCAAGAGTTATGATGGCGAGGTCTATAAGCCCTTCCTCGGTGTCGAGCGCCAATTCCTGGAGGCCGCTTTGGCGTCAATCCAGTCCGAGTCAGGATCGCTCGACACCTACCTGGAAGACACGCTGGGCGTCGGGCCGGGGCGCCGCGAGGCGATCAGGAGTAAACTGCTCGTCTGATCCAACACCGGTGGCAGCATGACGTTAGGGCAATACAGCGAAGCTCTTTCCCTTCGAACATTTTTGTTGGACGCTTGTTGACGCGAAGCGTCCAACAAGAGCGCCGCAGGGAGAAAACGTATGAGCGATGCCACCCCAGCGCCAGCCGAACCCATTGTCGAACCGAGAATCGACCTTGGCGGCGCGCTAGATCGACGAGGCTTTGCCTGGGCCGTTTTCGAATGGGCTCGCAATCCATACTACATCCTGATCGTCATTTACGTCTTTCCGGTCTATTTTGGCAGTGTGATCGGCGCGGATTTGCTGGCGAGCGGCGCCCTTGATGGTCTCGCCCCGGAGGCAGCCCAGAAAGCTGCCAATGCGAAGGGACAGGCGACCATCGCCTCGATCGTCAAGATGGCCGGTTTTGTTGCTGCGTTGACGGCCCCGTTCCTCGGCGCCGCGCTCGACAAGGGCGGCAGGCGCAAACCGCTTCTGGCCGTTTTCCTCTTCATCATCGTCATCACGTCGTGGTCGCTCTGGTACGCCAAACCCGACGGTAGCGGTCTCTCCATCCCGCAGACGATGGGGGCGCTGGTCGTTGCCTATGTCGCCTACACCTATTCCGAAGTCACTCATAACTCGATGCTGAACGTGAATGGCAGGCGAGCGGCATTGCCAGCGATTTCCGGCCTCGGTCTGGCACTCGGAAATCTGGCTGGCGGGCTGTTGATGCTATTCATCGTCGTGGCATTCGCCATGCCAGAGCTCATTCAGTGGCCATTTGCCGAACCGCTTTTCGGCCTCGATGTCGGCGCTGCCGAGCACTATCGTCTGGCCGGTCCACTGTGCGCTGTGTGGCTGGCCGTCTTTTCGATCCATTTCTTTTTGAGAAGCGAGGATGGCGGCACGCACGGCGCAAGCTGGCCAATGGCAATGAAGCGCGGGGCGGCGAGCCTTTTCCAGACATTCAGGCGCGCCAGAGAGAACTACAACATTCTCAAATATCTTGGGGCACGCATGCTCTACGCAGATGCGATGGCCGCGCTCCTGACGCTCGGGGCCGTCTATATCGGCCTGTTCTTGCAGTGGAATCTGGTGGAGCTCTCAGCCTATGCCATTCTGGCTTCGCTGTTTGCCTTTGTCGGCGGTCTGGTCGGTGGCTGGCTCGATGGACAGGTTGGCCCAAAGCGTGCGCTGATGATTGAGATTACCGGGATGATCGCGACGCTGGTGTTCCAGCTATCGATCACACAGCAATCCATCTTCTATGGCACCATCCAGAATGTGGCGCTGTGGGACGGGCCGATCTTCAATACGCTGTCCGATCTGGTTTATCTCTCATCGGCGGCCTTTATCGCAATCACCGCCACGGCAAGCATATCGTCCAGCCGGTCCATGCTTGTCCATCTGGCGCCCGCCGAACGGGTCGGCGAGTTTTTCGGGCTATACGCGATTGCAGGGACAGTGACCGTATGGCTTGGGCCGCTATTGGTTGAGCTGGTGACGAAGTGGACCGATGATCAGCGGATCGGAATGACACCGATCGGCGCGCTTTTCCTGCTCGGACTCGCCGTGCTGTCCACGGTCAAATCAGGCAAGCATCCGGCGACTGAAACCTGATCAGGCGACAAGCCTAGTCGCGAACCCGGGCGACATAATCGGCACGACGTGGGCGCAGGTAAAATTCGTCAGACAGCGTTTTCTTTGTCGTGAAGAGGTAGCCGAGCGTCGACTCATAGTCGTATTCGACTTCAGCAAAGATGACTGAACCACCATCCGGCACGAGGTCTTCTGGGACGACTTTCACATCGTCCTCGCCATAAGCCGTCAAGTTATACCCGTCGCTCCAGGCAACTTTCACAGTGCCATCATCATCATAAAGGCTCGAGATGCGCATGCGGGCATCCACGATCGGGTTCGGCTGAAAGATCATCCGTGTCGCCTGGAAGATGTCATCGAGCTCATCATCATCGATGGTCGAGGCACGCGCGACGAGGTCACCGAGGGACGCGGCGGATGTCGTCACCTTGCGGTCGAGCACCATCATGAAAGACAGTTCGATACAGGCAAAGTAGATGAGGATCATCAGCGGCGCGATAAGCGCAAATTCGACGGCCGAAATGCCTTTATTGGCGCGGCGAAACTGGCGGAGGCGGCGGGAAAGATAAGTCATGGCTAGTTCCCGAAAGGCTCGTTGCGGAAGACAACAGTCGACTGGAGCAGGCGCTTATTGTCCTTGAGATTGGCCAGTGGCGCGCTCAGGATAGGCGTCATGAGTTCCCACTCATAGAACACACGCACGACGACAATATCGTTCGCGCCGCCCGGGTCAAAATCGAAGCTGGTCGTATCCAGTTCGCCATCGCCATTGATCGGGCTGGGGCTGCTGGTCGAGGAGAAGCTGTCAAACGTCTTCACATCGATCTGGATCTTGCCCTCGCACTGAAACATGTCGAAGATTTCGTCGCAGATCACCTTTTCGAAATCGTCACGTTCAAAGTCGGCCGTTTGCTGCAGCTGGCCGGTCCGAATGCCGCGCGCCGCTTCGTTAATGCCGTGCTCGAGAACAGAAGACATGATGAAGATCACGCAGATTTCGAGAAGGCCGAAGATGAGAAAGAAGAAAGGAACGGCGATCATCGCGAACTCAACCGCCGCAACGCCGCGCCTGTCTTCAGCCCAGGACGTCAGCCGACGAAAATAGATCGGCGCTAGCACGCCCGGAAAGAAATGATCTGACATATTTTCTCACGCGCTCCCACGTGGCACGCCTCTCTTGAGTTTGCTGGTTAACAGAACAGCGTTTCAACGCCGTTCAGGCGATGTGTGAAATTTCATCTATCGGTAAGACCCGCCTCGTGCGTGACATGGCGTCTGCCTCAGCGGCCTTTACCTCGCCAAACTGTGACGCCACATGCTATGAAGACGCGAGTTCAGAGGTGTTGCATGAGCCACAATCCGGTCAGACCCTGGCGGTCAATTGAGCGCAGACAGTCGCGAAAAATCCGTGTCGGCGACGTCGAGATTGGCGGCGATGCCCCAATCGCCGTGCAAACGATGACAAACACGCCGACTGAAGATGCCGCCGCGACGATCGAGCAGATCAACCGCGCTGCCGAAGCGGGCGCCGATATCGTGCGTGTGTCCTGCCCGACCGAGGAATCCACGGCGGCCATGCCAGATATTTGCCGTGAAAGCCCGGTGCCGATCGTGGCCGACATCCATTTTCACTATAAGCGCGGCATAGAGGCGGCTGACGCCGGCGCCGCCTGCCTGCGGATCAATCCTGGCAATATCGGCAGCCATGACAGGGTAAAGGAAGTTGTTGCCGCGGCCCGCGCAAATGGCTGCTCAATGCGGATCGGGGTGAATGGCGGCTCCCTGGAGCGCCACCTCCTTGAAAAGTATGGCGAGCCCTGCCCCGAAGCCATGGTCGAGAGCGCGCTTAACCATGCTCGCATTCTCGATGATCTCGGTTTCCACGAATACAAGATTTCGGTGAAGGCCTCGGACATGTTCCTGACGGTCGCAGCCTATCAGCAGCTGGCTGAAGCAACGGATGCACCCCTCCATCTCGGCATTACAGAGGCCGGCGGACTTCGCACCGGGACCGTCAAATCCTCGATAGGCATGGGTAATCTCCTCTGGATGGGTATCGGCGACACAATCCGTGTCTCACTGTCCGCCGATCCGGTTGAGGAAGTGAAAGTCGGCTTCGAAATGTTGAAGTCTCTGGGGCTGAGAACGCGCGGCGTGAACATTGTCGCCTGCCCGAGTTGCGCGCGTCAGGGCTTTGACGTCATCAAGACGGTCGAAATCCTGGAACAGCGGCTGGCTCACATTTCTGAGCCTATTTCCCTGTCGATCATCGGATGCGTCGTTAACGGACCCGGCGAGGCAGCACTGACCGATCTCGGCTTCACCGGCGGCGGCAAGGAAAGCGGCAAGATGTTCGTCTCAGGCAAGGCGGACCATAATGTCTCCAATGCCGACATGATCGAGCACATTGTCGATCTTGTCGAGCAAAAGGCCGAACGGCTTCGCGCTGAGCGTGAAGCTGAAACTGTGGCGGCTGAGTAAGATCAGCCATCAATCCTGGACGTATTGTTCCGTGCCCGGCTCGCGCGGATATCGCGGCCGCTTGCCGGCGGCGACGGCGGATTCTGTTGAAACGGGGCTTTGAGCCCTGTGCCAAAGGGGAAACTGCTGCTATCGACGTCTCCAGACATGAGGACAGGTAAATGAACATCGTACTTGGCATTCTGAGCTGGATTGGCCGACTTGCGGTGCTCGGTGTCCTGCTCCTCGGTATGGCCAATTGCACGCAGCTCGGGCTGAACTATGCCAGCCTTGATGTTGAGGGAAAGCCCGCCGCCTATCCGCCCATCGCCGATGACCCGGAAGGGTTTCTGATTGATCGCGAGCGCTGGATTGACCGGTTGGAAACTCATATTACCGGCCCCATCCCCGAAGGCGTGACCGGGCGTCTGATCGAACACCGGATCGTCGATGAAGAATACTGGGAGGGGCACGGCGTCCTGGAAGAATACGTGATCGCGATTGAAGGGTCTGGCAAGCAACGTGACTTCGTGCTGGCCGTCGCCTGGCCAAAGACGGACGGACCGCACCCGATCATCATCAGCCAGTCCTTTTGTGGAAACCAGACCGCCTTCGACTATCCTGCGCTCACCCCGCCCCTGCCGGACAATGTCGACGATTTTTGCGGCGGCGGCGAGCCATCCTTCATGGGCAGCATGGTGATGAAAGTCTTTGGTCGGTACATTTCGACCCCGCCGATGCAACAGGTGCTCGATCGCGGCTATGCCTATGCCAGCTATTATACGTCTGAAGTCATCCCGGATTCGACAGAACCGGCGCGCGCGCTGATGCCGGATTTTCCGCACGGGCCTCGCGGTGAGATCACCGGCGCCGTTTCCGGATGGGCCGCCGCATGGAGCGCTGCACTGGACGTGCTGGAAGCCGATCCGCGCGTCGATACCAGCCGCGAAGCGATTATGGGCCATTCGCGCTCAGCCAAGTCAGCCCTGGTCGCGGGCGTCTATGACACCCGTATTGATGCCATCGTCGCGCATCAGGCAGGCACCGGCGGTAGCGCGCTCAGCCGCGACAAGCCCGGCGAAACCGTCGATGGCATGCTGAAGAGCTATCCTCACTGGTTCGACCCTGCATATGCCCGCTTCGACGCTGACGGGACCAATACGACGCCCGTCGACATGCACGTTCTCATTGCGCTCAATGCGCCGACGCCGCTGCTGATCGGCAATGGACGCCGCGATGTCTGGTCTGACCCGAACGGTTCCTGGCGCGCGACGCTTGAAGCCGCGCCGATCTATGCAGCCTCCGGTGCGGGTGGTCTCAAGCAGGACGGGATGCAGGACGCCCCTGATGACGCCAATCTGGTTTTCTGGATGCGCCCCGGCGGCCATTCCATCACCCAGCGTGACTGGGATTTCTGGCTCGACTGGCTGGATAATGTCATGCCGCAAAGTGATGAGGTGCCAGGCAGCTCAAATGAGGCTAGTGTCACCCCATCCAAATAGGTCTGGGAGGCTTAGACAATGACATATCAAATGCAGGATCTGCTGCCGGTTCTGGCGCTCGTCGTCTGGACGCTAATCATGTTGCTCTGGATGTATGCGACCCGCATTCCGGCCATGCAGAGGCTGAAAATCAATCCCGATGATGCCCGCCATCCCGGAACGCATGCCGACAAGCTTCCTGCGAATGTCCGCTCGGTTGCCGATAACTATAATCACCTGCACGAACAGCCGACCATCTTCTATGCGCTGGTCTTCTTCTCAGCGCTGACAGGCGGCGGCGACAATGTCTTCATGTATATGGCCTGGGCTTATGTCGGACTGCGAGTGATACACTCTCTGGTCCAGGTGCTGTCACCCAAGGTGATCCATCGCTTTTTCGTCTTTATGCTCGCCTCAATCGTGCTGATTGTGATGGCCAGCAAGGAAGTGATCCGCATTTTGACCAATCCGCTGATTACAGGCTGAACAGCCGGACACGGCGCGAGGGTTCTTCCCCCGCTCGCCATTCCGGTTTAGAGGCGGGACATGGCCAATATTCCAATTTCCCGCCTTGAACAGGTCATCGACCGGTTTGACGAAGTCGAAGCCCGTATGGGGTCTGTTACCGATAGCGACGAGATCGTCGCGCTGTCGCGTGAGCATGCCGACCTCAAGCCCGTTGCCGACAAGGCAAAAGAGCTCGCTGATCTGAGACAGCAGCTCAAAGACGCCGAAACGATGATGAACGGGCCGGACAAGGATATGGCGGAGCTCGCCTCGGAAGAGTTCTACGAGATCAAGGAACAGCTTCCGGCGCTGGAGAAAGAAGTCCAGCTGCTCCTCATCCCCAAGGATGCCGACGACAAGGCGAACATCGTCCTTGAAGTGCGCGCAGGAACAGGCGGAGACGAGGCGGCGCTTTTTGCTGGTGACCTCTTCCGCATGTATTCGCGCTACGCCCAGCTGGAAGGCTGGAAAGTGGATGTGGTGTCTGTCTCCGAGGGCGATGTCGGCGGCTATAAGGAAATCATCGCGAACATCGAAGGCGACGGCGTGTTCGGGCGCATGAAATGGGAAAGCGGTGTTCACCGCGTCCAGCGCGTTCCGGAAACCGAAAGCGGCGGGCGTATTCACACCTCTGCGGCCACAGTCGCGGTTCTGCCGGCACCGGAAAACATCGAGATCGAAGTGCGCCAGGAAGACATCCGGATTGATACGATGCGGTCATCCGGCGCGGGCGGCCAGCACGTGAACACGACAGACTCGGCCGTGCGGATCACTCACCTGCCGACAGGAATTGTGACGACCAGCTCGGAGAAGTCCCAGCATGTGAACCGCGACAAGGCGATGCAACAGCTGAAAATCCGCCTCTATGAGCGCGAGCGCGAAGAAAAAGATGCCGCGCGCGCCGAAGCCCGGGCCGAACAGATCGGATCGGGTGACCGCTCGCAGAAGGTTCGCACTTACAACTATCCGGAAAACCGGGTCAGCGACCATCGCATCAATCTGACACTCTACTCGCTCGACAAGATCATTACCGGCGACAAGCTGGATGATGTCATCAAGGCGCTGATTGCAGAAGATCAGGCCCGCAAACTTGCCGCGATGGGCGAAGATGCATGAGGATGGCTCATACAAGACCGCGATCGCGATCGCATCGCGCCGCCTGAAATCGGCCGGTGTCGATCATCCCGCACGCGAAGCGCGGCATCTGATGCAGCATGTGAGCGGTCGATCGGCGGCCGAACTCATTCGCGACGAGATCGAGGAGATGCCTGCTCCATTCCGCGCTGAGTTCTTTGACCTCGTCGAGCGTCTTGCTGCTGGTGAACCCTTCGAACACCTGACAGGCGAGGCGCATTTCTACGGGCTCGACTTCCGGGTCACCAAGGATACGCTCATCCCTCGCGCCGATAGTGAAGTCGTTGTGGACGAGGCGTTGGCGCGCCTGCCACTTGGGCGCGACGTCCGAATTGGCGACCTGGGCACGGGGACGGGCTGTCTTCTGATTGCGATTCTCGCCAACCAGCCGGGAGCGACCGGCATTGGCGTTGAACTTTCAAAAAGGGCCGCTGAAGTCGCCTACTTGAACCTCCGCCGTCACGACCTCGAGGGCCGAGCGGCGTTCAGGGTTCAAAGCTGGGAAGGCTGGCGGGGCTGGGAAATGGCCGACCTGATCGTTTCAAACCCGCCCTATATCGCGACCGATGTCATCGCGACACTGGACCCAAGCGTACGAAGCTTCGAGCCGCATTCGGCCCTTGATGGCGGGACTGACGGTCTCGACGCCTATCGAAGCATCATTGGAGTTGCTGCACAGCGGATGAAGGACGGGGCGTGGATCGTCCTCGAGATCGGATTCGATCAGCGCGAAGCTGTAACAGGCCTGCTGGAACAGGCCGGATTCGGCTCCATTTCCTGTGGACAGGACCATGGACAACGCGACCGGGTGGTCTCTGCCAGACGCTGAAGCGCAGCAAGGGGCTTGGCGAAGCGGCAAATGCGCGCTACAGCAGTCATCAGGCAGGCGGCTCCGTTCTTTCTGGAGCCCCGCCAGGAGCAAGCGATACATTACCGAATTTCCCGATTGGGGTGTGACGCGCAGGGTCTGACACAACGGACAAAATACGGGATCAGGAATTTAGCGTATGCAACGCAAGCGCGGACGTGGACGCCGATCAGGCGGAAACAATAACAGCAACAACCCTAACCGGCACTATGAGAGCACCGGTCCGGACGTAAAAATCCGCGGCTCGGCGCAGCAGATTCTGGACAAGTACCAGCAATATGCCCGCGACGCTCTGACGGCCGGCGACAGAGTGAAAGCTGAGGCGCACTTCCAGCACGCCGAACACTATGCGCGCATCGTGGCGTCCTTCCAGAAGGACAAGCAGCGCAACAAGAATGACGACAATAATTCCGACGATAATGACAATGAGTCGGATAATGACGCGTCGGACGACAATAACGATCAGTCCAATGACAATTCGTCTGGAAATGACAACAACCAGACCGAAAAGAAACCGCGCCGCAATTCCCGGAAACAGCGCGACAACAAGGATGACGACAAGGACAAGGTCGCTGCCTCATCCGATGGAGAAGACAAAAAGGGCAAGTCTGAGGACTCCTCTGCCACGGACGGCGAAGAGCAGCCCAAAACGCGTCGGCGCACCTATCGCAAGAAGGCTGATACGGCGAACGAGAATGAGGGCGTTATGTCGACCCTGTCTCGCGGCCGGGAAGATACCAGCCCCAAGGAAGCGGCTGAGTAAGCCTTCCTCATTATCCCGATACGAATAAGGGCGCCCCGGAAGGCGCCCTTTTCTTTTCTCCTAGTCTGGCATTCAGCCCGGACTATTACTCCGCAGCGACAGTTTTCTTTTGCTTGTCGAACATCGACCAGACACCGTCGTCGCCGTGCCAGTCACCCAGCGTTGCGCCCTTGGAATACTCCGTCGCGCGCGCCTCGAAGAAGTTGGCGTGCTCAACACCATTCAGGATTTCGGTCAGCCACGGGATCGGGTGCTTGTCGACACCGTAGATCGGGTCAAGCTTCAGCTGCCCCATGCGCCAGTCGGCGATGTAACGGATATAATTCTTGATGTCCTGCGGAGTCATCCCCTGCACTTCGCCGGCCTCGAAGGCGAGATCGATGAACTTGTCTTCGAGCTTCACCACCGTCTGGCAGCAATCGGCGATATCGTCCTTCACCGATTTGGTCAGCGCGCCGGTCTCTTCAGCGAAGGTGTGAAACATCTTCATCATGCCTTCGCAGTGCAGCGACTCGTCGCGCACCGACCAGGAGACGATCTGGCCCATGCCCTTCATCTTGTTGAAGCGCGGGAAATTCATCAGCATGGCGAAGGATGCAAACAGTTGCAGGCCTTCGGTGAAACCGCCGAACACGGCCATACTGGTCAGGATATCCTTGTCGGATTCGCAACCGAACTGTCCGAGATAGTCGTGCTTTGCGGCCATCTCCTCATATTCCATGAAGGCGCCAAACTCGGAGTCCGGCATGCCGATCGTTTCCAGCAGCAGCGCATAAGCCGCAATGTGTACGGTCTCCATATTGGAAAATGCCGCGAGCATCATGCGCACTTCAACCGGTTTGAAGAGCGGCATGTAGTTTTCCATATAGTTCGCGCCGACCTCGACATCGGACTGCGTGAAGAAACGGAAAATCTGTGTAAGGAGGTTGCGCTCCTTGTCGGTCAGCTTGTTCGACCAGTCCTTGCAGTCCTCGCCAAGCGGAACTTCTTCCGGCAGCCAATGGACCTGTTGCTGGATCTTCCAGAAATCATACGCCCACGGATAACGAAACGGCTTATAAGCCTTGCTCGGTTTCAGAAGGCCGGGGACCTGGATGATTCCGTCTGCCATGGGGATGCCCTTTCTGTCTCATCAGCACCACATATAGTGCCGAAACATTGCGTCAGACGCAAGATATATACTGTCGCAGGTTAACGCTTTCCACAGCCAATGGGCGGGCTGTGGACTAATAGGCGATCGAGACTGAGACCGCTCCAAATCGCTGCGCGCCGTCCTGGCGGGCGAACTCTTCGGTGCGATGCACATAGGTAAACGCCCACTGCACATTGTAGATATGCACGGCGGCGCCGGCCTGGATGTCACCGACAATCTTGTTTCGGTCAGCCACGCGCGGGCCATCCCGAAAGGCATTTCCGTCCAGAAACATGTCTCGCAGGACGAATCGCGAATCGACACCCGCGAAGAGGTAGCCGCCCAGGTTTTGCGCCGGAGAGAACGTCCCCGCGCCGGTCAGGGCCGGCCGGATACGCGGCGGTCCGAAGTCGGACTCCAGATCCCAGCCAATCCGCCCGACAAGGCCGGTCCCAGCATAGGTGCGAACATTACCGAGCGCGCCGCCTGCATAGACGCCGTAGTCAGTTTCGAGGCCCAGCGGCAAATTCGGCCCGTCAAACATCGCCATGCGCTGGGCGACAAGTTCAACGCCGATCTCGTCTTTTAACTGGTAGTCCCAACCCATTGGCTTCTGTTCATTGATGAGATCGTGCCACTGGCTCTGAACATAGTCGCCTGCAGCAGACGGCCCGACAACGCCGAGGTTCAATTGCAGGATGTCCTGAATATGATCGTCCGCAGCGACGGCGGTACCAGATATGTAAAGCCAGCCCGCATACGGCCTGTCATTCGGGTCGGGCACCGTCGTGGTAATGTCTTCAGGCGTAAAGATCGCGTGGGACAGGGCGAGCCCCTGGCGCAACCGCTTACGATTGAGATCAAGGAAGGGCAGCTTGTCGGCGGCCCAGGTCAGCACTGGCGAGACGTGATTCGCCGGCGACACCCGCTCAATACGAATACCATTCGTGTAATTGCGGTCCGTGCCGCCGAACAGGTCATTTTCCGACGTCACCGACCACACGCCCCTGTTCAGGAGGTAAGACGGCGCATCGTCCGGCACCTCGACACCTTGCGCATGGGCCGCGGGTCGCTCGGCGCTCAGCGCGCCCAGAGCAAGAACGGACACGATAAGCGAGCGCGAAAAAACTGGCGATGCGGACGAAGATGACATGCTGCGCCCTATATCGCTCATCATGGCGGTTCGTCAGCTTAAAATGCTGACAGAGCGCGTGATTATTTTGTGTCGGAAAGGGGTCAGAGGTGCGATGGACGCGGCTCTCTTACTTGCGGACAGTGAAGCTCACGCCAGCAAAGTCTTCGGTTTCCTGCCCACGTACGCCACGTTCGCGATATTCCACTTCGCGGCGGATATAGCTCAGCGAAAGCTGCCCGGCGCCGCGCGTGAATGAAACGCCGGCCTGCATGTCACCAACCGTGACCTGATCGCGGAGCGCCATGCGGTTTGTGAACTTACGGTCCTGATCCGGCTCATACACCAGGGCTTCGCCGTCAGCACCGGCAAACAGGTACCAGCCAGTCGCCTCAACGTCTTTGCCACGCTGGTCGAAATTCTGACCGATGCGCAGTTCACCACCGACGCGGCGTTGCTCGAATTCACCGTCTTTCGTGACGCTGACGCGCGGGATGAAACCGAGGTCGAAGCCAAGGCCTGTCTGGGCATCAGCCGCAGAGAAAGCCATCGTCGCGCCGAAATCCCGGACATTGCGAACCGGATTTGTCAGATTGGACGCGGCGCGGCGGCCTTCAAAATTACGGACACCCTGCGTGTTCGAGATACGCATGGTCGACAGCTGACCGGCGGACGCAAAATCAATGTTGAGCGGCGGGGTCGTTGTCGAACGAACCGGCGTAAGCGCCAGGCCCTCGACATTGGATGTTTCGCTTTTCTGGAATGACAGCGCTGCTGAAGCATCCACCAAGGGGAGTGGCTCATTGCGCGCAGAGACATTTTCGAACCGGTTGACGGGAGCATGGGCACGCAACTCGGGAACCTGCTGGCACCCTTGGCAGCCTACGAATGCAAGTGTTGAAGCAGCTATGAACATGCTCTTTCTGACACCTCTCACGGTCGCTTTCTCCCCAGAACTCAGGGGTAAATCGTGACCTCAGACCTTTAACTTAACATGAACGCGAACCGCTTCCGAGTCCCATATTCGCCATTCATGCTTAACTCACATAGTTTTAATTCCAGAAGCGCATTTTGGTTCCGCACTGTTGTATTTTAGCCGTTTTTTGGCCTCAGAAGCCGGTGCCCAATACGTTAACGCGATCACTTTTTTCTTTAACTTTCATTCCTAAAGCGCAATTGCGGTTTCTTTTTGCTGAGACTAGTTTTTCCACTTCGATCAGATTCGAGGGGACAAAATGAAACTCTACCTGCCCGCCATTCTCGCGGCATCAGCCTGCCTTGCGGCGAGTTGTGCAAGCACTGAGCCAGAGCGCCTTGCCGATATTCAGGCCAGAGCTCTGTCCGGCTGCCCCGGATCAATCCAGCGCTCACGCGCCGCCGGCGACTATGACTACGACCTCGACACGTGCGAGTGCGTCGCTAAACGCATCACCACACCGCTCTGGTCAGATGAAGAGTCGTCATACTCGGGAGACCCGATGCCGATAAAGGATGCCAGGGCGATCGCGGGCGCGATCAATAAAGGCGCAACCTTCGCCGAAGGTCTGGAGACCGCACGCAGCAAGATCAGCGTCCCGGCCTCCAATTCGGTCAATACGTGTTTCGCCAAGCGTTAGCCTCTATGGCCCTGATGGCCATTGCTGCGTCAGCGGAGGCCGAACCGGCCATCGATCGCGGGCAAGAAATGACGGATGCGATCTCACCCTATATTCAGCCGGGAGATCTCATCTTCAAAGGGGCGAGCACGGCGGTTTGGACAGAACTGGCGGCGCGCTGGTCCACGGGCGACAAGCGATGGGGCCATGTCGGCATCGTCGTGTCCGTTCCGGAGACATGCTGTGATCCGATCTCAGTTGTTCACGCCGACACTGGCGGCGGCGCGCCCGGCGAGACGATCGGTGAAGTTCGATCTGTTTCCCTTGAAGGTTTTCTGAGTGATGTCGATCAGGCCGGTGTCTTCCGCCTGAACATCGACCAGGCCGCCCTTGCGCGGATGATCGCGTACGCCGATGGCCAAGCCCGCGCGCACACGCCATTCGACCGCGGCTATTCCATTGAAAGCGAAAACAATCTCTATTGCACGGAGCTGATCTGGCGCGCGATGACCGCTGGTCTCGGGCACGATCCCATAGGCAAAAAGAGCACATCACTGGGCCGGGTCTACATCGCCCTGTCGGACCTCTCGCTTCATCCGCTCGCGCAGGAAGTCAGAGTTGTGGAGGCGCGCAATTAGGCCCCGGGGATATCAGCTTCCTTGCCGAGCGTACCGTTGACGTAGAGCTTCGTCACGAAAACCATCAACACGACAAGCATCGGCGTGGCGAGGAGGACGCCAAGCGGCCCCAGCAGCATGCCGAAGGCGAGGATGGCGATCAGGGTCAGGGCTGGCGGGATGGAAACCGCTTTCTTCTGGATCATCGGATAGATGAGGTTCGCTTCCAGCTGCGAGATGCCGAGATAGGCGATCGCGGTCCAGAGCGCGGTCATCGGCCCGACGGTAAAGGCGAGCAGGATACCGGGAATCGCCGACACTAACGGGCCCACGGTCGGCACGAACTGGGCGATCCCGGCGATCAGGGCCAGCCCCATAAAGGCCGGTACGCCGAGCAGCCAGAGCGCGATACCGATCAGGACAGTGATGACGACCATGTCCACCGTGATCCCGAGCAGCCATTTCCTGAGCGCCCGGCCGGACGCGATGAGCGCGTCGTCGATCTTCTCATCGATGCCCGAGGGAAAGAGCATCAAGAAACCCTTCCGGTAAGCATCGCTGGACGTGGTGATGAACGCGGCCGCGAAGAAGACGAGCAGCGCCGTGGTCAGACCTGACGCGAATGGGAAAGCAAATCCGCCTGCACTTGCCGCAAAGTCACGGACCGACCCGCCATTTGAATCGCCGGATGTGAACTTTTCGATCTCGTTGACGATGGCGGCGCCGAGCGGATTGCTTTCCAGCGCGTCTCTTGCCCGATCCACCGCTTCTGGTAGCCGGTCGACGACGCCGGAGAGGGCGGAGGCCAATTGTGCACCGAACAGGGTCAGCGTGGCCGCCAGCACGGTAAAGATGGCAAGGGCTCCGAGCGCTAGCGACAGCCCTTTCGGCATCGATACCAGTTTTCTGATCGCAACGGCGACGCCATGAACGGCGATGGCGAGCAAAATGGCCGCAAAGCCGAGAAGCAGCGCATCGCGCACGGCCCAGACCAGCAATGCCAGCCCGATGATGAGCACGATTTGAAGCAACCGTGCAGTGAAGGAGGATGCGACCTGGATTTCGCTGGATTTACTCAAGTTATTTTCTTGAAGACGGTGAAACCGAGAACCAGCAGAACAATGAAGATGACGAGCGCCAGACCAAACAGGAAGAAGGCGATATTGGCAGCCGCCCCGGCGATGCCTGTAAGGCCCACTAGTCCGGCTATCAGCGCGATAATAAGAAAGACAAAAGCAAGCTTGATCATGGGGCCCATCCAGTGTGTCGAAACATTTCCAGAACAACAGGCCGCACAGGCGATTGTTCCGAACAACATAAGCTGGCTTGATTTCACAACCGCAATTGTTACTTGGTAACATCATGCGTAGCGCCACCTCCTCCCTGTCGATCAAGGTGATCCTTGCGGCCCTGTTTATCTGGGTTCAGGGCGCTGCCTTGTTTGATGCGGCCGCACATGGCGAAGCGCCTCACGATCACTATGGTGTCGCCTGTGAGCTGACCAAGGCGGTTGCGACCAAGGTCGCCCCGGTCCCGGTCTGCAATGTCCTTCCGGCGCCGCCCGTCTCAGTGGTTACTGCGACGCCTTTCGTGCAAAACTTTCGGTCCTGGTCGCGCCCGCCCGGCCAAGCCCCGCCTCCGCGAAGTCCGCCCACCTTCCATCAATAGACGCTGAACAGCCCTGCCATCTGGCACGGGCAACCTACCTATTGATCGAAGGATACCTTCAACATGCCATCCCAAACCTTTCGCCGCACGCTTGCGGCAACCCTGCTGCTGGGTAGTTGCCCACTCGCATTCGCACAGCAGGCAACCAGCGAAGCCCCCGAAGAAACCCCGGAACGGCTTTCCACCGTCATCGTCAGCGGCGTCGGCCCGCAGCGCGAGACCGACGAAATGATCGGCAATGCAACCGCCGTCACGCGTGAGGATATCGTCCAGAACCTGCAGGCCTCCCTTGGCAACACCCTCGACAGCCAGCCGGGCGTATCGACCACCCACTTCGGACAGGCTGCAAGCCGCCCCGTACTCCGCGGCCTTGGCGCTGAGCGCGTCCTGGTCCTGACCAATGGTATCGGCGTCATCGACGCCTCGGCCGCTTCGCCAGACCACCAGGTCGCCGCGGACGGGATCGATGCCGAGAAGATCGAAATCCTGCGCGGACCAGCGGCACTTGCCTATGGCGGCCAGGCAATTGGCGGTGTCGTCAATGTGATTGACGGCCTGATCGCCGAAGAGCTTCCGGACGAGCCTGTCTCGGGCGAAGCCTATGGCGCGCTGAACAGCGTCAATGATGGCGGCACCGAAGGCGGCGCAAAAGGCAAGTTCGTGGCCGGCCCGTTCGTCCTGTCACTCTCGGCCAGCACGCGCGATTTTGACAATTATGACATTCCTGACTTCGCAGAGTCCTCCAGACTGCGCGCGCTTGAGGATGCAGACCATGAGGAAGAGGAAGGCGAAGAAGAAGAGCATGAAGAGCACGAGGAAGTGCGCGATACGCTCGAGAACTCCTTCGTGGAAACCGACTCCCTTGCGGCAGGCCTGTCATGGGTCGGCGATTCGGCCTTTGTCGGCATAGCGGTGCGCCAGCAGACAGCGCTTTACGGCCTGCCGGGCCACAGCCACGAGCATGAGCACGAGGAAGAAGAAGGAGAAGGGCCAGGAGAGGAAGAAGGTGAAGAGCACGAAGAAGAAATGCCCTTCATCGACCTCGAGCAGACCCGTTACGACATCCGCGCTGGCGCTGATATAGACTTCGGGCCATTCACGCGGATCGCCGGTAATGCGTCCTTCGCAGACTATGAACACACCGAATTCGAAGCCCCGGGCGAACCTGGCACCGTCTATGAAAGTGATGGCGCAGAGGGCCGGGTAGAACTCGGCACAGCCTTTGGCGAGTTTGACGGTGCAATCGGTCTGCAGGTCCTCGATAAGTCGCTCGACGCTTTTGGCGATGAAGCCTTCATCACCAAGACCGACACCAAATCGACTGGCCTTTTCCTCTATCAGACACGCGAATGGGACAGTGGTTTCGGCGTCGAAGGCGGCCTGCGCTACGATTCGACAGAATTGGAAAACATTAACGCTGGCACGCGCACATTCGACCTCTATTCCAGCTCATTCGGCATTCACCAGCATTGGGACAATGGTCTGTTTGTTGGTGGCCAGATCAGCCTGACGGATCGCGCGCCTACAGAGAGCGAACTCTTCGCAGATGGCGCTCACCTTGCAACGGAGCAGTACGAGGTTGGCGATACGTCCCTCGATAAGGAACGCGGCCTGAACCTTGAGGGAACCGTGCGCTGGCGCGGCGACAACGGCTTCGGTGTCGGCGCAAACCTTTTCCGCTCAGAGTTTGACGGCTTCATTTATCTCGCCCCGGGTACAACCGTGGAAGAGGGCGCTATCGTCGACGAGGTTGATGAGCTGCCGGTTTACACCTTCGTTCAGCGTGATGCGACATTCACCGGCGGCGAGATCTATGCCGACTATGAAATCGATGACGGCGCTCTGGGGGCAGACTGGCGCGCGAAAGCGAATGTCGACTTTGTGTCGGCTGACCTTGATGAAGGCGGCAATCTACCGCTGATCCCGCCCCTGACCTTCAATGCGTCGCTTGATGCTGACTGGGGCCTGTGGAGTGCAGGCGCAAGCGTGACCGTCGCGGCCGAGCAGGACGACACAGGTGAGGGCGAATTGCCGACTGACGGCTACACCACGCTCGACCTCAGGACTGCGTTCTCGCTGGCTGATGTCGGAATGGGCCAGGAAGGCACTGAGCTCTTCCTTGAAGCCCGCAATGTGACCGATGAAGAGGTCCGCTATGCGACCTCTGTCCTGAAGGACACCGTTCCGGCTCCGGGACGCAATATTCGCGGCGGCGTTCGCCTCGTTTTCTGATCCGGCGAGATCCCCTCCTCAATGCTGAGGAGGGGATTTCCCGCAACACTCATTAATTCTTTCCCTGCCCGCCTTGCCCAAGGCACGGCTGACACGTAGTGAACCTGATCCTTCGCGCCACAAGCGCCAACCGAACCGAGGAAAGGAGACGTCGAATGACCCATTGCGAATGCAAGCTCACCATCGTCGGCTACCGTTCCACCGGCCCGGATTATCGCTCTTCTGCGCAAGGCTGAGACCCAGCTGAGCTGAAATGATGCGTCATCCGTGACGCATGGAGCGGTGGCCCTGCCCCCGCTTCCCGCTATCCATTTCAAATCATTCAGGTTCCCATGAAACCGTTCAAATGGCTGGCGCGATGCGCCGGCAAACGCTTGCGGCGTGGCCGAAAGGTTGCGCCCGCACCCAATCCTCAACAGCATCGCGATGCGGTGCGTAAATCGCTCTCCGGCCGCCTCTCAGATCATCTGATCAAGGATGTCGGCGGCGAGCCCTAGAGGCTTTGCCAGAAGGCTCTGATATCGGCGCGTGGGTCATTCTCGACCCGCGTGTCGACGTCAAAGATCATCGTGGCGCGCTCATCCTGCGTGTAGGCTGGCCAGTCTGGCAGCCGCTCATTATTGGGATCACCCGTGGCCGCAAACGAAGCCCAGGCTGACGAGATGCGGTCCGCCATCAGCTGGCTTTCGGCGCTTGCGCCCGTCAGACCACCCCGAACACTGTTGAGGCTGAGCCCCACATCGATTCCGTGGACGGCGCCATAGCGACCGCCATAGGCCGGGCTCGGCCATGTCCAGAGATAGGTCCAGACCGGAGCGCCGCCGTCTGCCGCTTGCGCAGCTTTGAGTTCGGCCTGCCGGAAGGCGCTCTTGCGGAAGGACAGATCTGTGTCCATCCGCGCCTTGAGCATGTGCGGCGAGGCGTCTGGATCCTCGGCCTTGTACAGCGCGACGGCGGCTTCTGCCTCATCGCCAGCCCGTTTTTCGGCGTAGGCCAGCAGCCCGGCCTCATCGAGATCGAAATCGGCCATTCGATAAGTGCGCTCATCAAGGGCCGTTGAAATTATCATCGGCACGTCTTTGGAGACCGCCGGCGCATCCGGGCTGAACGGATCGCGTGGGATAGCCGTCCCGTCCACGACCGGGCCGAAGCTGCGCGGCGCTTCGCCCTTTGCGCGGTCAGCCGCCTCCAGCTTGGCTTGAGCCTCCAGGATGGTGGTGAATGGCAAGGCCTGCATCTTGCCGATCTCGCCTGGCTCAAGGTCGAGGGCGGCCATGAGGCGTTCGGCGGTCTTCGTCGCAGCGTCGGGGTCACCAGCCGTCAGCATGGAGCCGCTCATCACGCCGGCTGCATGCATCTTGCCTTTCGCCGACGGCATGGCGAGCAGGGTCGAGACTTTTGCGCCGCCACCGGACTGGCCATAGACCATGACCCGCGACGGGTCGCCGCCAAACTGCGCGACGTTTTCCTGAATCCAGTCGAGGGCCGCGACGATATCCAACATCCCGACCGCGCCCGATTGCGCGAAGTCATCGCCACCCAGCTCAGCCAGGTTGGCGAAACCGAACGCGCCGAGGCGGTGATTGACGGCGATCACGACGCTATCGGCAAAGCGCGCCATGCGGTCACCGTCCATGCCGAACGAATTGCCGGAGCCGCCATAGAAACCGCCGCCATGCAGCACGACGATGACGGGCTTTTTCGCGTCCTTGTCGAGGGTTGGGGTCCAGAGATTAAGAGCCAGGCAATCCTCGCCAAGGCCGGAGGGGTGGCGGTCAAAAACGATGAGGTCGCCATAGTCAAAGGCGCGATTGTTCGGCATTTGCGGGGCTGCATCGCTAAAGGCGAGCGCTTCCTTCACGCCGGACCATTTCTCGACGGGCTGTGGCGGCATGAAACGGTTCGATCCACCGGTCGGCGCGCCATAGCGAATGCCCTTGAAGCTGTTCATGCCACCGGATTTTGCGCCCATGAGCTTGCCATTCGAGGTCTCGACGACCGGCCAGAGCGCGCGCCGGCCCCAGGCCGGAAGCGCCAATCCTGTTGCACCTGTTGCAGAAGCAGCCGACAGCAGAAAAAGGCGTCGACTGGGGGCAAATGTGCGCGTCATTGATTTCTCTCCCAAAAAGCAACGTTATAGTTAACTAGCACGATAGGGGAGATCGAGACGTCGGACAATCAGGTGCCGATGTCTATTTTCAGGAAATTTTAGCGGCCGCCAAGCGCAGAAAATGGATCCGTTTGGGCCTCGTCGGTAGTGCCCGTTCCAGCAGACGCCTTTTTGGACTCGGCGTCCCCCCGAGCCTTGTCGGCCGAAAGCGCAGCTTCAAGGCCGGCAGCATCAATTTCTATATATTTGGTCGGCTTGCCTGACCTTGGCGCCGGTCGAATGACCATAATGGTTTCGACACATTTGTGCGCTGTAAAATTGGCACCATCGAGGTCCTGATCTTCGGTCTCGATCGTGTAGTCCCCGGCGGGGCATTCTTCGTCAATCTCATCAAGTGTGAACGGGAATTGAAATGTAACGAGCTTCTTCGAAATGCGGTTTTCCATGCTTTGCGCCTTCTGAAACGCGGGGAGGCCGGGGGAAAGTGGGCTGACCACAGGGGAGCCGCATCATAGCGCTCCCCTGTAGCCGATCGGCTACTTCTTAGGCGCAGAAGCGGGCTTGGACTGGTCCTGCCGCGGTTGCGACTGTTTCGTCTTGTCACCGGCTGTTTGCTGATGGCCTTTATCGTCCTTATTATTCTTATCGTTTTTATGATCGGACATAATGTATTCCCTTTGTTTTGCAGAAATAATATTCCGCTGAATACATATGACCCTGTAAAACCGGTTTGTTAGCAGCATGCTGTTTATTTAATGAAAACAAATATTTAAACGAATGAATACAGGGCGGGCACCTGATCGAATCCTAAAAAGAAAACCCCGGCCACTTGGGCCGGGGTTCGCAGTCTCATCCCTAAGACTGTTGATTACTGACAGGCGAGGCACTCGTCATAGTCGGTTTGCGGCACGTCCATGCCTTGTGCCTTTTCCTTGTCGGCGGCGCCGGCAAAGCCTGCACGCTGCACCGATTTGGAGCGGCAGTAATAGAGCGACTTCAGGCCTTTTTCCCATGCCGTCCAGTGCAGCATGTGGAGGTCCCACTTGTTGATATCAGCCGGCAGGAAGACATTGAGCGACTGGCTCTGGCAGATATATGGCGTGCGATCGGCCGCCAGTTCGATGATCCAGCGCTGGTCGAGCTCAAAGGCGGTTTTGAACACACCTTTCTCATGCTCATCGAGGCATTCGAGATGCTGGACGGAGCCTTCATTCTCGAGAATCGAGTTCCAGGTCTCTTCGGTGTCCGCATCCTTGGAGGCGAGCAGCTTCTGGAGCTGCTGGTTCTTCACGGTGAAAGAGCCAGACAGCGTCTTGTGCGTATAGACGTTGGCCGGGATCGGCTCGATGCCTGCAGACGTACCGCCGCAGATGATCGAGATCGACGCGGTTGGCGCGACGGCCATCTTGTGGCTGAAGCGGGCCATCATACCGGCGTCACGGGCATCTTCACAGGGCCCACGTTCCTTGGCGAGCTTGACCGAAGCTGCATCAGCGCCAGCGCGGATGTGCTTGAACATCTTCTCGTTCCAGACTTTCGACATCGCGCTTTCGATCGGCACGTTCATCGTCTGCAGGAAGGAGTGGAAGCCCATCAGGCCGAGGCCGACAGAGCGCTCGCGCTGGGCCGAATAGACGGCGCGGGCCATCTCGTCCGGCGCACGGGAGATGAAGTCTTCAAGGACATTGTCGAGGAAGCGGAAAATGTCTTCCAGGAAGTCGTCATTCTTCGACCATTCAAGAAACTTCTCGGCATTGACCGAGGAGAGGCAACAGACAGCCGTGCGGTCTTCGCCATTATGGTCGACGCCGGTCGGAAGCGTGATTTCCGAGCAAAGATTCGACTGGTGGACCTGAAGGCCGAGCTTGCGCTGGTGCGCTGGCATGGCGTTGTTCACCGTATCGGTGAAAAGCAGGTACGGCTCACCGGTCTGGATGCGAAGCTCAAGGATCTTCTGCCAGATCTTGCGAGCATTGACCGTGCGCAGCACTTCGCCGGACTTCGGCGAACGCAGGCCGAACTCGGCGTCATTGCGAACCGCTTCCATGAATTCATCGGTGATGTTGATGCCATGGTGCAGGTTGAGAGACTTGCGATTGAAGTCGCCCGAGGCCTTCCGGATTTCCAGGAATTCCTCGATTTCCGGGTGGTGGATGTCGAGATAGCAGGCGGCCGATCCGCGGCGCAGCGAGCCCTGGCTGATCGCGAGGGTCAGCGAGTCCATCACACGGATGAATGGAATGATGCCGGAGGTCTGTCCGTTCTGGCCGACTTTCTCACCGATGGAGCGGACATGGCCCCAATAGGTGCCGATGCCGCCGCCATTCGAGGCGAGCCAGACATTCTCCGTCCAGGTCTCGACGATATCGTCCAGCGAATCACCGACCTGGTTCAGGAAGCAGGAGATTGGCAGGCCGCGATCGGCGCCGCCATTCGACAGGACAGGCGTCGCGGGCATGAACCAGAGATTCGACATGTAATCATAGATGCGCTGGGCGTGATCCTGGTCATCCGCGAAGGCTTTGGCGACGCGGGCGAACATGCCTTGATAGGTCTCGCCCGGCAGGAGGTAGCGATCTTCGAGCGTCTTCTTGCCAAACTCGGTGAGGTTGGCGTCACGCGACGGATCGGTCTTGATCTCCATATCCGTGACAAGCTTAAGGTCCGGCTTCATCTGCCCCTTAGGCTTGCCCCGGCGAAGGGCGGCTTTTGTAGTGGTGGCAGCATTGCTCGCAGACATAGTCAAAACCTCTCAGACGGCCCAATAAATATAGGGATCTAGCCCCTGAAGCGCCACATGCGGTGCTTCAGCCCTTCCCCAACACTAGATATAGTGGTCCGAAGGTTAATGCTTGGTCAATGGGGGACCCCAGAGATTCAGCATCTAAACCGTGGAAAACCGGTAAACAGATTGTTAACACACCGGCCACACGCCCGCCACGATTGGACTTCATCAGTGCACAGAAACTGACCGCTCTGTGGAATAGTCCTGAAAATTTTTTGAGCCGCTTCAACTATTCCAGGGTCGCATTATCGGGAGTCGATGCGAATCGGTTTTTCGTCAGCCTGTCTCACCCGCCGCGCGCTGCCTGGCCTCGTTCAAGGCTGAGTGTCGTTCAAACTGCTCTCGAAGCGCTGAAGCGAGCTGTCTGGCTAAATCCTCGCGATAAAAGAAGGCTGGCAATGGGCGTGGGCCAACCTTGACCAGCCACACGTCATTCGGCACCGGACCGGCAATCCTGCGTGGCAGCGACCTGCCGAATGCGCGTGTCCATAGCAGCCAGATCAGCATCATTGGCACCAGAACGAACTTGGCGCGGATGGGGATGCTGCTGCCCATTCCCACCACCTGAATTTTTCGGCACTTCTTAAGAACCACCGCTGGTTTGCCATCAATCGACAGACCATCCGGTCCGATACCTGCGACCGTTGAGATCAGTTCTCCCGGCTCTCCGAAGGTTGCGCGCGCGATGATCAGCGAAATGAGCAGGGCACCGAGGCCGACAAGCACCGAGAACCCGATTGTGAGGGCGGTCTCGTCAGCAAATCCGGCGTCAAATGCCTGGAGAATCAGACCGAAACTGATGAAGCCTACAGGTATGAAAATGAGAACTGCGAACGCCAAAAACTGCATCACGCTCAGGGCGCGGCGGCGCGCCACGATCCGGCAATAACCGGTCTTCACCGTGACTGATTCGTCTTCATACACCGGCATGTCCCTCCACCTCGCTCTACAGGGAGAGGCGCAGCGAAGTGCGAAAGCGGGTCAGCTTATTGTGCGTCCTCCTGACCGGACGTCGACGCGAATCGGGTTTCGGGGAACATGGACGCGAGCGTCTGATTCCACTGAAACAGCGCCGGCCAGTTATTCCCGCCATTCGGCATGAGGCCTAAACGGACGATGACGAGGTCCCGCGAAGGCACAACATATAGTGTCTGCCCTTCATGGCCTTCGGCGGCAAAGCTGTCCCAGGGCGGTGCATTGCGCAGCTGGTATTCGGGCGCAGGATCTTCGCCATAAGTCGTGATCCACCAGCCGGCGCCGTAGACATTGCCATCATCGCCCTGCGCGCCTGTGCGCGAGAAATCGACCCAGCCTTCCGGCAGCAGGCGCTCGCCCTCCCAGACCCCGTCCCGCAAATAGAGATATCCAAACTTCGCAAAATCGCGCGCTGAGGCCCAGACCAGCGAGCCGCCGAGGAAGGTGCCGGCGGCATCGAACTCGGGCTGGGCGTCCATGCCGAGGGCGTCGAACAACCAAAGATCCATTCGACGCGTCGCAAGAGCTTGGAGACTGACGTTTTCAGAATCGACTAAGGAGCGGTCACATCGCATCCCGTTTTGGTCCTCATTGCTCACGCATTTTCCGTAGTTGGAGTTCAGCGAGGATATTTCAGCAGCGGAAGCCGCCGAGAGTCCTGCCCCTCCACGGAGAGCCAGAAATCGTCGGTCGAATTCCTGCAACGCCCACGCGATCAAATGAAACCCTGCCGTCGAATAATTCCAATGCACGCCAGGCTCATGCGCGGGCGGCAGCTCGTCGACGATGTACTGGATGACATCATACCGCCCCGGCCCGTAAGTCATCTGGATGACGTCATTCTCATCCATGGTCTCGGCGCCGATCTCCAGATAGTCGAGCCCGTCCGTCATGGTCAGCCACTGGCGCCAGGTGATCTCGCTGCGCGGGTCATCCTCCGCGAAGGGCGAGGGCATCGGATAGTCGATGTCCTCGATCAGGCCGAGTTGAACCGCTCGGCCCGTCAGCGCGCTGGTGATCGACTTCGCCATCGACCATGACACCTGTTTCGTGTCCGGCCCGAAACCGTCGCGATACGCCTCCAGTACCAGCTTTCCGTGATGGATGATGACCACAGCCCGTGTCTCGCCCAACTCGTCAGCAAGCTCACGCGACATGGCATCATCGACATGCGCCTGAACATCGGCGGCAATGTCTTCCGGCAGCTCGCCCATCTCCCAGCCTTCCGTGGGCCAGGCGACGCCTTCAGGCTGCGGCGGCAGCGGGACAAGCTCCTGCGCGACCGCCGAGCGGACAAGCATTAAAGCTGCGCCCAAAACCAATGACTTGCCCAACATGGCCGCGCTCCCTAATCATTGCGTCAACGGACACTAGAGGCAGGTCATGAAACTCGTCAAAGGCTTTGCGGTACTGGTCGTCGCCCTCGGCGTGGTTGCCATCGCGGCATGGCAGTTCTGGCTGAAGGACCAGGTCGCTTTCGGCGAAGTCGCAACGGCCTATGGCGCGAAGGTCGTCTGCTCCTGCCGCTTTGTGGCGGAACGTGAAATGGCGAGTTGCAAGAACGACTTCACCGAAGACGTCAGCGCAGTCACGTTCAAGGAAACGGGCAATTCCATTATGGCCAGCGCGGCTGCCGGCCTGGTCAGCGCAACAGCGACTTTTGAACCGGGCCTTGGCTGTACACTGGTCGATGCGGATTAGGGCTTGCGCGGCTCTCCGCCAAAACTGCTGCGATAGGTGTCACCAAGAAGGTCCTCGAAGCCGCGATACGGCAACGTCACCACATAGACGCCTTCGGCATAGGCACCGACTTCATAGGGCGCAAAGTGATAAACAATACCGCCGGCTTTCTCAGGCTCAGTCGATGCGATGACACTGAAATGATCGAACAGGGCGGACTGTGCATCAAGCGCCGGGTCGACCCACGTTTTGAGGATGTCTTCGTCGGTTGACTGCGTGTCGCCAAGACGTTCGCGCTTCTGCGTCAGCAGGCCTTCCTTCAAAAGCGATGACATGCGCTCGCGCGCCGTGTCCGCATCATCAAAGATGTCGTCGAAGCCGACGGGCTTATCGGACTTGAGGTCCCAGTTGACCTTGTCAAAGGAGAGGTTTGAGTGCGCCCCGCCTGTATAGATTGTGTAAGTGCCGACGAAACCTGTCAGCCTCCCCTCAGCTGGACCACTGCGTTCCCATACGATGTCCAGCGCATGAGGTCGAAATTCAAATCCTTCGCTGCGGGCCGCTTCCTGATCGGCTTCGGCGGCGGCAATGAAAGCTTCCGTACCGGAGTTGGCCCGGTCACTGAGCTCTGTCTGGAGCTTCTCTGACAGGGAATCGAAATAATCCGGCATTGTGACGTTGATCGTCGCTGCCTGGCTGCCATTCACGATCGCGATGCCCTTGCCGGGCGGGGCCGAGAAAGCATTATCGAGATCTTGCGTGGTGGCCGGGCGGTCGTCGACCCGCGTTGTTTCAGCGGGCTTGTCCAGTGTTTCGGCGCCGCAGCCAGCCAGTGCGGCCATACCTGCCGACAGAAACGACGTTGCTGCCGCCCTTCTCGATACGAAAAAACAGTTCAGCATCCAGACCCTCAATCACAGACTCAGCAGTTCCGGATCACCGCCTTGAGCTGTAATGTTCACCGTTAACACACGTTCTGAAGCAAATCGCAACATGTAATGCGGACCGCCCGCCTTCGGGCCGGTGCCGGACAATCCTTCACCACCAAATGGCTGCACACCGACCACTGCTCCTGTCATGGACCGGTTAACATATGTATTACCGGCATGGACGGCTGCCTGAACCTTCGCGGCAAAGCTCTCCAGGCGGGAATGGACACCAAGCGTCAGTCCATAACCCTTCGCTTCAAGCGCGGCACCGACCTCGGCAATATTGTCCGGGTCATAACGAACGATATGAAGGACTGGGCCAAACGTCTCTTTCTCGATCTGCTCGAGCGATTTGAGTTCAACGACCGCGGGGCCGAAGAAATGGCCACCCGTCGGCGCATCAAGCTGTTTGATAAGGGTCGCGTCTTCTTTCATTCGAGCGACATAATCGGCGAGTGTGCCAAGCGCGTCATCATCAATGACGGGGCCGACGTCGGTATCGGCCTGGCCCGGATGGCCGAGTTTCAGCTCATCCATCGCGCCGCAAATGCCTTCGATGATAAAGTCCGCCGTATCCTTGGGCAGGAAGAGGATGCGCAGCGCCGAACAGCGCTGCCCCGCCGATCCGAAGGCAGACACCAGCACATCATCGATCACCTGCTCGCGAAGGGCCGTTGTATCGACGAACATGCCATTGAGGCCGCCCGTTTCCGCGATCAGAGGAATGATCGGGCCGTCGCGCCCAGCCAGCGTCTTGTTGATGATACGCGCCGTATCGGTGCCGCCCGTGAAACAGACGCCAGCCACACGAGGGTCACTTGTCAGCTTGGCGCCAACGGTTTCACCGCGTCCCGGTAGCAGGTGCAACGCTTCACCCGGCAACCCGGCCGCCTGGAAAATACGGACCGCCTCATAGGCGACAAGCGGCGTCTGTTCAGCCGGTTTGGCAACCACCGTGTTGCCCGCGCCCAGCGCCGCCGTGATCTGGCCGGTGAAGATGGCGAGCGGGAAGTTCCAGGGTGAGATACAGGCGAACACGCCCCGTCCATGCAATGAGATATGGTTGGTTTCACCGGCTGGTCCAGGCAAACGCGTGCGGCCCTCGAATTTTTCTTCAGCCTGCACCGCATAGTAGCGGCAAAAATCGACCGCTTCGCGAACTTCTGCGACACCGTCTCCAAACGTCTTGCCGCCCTCTTCGGCCATGATCGCACAGAGCCTGTCCATATTGGCTTCGAGGGCGTCGCCCATGTCAGCGAGGATCTTGGCGCGCTTGGCACCGCCGAGCTTGTCCCAGGTCGGCTGGAACTTCACCGCTGCGTCGAGCGCGGCATTCACGTCGTCTTCTGTCGCTTCCAGCACGGTGCCGATTTTCTGCGCAAGATTGAACGGCGCGAACACGTCTGCGCCACCCTTGGTTTTCGGCTTTCCGGAGATAACCGGCCCGGCCTCGAGCGGGCTGTTCTTCTCCAGGCGCGTGACATTTTCCTCTAGGATTTCACGCTCGCTCGATTGAGAGAGATCGACGCCGATCGAGTTCTTGCGCATCGGGCCATAGAGACGCGGCGGCGTCGGTATGCGCGGATGGCGGCGCGGGCCGGCCTCGACCTTGGCGATCGGGTCATCGACGACTTTTTCGACAGGCACATCCGGGTCGAGGAAGGAGTGAACGAAGGAGGTATTCGCGCCATTCTCGAGCAGGCGGCGGACGAGATAGGGCAACAAATCCTTATGCGCGCCGACAGGTGCGTAAACCCGCACATTTCCGCCCTTCTCGGCTGCGCCGTATAGCGGCTCGCCCATGCCGTGAAGGCGCTGGAACTCGTAATTCTCGATGCCTTCTGCTTCTGCCATCATCAGGATCGTGGCGAGTGAATGGGCATTGTGGGTCGCAAATTGCGGATAGATGCGCGGGCTCGCCATGAGGAGGGCATGCGCGCAGGAAATGTAGTTGAGATCGGTATTGTGCTTGGTCGTGAAGACCGGGAAGTTCCGCATGCCCTCTTCCTGGGCGTGCTTGATTTCAGTGTCCCAGTAAGCGCCTTTTACGAGCCGCACCATGAGCCGCATGCCGGTCTCGCCGGCCAGCGCGGAAAGCCGCTCGATCACCTTGTGCGCCCGCTTCTGATAGGCCTGGACGGCAAGACCGAGACCGTCCCATCCCTTGAGGCCGGGCTCGCACATCAGCCGTTCCAGAAGCTTCAGCGAAATGACGAGCCGGTCTGCCTCTTCGGCGTCGAGACAGAGATTGATGTTATAGCCCGCCGCCTGCTCGCAGAGCGCATAGAGCTTCGGATAAAGCTCCTCCATGACGCGGGCTTCGTTGACCGCCTCATAGCGCGGATGGAGCGCCGATAGCTTGACCGAAATGCCATTCTTGCTTTCGGGCGCGGCGGACTTGTCGGCATCCTTGCCGACAGCGTCGATCGCCTGCCTGTAGGCTTCATAATAGCCGTCGGCGTCTTGCGATGTGCGCGCGCCCTCGCCCAGCATGTCGAAGCTGAAATTGGCCGCATCGCCCGCCTTCACCATCTTGGAGCCGCGCTTCAGCGCTTCCTTCACTGTCCGGCCCAGAACGAACTGTTCGCCCATAATGCGCATGGCCTGCATCATGGCTGTGCGGATGACCGGTTCGCCGCTCTCGCGGATGAGGCCTGAAATGAAGGTGGATGGCCCCTTTTTGGCATCCGCCGGCGTCCCGATCACCTTACCTGTCAGCATCAGTCCCCAGGTCGAGGCATTGACCAGCCAGCTATCGGACTGGCCCTTATGGGCGCCCCAGTCACCGGAGCGGATTTTCTCTGCGATGAGGTCGTCGCGCGTTTCGGCATCGGGCACACGCAGCAGCGCTTCGGCGAGGCACATGAGCGCCAGACCTTCGGAATTCGACAGGCCGAACTCTTCGAGGAAGCTTTCCATCATCCCCTTTGGCCGGCCAGCCGCACGCGCAATCTGGACCAGCTCACGGCCGCGCCTCACGGCGGCGGTCCGGGCGCGCTCATCGAGCGGCAGGGCTTTCAGAATATCGGCGACAAGGACTTCCTCGTCAGCGAATTTGAGGGCGTCCAGCTCGTCCCAGCTGCTCACAAGCGTGTCTCCGAAATCGGGCATGATATAACTCCTGTCGAAAGCCTGCTGCAATATGGTTCCACATACAACGGTCTGGCGGGTTTACGCCTGCTCGAATACACCTAAAACTGTCGCAAACGGGCCTAGTCTACCGGTTCGATTCAGGAGAGCGAATGCGTATCATGCTTATAACCGACGCTTGGGAGCCCCAGGTGAATGGCGTCGTACGGACCATGAAGCGCGTCATCCAGGAATGCGAAGAGATGGGCCATGAATGGGAAGTCGTCTCGCCTGCCGATGGCTTCACCACCGTTCCGCTGCCGACCTATAGCGAGATCAAGCTCGCCCTGTTTGCCCGCAAACAGATCACCGAGCGCTTTGAGAGCTTCCAGCCCGATGCCGTTCATATCGCAACCGAGGGCACGCTGGGCCTTGCCGGCCGGGCCATGTGCCTGAAGGAAAAGCACCCCTTCTCGACAAGCTACCACACCCGGTTTCCTGAATATGTTTCGGCCCGGATTCCGGTGCCCACCGCCTGGGGCTATGGCTATGTCCGCTGGTTCCACAAATATTCCGGCAAGGTGATGGTCGCGACGCCGTCCATGCGCAAGGAACTCGAAGAGCACAAATTCAACAATGTCGTCTCATGGACGCGCGGCGTGGATACCAAACTGTTTGATCCGTCCCGCCGCATTGAAGAAGGCCAGCCGGGCGACCCGTTCGAAGGCTTGCCGCGGCCCATCTTCCTCAATGTTGGCAGGGTCGCCGTGGAAAAGAATATCGAGGCCTTTGTCGAACTCGACCTGCCGGGCTCGAAAGTCGTCGTTGGCGAGGGCCCGCAACTCGCCGAACTCAAGAAGAAATATCCCAAGGTGACATTCCTTGGCGCTCGATTTGGCGAAGACCTTGCGACCTGCTTTGCGAGCGCGGACGTGTTCTGCTTTCCGAGCCTGACCGATACGTTCGGCCTGGTCATTCTGGAGGCGATGGCCGCCGGCACACCGGTTGCCGCCTATGATGCGCCGGGTCCCCGCGACATTATTCCGGGGTCAGATGCCGGCGTCATCAGCGAGGACCTGAAACAGGCCTGTCTCGATTGTCTCGAGCTGTCACGAGAGACAGCGCGGACCTATGCCGAGGGCTATAGCTGGCGCGCTTGCGCGGAAGCCTTCGTTGAAAACCTCGATCCGCTCCCAGTGCCTGAGCGCAAGCGCTTCTGGCAGAAAATCCGCCTGCGCCGGCGCAAGAAACGCGTCAATCTGGAGTCATCTGAGAAGCGTGAGTGAGCGACCTGATATCAAGCTCATCCGGACGCTGGTCAGAGCCAGCTTTCCAAAACTGTCCAGTGCCAGGATCCGCGCGGTAAGCCAACGCGGCACGGACAATTACATCTACCGGATCGATGACGATCTGGCGCTGCGAATCGCCTGCTCCGACGAAACAGCGCCCGCTCTGATCTGCCGCGAGCAAGTCGCCCTGGAAGAGCTTTCGGACCTCTCGCTTGAGACCCCGAAACTCCTTGCCTATGGCTTTCTGCCCGCGCCGGACACGCGCCCCTGGATGATCTGCAACTGGCTGGAGGGCAAAAGCCTGGAGCTTTCCGCCCATGTCCCGACAGAAGCAGACGCCCGGCGTCTCGCCCTCTTCCTGCTCGACCTTCAGGGCTGCAGAAAGGAACCGGCCAGCGAGCCCGCCCCGGACAATCACTGGCGCGGCATTGGCCTCGCCAAGCGCGATACGCTGACGCGCAAATCGATTGTCACCCTGTCAGATGCGTTCGATGCCGGTAAACTGCGACGCCTGTGGCACGCATCAGTGAATGCCGCGACATGCCCCCGAAAAGACTACACATGGATCCATGGCGATCTTCACCCCGGCAACCTGATCGTCCGCAGCGGCGCACTGACGGGTGTCATCGATTGGGGGCTGGGCGGTCTTGGAGATCCGGCTTGCGATCTGATGGCAGGGTATACGGTCTTTGACGGCGCTGCGCGCGATGCCTTCGCCGCCGCCATGAATGCAAGCGAGGCCGACTGGCGCCGCGGACGTGGCTGGGCCTTGTCGACGGCAGTGATCGCGCTGGCCCATTACAGAGACGGTGACACGCCCATCGTGCGCCGGGCTCGACGCGTGATCGAAACCATCATGGCGGAAAGCGCCTAGCTGTCCGGCGCCATCACTTCCAGCGCGAGCGCCTTTTCGCGCACAGCATTCCGCTCTTCTTCCTGCAGCGGAATGAGACCTTTTTCGACGAGGTAACCGGTCGGGCCCCAGGCATCTTCCTGCGTGAACTCGGAGATGAAATCGGTAATGCCCGGCACCAGGCTCACATTCTGCTTCTTTACGTAGAAGAACATGGAGCGAGAGATTCCATACTCACCGCTCGCAATCTCTGAAAACGTCGGATCGCTTCCCTCAATGTGAGCGCCTTTCAGGCGGTCGAGATTCTGCTCCAGAAAGGAATAGCCCATGATGCCTATACTATCGGGGTTCTTCATGAGCGTCTGAACGATGGCCGTGTCGTTTTCACCTGAATCGATCCACTTGCCGTCCATCCGGATTGTGGTCGCCCGTTTCTTGAAAAGGTCTTTGTCCGTCTCCTTCAGGGCCGCCGCTTCTGGCACTTCGTCGGCGCCGCCTTCAAGCGCCAGCTCGGCGAAGGCGTCGCGCGTACCGGAAGTGGGCGGTGGGCCCGACACGAGGATCGGCATGTCCGGCAGGTGATCGGCGACATCATTCCAGGTCTGGTGCGGATTCTTCATCCAGCCACCCTGGCCGTCCGGAATCTCCTTAGCCAGGGCCAGCCAGATTTCCGCCTTTGAGAGGTCGAGTTCAGGCGAGCCTTTTGCGTTGGCGAGCACGATGCCGTCATAGCCGATCTTCACTTCGACGATCTGATTAACGCCCGCCTTGGCGCACAGCTCGATTTCCGATGGCTTGATCGGGCGCGAGGCATTCGAAATCGACGGCTGGTCCGGGCCGATACCATTGCAGAAGGCCTTGAAGCCGCCGCCAGTCCCCGTCGTCTCGACGATTGGCGTCGGGAATTCGGAGATGGCGCCAAACTGCTCGGCGACCGTGGTCGAGAAAGGCGCAACTGTGGACGAGCCGACAATCTTGATTTTCTCGTCCGGCGAGGCCGCCAGGACCGGCACCGCGCCTGCGCTGGCATCTATCTCGGACAGGTCCGTTTCCGGTGCGCACGCCACGATCAGGCTGCTGGCTGCGAGAATGGCTAGAATTGACCGCATGTCTGGCCCCCGATTCATTCAATCGAACCCGAATTATCGAAGTTTTGTGACAGTCACATGCGCGCCGAAGCATTTTCTGCATCCGAACTGACGTTTACTGTGCGCACATTGGGAAAACCGAACTTGCGACACACAGCGACCAGACGCTCATTGTGCGAGGCATCACTGGTTAGCCAGACATGCCCGCCCGGCCGGTCGGTCGGCTTTCGGGTCTCGGTCTCACGCGCCAGAACGCGCAAGGTCTGGCGGGCAATCGCTGCACCAGAATCAATGTACTTCACAGCGCGCGGCGCAGTCGCGGCGAGCTGTTCGCGCACAAGCGGGAAGTGCGTACAGGCGAGCACGATTGTGTCGACCTCGCCGCCGCCCTCGGCGTCGAAAATGGGTGTCTGTGTTGCTGCGATGGCTGAAGGCTGAACCTCTTCGCCTGCCGCAAAGGCTTCTGCGAGACGGACCAGGTCGATACTGCCATGCAGGATGACCGAAACATCTCTCGCAAACTCATTGATGAGACGCGCGGTATAGGCTCTTCGAATGGTTCCCGGTGTGGCCAGAAGGCCAATGACGCCTGTCTTTGTTTCTGCGACGGCGGGTTTGATCGCGGGCACCGTGCCAATAACCGGGATATCGAGCACCGCCCGCACCTCATCGAGCGCAAGCGTGCTGGCTGTATTGCACGCGATCACGAAGACGTCTGGCTTCGCCTGCCGCACAAGGTCGGCCGCGACTTTAGGCAGGCGGTCCCGAAGCTCGGTGTCAGACTTGTCGCCATAGGGAAAAAAACCGGTATCGGCGGCGTAGTCGACGGCCACCCCAGGCGCCCGGGCCATGATTTCCCGCGCGACGGTCAATCCACCCATACCCGAATCGAAGACGAGTACGCGGCCCGTTTCCGGGACGGGCACGAGGCGGCTGGCAAGGGTTTTCTCGATAGGCATGGCGCGATCCTTCCCAAGCATAGGATGGTTCGCCTTGGGCGTTAATATGGCGTTCGCGGCTGAAATATGAGCGGCGGTTTTACAAAAACGCGGGACGGTGCTGGCTGTCGGGCAAGGCCGCCAACATGTTGCAGCGCAACACGGAAACGGCGGCTCCTTTCCTCCAGCGCTTGAAATCACTGCCAACATTGACTATGTTGCACTGCAGCATACGCGCAAAGGAGCGCCGAGATGACAACCGCTGAAACAAAACTGAACCCGATGGAACTGTTTACCGAATCCCTCACCGCATGGGGTGATCTCGGACGCAGTGCCAGTGAAGCCTGGCTCGAGACCGTAATGTCGATGGGCACGACCTCCGAAAACGCGACGTCCGAAGACATGACCCGCGACGTTTTCCGCAAGCTGGCCGACCTCAATCTCCAGCATTGGGAACACGCCGCCAAAATGGTCGAGTCGCTTCCTGGCTGGATGCGTTGGCCGCAGACCGTTCCCGGCGGTGTGATGACCGACTGGTTCGACCAGATGCGCCGTCCAATGGACCTTGAGGCCTATTCGAACTTCTTCGACTTCGAAAAGTTCGCTGGGGGCATGCCGGCAAATGCGATGCAGCGCCCGGTTGGTCTCGCCGCGCCTGAAGGCAGCGCTGACGACCTCACCCGCATCAAGGGAATTGGTCCGAAGCTGTCACAGACGCTCAACGATCTCGGCATCTTCCACTTCAAGCAGATCGCCGCCTGGCAGGACGCTGAAGCAAAATGGGTCGACGACTTCCTGGCCTTCAAAGGCCGCGTTGCCCGTGAGCAGTGGATCGAGCAGGCGCAGAAATTCGCCGCCAACGGATCGCTGCACTAGCATCGGCAGGATAATCCAAGTCTTTACGGCCCGGTCAGTTGACTGGGCCGTTTTGTTTCTGGGGCTTGCGCCCGGTCAGGCTCGACAGCCAGCCCGGCAGAGTCGGCCTCGCCTTTGCGCCGGACAGAGGCCCGGTTTTGGCGACCCATTCATGAATGAAGGCGAGCTTCGTGCGCACTTTTTCGGAGATCACGAAGGGGTAGATGTCAAACTGGCCCATGGATCGGCTCACATGGTTCATGCCGAGCCCGACGCTGACAGCTGCCGAAATGAGCTTGTTCGGATCCTTGCAGGCATAGGGATCTGGCGAGACACCATCGAGGCCCGGCGCGGAAAAACCAGCGGCGAGATAACTGTCGAGCATATCGGTCAGGTGAACCAGGTGCGCGAAGGTTTCCGCCCAGTCTTCATGCGGATGGCTTGAGGCATATCCGGTCACATGATCGTCCGCCCATCCGGCTGGTGGCCCCTGATCATAGTGGCGCGCGAGCGCCTCGCCATAGTCGGCCCGCTCATCACCAAACAGGGCGCGGAACTGCTTCAGGAACGTCTCATCTTCTGAGAGCCGCAGAAAAACATAATGGCCAAGTTCGTGCCGGAAATGGCCGGCGAGCGTGCGATAGGATTCGCTCAACCGCTCTCGCCTCGCCACGCGTTCTGCCGGGTCAGCCTCTATGACGTTGATCGTGATCAGACCGTCATCATGGCCCATGGTAACTGGCGCATGCCCGTAACTCGTGGTTTCGGACAGAAGATGAAACAGGGGCGCGGGGCCCGTGTCAGACGCTTTCAGCCAGCCCCATTGGCCGAGATTGACGAGGACCCAGCGTTTTGCCGCTTCGGTAAGCGCCCAGAGCGAAAGATTCGTCTCGACGAGGGAATCGGGCACGATCTTCGTCATCGCACAGGCGCGGCAGAGCGAAGCGGGCCCGGCCGCTGACTGCCAGTTGCACCCGATCCGTGCGCGGTTTGTGCAGCTGTCACCGGCCCGCACAAATGTCTCGGCCTCCGGGTCGAAAGCCACTTCCAGTCCGCAATTGCAGACCAGATTGTCAAAATAGAGCGTGCCACCGCAATCGGGGCAGGTGAAGATTTTCATTAGGGAACGTCCAGTCTGGCGCTACTCGCCAAACGCTAAACCCTTCCAGGGTCTACCTCGTTCCACGAGAGGGCCGCGATGACAGACAATTTGTTCGCGTAACCCAATCGGCAGACGAAGAGCGCTAGCCGAGTCCCTCATAGAGGTCGGTCCGCCTGTCGCGGAAGAAGCCCCATGCCGCGCGGTGGCGGTCGAGGAAATCCAGGTCGAACTCTGCGGTGATGACGCCTTCCTGGTCGCGACCAAGCTCGTCGACGATCTCGCCGGCATGGTCTGCGATGAAACTTGTGCCGTAAAAGACCTGCCCCTCCTCATCGCCGGTGCGATTGGCAGCGACAACCGGGATCACGTTCGAGACGGCGTGGCCCTGCATGGCGCGGCGCCAGCGCGCGGCCGTATCGAGGCTGTCATCATGCGGCTCTGAGCCGATAGCCGTCGGATAAAACAGCACATCCGCGCCCATCAGCGCCATGGCGCGGGCGGCCTCGGGGAACCACTGGTCCCAACAAATGCCGACGCCAATATTGCCTTTCATCGTCTCCCAGACACGAAATCCTGTATTGCCGGGGCGGAAGTAGAACTTCTCCATATAGCCCGGCCCGTCGGGGATATGGGATTTGCGGTAGACGCCCAGCGGCGTGCCGTCGGCATCAATGATGACGATGGAATTATAGTATTCCGGGCCGTCCTTTTCATAGATCGAGACCGGGATAACGACGCCGAGCTCCTTCGCCAGCTCTTCAAGCTGGACGACAGCCGGATGCTCCTCCCAAGGATAGGCCGTGGCAAAGAACTTCTCGTCCTGCACCTTGCAGAAATAATGGTCGCAGAAGAGCTCTGACGGCAGGATGATCTCAGCGCCCTTGGCGGCCGCCTCGCGCACCAGCGTTTTCACCTTGTCGATATTGGCCTGCATGTCCTTGCTGAACGAGGCCTGCAGGGCTGCGACTTTGATCTTGCGGCTCATGTTGAAAGCCCTTCTTCGACTTCTGGGACCTGTTGGGTCATGCAGTGGAAGCTGCCGCCACCGGTCAGGATATGGTTTGCAGGCAGCGCAACGACTTCATGCTCGGGCATCAGCGCCTGAAGCTCGGCCAGCGCGAGCTTTGAATGCGTCTCTTCATAGATGGGCAGGATCACGCGTCCATTCGAGATCAGGAAGTTCATATGGCTGGCCGGGATCGGCTCGCCATCATCATCCTCCAGCCGGCCCGGCGACGGGATGGTCGAAACCTCTAGTTCGGCCGATCTTAGCTCATCCTCGATTGCACGAAGGATGTCCGCATTGGGATCATCATCGCCCGACGGGGTCTGGCAGACGACATGGCCGGGGCCAATAAAGCGGGCGATATTGTCGACATGACCATCTGTATGATCGCCGATCAGCCCGTCGCCCAGCCAGATGATCCGGTCGACATTGAAAGCGAGCTTTAGCTGCGCCTCGGCCTTCTCTTCCGTCCATTCCGGGTTGCGGTTCGGGTTGAGCACGCACTGGCGCGTCGTCAGCAGCAGGCCCTCACCATCCTGCTCGACGGCCCCACCTTCCAGCACAAAAGGGAGGCGCTTTAACGGGTGGCCTTCCAGGCGCGCAATCGCTGCGGCCGTTTCGGTATCGCCTTCAAGCTCATATTTGCCGCCCCAGCCATTGAAGGTGAAGCCAAGCCCCTCAAGCCGGTTGAGATATTTCACGAAAACCGGGCCGATATCGCGCAGCCAGATATCGCCCATCGGGGCGTCATACATTTCCGCAAGATCGCCGATCTGATCGACCGCTTCGGCGCGCGAAGCCGGATCGCCAATCACCAGCTTGACCTTGACGACCGGCGCGAGCGCCTTGATCAGCGCCGCAATTTCGCGCTGCGCACCTTCATAGTCGTCTGCCCAAGCGTCCTTGAGGTGTGGCCAGCCGACCCAGACGGAAGACTGCGGAGCCCATTCAGGCGGGGTAAAAGCGATGGTCGTATCGGTCATATCGCGCGATTTGCCATAGTGAGAGCCAAAGAGAAAGGGCGGCCCACATGGAGCCGCCCTTCCCTGATTTCAATCGGTTCTGTGGAACCGGCTGTCTTAGAACTCGTACTTCAGGCCGAAGCGGATTTCCCAGAGCGATGGCTCGGTCACCACGAAGCCTCTGTCGACATTGTTGCCACGGAAGTTCGAGTAGACGTACTGGCCGTTGACGATATCGACGTCGACGATGTCCAGAGCACCCGGGAAGCCTTGCTGGCGCAGGACACCCCAATCGGAGTTCAGGAAGTTACCGAGGTTCTCGATTACGAAGAACGCCTCGGTACGGTCGTTGGCGCGAAGACCCGGCAGGCTCTGCGAGATCTTCAGGTCAAATTTCGACCACCAGTCGTCGTGACAGGAGTTGCGCTTGTAGATGCCGCCCTTGGCATCAGAGTAGCATTCATCGCTGTTGATGAAGCTGAGGAATGCGTCCTGCGTGGCCTGGCTGTCATAGGTCACGATCGGATCACTCGCACCAGCCGGTACGTATAGCAGCTGACGATCCAGGAAGTTGATTTCCTGAACAGTGGAGTTGCCATAGGTCAGGCTGTACGGTGCGCTCTCGGAAACCTGGCCGAAGAGCGAGAACCGGGTTGGGAAGCTGGCAACGAATTCAGCCTCGTAATCCGCCCTCATCGTGAAGCGATGCGGAATTTCGTAATCCGATGTCGCAGTCCCCGGATTGTTTGGGTTGCTGGTCACGAAGTTCGCAAAGTTCGAAGAGGCAACCGACGACGTCATCGGGTTCACGTCTTTGGCATCCGTGTAAGCATAGCCCAGCGACCAGTCGAGACCGAAGTCATAGCTCTTCGATACGCCGATGGACGCCACGAAGGTTTCCGGTGTCGAGTCCGTGTTGGTCAGGATGTAGTCATCGCTGAACGGGTTGAAGTTGCCAGGAGCCACAATCGGGCGGCCGTCAGGTGCGGTGCCGATTGTTGTCAGACCCGCAGACTTGATGATGGCCGTATCCTTGGCGCGGCTGTACAGGAGGTCAGCAACAACCGTGTAGCCGTCACCTGCCCAGTCCATGCCGTAGGCCGAACCGTCAAAGTTCCAGGTGGCGCCGATATTGTACTTCCACTCGGATGGGATTTCGAAGTCCGGGTCGAGCGCGTTGACAGCGCCTTCGCCGCTTGCGTTCGCAACCGCGTCGATGGCTTCGTCCGGAATGTCGAACAACGGCGTGCCGCCACCTGAGTAGGTGTAGTCGCTGATGATGTTGCCGCCGCCGGAAAACTCGAACAGCGTCACACCATTGTTGGAGTAGTTGTTCGAGATCCAGACGTTCGGATTGCCGCCGGCGAAGAGGCCGACGCCGCCGCGCAGCGACAGGTCATCGCTGACGTCATAGGTGAAGCCCAGTCGTGGCTGGATCACTTCTTTGCCGTCGAGAGTGTTGTTGTTCGGAATGCCGTATGCAGCTTCGAAGGCCGGGTTGAGGGTTGGCTTGTCGTCGGAGGAGTAGAAGTCTCCGCGAACACCGAACACAACGTTCAATGCATCATTAACCTGCCATTCGTCCTGCAGGTAGACCGACGTGATCTCATAGCCGAACTCGGCAGCGCCATCGGCGGCATTGTTCGTGCCTGAAGCACTTTCGTAGATGAATTCGTCCAGGACGCCGGCTTCGAAGTCATCGATGCTTGCGAAGCTGAACTCACCCTGAACTTCCTGAACGAACAGGTTGAACACGTCGAACTCTTCACGTTCGATACCGGCTGTGAAGGTGTGGTCGTTCCACGTATAGTCTGCCTTGGCCTTGTAGGTCCAAAGCTCGTAGTTCAGCTCGTTGGCGTGGCGGGAATCGTCCGGTCCAAGATAGACGGTCGTGTCGCCGACTTCGATCTGGACTTCACCGATCTGGTCGGTCAGGCCACCATAGGATTCCTGAAGGTTTTCGAGGTCGATGTAGGAAACACGCACTTCCGTCGACAGATTGTTGGTCCAGTTGGAGTAGAGCGAACCAGCATAGGAATTGAGCGTCGCGCCACGCTTGTAGAAGTGATTGAATTCCGGAAGCTCGTCCGGGTCACCATCAGACGGGCTGTTCGAGAAGCCCTCATTGTAGTTGTAGGTGAACGAAGCGCGGTGGTCGTTGTTGATGTTCCAGTCGATCTTCGCGAGGAATTTTTCGTCTTCATTGTCGAGCGCGGTTGGCAGTTCGCCTACAGTGTAGCCGTAAACGTTCTGGGCGGCGTCGACGATGCGCTGGTATTCAGCGTCTGTGATGCCCTTGCCGGTCGGCGTGTTGTTGCCGAACAGGTCGCTGCCTTCCTGCTTCTCATAGGAACCGAAGAAGAACAGCTTGTCCTGGATGATCGGACCGCCAACGCTGAAGCCGTAGCGGTACTCATCGTAGTCGCCATTGTCGACTTCGACATCGTCAGCCGTGTCACCGCGCAGCGAGTCATTCGTGTAATCGACAAACGCACTGCCATGAAATTCGTTTGAACCGGACTTCGTGACAGCATTGATGTTACAGGCCGTGAACGAACCGTATTCGACATCGTACGGTGCCAGCTCGACGGCAACCTGATCGATCGAGTCGAAAGAGAACGGAATACGCTCGGTCGGGTAGCCGTTCGAGTTAAGGCCGAAATTGTCATTCAGGCGAATGCCATCGACGGTCAGCGAGTTGAAACGCGGGCTTGCGCCGCCACACTGGATGCCGTCAGCGCCGGGGGTGCCACCAGCGTCAGGATCGAGATAGACGCGCGGATCAAGGCGAACGATGTCCTTTACGTCACGGTTGATCGCCGGGGCACTGCCGAGAATGTCGGCCCCGAAGGTCGAGCTCGGCCCAAGCGCAACCGAAGTGAGGCCGGCGGAACCGGAAACAACCACCGTCTGCATACGTGCTTCGCCATCAACGGCGCTCGAAAGCACAAAATTGACCTGGGTGGCATCACCGAGGTTCAGAGCAAGATTTTCGATTTGCTGGCCCTGATAATCAGGCGACGTAACTTCGATGACGTAGCTGCTGGAAACCGGCAGGTTACGGATCGCATACTGACCTGATGAACTCGCAGTTGTGGATCGTGAAAGACCGGTCGTTGGATCGGTGATAACAATCGTCGCGCCGGACAGAGCCGTGCCGGCTTCTGACGTGACCTGACCACGGACTTCCGAGGTCGTGACCTGCGCTTCGGCAGGTGCGACGATTGCGGCGGTGAACAGCGAAGCTGCTGCGACACCGGACAATAGTTTCCAGTTGGACATGAAGAACCCCTCTTCGGTTAAGCGGCCGCGGCAACCATCAGTCACAATGCCAAAGCCAATTGACCGCGCCTCTATTCGTCATATGCAAAAGTTTTGTGACAGTCTTGTTACTCTTCTGTGCACCGCAGCAAAGTGTGAAAAATGCTTGCAAAAAGGCAACACTCAGACTGCGGTGCTGGCCAATTCGTTTGCCGCACGCTAGCAGGCTGTTTCCATGTTTTACGATGATGCCGATAGTCCCAAATTCGCGCGCCTTACGGCGCTGATAATTCTGGGACTTTTGGTCATAAGACTCGTCTGCGTTCTCCTCTCACCCTTGGAGCTGTACGCTGACGAGGCCCAGTACTGGCGCTGGGGACAGACGCTGGAATGGGGATATTACTCAAAACCGCCCCTGATTGCCTGGGTGATCCATGCGAGCACGGCGACCTTCGGCGATTCCGCCTGGGCGGTCCGCCTGCCGGCGCCTTTCCTGCATACCCTGGCCGCGTATTTCCTCTTCCTGCTGGGTCGCCGGATGGTGTCTGCAAAGATCGGCATGATGGCAGCTGTCGGATACGCGCTGATGCCGGCCGTCTGGCTATCCTCAACAGTGCTGTCGACCGACGGTATCCTGATGCCGATCTGGGCGGCGGCCCTCTACCTGCTCTGGCGCGTGCGGGAGGGCCGTTCGCATTGGGCGCTCTATCTGGCCCTCGGCGCGTCGATCGGGCTCGGCTTTCTGGCCAAGTATGCGATGCTCTACTTCGCGATCGGGATCGTGCTGACGAGCCTCATCGACAAACCCACCCGACAAAGCCTGCTCAGCCTGAAAGGCGCCCTCACGCTGGTCACGGCCCTTATCATCATAGCGCCGCATCTCATCTGGAACGCACAGCATGATTTCGCGACGGTGGGCCACACAGTCGACAATGCCAATCTTGGCGGCGAGCTGTTCAATCCGGAAAACGCGCTCAAATTCCTGGCCGACCAGATGGGTGTGTTTGGCCCGATCAGCTTTGTCGCCCTGATCGGTGGGCTGATCTTCATGCGCAAGACGGCGACCGGCGATCAAGCACGGCTGGAACTCTGGCTCGCCTGTTTCATCTTGCCGGTTCTTATCATTATTTTCGGTCAGTCCATCCTCTCTCGGGCCCATGCCAACTGGGCAGCGACCGCCTATCCAGCCGCATCGGTGCTGATCGCCATGTTCTTCATGCGGGCCCGGCCAAACCGGCAGCTCTGGTACTGGGTCGCAGGCCTGACAGGCGTCTGCTTCCTGCTGATACCGGACTTCACCATTCTGACACGCGTGATTGCCGGCCTCATTTGGGCCGGTGCCGTGATGGGAGCGGCCTATGCTGCCAAGTTCAAGCCGGAGGGGCTGTTCTGGACGGGGCTGGGCCTACACGCTGCGCTGGGGCTCGGCATGATGGTCGCGATGACGTTCGCAAATACGCTGGCCGGTCCGCTGGGGCTCGACAATGCGTTCAAGCGCACCATCGGCTGGGAGGAATTGTCGGACAAGCTTTCCAGTTTTGTCGATGATCAGGGCACCCCGACAGCCGTCATGGTGGATGAGCGCGAAATCTGGCACGGCCTCGATTTTTATCTGAAAGACCGCATCGACGCGCCGCTGATTCTCTGGCGCTATAATGAGGGCGCGCACAGCTTTGCCGAGCAACAGCCGATGACGGACGAGATTGACGACGATGTTCTCATCGCCAGCTATCGGCCAAACCGGCGGCCCGCCATCGCGGCAGACTTCGAGACATTCGACAAGGTCGGTGAGATCAGCGTTGATCTCGGGACGCGGTCGAATGGCTGCCCGCTTAGCCGCCGGCTGGTCCTTTATCGAGCGTCCGGATTCAACCCGCTTCCCCGTTCGCAGGACTGGGTGGACCGGTTCGAAGGCGAGACGATGGACGCACCAGAACCTTGCACCGCTAACTAGGAGCGCGCGGGCGGCTTGCAGGTTATATTTTCCCTGTAGGCCCGCTCCGATTCCGCATTGCGTGCCGCAATCGCCCCGTTCCACACATCGGCCAGCGGTGACAAATCAATCGCGTCGCTCACAGCGATATTGTCATAGCCTTCCTTCGGCTGGCCGTAGACAGCGGGCTTGAAGTCCTGCGTCGCGATGACGATGCGCAGCGTGCCGACCTCAGTGATGTGCCAGCCGAGATCATCATCCTGACCTTTGGCAAGCCAGCCGCCCTGCACCGTCTTTTCGTCCTGGTCCGCGCGCTCGATCCGGCCGGACATGAAATGCTTGTCCTCGCCGCCGGTGGAATCCACCCCCATCAGGAAGTAGGAGATTTCCTGCGGAAGGATGCCCTGACCGCCCTCGATGTGACTGCCCTTGTTGAAAAAGCGGTAGGTATAGTCACTGGACTCCCGCTTCAGGTCGATGGTTGGCGGCTCGGCATAGAGAGTAACGGAGCTGACCTTGTCGAGGTCGTAGAGCGAGGCCACCCTGATCTCGACCCCCTTGCTGGTCTTCTCGCCATCAATTGTTTTCCAGACCAGCGGCTGGTCCGGATTCTCGACGACAATGTCGTTCATCGTCGCTCGCCATTGCCAGCCGCCCGCTTCGCCATGCGGACAGACCGGCTTCTCCTGCGCCAGGGCGGTCCCTGACAACCCCATTGCGAGGACCGCCGCCGCAAGCGCTTGATCGAAATTCCTCATTGCGTCCTCCCACAAACACTGTGGCCAGCATACTTTTCGCCTTGCTCTTGTCGCCCTGAAACTTCACATCCCAAGCCATGGGCACCCTGAAGGCCGTTCTCGGGCCGACAAATACTGGCAAGACGCACTACGCCATCGAACGCATGATGGGCCACAGCACGGGCATGATCGGCCTGCCGCTGCGCCTGCTGGCGCGCGAAGTCTATGACCGGGTCGTGAAGGCCAAGGGCGAGAAGGCCGTTGCGCTGATCACCGGTGAGGAGCGGATCGAACCGCCCCAGGCCCGCTATTGGGTCTGCACGGTGGAATCGATGCCTGTCCATAAACGGGTCGAATTCCTCGCCATCGACGAAATCCAGCTGGCTGAGGATGATGATCGCGGCCACGTCTTTACCGATCGCATCCTGCATGCGCGCGGCACAGCAGAGACGATGCTGCTCGGCGCAGAGACCATGCGCGGCGTGCTGCGCGAGCTTGATCTAGATGTTTCAACAGACACGCGCGAACGCTTCTCCGAACTGCATTATGCCGGACCGGCCAAAGTCACCAAGCTGCCCAAGCGCACGGCCGTCGTCGCTTTCTCGACCGAGCAGGTCTACGCGATCGGCGAGTTGCTCAGGCGACAAAAGGGCGGCGCCGCCATTGTCATGGGTGCGCTTAGCCCCCGCACGCGGAATGCCCAGGTCGCCCTCTATCAGTCTGGAGAGGTGGACTATCTCGTCGCCACAGACGCGATCGGTATGGGCCTCAATCTCGATGTCGAACGGATCGCCTTTGCGGCCCGTTCCAAGTTTGACGGGCGTCGGCGCCGCTTCCTGTCGGCGGCTGAGTGCGGACAGATCGCTGGCCGGGCCGGGCGCTTTCGTACCGATGGCGAATTTGGCGAGACGGGCGACTGCCCGCCTTTCGAGGAAGAAACCTGGCGCGCCATTGAAGAGAACCGGTTCGACCCGGTTGATGAGCTGCAATGGCGCAACTCAAGTCTCGATTACCGCTCCATCAAGACGCTGATCGCAAGCCTGGCGCGCCCGTCAGGTCACCCGGCGCTGCGCCAGAATCCGCATGCCCTTGATGAGTGGGTGCTGCGACGCATGGCCGAAGACGCCGATATCGGGCCGGAGGTGCGCGGTGAACGAAACGTCCGTCGCCTATGGGATCTCGCCCGTTTGCCGGACTTCCGCAAATCCGGTCATGAAGGCCACGGTCGCCTTGTCCTCGGCCTCGCCGAAACGCTGGCTGACCCCGATGCCCGCCTTGGCGATGCAGCCATGGCCAAGCGCATGGAAAACCTTGAAGCCAACGTCCCCGACATATCGAGCCTTCAGCACAGACTTGCCATGATCCGCACCTGGACCTATGCCGCCCACCGTGAAGACTGGCTGGAAAACCCGGCCTATTGGCGCGAACAGACACGTGAAATTGAAGACAGGTTATCAGATGCCCTTCACGCAGCGCTCACATTGCGCTTTGTTGACCGCAGAACGACGGCCCTGCTTGCGGGCCTTAAGAGGGAAGACCTGCTTGTGACTGAATTGTCCGATACCGGTGAAGTAACCGTCGAAGGCCATGTCGTCGGAAAGCTCGTCGGCCTGCATTTCGAACCCGCGTCCACCGCGCAGACGCTCGAGGGAAAAGCCGTTCGCTCGGCGGCCGTCACAGCGCTTGGACCGATCATGGCCGAACGCCTCGGCGAGATTACCGGCGCGCCTGCCGATGCGTTCGCACTGACAGATGCAGGCACCATCACCTGGAAAGAGGCAGAGGTCGCCCGCCTGCAAGCCGGACCGGATTGGCTGGCACCCAAGCTTGAACTCATCGGCGCTGAAGACGCCGAAGCCCACCGCAAGGATGCGGCGCTGAAACGGATCGAAGAGTGGCTCGGCGCAGAGATGCTTCGCGTCCTGCCGACCCACGCCAAGCTCAAGACCGGCGAAACCGGCAAGGAACTCGAAGGCATGGCCCGCGGGCTGGCCTTCCAGCTGCTCGAAAGCGGCGCAGCCGTCGACCTTCGCAATGATACGACCAGCGGCCAGATCACGCCGGAGCAGCGCGAAGCGATGAAAGGGGCCGGCCTTCGCACCGGCCGTGTCGCCGCACACATCCCTGATGCGCAGAAACCTGCCGCCCAGCGCATGATCGCCATCCTTCAGGCCAGCCACACGGGCGAGACCCGGCGCGTCGCCCCTGAAGGCGCAGGCTCCTTCCCGCTGGATGGGGAATGGGCTGAGAGCGAACTCAACTCGCAGGGCTATATCCGCTTTGGGCCGCGCGCCGTTCGGGCAGACCTTGCCGAACGCCTTGGCTGGGAAGTCTCCAAGCGCCGCCGGGAAGCCGGCACGCCGACCTTCGAACTCCCGGCTGAGCTTGCGTCCATCGTCTCATGCCCGGGCGAGGAGTTTCCGGCCATTCTGAAAGGCTTTGGACTTGCGCCCGCCGAAAAGGATGCCGAGACGGGCACAGTCACAAAGTGGCGATACCTGTCGCGTCATCGCCAGGATGGTCCGCCTCGCGGCAAGAAACCGGGCGGCAAGCCGGGTGGCCGTCCGCCCAAGGGCAAAGGTGGAAAGCCGCGCCATGAGCAGCGCGGCGGGGGTCGCGGCTCGCGTCGTCAGGAAAAGCAGCCCGATCCGAACAGCCCCTTCGCGGCGCTGGCGAGCCTGCTCCCGCCACCGCCTCCACCGCCCAAGCCGAAGCCAAAGAAAAAAAAGAAGAAGCCTGCCGCTCAGAAGCCGGACGCAGCCGCCAAACCTTCAGAGTCGCCCAAAACGCCCCAAACGCCAGACAAGCCGGCCGGATCAGCGGAGCCATCGTCATAAGCGAAGACATCCGGCTCGATGTCTGGCTGTGGCGCGCACGGTTCTTCAGGACCCGGTCGATCGCATCAGATTTCATCTCGAAGCGAGGCGTGCGAATTTCTCGCGCGGGCGACACGCGCAAGGTCAAAAAGGCTGGCACGCGACTCCTGCCGGGAGATATTGTAAGTTTCGCCCTGAGAACCAACATTGTAACCGTCAGGGTCTTGCAGGGCGGCGCCCGGCGTGGCCCCGCTCTGGAAGCGCAGACCCTTTACGAAACTCTGGACCAGGATACTGGGGGAGACGAAGATGCTTGATGGCTTGAAGCGACTGTTTTCCGGGCGCCCGAAACCGGTCACCCGTCACGTCGACCCGCAGGTTGCCGCAGCAGCCCTGCTCGTTCAGGCCGCCCTTGTCGATGGCGTATACGCTAATCTTGAAAGCGACCAGATTGCCGAAATCCTCCTCGAGAGCCTCGGTCTTGATGCCGACAGGGTCGATGATGTTCTGGAACAGGGCGAGGAACTTGCCGAGGAAGCGACCGGCGCGCACGAATTTACGCAGCATGTGAAGAAGCTTCCCCTGCTAGAGCGGGTCCGTGTCATCGAGGGGCTCTACCTGGTCTCCATGGCCGATGGCGCGGCCTGTAAATTCGAAGAAGCCTTCATTCGTCATGTGGCAAGTTTGCTCCATGTTGACGATATCAGACGGGCCCAGGCACGCCGCCGCGCTGAATCGCGCCAGCCACAGTGATTGACTTGAAGGCCATTCGCCTCCAAATGCAGCGCGTCAAACAAACAGCCTCCCGGAATACTGAATGACCTATATCGTTGTCGATGCCTGCATCCGCTGCAAATACATGGATTGTGTCGAAGTCTGCCCGGTGGACTGCTTCTATGAAGGCGAGAACATGCTCGTCATTCACCCGGACGAGTGCATCGATTGCGGCGTCTGCGAACCGGAATGCCCGGTCGAAGCCATCAAGCCGGATACCGAAGACGATCCGGACTCCAAGTGGCTGAAACTCAATACTGAATATGCCAAGGTCTGGCCGAATATTACCCGCATGAAAGAGCCGCCATCTGACCGCGAAGAGTTCGCGCAAGAGACCGGAAAGCTTGAAAAGTATTTCAGCGAAAAGCCCGGTGACGGTGACTGATAACTCTCCAGTGTCACATGAGAGTTGTTAAATAGTCGTTTTTCTGATATATATTTACAGTCAAACTTTTAGGGAGCCTGCTTACATCTCCGGATCGACTTTTTATTGTCACCGGGGCGCGCGGGCTCTTGTTGCGTAGAAAGGCACTCAAAAACATGGCAACCAAGACACAGGGTGATACTCAGGAACTCACGTTTGAGATCGGCCAGTCCGTCGTCTACCCGGCGCACGGTGTGGGCGAGATCACAGCGATCGAAAAACAAACTGTCGCTGGAATGTCACTCGAAGTCTATGTCGTCTCCTTCGATCAGGACAAGATGATCCTTCGCGTGCCAACCAATCGCGCAGAGGCCTCCGGCATGCGTTCGCTGGCTGGCTCCAAGCTCGTTGACGACGCCCTGAAGACGCTCGGCGGCAAGGCACGCATCAAGCGCACCATGTGGTCGCGCCGCGCTCAGGAATACGAAGCGAAAATCAATTCCGGCAATCTCATCTCAATCGCGGAAGTCGTTCGCGACCTGCACCGCGGTGATGACCAGCCGGAACAGTCCTATTCCGAGCGTCAGCTCTATGAGAGCGCCCTTGACCGCATGGCGCGCGAACTGGCCGCTGTCGAGAATACCGATCACGACACCGCCATGGAGCGTCTTGCCAAGTCGCTTGCCAAAAAAAAAGCGGCCTAGCCACAGACTAGCCTCTACAGACTAACGAAGAAGCCCTGCCACCCGGCGGGGCTTTTTTGGTTGGCCCTGAAAAATCGATACATTCTGTGATCCGGTTCCCAAGCTCCTGCGTAGACACTGTCAAAAGATACACGCGCAAGTTGGGAGTAATGACATGGCCACATCCCGGACGTCTGAAAACGCTGACCGTCGTTTTGTTCGAAAGGCTATGAACAAACCGATGCTCAGCGCAGAGCACGAGCACGACCTTGCCATCCGCTGGCGCGACGATCGCGATGAGGATGCGCTGCACGAACTCACCAGTGCCTATATGCGCCTGGTCATCTCGATGGCATCCAAATTTCGCCATTACGGCCTCGCCCTCCCGGATCTCGTTCAGGAGGGGAATGTTGGCCTGATGCAGGCCGCCGCGCGTTTCGACCCGGACCGCGAAGTGCGCTTCTCGACCTATGCCTCCTGGTGGATCCGGTCCTCCATTCAGGATTTTGTCCTGCGCAACTGGTCGATCGTCCGCACAGGCACGACGGCGGCGCAGAAGTCGCTCTTCTTCAATCTGAAACGGCTGCGCGCCAAGATTGACGATACGGGCGACGGCATCATGACACAGGAAAACAAGACCTGGATCGCAACCCATCTTGGCGTTCGTGAGCGCGATGTCGAGACGATGGCGTCTCGCCTGTCAGCATCCGACCGCTCGCTCAATGCACCGCTCAGCACGGATAGCGAAGCCCAGTGGCAGGACCTGCTCGAGGACGAGAACTCGGTAACTGAAGACCGCGTCATGGAGACCCGCGACGGCGAGCGCCGCAAGCAATGGATTGCCGAGGCCCTGCGCACGCTGACAGACCGGGAAAACCTGATTATCCGCGAACGCCGTCTCACCGATGATACGGTAACGCTTGAAGTCCTTGGAAAGCGCCTCGGAATCTCCAAGGAGCGGGTGCGCCAGATCGAGCATCAGGCGCTCGGCAAACTTCGCAACGCGCTGGTTTCCATGGTCGGTGATCCAGAGGAAACCGGAATGATACCTGTCGGCTAATCCCCTCCCCACCCAAGCCGACAGCGAAGGGGCTGCAAGCGATCTTGCAGCCCCTTTTAACTGTCCCCATATCTCATTCAGAAGGGCTGCCGCTGAGCGGGGCTCTCATTGAAAAAGACGGCGGTGCGCGGCGCGCCCGGCCCGTCGACAGACCTGAGATCTGCCTTTGAAAGGGGATAGACATGAACTTTGATACCTACACAGAACGCGCCAGAAGCGTGATTCAGACGGCCCAGACCGGCGCCCTTGCCGCAGGCCACCAGATTTTTCTTCCGGAACACATCCTGAAAGCCCTGCTGGAGGACCGCGACCGCATGGCCGCGAACTTGATACGCGCGGCCGGCGGTAATCCTGAAATCGTCCAGCAGAAAAACGACGAAGCGCTGCGCGCCCAGCCTTCGGTTTCCGGCGGCGATGCCGGTCTGCGCCTCGACCAGAAAACGGCGAAGCTTTTTGCTGACGCCGAAGCGGCCTCGAAACAGGCTGGCGACAGCTACATCACGGTTGAGCGCCTGCTTGCCGCCATGGCCGGGCTCTCCGGCTCGAAAGTCCACGATGCCCTGAAAGCCGGCGGCGTGGATCAGGCCGGTCTTGACGCCGCCGTCACCCAGCTTCGCCAGGGCCGCACGGCCGATACCGAGAACGCTGAAGAGGGCTATGAAGCGCTCAAGAAATATACGCGCGACCTGACAGCCGATGCGCGGTCGGGCAAGCTCGATCCAGTTATTGGACGTGATGAGGAAATCCGCCGGACCATCCAGGTCCTCTCACGGCGTTCGAAGAACAATCCCGTCCTGATCGGCGAGCCGGGTGTCGGTAAAACCGCAATCGCCGAAGGCCTCGCGCTGCGCATCATCAATGGCGACGTGCCAGAAAGCCTCAAGGACAAACGCCTGCTCGCTCTCGATATGGGCGCGCTGATTGCCGGTGCGAAGTTTCGCGGCGAGTTCGAGGAACGCCTCAAGGCGGTGATCAAGGAGATCGAACAGGCCGAAGGCGGCGTTGTTCTCTTCATCGACGAGATGCACACCCTCGTAGGGGCGGGCAAGACGGACGGCGCGATGGACGCGTCAAACCTGTTGAAGCCAGCGCTCGCGCGCGGTGAACTTCACTGTGTCGGCGCAACGACGCTGGATGAGTATCGCAAATATGTCGAAGGCGACCCTGCCCTGGCGCGCCGCTTCATGGCCGTCTACATTGACGAGCCGACCGTGGAAGACACCGTCTCCATCCTGCGCGGACTGAAGGGCCGCTACGAGGCTCACCACGGCGTTCGGGTTTCCGATGCAGCCATCGTGTCGGCTGCCAGCCTGTCCAATCGTTACATCACCGACCGCTTCCTGCCGGACAAGGCCATCGACCTGATGGACGAGGCAGCATCCCGTTTGCGGATGCAGGTCGACTCCAAACCAGAAGAGCTCGACGAGATCGATCGAAGGCTTATGCAGCTGCGCATTGAAGCGGAGGCGCTCAAGAAGGAAAAGGATCAGGCGTCCAAGGACCGGCTAGACAGCATCGAGACCGAAATCGAAGATCTTCAAGCCCAATCGGACGAGCTGACAACCGCCTGGGCCGCCGAGAAGGAGAAGCTGAAAGGCGCCGCCTCTGCCAAGGAAGACCTGGATCGGGCGCATGCGGAAATGGCTGAAGCCCAGCGCCGCGGCGACCTCTCGCGCGCATCCGAGCTGAAATACGCCGTGATTCCAAAGCTGGAAGCCCAGATTGCGTCCGTTGAACAATCCGAAGGCGATGAGGGCGAAGCTGAACCGGGACTTGTCTCGGAAGTGGTTCGGCCTGAGCATATTGCCGCTGTAGTCTCAAAGTGGACGGGCATCCCCGTCGACAAGATGATGGAAGGCGAGCGCGAGAAGCTCCTGAGTATGGAAAACAAACTCATGGAGCGTGTCGTCGGCCAGGATGAAGCGCTTGCGGCCGTCTCGAACGCGGTTCGCCGCGCCCGGGCAGGGCTGCAGGATCCGCATCGCCCGATCGGCTCCTTCCTGTTCATCGGCCCGACCGGCGTCGGTAAAACCGAGCTCACCAAGGCGCTGGCTGAATTCATGTTCGATGATGACAGCGCCGTGCTTCGGCTCGACATGTCGGAATTCCAGGAGAAGCATTCGGTCGCCCGGCTGATCGGCGCGCCTCCCGGCTATGTCGGCTATGAAGAGGGCGGCGTTCTGACGGAAGCCGTTCGTCGGCGCCCGTATCAGGTCGTCCTGTTCGACGAGGTCGAGAAGGCCCACCCGGACCTCTTCAATACGCTGTTGCAAGTGCTCGATGATGGGCGGCTCACCGATGGCCATGGCCGCACGGTCGACTTCCGAAACACGATCATCATTATGACGTCCAATCTCGGCGCCGATGCACTTGCCAGCGGTGACGCCGGCGAGATCAACGAGGCCCAGCGCGAGGCTGTCATGACGGCCGTACGCGGACACTTCCGGCCGGAGTTCATCAACCGGATCGATGAGATCGTCTTCTTCAAGCGGCTCGGCCGCGAGCAGATTGACTATATTGTCGACATCCAGATGGACCGTCTGTCGAAACTGCTGGCCGATCGCAAGATCAAGGTCGAGCTGTCTGAGGCGGCCCGCAAGTGGCTGGCCGAACGCGGTTACGACCCGGTCTATGGCGCGCGTCCGCTGAAGCGCGTGATTCAGAAGGAGCTGCAGGATCCCCTCGCTCGCCTCGTTCTGGAAGGAAAGATCGCCGACAATTCAACGGTGACAGTCGATGTGGAGGGCGATGCCCTCTCCATCAACGGCGTTCCAAATCAGTTCGCCAAAGGGGCTGCAGCCCTGAATTAGGGCTACATCCTGCACAAACCTTGCGCGCCCCTGCTCGACATCCGGGCGGGGGCGTTTGCATTTGTGGCGTCGGTGTCGCGCCTGAAAATTACGTCGGTCCGCACAAATCCCATTATTTGCAACACAACGAATAGCTTACACCCCGCTGCATGCATTTTTGCATGATTGTCTTGCGTAATTGTGCTCTTCAAAAATGCTGCGCCCGCGAGATAACTGATGCTGCACCCGCGAAACACGTGGGGCATTGGGGACGGGCAACGACCCGCACAACCAAATAATGAAAGGCTTTTCAAAATGAAAAACCGCGTTTCCTCCATCCTATTCGCTCTTTCCATCTTCGGCGGCGTTGCACACGCTGAAACCTATACCGAAGTGAATGCCACCCTCACCTTCGAAACCGACCTGCTCGAAACGCAGGACGGTGCGTCGGAAGTGCTCGCCAGCCTTGAAAAGCAGGCCGCTCGTCATTGTCGCAAGGTCTCCGGCGTTGCCGTCGGCCTCGTCGTCGACGAAGTCTGCGCCAAGGACATGCTGTTTCAGGCGGTGAACACGATCGCCGACCCGAAACTGACGGCGGCCTATGCTGACTCAGCCCTTTATGTTGAGACCGTCTCTGACCGTATGCAGCTTGCCGGACTGTAGGTCTGGCCGCAGCGTCAAGAACGCTTGATTGAAAAAGCCCCAGCCAGAACGGCCGGGGCTTTTTTACAATCAGAATTCTTTTTTTCTTCGGCCCGACGGGCCATCCCGCGATTTACGGGGCTGGCGGCGCGGCTGCCGCATCAGCTGGAAAAGCCTCCTCGGCGGAAACAAGCGTCACGCCAGCCTCATCGGCGCCGAGACGATCAATGTCTTCGCGGCGCTGGATGAAGGCCTCCATGATATCAGGCGTGTCGGCAAGCTTGCGTCCGGTCGGAAGGTCGAGCGTCATCGCATTGACCTGCTTGCCGCGCACCAGCACTTCGTAATGCAGGTGAGGACCGGTCGAGGCTCCGGTTGAGCCGACATAGCCGATAATATCGCCCTGGCGGACGCGCTGACCCGAGCGGAACTTTCCGAAGCGGGACAGGTGTGCATAAGCCGTCGAATAGCCATTCGCATGCTTGATGCGAACATAATTGCCGTATCCGCCATAGCGATTGGCCCGTTCGATCGTGCCGTGGCCGGCCGCGTAGACCGGCGTGCCGGACGGTGCGGCAAAGTCGGTGCCCTTGTGGAGCTTGTTGTAGCCGGAAATCGGATGACGGCGATAACCGAAATTGGAAGAGAGACGCGCCCCATTGATCGGTGTCTTCATAAGGAATTTGGTCGCCGCTTCGCCGTTCGCGTCGAAATAATCCATCACGCCATCATCGGACGGCGTGAATTGGTAATAGCCTTTGTTCAGCGCCTTGCCATTGATCGCGGCGTAGACCACCTCGCCGGAACGGACGCGATTGCCGCGCTCATCGACCATTTCCTCATAGACCATCTCGAAGGAATCGCCCGGGTGGATATCGCGCTGGAAGTCGAGGTCATAGCCAAAGATGCGAGCGAAATCGACAACTTGCTGATCATGCGCGCCCTGCTTGAGGGCGGCTTCATAGATGCTGGTATCGATGGTGGCCGAGATGCGCCGGGCGACCGGTTTGGTCTGCGCGCTCAGCACAACCGGCATGAATTCGCCATCCGACAGGCGTTTGGAAAGGATTTGCTTGCCGGCTTCATTCGAAAACGAAAGGGACGTCAGTTCCGCATGATCCGGACCCGCAAAATTCGCCTTGATCTCAAGACCAGGGCGGACGCGGCGCGGATCGATCAGCTCAGCCTCATAGACGGCGCGAAGGGCGCGGCTGGCCTCAGCGGGCGTTGCTCCGAGGTTCTGAACCAGCTCGGTCAGCGTTTCGCGGGATTTCAGAGTGCCATCACGGGTCGAGACGGCGGACGCGGCGTCCATATCGTCGGCAGACAGCAGCGTGGTCGCCAGCGGCACAGCAAGGCTGATCTGAACGACCGGTTGGGCTTCGGCCTTACGGGCCTGGCCGATGAAATAAAATGTCGAAAGACTGACGGCAGCAGATGCAACCCCAAGAAGGGCAACGCTGGTCATGCCGCGCGATAGCTGAATATTCAAATTCGGGCCTCCATGCTTCCAGCGTGACAAACACGATGGGAAACTTCAAGTGATTGCCCCTGTCGGTTGATCCACCCGGCCCCATATAACGCCATAGGTTTAATCAGTCCCGCCCGGTAACGTCTTAATTTCTACACAACCGGGTATGCAAGTCGATACCTGCATGATTATGCAGCGCGAAGTATTAATTTTCAGGCAGGATCGGCATGCAAAGCCATCTTCTAAACTGGCGAAAATGGCAATTCTGGCTCGGACTTGTTGTCCTGCTGCTCGTCCTGACGCTGGTTTCTGCATGGTTACTTCGCGTCCAGATCGCCCAATATGGCGTTCGCCAGTGGTGCCAGTCCCAATCACTGACCTGCTCGGCCAGCATTTCAGACCTCGGCTTCTCACGCATTCGTGCCACATCGGTTTCTGTTAAGTCGGCAACAGACGAAGTCCCTTTCGAAGCCGAGGAAGCCGTCATTGCGCTGGACTGGCCGGGCCTGTTCAAACCCGCTGTAAAATCAGTAGAGCTCCGCTCGCCAATTCTGAGGGGCACTTACAGCGAAGATGCCATCACCTTTGGCGGCCTTGAAAAATTTGCCTCCGGAGAGAGCTCGTCAGCCGCCGCTCCGAGCTTCAATGTCAGGGATGCCCGTATCGAACTGATGACGCCAGCCGGGCCGGTCGCGATGACGGGTGAAGCGAGCGGCCAGATGCCCCTCCAGGTCGACCTTCAGGCAGAGATCGAGCCTGTGGAGCTTGAAACCGACGGCAACCGCCTGGACATCCGCGAAGGCAGCATCAATCTCTCCATCGTCGGCCTTAAGATAGCCGGCCAGGCAGAGTTCGAACTTGCGGAGGCGACGTTCGATACGCTCGAAGCCTCGGACATCAAACTCAGTGCCAATATGGAGGAAGGGATCCTCCCGGCCATTGACTGGTCAGCATCAGCCAGCGCCTTCGAGCGCCCCGGCCTGTCGCTGTCGGACGCGGAATTTGCCGGGACGCTGTCGCTCGCAAACCCACTGGAGAAGGCCGAAAACGCCTCTTGGCTGAGCCGCATCAAGACCGGGACCGCCGAAGGCAGCGTTAGGTCTCTGAAATGGCTCGACAACAGCGCTGACGCCATAGAGCTAACGCTCGAAACCGAGCGCGCGGACAGCAAGCTGAAGACAAATTATGGCCTGATCGTCTCTGGCGTGGACCGTCCAGATGTCACTGCCGATGAACTGACTCTGAGCGGAGACGCGACAAGTGATGACACGTTCAAGACTGTCGATGCACGCGGCGACCTGAGCTTCAAGGGTGTCAGCATTCCTCCGGCCTACCGGGCAGATCTGCTCTCCAGCCTGCAGCTCGGCGGTCCGTTCGAGGCACACTCGGCAGCGCTTCGGCGCGCGCTTTCCGACGCACTTGTTGATGTCGGCGGGGGCACTGGCTTCAAGCTGACCCTGGAAGACGGCGGCTACTGGTCTGTGGTTTCAACGCGGGCCATGTCGATCAAGAGCGCCGACGGAACCCACCTCGCCATCAACCCCCAAAATGCAAAGCCAGCGCTCAATGTCGCCGATGAAGGGGTCGAGCTCGCCGGACTCGTCACGCTGGATGGACCGCATGTGCCGAAGCTTGTCGTGGACCTCTCACGAGCAAGCCTGGGCAGCGATCTCACCATTGAAACAGGCGGGGTGACGCTGAGCCCATGGACGGCCGGTGGACTCACCCTGTCCAGTGACCTGAACGAGGTCCATTTCGAGCGGGCCGACGGCACGCCCCGGCTGCAGGCCGTTGGGGAGCTTCGCGTGGACGGGAAGCTCTACGGCCAGGACTTCGCGAAAACGCGCGTATTTGGCGGTATCGACGCTGCCGGCGGGTCCAGCTTGCGCGTCCAGACCCTGCGCGAACCATGCCTCGGCTTCGACACGCAAGGTATTCGCACTGGTGCCGACTATGCCATCGAGCCGGTCTCGCTGCAGCTTTGCCCGAGAGATGGCCGCGTGGTTCGCCCCGTGGCGGGTGGTTCTGCCGGCACAATCGACCTTGGAGCCGTGAAACTGCCGTTTCGAGGCGAAAGCACATCGGGCACACTGTCATTGCAACAGGCCGTCCTCGACTGGTCAGCCACCAGCACGGCCCGCCTCGACCTCAAGGGCCAGCAAATGTCGCTGCCGCTGCAGATTGGCGAAAAGACCCTGATCATCAATTCGACCGAACCAGAGATCGCGCTCACGACAACCAGCCCGGTCGCGCTCAATGCGAGCACGGGCGCGTCGACATTCAGCGGCACGCTCGTGCCAGCGGACATCAGCCTCGACCAGCTGACACTGTCGGCGACCCTGCCATCCACCGGGATAGAGGGAGACGCAACGGCGACCGGCGTCGAAGTCCGTGATCGTGGCGAGGATCCCCTGTATCTGCCCCTCAGGGGTGATCTGTCGGCTATTTTCGATAACGGCATCATGCAGCTGTCAGGCCCGATAACGACGCGTCCAGCCGGCCAGAAAATTGCTGACGTCAATCTGGAGCTCGACATCCTTGCGCTGGACGGCACGGCGTCCGTCATTACGCCTGACCTGACCTTCATGCCACGCGGCTTCCAGCCGACAGCGCTCAGTGACCGGGTGCGAGGCTTTCTGTCGAATGCGCGCGGGACGCTGAAGGCCTCAGCCGAATTCGTCATCGCCGCCGGCAGCACTACGGGCACTGGATGGGTGTCTGCGGAAGACTTTGGATTCGATACGTTGCGCCTTGGCGCGGTGAACGATGTCAACGGGCGCATAGAGTTCGACGACATCATGCAGCTGACGACACCGCCAGGGCAGGAAATCCGCATCGGTCAGATCAGTCCCGGTATTCCCCTGCGCGACGGACGCATCCGCTTTCAGCTGAATGAAGGGCTTGAAGCCACGATTGAAGATGCCCGCTGGCCTTTCGCAGGCGGCGAAATCTTTACCGGCGGGTCCAGCTGGACGATCGCCGGGACGCGGGACGTCATAGAAATCACCGCGAGCGCGCTCGAACTGGCCCAGATCGTCAGCATCTTCGATCTGCCGGATGTGAAAGCACAAGGCACGGTCACCGGCAGCTTCCCGGTCGAGATTATCGGCCCGAACACATTCATCAGGAACGCCACCCTCACAGCAGACAGTGAAGGCGGGACGATCGCCTATACCGGCGATGTGGGCGATGCGGCGGCGGCAGCCGATGAGAGGGTCAGCATGGCTTTTGACGCGCTCAAGGACTTTCGGTTTTCGGTGCTTGAGATCGGCGCTGACGGAAATCTCAGCGGCGACATCCTCATCACCATGCGCCTTGTCGGGAAATCTCCGGAAGTGCTGGATGGGGCGCCGTTCGCGTTTAACATCGGCATCGATTCCAAGCTGATGCAGCTGATCCGTACCGGGCGCAGCATTACATCCAGTGACTGGCTTGCGGATGTCGCCGCTGAATCGGTCAAGAATTCCAACACTGCCGACACCGGCTCCGCCGCGCCTGAACAATAGTCAAACTTGTATTCAAGCCCCGTTCAGGCCACATGGTTCATGATGACCGCGTAATGAAGGATAGCAATGTGACCCGACCCCTCCTCCTGTCTGCGGCATTGATCGCATCACTGGCCGCGTGCTCGCCAACGGTGAAGCTGCAAGCGCCAACAGAACCCATCACGATCAATCTCAATGTAAAGATCGATCAGGAAGTGCGGATCAAGCTCGACAAGGAAGTCGAAGATCTGATCGCCAGCAATCCTGATATCTTCTAGGTCCACAAAGGTGTCTCATATGACCCGTTTCTTCAAACTTCTTTCAGCCGTCGCGCTCATGACCGTCGCCACTATCACGATGGCCGCCCCTGCCCAGGCGGCGGATCCTCAAATCGAGACCGCCAAGGAACAAGGTGTCGTCGGCGAACGTATCGATGGCTATCTAGGCATCGTCGACGGTGGCGCAGACGCGTCGCTGATCCGCCGCGTGCAGGACATCAACAATAAGCGCCGGGCCGCTTATGACGATCTCGCCAACCAGACCGGCACAACGCCCGAGCAAGTCGCCCGCGTAACCGGCGAGAAGCTTGTTGCTGGCGCCGCATCCGGTGAGTTTGTCATGGACGACAGTGGGGCCTGGACACAGAAATAATCTGGTCCGGTTTCCCGCAAGTCATGTCCCGAACGTCTATTATTGCCATCATCGCTGGCGCTCTGGCCCTTTTCCTGGCCGGTTGGGGCGTGGCTGTCCTGTGGTCCAATCTCGGCGTCACCATGACCATGCACGGCTGGATTGCCTACGGACTCGGCTCGCTCGGTTGTCTTGCCCTGTCAGCGGGCCTGTTCTGGCTACTTTTCCACAGCGCAAGAGGCGGACACGACGATCTTGTGGGCCACGACGACGAGCACGGGTGACAAATCACCTGCAATCGGGCAGTCAATGATCTGGCGAATCGGGTAGCGTAGAACACCGACCAAAGGGGCCAGACCATGCAAGCCAATATCGATCCGGCGCATCTTTCCGCTTACATCGCATCGCGCATCTGTCACGATCTGGTGTCGTCCGTATCCTCCATCACCAACGCGCTCGACTTCATGAACGAGCCACAGGACTCAGACATGCGGCTCCAGGCTGAAAAGCTTCTGCATGACGGTGCAGACAGCGCGGCGTCCAAGCTGAAATTTCTGAGATATGCGTTTGGCTCAGCCGGTCTCTCCAAAGGCGCAGCCGACATTCACGAAGCCAAACAGATCACCGAGCGCTTCGTTGCCAGCCACAACTATCAACCGACGTTGAACTGGGACATCGAAACCCAGCACCTCAGCTTTTCGCATGCCCGCCTCGTCATGAACATGGTGATGCTGGCCGTTGACTGTTTGCCGCGCGGCGGAACCATCAATGTGAAGGTTCGCAACCAGACGGACGGGTTGGGGATCAGCGTGGCAGCCTCTGGTGACCGCTGCAAACTTCGCGAAGACACGGCCGACGCTGTATCCGGCAAGGAGCCGCAGGACGGTTGGTCGGCCCGGACCGTGCAGCCTCTGTTTACCCGCATCATTGCCGAGGGCCTTGGCGGCGACCTGCGCGCAGAACCGCGGGACGGCGGAGAGATCGCGCTCGTTTCAACAGGCCTCAGCGCCGAAGGCTGAGCGACGGTTCCGGAACGCCCTCACCGGCGAAGCCTTAAACTTCGGTAAATCAATTTCTGGCCAGATCAGCCGGTCCGCCTTATTGGCGGCCAACGATAAATTCAATTTTTTATCTTTTGGTGGATTATGAATCCGAATGGACATAGTTTCTGCCCGGGGAGACGCTATGAAGTCTTGTTTGATTGTTGACGATTCTCGTGTGGTCCGCAAAGTCGCCGGCCGCATTGTCCAGGACCTTCAGTTTAACGTGACTGAAGCCGGGGACGGCTCAGATGCGCTCAGCTCCTGCCGCGATAACATGCCGGATGCCATCCTGCTGGATTGGAACATGCCGGTCATGAACGGCCTCGATTTTCTGAGAGCGCTGCGCCGCGAACCAGGCGGCTCAAAGCCGGTTGTTGTGTTCTGTTCAACCGAGAACGACGCCGAGCATATTGGTGAAGCGATGCGCTCCGGCGCCAATGAGTTCATCATGAAGCCTTTCGACGCAGATATCATCCACAGCAAATTTGCAGAGGTCGGCCTCGTTTAAAGCAATTTATTAACCCGGATCGCATTTTTGTTAACGAACTGGGCGAAACCTGACCGGGCTGGTGAAAGACTATGGACGACTCGATCTACCGCGAAATTGCGACGCTGGCGCTGAATGGCTCCGGTCAGTATATTCCGCCAACGAAGTCGTACCTCATCGAAACGCGCCTTGGCCCGATCCTCCGCCGCGAGCAGTTTGCGGGCGTGGAAGACTTGCTGGCCTGTATTCAGGCCCGGCCAAGCAGCCCATTTGGCGCAGAAATGGTCGCCGCGCTGACCGGCAAGACGACTCAATTCTTCCGTGAGCGCGCCGCTTTTGAGCGTATTGTCAGCCACGTCCTGCCAATGATGGCGCCCTCCGCGCCCGATGGAAAACTGCGGATTTGGTGCGCAGGCGGCGGGAGCGGCCAGGAAGCCTATTCTCTCGCCATGCTTCTGGAAGAGTCCGACAATGAGGCCCTGAAAGACCTTCAGATCGAAATTCTGACCACCGACATCAGCGAGAAAATGTCTGTCCTCGCCCGCGCCGGGAAATTCGGTCATTTCGACGTGCAGAAGGGCCTTTCGATCCATCGCCTGCTCGCCAATTTCTCAAGGCTTGATACGGGCGAATGGCAGGTCTCCCAGACGCTCGCCAATCGGGTCGGCGTCCGCACCCACAATATTCTCCAGGATTGCAGCGGTCTTGGTCAGTTTGACGTGATTGTCTGCTGCAATGTGATCAGCGGTATGGGCGCACAGATGCGGGCCAAAGCCCTGGTCAACCTTGGCCGCCAGCTGACCGATAGCGGCGTGCTGGTGCTGGCGAAGAGCGAGACCGCAACCGGCCTGGTGACAGGGCTCGAACCGTCTCGCGACCTTCGCGGGGCCTACAGTCGAGACGTCACGCCGAACGCCCTGACGGCCGCCGCCTGAGGCGCCAGAAGCCTCTCAATCTAATATTCACGTAAGACTCCGGAACCTCCACCCCGGCCGCTCCTTTCCTGAAGGCAAGGTTGCCGTGCGTTCAGCCGGCATCTGATAAAAATGAGGGGTAAGAGAATAGGAGGTTCAGTATGAAACCGCTCAAGACATTGGGACTCAGTCTCGCCCTCACCACCACGCTTGCTCTGCCCGCCCTGGCCGACCACCCTCGCTACGGCAATCGCGGCGGCGAAGCGATCATTTACTCAAACTCGAATTTCACGGGGCGTTCGCTCCGCGTCACAGGCCCTATTCCACGTCTCGCGGACTATCGCTTTAACGACAAGGCCTCATCCATCCGCGTCACTGGCGGCGCCTGGGAAGTCTGCGTCGATGCCAATTACAGAGGACGCTGCGAAGTGGTCGAATTTCACGAAGGCCGCCTCAACGAGGTCCGTCTGAACAACAAGATCACCTCGATCCGCCCTGTGAATTACGGCTATCGCAGCCGCAATGACCGCTACGACCGTCACGACAGATATGGCCGCGACAATGACTACAATCGCGGTAATCGCTACGGGTATGGCGCGCGTTACAATGCGCCGCTCGTGCTTTACCAGGATCCGAATTTTCGCGGCAACGCTCTGCCCATCAATGGCGCCGTGCCAAGCCTCGGCCAGTTGCGCTTCAACGACAAAACTTCGTCCATCGCCATTCAGAGCGGCGCCTGGGAAGTCTGCACGGACGGCAATTTCCGTGGTCGCTGTGAGATTGTCACCGGCTCGATGAACGAACTGGGATATGTCCGTCTGAACGACAAGATTTCGTCCATCCGGCCCGCAGGACGCGGCTATGGATATGATCGCGATCGTGGCCGGCGCTGGTAGACAGCATGTCTTTGGGCTTCCCGTCTCGCCGATTGGGGAGTAGGAAGCCCGGCATGTCCAGCCAGCCCGTCTCTGACAGACTTATCGTTGTGGGCGTCCTTGCGGGCGCTCATGGCGTGCGCGGTGATGTCCGGGTGAAGAGTTTTACCGATATCCCGGACGACCTGTTCGAACTCGGTCCACTCTTGTCCGAAGGCGGCGACACGCTTCTGGAGCCGGCAAAGGTGAAGACCGCCTCCGACCATTTCATCGTCACTGCAAAACAGCCGCGGCAGAAAGAAGAATGGGACGCACTCAAAGGCGCAAAACTCTGTGTGCACCGAAGCGCGCTACCGCCGCCCGACGATGATGAATTCTATGTCGAAGACCTGGTCGCCCTGAAAGCGATGGACATGCACGGCCAGCCGGTCGGCACCATCAAGTCTGTCCAGAATTTTGGTGCGGGTGACCTGCTCGAGGTCGCGCCAGACAAAGGCCCGGCCTATTTCGTCCCATTTTCCCTGAAGGAAGTGCCCGAAGTCCACTTTGATGGGGGCTATGTCATTATCCGGGATGCAGAGACCTGGGCCGACCAGTCCGATCCGCGCAAGAATGACGAAAACGCCTAGATCGTTTCCGCCTTTTCCGCGAGGTCAAGAAGATAGGTTTCAAGCTTGCGGCTCTGGTTCTGCAGGTTGAAGTCCGTCATCGCGAACTCTCGTCCAGCCTCTCCCATCGCGGCGGTCCGCGCCTTGTCGGTCAGCATACGGGCCAGACGGTCGGCCAGAGCCGCCTCATCGCCCTCGTCGACCAGGTAGCCGGTCTCCCCATCCTTCACGCATTCTGTGATGCCTGCGTGGCGCGTCGCCGCCAGCGCGCAGCCTGACAGCATGGCTTCAATACAGACCAGCGGTAGTCCTTCGGCATCGCCAGACTTGGCGCGTTTCGAAGGCACCACCGCAATCCGCGCCTCGGCCCAGTGTTTGGGCATATCATCGGCCGGCACCCAGCCTGGCAGTTCGACCTCCACACCGGCGGCTTCAAGGTCTGCGACGAGGCCATCTTTAAGGTCGCCATCACCGATCAGACGCACCGTCCAGCCTTCCAGTTCCTCACCCAGCCGGGCGAGCGCCGCGATCAGCGTGTCGATCCCTTTCTTCTCGGTCCAGCGACCTGCGAAGACCATCAGATCCTTTTTCTCGCCGGGCTCGAATCGGGCCGGGTCAGCGGTATTGTGGTGCACCACCATCTTGTCTTCGGGCGCGCCTTTAGACAGCAATTCCTCCCGGATGAAATTCGAGCATGGCAGGATCAGCTCGGCTTCTTTCCAGAGCTTTGCACGCCGGCGATTATAGACCCGGATGAAGCTGTTCTTGGTATTGGTCGTCTTTGTCGCGTCGCCGCCATAATAGGTAACCGCCAGCGGCAGGCCCAGCTTCTTCGCAATGGGCAGGGCGTAAGCGCCGGACTTGCCAAAACTCGCATGCAGCGCCACCGGCTCATAGGCTTTCAGCGCCTCTTCCAGCTTTGGGGACACACGCTCCAGCTGTTTGAAAGCGGCCTCTCCGCCTGGTCCATGAAGCGGGCCAAGTTCGATGACCTCAGCGCCCTCAGGCACCGGCCCTTTCAGCTCATGGCCAATATAGAGCGGCTTCAGTTTGCTGAAGGCAGAATAGCCGCGCGGAATAAAGCTCTCCGATGGTGTAAACAGCTTGTCGCAATAGGCGAGGAAGTATCGCGGGGTGCTCATTTACAACCGAACCCTTTCTGGTTGGATGCGACAGCGTTCAATCCAGCAGGCCAAAGGCGCGATTCAACGCCGGCCCCGCCTTGCGCACACATGTCGTCTTTCGATTTCGCAGCAGCGCTCTGAGTATTGCAGCGTCCGGCAACCGTCAAACACGTCTTGGCAGCAAAAGCTGCATCGCCTAAGACCGCGCTTCAGCATCTGCAAGGACACCGACATGACCGCCTACCGTTTGTTCGGCGCCGAAACTTCACCTTATTCAGCAAAAGTGCGCTCATTCCTGAAATATAAGGGTGTCGACTTTGAATGGATCGGGCGCTCATCAGCGACCGAAGAAGAATTCCAGTCCTTCGCCAAGGTCCCGACCGTGCCGCTCCTGGTGTCGCCCAACCGCGCGCCGAACCAGGACTCCACTGACATTCTTTCACTGGTTGAGAATGATATCTCCGACCCGTCCTGCGTGCCGGACGACCCGGCCTGCGCTGTGCTTGCCCTCATCCTCGAAGACTACGCCGATGAGTGGCTCAACAAGGCGATGTTTCTCTATCGCTGGGGCGCCAAGCCTGACCGTGAAGAAGCCGCCGACCGCACCATGGACCAGCTTTTCTCCGGCAAGCTGCCGCGCGCAAAGAAAAAGACCCGCGACCAGATCGTGAAACGCATGCGCGAGCGCCTGCCTCTGGTTGGCGTCGAAAAGAAGAATGAAAAGTCTCTCAAGACATCGGCGGAGCGGTTCATCACGCTGCTCAATGCCCATCTGGAGAATAATCTCTTCATTTTTGGCGGACGCCCATCAGTGGCCGATTTCGCGCTGGCCGGTCAGCTGTCACAAATGCTGCTTGACCCGACGCCCGGCGAATATTTGCGCAAGAGCGCGCCTTTCGTGACCGCATGGTGTGAGTTCATGGACGCCCCGAAAGCGGGTGCGCCCTTCAAGACGCTCGAAGAATTGGAGCCGACCCTTCTTCCGCTTTTCGCCGATGAAGTGGCCCAGACCTATCTGCCATGGGCAGACGCCAATCTCGATGCCAACCAGTCGAAGAATGACCGCATGAGCGTGAAAATCGAGAAAAAAGCGTTCGAGCAGGTCACTCAGCGCTATGCCGCGACGTCGTTCAAATCTGTCCAGAAAGCCGTCCGGCGTCTCAGCGACAATGAAACCCTGTCCGCCTTCCTGGACAAGGCGGGGGCATCAGCCTTCTTCGACAAAGGCAACAAGAAATAGCGAAACAAAAAACCCCGGCACCTTTCGGCACCGGGGCTTCGTTCCTGTCAGGGGGAGGTCGGCGCCTAGGCGGCCGAGACCTTGTCTCCCTGGATCAGTTTCGGCTTCGACTTTTTACCGGCCGTTGAGCCGATTTCGATCTTGCGCGGCTTCTTGGCTTCAGGAAGCTCACGAACCAGATCGACGCGGAGCATGCCGTTCTGCAGGCTTGCACCGGTCACAATGACGTGATCAGCGAGCTGGAAACGGCGCAGAAATCCGCGCTCAGCAATGCCACGATGCAGGAATTGGCGCGCTTCGCCATCCTCATCGCCGGACTTCTTGCCGGCCACGGTCAGGAGGTTGTCCTTGGTTTCGATTTCCAGGTCGTCCTCAGCAAAGCCGGCCACCGCGATTTCGATCGCGAAGGCGTCGTCTGCAACGCGCTCAATATTATAGGGGGGATAACCCTGCGTGCCGTCCAGACGGCTCGCGGAATCGATCATGCTGGCCATACGGTCAAAGCCAACCATGGTGCGATAAAGGGGGGTGAGATCAATCGTGCTCATGACTTACAGTCCTCTCTAAGCAACTGTGTCCGGCAGGGCCGGACCATCATATTTGCGGTTCTTCTGTCACTCCGGCCCGTTCATCGGCGCCGGCAGATTACCGGTCCGGGCCCGCTTGGCAGCGCCCAGACAATATGTATTTGGGTAGGCAGGAATATTGTTCAAGTCTCTAAGGGAGAAGACAATGAAGTGGATATTTGGTGCGAGCCTCGCGGCTATGGTCCTGGCGGGTTGTGGCAGTGATGCCGATGTCGATCAAACAACCGATTCGCCGACACCGCCGGCAGAAACGTCAGATACGAGCGCTGACACGGCAGACGCGACCCGTTTCTCTGTCTCGGACGCGATGGCAGGTAGCTGGCGCACCGAAGGCGAAGTGGCCCGCGACGACTTTCGTCATCCTGCCGAGACGCTCGAATTCTTTGGTATCGAAGGCGACGACACCGTCATCGAGATCTGGCCCGGCGGTGGCTGGTATACCAATATTCTCGCCCCCTATCTTTACGAGAATGGCGGCCAGTTCATTGCAGCCTGGGTGAATCCGGAACGGTCTGAGCGCGCCGCTTCGTCGCTTGAGGCGTTCAGGGCGAATTATGCCGAATACCCCGATACGTTCGGAGAGATCCAGTATACCACTTACGACGCCGAGTCCGGTCCGCTCGGCGAGCCTGAAAGCGTCGATGCCGTTCTCACCTTCCGCAACCTCCACAACTGGATGGGCGGTGACTATGCCGACAAGTTCTTCAATGATGCCTACGCCGTGCTGAAGCCCGGCGGGGTGCTCGGCGTGGTTGAACACCGCCTGCCATCCTCGGCAGAGCAGGACCCATCGGCGCCCACCGGCTATGTGCATGAAGACTATGTCAAAGCGCTCGCCAAGGCGGCCGGTTTTGAGTTCGAGGCTTCAAGTGAGATCAACGCCAATCCCGCAGACACCGCCGATCACCCTTTCGGTGTCTGGACGCTGCCCCCGGTCTCCCGGACGACAGACCGCGATGGAAATACGCCTGAAGGTTTCGATGCTGACGCCTATACCAGCATCGGCGAGTCGGATCGCATGACGCTGAAATTCGTCAAGCCAGCCGAATAGGCCGCTTGTCGGACGCGTGACATCAAGCTTAGAAGGCGGGTCATGACGATCCGCCTTCTTTTTCCGACGCATCTCTCACAGACCCGCTACGGCGATGAGGCCTTCCGCGAGGAAGCCGAGGCCGCGTGCTGGATGATCGAGGATGGCGACACAGCCGGCCACGACTGGTGTGAGGAAAAGGGCTATCCCGGTTACACGTCCTACGCCTCGCTCGACGACTTGCCAGGCCGTGCTCCCGCCTTCGGGCAGCTGGCGAAAGCGCTGACAAAACAGGCCACACAATTTGCCAGAGAGCTCCACTGGGAGCTGCCGAAAAAAGGCCTCAGCCTCGACGCCTTCTGGATCAATATCCTGGGCGAAGGCGGGAACCATTCTGGCCACATCCACCCCGGCAGCGTGATATCCGGCACCTATTACGTCTCCCTGCCGCCCGGTGCTGGCGATATCCGGTTTGAAGACCCGCGTCTTGCCATGATGATGGCAGCCCCGCCGCTTCAGGATAACGCCCCCGAAGCGCTGAGCCGGTTTATCTATATCGCGCCACAGCCGGGCGATGTCCTGATGTGGGAAAGCTGGCTGCGCCACGAGGTCATGGCCAGCCAGACGGAAGAGCCGCGCATTTCGATCAGCTTCAATTTCGGTCTGGCAAGCTAAGGCAGCTTCGATCTGCCCTTTGCTACATAAAGCGCACTTGACGGTCTGGCCCGCCTTGTGCAGTGCAGCGCAAGACATTTGGCCAGAAAGTTTGACCATGGATATCAGCAAAATTTCGTCCGGGCAGAACCCGCCCCACGACCTCAACGTCATTATTGAAGTCCCGCTCGGTGGTGAACCGATCAAATACGAAATCGACAAGGCATCGGGCGCCATGTTCGTCGACCGCTTCCTCTACACGTCGATGCGTTACCCCTGCAATTACGGTTTCGTGCCGCACACGCTCAGCCTTGATGGCGACCCGATCGATGTGATGGTCGTGGGACAGCGCGCCCTTGTGCCCGGCGCCGTCGTGCGCGCGCGCCCGGTTGGCGTCCTGCTGATGGAAGATGATGGTGGTCAGGACGAGAAAATCCTCGCCGTGCCGCACGAGAAACTCACCCGCTTCTATGAGAAGATCCACAATTACACCGATCTTCCTGAAATCCTCGTCGACCGCATCATCCACTTCTTCACTCACTACAAGGACATGGAGCCCAATAAATGGGTTAAGGTGCAAGGAGTCGAGGGCGTCGAGAAGGCTCGCGAACTCATCGAGGCGTCACTCGAGCGCTACAAACCGGAAGCGTAAACCGGGGCTGATCAGGCTTGGAACTCAGCGTCTGGCTCGCCTTGATCGGCCTTTTTCTGGCTGGCGGGCTGACGCCCGGTCCGGCGGTGATGCTCGTTGTGTCATCATCGCTGCGATACGGCTTCAGGCCAGCCATGCTTCCGGCGATGGGCGTCTCGACGGCGAATTTTGTCTGGATCGGACTGGCCGCAGGCGGCGCGGCCGCCATCGCGACGCAATTTCCGTCGGCTTTCCTCTTCCTGAAGCTTGCAGGCCTCGCCTTCATTATCTGGCTTGCCATCGGCCTGGTTCGCGCGAAACCGCGTGACCTGCGCCTGTCGCGCGAAGCCATGCCGAAGCGGGCAGCGCTGTTCGGAAAAGGCCTTGGCCTGCAGCTCGCCAACCCGAATGCACTGGTCTTCTTCGGCGCTCTGCTGCCGGGCTATTTTGACGCCAGCCGGCCGATGTGGCCTCAAATCCTGATCGCGCTCGCGACAATCACTTTCAGCGAGATGTTCGGCCTCGCGATCTATGCAGGCGCGGCCGACCGCATGGCGAAGAATTTCGCCAGCCCGGTTTTCGCCAAATGGTTCAATCGCGGGGCGGCCGCGCTGATGGTCGGCTCTGCTGGATTTGCTGTCTGGGCGACCAGTCAGCCCTAGGCTTCGACAACCGAGAACTCGCCGCTTTGCGGATCGCACCAGTGCAGCTCGCCAAGCGCGATGGCAAACCATGCCCCGTGCAGCTCCAGTGTGCCGGCCTCGACCCGCTCCTTCACGAATGGAAACGTCATCAGATTCTTGATCGACGTGCGCACACCCGCAAATTCCAGCGCCGTCTGGTTATCGTCGTGACCGTGCTTCAGGACCTCATCCCGCGCGCCGTCGAGCAGGCTCACCCAGGGCGCGATGAACTGGCCAATCGGCTTGTCATCGGCGGCAGAGAGCGATGCATTCACGCCGCCGCAGCCGCCATGACCCATGATCACGATGTGCTTCACTTCTAGGGCCGTTACCGCAAACTCCACCGCGGCGCTGACACCATGCAGGCCGGCGGAGGTTTCATAAGGCGGCACCAGATTTGCGACATTGCGAACGACGAAAAGCTGCCCCGGCGCAGCGTTGAAGATGTCAGCAGGCTCTGCGCGGCTGTCAGCGCAGGCAATGATCATGACGTCCGGATCCTGGCCTCGCCCCAACTCCTCATAGAGGCGGGACTGGTGCTTGTAGGTGCCCCGGCGAAATGCGCGGTAGCCCTCTTTCAACTCTTCCGGAGTCCTCATTTTACCGTCCTTCTGCTCAATTGTGCGCCCGAAATAGCGACACCGGCTGGGTTGTGCAATTCAAATCGAGACGCTGCGTTCACTTTCGCCAAACTTTTGGCAATTATGGTGGGTACAAATAGCCCCAAACCTGCCGGATCATGGAGCCTCAGCGTGGCCGAGAGTGAAACTAAACCGAAAAAGAAAAAGACAACGCGCCGGCGCCAGGGTCCGCGCCGAAGCGAAGCCTCCCGCGCCGCAATTCTTGACGCGACGCGCGAGGAACTGACGGCAAATGGCTGGCGCAAGCTTTCAGTCGACGGTATCGCGCGCACCGCGCATGCCTCGAAGCAGACCATTTATCGCTGGTGGCCGGCGACCGGGAATATGTGCCTCGAGGCCGCCACTGCGATGCTTCAACCCGCGTCCGCCGGATCATCCGAGCCGATCGACCGCATCGCCGCCCTGCTCTATCCGTTCGAAGCCGCGACGCGCACCGGCAATGGCCACGCGGTCCTTCGCGGTGCTCTCATGGCAGCAGCCGACGAGAAGGAAGCCGGGGAGACCTGGCGTGGCTGGCTGAAGGCCAATGTCCGCGCGCCCTTGCGCCTGATCCTCGCTGAACTCGCCGCCAAGCATAAGATCCGCCGCGATTACGACCTTGATGAAGCGGTGAACCTGCTGATGGCGCCGGCCTGGCATAATCTGCTGATCATGCGTGCACCGCTCAAGGCCGGGTTTTCGCATGAACAGGCAAACCGTTTGCTGCAGGTCCTGCAGGCCTAGGCTTTCGCGCCGCGTTTTCCGCTTCCGTAAACCGGATTGCTGGCTGCGCTCTCCTCGTCGAGAGGCCAGCGAGGCCGCGCCGTGAACGCAAGACTGTCATCAACCACAAGACCGGCCTGGAGCCGTTCGGCGCCGGCCAGCGCAATCATCGCTGCGTTGTCTGTGCAGTGTTTCAAGGGCGGCGCAATCAGACGCGCCCCGTGGCGCGCGGCAACCTCATCAAGCGCCGTTCTGATTGTCTGGTTCGCCGCCACGCCGCCAGCGACCACGAGGCGGTCTCCATCGAAGCCATCCAATGCCCGGTCGGCGCGCGCCGACAGGCAGTCAGCAATGGCGCGCTGATAGCTCGCGCAGAGATCAGCCACATCTTTCTCTGACAGCGCCTTGTCCTCGATGACCCGCGCCGCTGCTGTCTTCAGGCCCGCAAAGCTCATATCGAGCCCATCGCGGTCCAGCAGTGGACGCGGCAGCTTGTAGCGGTGCTCGTCTCCGCCTTTTGCCGTGCGCTCGACGGCCGGTCCACCCGGAAACCCAAGGCCGAGAAGTTTGGCAAGCTTGTCGAACGCCTCACCAGCGGCATCATCGATCGTCGTTCCAAGACGATGATACTGGCCGAGCCCGTCCACACGAATGAACTGGCAATGCCCGCCAGACACCAGCAACAGCATATAGGGAAAGGCGCAATCCTCAGCGAGGCGCGGGCTAAGCGCATGGCCTTCCAGATGATTGACCGGAATGAATGGCTTGCCGGATGCCAGCGCCATCGCCTTGCCGGTCATCATGCCGACCATGACCCCGCCAATCAGGCCTGGGCCCGACGTCGCCGCGATCCCGTCCAGGTCGCCAAGAGCGAGACCGCTCCCGCCCAGCGCCGCTTCAACGACGCGGTCCGCAATATCTGCATGAGCCCGCGCGGCGATCTCAGGCACAACACCGCCATAGGGCGCATGCTCCTCGACCTGGCTTCGCACGATTTCCGACAGGATCGTCGCGCGGCCATTGTCCAGGCGCAGCACAGCGGCCGCGGTCTCATCGCAGCTCGTTTCAATGCCAAGAATGGTCACAGCGCTCATACGCGCTCACATAAAGACTGCGACGGGCAACGAAAAGCCTTCGCTGTCACTCGTCGATCAGGGCGCCGAGCATGGAGTGTATCCAGGTTTCGCGATCCTGATTGTAGATCTTGAAGGTCGTCGCAAAGTCCCAGTGACACCAGCCGAAGCCGTTCTCTTCGGCTGTTTCCCGGAAAGCGCGGGTCCATTTTGCGCGCTGCTCAAGGGGGACATCCTCATAGACACCAAACTCACCGACAAACATCGGGTGACCTTGCTCGAGCGCGAACACCCGCGCCTGTTTTGCCCCCAGCTTCATTCTTGAGATGTCGTCACGCGTGCCCCAGCGCGTGCCGGTTGGCGGCGGTGGGTTCGCGAAGAAGGCTCCCTGATGGGTAAAGTCATAAGGGTCGTAATTGTGGAAGGTCAGGATAATCCTGTCATCCTTTGGCGGACGGCTCTTCAGCAGCGCTTCAAGGCTCCCCCAGCCGGCACTGCCGACAATGACCCAGCGGTCTGGATGCTTCTCCCGAATGATCGCCAGAAGTTCGCGATTGACGCTGTCGGTCTTGCGGACCGTCATCTTGTCTCGCGGTTCATTGATCAGCTCAAAGATCACATTGTCCGGCGCGCCTTCAAACGCCTCCGAAATCTGACGCCAGATCGCACCGAGACGCGGGCGCTGGGCCTCTGGGCGCTCCATCAGGGCATCGAAGTGGTGAACATCGATGATAATCTGCAGATCGGCTTCAATGGCCCAGTCTGCGATCTCCTTTACCCGCGCCATAAAATCCGGATCGATCGTGTACGGCTTGTCTTTCGCCGTGTGCCCGCTCCACTTTACGGGAAGACGGATCGTGTCGAACCCGGCCTCCTTGATGCGCTTAAAGTCCGCCCTGCGAACGGTGTAACCCCATTCGCCTTCGCTCGGCCCTTCCAGCGATCCGCCCAGGTTCACACAGCGCTGGACCGGGCTAGCTTTGACGGACGCAGACTCGGCATTGGCGACCTGCACACCGGGTGAGCAGGCGGCGATCATCAAGGCAGCAGCAATGGCAAGGTATCTCATGATCGTTCCATCCTGACCGGTCCGGGTTAAGAAAAGACACGCACGCGCTGTGCCAGATGACGCAGCGCCGCTGTCTTGCGTCACAATCTCTGACACATTAGCAGGGCGGAAACTGGACAAGGCGAAGGCAGCATGACGGCAGGCAAGGCGCCACAGATGAAATTGAAGATCGGCACGCGCGGCTCTCCGCTGGCGCTGGTTCAGGCGCGTCAGGTCGCAGCGGACATTGAACGCCTGTCAGGCGGCGATGTCGTCGGCGAGATTGTCGCCTTCACGACCGGCGGCGACAAGCTGACCACAGAACGTCTGATCAATGCCGGCGGCAAGGGCCTTTTCACCCGCGAGATCGACGCCGCTGTCGATGATGGGCGCTGTGATCTTGCCGTGCACAGTCTCAAGGATGTGCCCGGCGCGATTCCCGATGGCCAGGAACTGCTCGCCTATCCCAAGCGCGAAGACCCGCGTGACGGCTTCATCACCGTCAATGGCATCAAGAAACTTGCTGACCTCCCGCGAGGCGCCACCGTCGGCACGGCGAGCCTGCGCCGAGAGTCCCAGACGCTGGCGCTGCGCCCTGACCTCAACATCGTGACGTTCCGCGGCAATGTGCAGACGCGGCTCAAGAAGCTCGAAGACGGCCTGGCAGACGCGACCTACCTCGCCATGGCCGGTCTCACCCGTCTCGACATGGCGCATCTGGCGAGCCCCGTCCCGGTTGAGACGATGATCCCCGCCGCCGGGCAAGGCATCATCACGATTGCCGCACGACCCGATGATCTGGACGCCGACATCGTCGCCTTGCTGCGCAAGCTCGACGACCCGATGACGCGCCTTGCCGCAACAGCCGAGCGCGCTTTCCTCATTGAGCTTGATGGCTCCTGCCGCACGGCGATGGGTGGCCACGCCTATTTCCATGATGATCTCTGGAAATTCTCAGGCGAGGTCCTGCGCCCGGATGGTTCACAGCGCTGGGTCGAACATGGCATCGCCCAAGCTGATGCCAGCGAAGACGAACTGGCCGAACTCGGCCGCGCGGCGGGTCAGCGCATCCGGGCCGCAGCCGGCGGCGATCTTCCCGCTTTCGAAGATGATTGAACCGGCAAAGCCCATAATCATCATTACACGCGCAGAACCCGGAGCCTCGCAGACCGCCGCGCGTCTCGGCGAAATGGGCCTGCCTCATATTCTGTCTCCCGCCATCGAACTCGCCGCGCGCGATGAAGCGCTGCCGGATCCATCGCAATATGCCGGTCTCATCTTCACCAGCGCCAACGGGGTCCGCTTCTTTTCTGATGTCAGCGAGGTGCGTGACCTGCCTGCATGGTGCGTCGGCCCGGCGACAGCATCAGAAGCCGTCCGCGAAGCGTTCAGCCCTGTCCATCAATCCTCCGGCGACGCCCATGACCTCGCCCATTTCATCGCCCATCACTGGCATGCTCACACGCCGAAGAAATTGCTCCACATCGCAAATGCCGCCGCAAAGGGCATGGTCAAGCAGGCGCTGGAAAACGAAGGGTTTGAGGTCGACTTCGTCCCGCTTTACGAGGCCCGCCCCGCCGCATGCCTCGCCGCCGATGCAGATGACGCGCTAAGGTCAGGCCAGAACACCATCGTCCTTATTCACTCGGCAAAAGGCGCAGAAGCCTTTCTGGGGCTTGCAAAACAGGCCGATCTATCCAAAACCAGATTTGTCACGATTTCGGAACAGGCAGCCAGACCGCTTCAGGCCGTGCAAACGGGCGGTGTGACTGCCGCGAGCCATCCGGATGAAGATCATCTGCTTGAGACGCTTGAAAAAGTGCTCGCAAATCGCTGATCGTGCCATAGTCACTGCAGGCGGCTGGGGAGCGCGCAAGAGGTAGACCGATGAGCGACCAACCCAACCACGCATCCGACCCGATTGATGCCGAGTTCGAGCCGGCCGAAAATCCGGAGACGGCCAGCCTCGACTATGAGAAGCCGGCAAAATCCTCGCGTGGCCCCGGCTGGATCTCCCTGACTCTTGTCCTGTTCATTGCCCTCGGGGCCCTGGGCGTCTCTGTCTGGTCATCAGGCTTGCTGACGCAGACAAGCCTGCCGAGCCCGACCGAAACCAGTCTCGCAGATCTTCGCCAGGACCAGCAGGAGATTGATCAACGCATCGCCGATTTCGCCGCCCAGCTGGAAGGCACAATCGACCGCGTCGATAGCGAGATCGAGCGCCTGGAAACGGATCTCGCCGCTGTCGAAACGGCCCCTGCCGCCATGCCGGAGCTTCCCGAAGATGCAGCCGCCTTTGACGCGCGCCTCGCCAGCCTCGAAGACCAGCTCACTCAGCTCACCGAAGCCCAGGAAGGCGCTGTCAGCCCGGCCCGCATCGAAGCGATCGAAACCGCGCTTCAATCGGCGACGACGCAAACCGGCGGCGCCAGCGACGCTCAGCTGGTCAGCCTCAAGGCGGAGCTGGAAACACTCCGCGCCGACCTCACCGCTCTGCAAAGCACGCAGGAAACACTGACCAGCGAAGTGAGTGAAGCGCGGTCCGACGCCCAGAACATGTCCCGCGCTTCCGCACAGATTCTGGGGGCCTCCCTTGCCCTTGATGCGATCGAGGCCTCAGCGGCCCGCGGCGAAGCCTTCCCGGAAGAATATAAACAGCTGCAGGACACCCGTCCTGACGATCCGGACGTCACCGCCCTTGCCGGTCTTTCGAAAATCGCCATCCCGACCATGGGCGAACTCAAATCCAGCTTCAGCCGTCTGCGCAATGACGCGCTCGCCCGCGACACCGAAGAGGGCTCTGGCCTCGGCTGGGTCAACACGGTCTTCGGCGAATCGGTCAGCGTTCGGCGGTCTGCCTCGGGCAGCGAATCGGCAAATCTGATCACCGACGCGCAGGCCGCCCTGGCTCGCGACGATCTTATGGTCGCCATCGATTCAATTGAGGCGCTGCCCGCTAATACAAAGGCCGTTTTCCAGACCTGGCTCGCCGATGCACGCCGCCGCGCCCGGCTTGAAGATTCTCTTGAGACTTTACGGTTAAAGCTGATCTCGGCCGGACAGGAAGGCTGACGGCCGCGCACCGCTTCTGGCGGTAAACAGGGCTGTTTGGGGCAAATACAATCGACGCGACGCGCAAATTGCGCCCCACTCGCCTGTGACAAGAATGCATCGCCCGCGCGGCTGGTGCGTTGAACTGGCTCGAATCGCGATTGGTTTCAGTGACTTCGCGCCTTAAATACACCAAAGAGCTGCGTGAATCTGCTGCAGCCACAAGTGAGGACGGACTTCAGCTGCAATGATCATACTCTTTCTCGTCATCCTGTTGATTGTCCTGGCCGGGGTCGCCGTCCTCTGGGCCTCCAGGCTGCCTGGAAGCGTGCTGATCAATCTTGGGCCGGAGACCACGGTCGAGTTGAAGCTGGTCGTGGCCATTCTGGCCGTCCTGCTGCTCGGCGCTGCCATGGCAGTCATATGGGGCGCGCTGACAGGCCTCCTCAAAATGCCATCCAAGTTCACGAAGTCGCGTGAGGCCTCCAAGACCCGCCACGCCAACAAGGCGCTTGCGGACGGCTTGCTGGCCGCCGAGGCTGGTGATGTGAACGCCGCGCGCCGCTATGCGAACAAGGCGTCGAAACATGCCGAGGATGAGCGCCTCAAACTCCTCCTCGAAGCGCGCACCGCCGAAATTTCCGATGACTGGTCCGGGGCCGAGCGCGCCTGGGGACAGCTTGCCCGTCTGCCGGGCGGTCAGCTTGCCGGCCTCAAGGGTGCCGCCACAGCGGCCACGGAGCGCGGTGACATCGTCGCTGCAGAGACCCGCGCCCGCGAGGCGCTCGACATGCGCGCCGACGCCGAATGGCCCTTCAACGCCCTGTTCGACAGCCAGGTCGCGCGTGAGCATTGGCGCGAAGCCCTCGAAACGCTCGCCATCGGCGAGAAACGCGGCACGATCAAGGGCGACAGCCTTCGCCGCCGCCGCGCCGTTCTTTATACGGCCCTCGCCTGCAGCCTGCCCAATGCCGAACGCCGCGACGCGCAGAAGCTGCTCGCCGACGCGATCAAGGCGGCCCCGACCTTCCCGCCAGCCGCCTATCATGGCGCTCGCCACCTGATGCTGGACGGCAAGCTGAAAGCAGCCCAGGGCGTGATCGAACTGGGCTGGAAGGCCAATCCTCACCCGGCACTGGCTCATCTCTGCCGCCGGCTCGACCCGAACGACACACCCAAGACGCAGATCGCCCGGCTGGAAGCACTCGCGGCGACCAATCCCGACGCCCGCGAGAGCCGCATCCTCAAGGCCGAGATTTCGATGGCCGATCGCAGCTGGATGAACGCGATCCGTATTCTTGCCCAACTCGTCGAGGAAAACCCGACCGCTCGCCTCTGCCTGCTGCTGGAACAGGCCCTGCGCGGCTATGGAGACGAAGCCGAAGCCAATCGCTGGGGCCGTATGGCAGTCACCGCCTCGCGTGAGCCGGAATGGTCCGACATCGACCCGAAAGGCACCGCGTTCGATTATTCCCGCCGGGACTGGGCGCGTCTTGTCTATGCGTTCGGTGACGCCGGAAATCTGGTCCACCCACGCTATGAGGCCTATGGCCGCGAGCTTGAGGCCGGACGCCACATCGCCCTGCCGCCGCCGCAGCGCCGGACCACGCCGACGCCCACCCCGCCGTCTGAGCCGCCAGCGCCGATCAAACCGCGCGCGACCGAGGCTGCACGGGCCATTTCATCCCCGCCGCTCGACTATGCGCGCGCCGATGATGACGACTAAGCGCTGCGCTTTGTGAAAACCGGGCTTGCGAGCAGGGGCATCAAAATGTATTGAGGCGCCTTCTGAACGGTTCGCCGCTATAGCTCAGCTGGTAGAGCATCGCATTCGTAATGCGGGGGTCAGGTGTTCAAGTCACCTTAGCGGCACCATTCAAATCCGGTTTGCTTCGCAAAAAAATCGATCCAGTGGATCGATTTTAGGATTTGAATGCCCCGGCAGGGGCCATAGTTCTTGATTCCGTATCGGCACTTCCGCCCCACATGAATCGCGTTCAAGGCTGTCTCAGGGCTGCGCTGTTTCCGCTGCACCTTGGCCATCTTCCTCGCCAGCACCAGTTTTGCGCTCCGAATGGACAAGTTTGTTGTAAACCCGTGTCAGCGGGCTTTTGACCATGGGGATGTAGGGCCGCTTGATGACGGCAGCCGCGCGCGCATTGATCCGGATGAACGCGAAGCCCGCAAGCCCCAGATAAACCACAGCGATGTAAACGAAGAGCGCCGCCGGGGCGAAAATCGACATGGCGATCGCGCCCGCCATCGCGCCCACCGTCGAGCCTAGCCCGTGCAGCAAAAGCAGGCCGCCACTGGTCGCCACGGCTTTTCCCGGCGCAGCATGGTCATTGGCGTGGGCCGCACAAATCCCGAATGTCGGAATGATCAGCCCGCCGAACAGGAAGGCGAGGCCGAGCAACATTGTCTGAGATGTTCCAGCCAGCATCGCCACCAGAACGGCTGCGCCAGCGCCGAGAGACGAACTTCCAATAATCACCACGCGCCGGTCGATCCGGTCTGACAGGGCGCCCATCGGAAACTGAAACACCCCCGCCCCGATAATCGCCGTACTCATGAACGCCGCCACCATCGCTGGCGCATAGCCAGCTTTCTGGACAAAGACCGGCGCGACGCCCCAGAAGGCCGCATTGGCCAGGCCAGTCGCCGCCGCCCCGACAGCCCCCACCGGCGATGTCCTGTAAAGCTCGCCGATATCGAGCTTGGCGGTTTCGAGCGGCGCCGGCGAGTGGACCTGCGTCAGGGCAATCGGGACGAGCGCAATCGAGATCAGGATCGAGACGAGCACAAACAGGTAAAAGCCTGAGGGAGAGGCCGTCGCCAGCAGCGCATTGCCGATCGTCACCGCGCCGAGATCGACGATGCGGTAGACTGACAGGATCTTGCCGCGATTTTCATTCGTCGCACGCTCATTGATCCAGCTTTCGAGCACCATGGTGAGGCCGGCAAAGCTGAACCCTGTGACGAAGCGCAGGACGGCCCAGGCCGTGGCATCGACAAATATGAGATGAGCCAGCGCGCTCGACGAGGCGACAGAGGCAAGCGCGACGAAGGTCCGGATATGGCCGACCGTCTTGATGGTCTTCGGCACGAACCGGCAGCCCAGGATGAAACCTGCAAAATAGGCTGATGTCAGCGCGCCGATGACGGCCGTCGGAAATCCTTCGAGATCGCCCCGGACAGCCAGGAGCGTCCCCTGGAGCCCGTTTCCTGCATACAGGATCGCGGTCGCGAGCAGGAGCGAACCGATAGCGGAAATGGTCCTGATCATATGACTGGCCAGCGCTTTGAAGAGAGGTCGACCTCTGCAGGTGCGCATATCTCAAATGGCCGGTCATCCAATTTTGCGGATGAGCGCGTCCGATTGCTGCAAGTGCGAAATGATTGTGCAGACGCTGCGTCAACTGAGCAGCGTTCTCGCAGGCATGGCTAGGCCAGCGGATAGTCCGCCACGGGCACATACACACTCTTCTTGCCGCTGCGCAGGGCGCTCTCGAAGAGGTGGAACCGGTCAGCTGTCCATGGCCCTGCCCGCAAGACCTGCCAGCGCTCTGACCAGGCCCTGACATCCTCCAGCCGCGCATTATTCAGATAGGCGAGCGTAATGTGCGGGCGGAACGGCTTTGCGTCGGGAGACAGACCAATTTTCGCCGCCGCCTTCCGGCACGCTTTTGCCAGCGCCTCGAGGGGTTCGGTCCGCTTCACCGTCGCGTAGACGAGCCCCGGCTCCTTGCGGCCAAACCAGCCAACGCCCTCGATCTCCAGATCAAGCTGCGGCGCCTCGATGTCACCGATGGCCTGATCAAGCTCTTCAGCGTCAGGCACAGTGACATCGCCAAAGAAGGCAAGCGTGATGTGAAAATGCTCGCGTTCCCGCCAGTTCGCGCCATTCAGGCCGGTCTGCAGCGGCTCCAGCCGATCGATCACATCTTCGGGAACAGGCAGGGCGGCGAAAAGTCGGATCATGTCAGCCTCAAATGAAGACGCCCGGCCAGCCTGACCGGGCGTCTCAATAAATTCAATATCTGCCGATCTATGAAGCTTCTAGCTTGCCAGATCGTCCAGTTTCTTGAAGTGCTCAGCGAGCAGGTAATAGAACGTCACGCGAGACTTGTTGGAGCCTTCCGGCTTCAGCTTCTCGCAGATCTTCCCGATCGCTGCGTCGATTTCATCGTTCTTTTCCGCGAGTCCCAGCTTCCCGCGGCAGAACTTTTCGCGCACCCGCTGCAGTTCACCCTCATCGGAGCATGAAACGAGCGACGAGTCGCGATTACGAAGTGCGATGCCCAGATGACCGACAATCTTCTCAGCGGCCTTCTGATTATACCCCTTTGCGTACTTTTTAATATTGTCAGCGTACGCTGATGCGTCTGCCATTTGGTTTATCCCCTTATTTTGCGATTCATCCCGCTGTTGCCGTAACGACAGCAGCAGCATGCTGCTACCGACAGTTAAGAAAGTCAAACACTGGTTTTTAACTTATGGGCAAGGTGAAGGCTGTTTCAAATGCAGCGTGTTTACGTCATTTTCCATGTCTTCAGTCCATTCCAGCTGGAACGCATCAATGCAGGTCTTCAGTTGATCCATCGTCGTCGCACCGATGATTGTGGATCCCATGAAATGGCGTGTATCGCAGAAACGAAGGGCGAACTGGGCCGGGTCGATGCCGTATTTGGCGGCAAGATCGAGATAGGAATTGATCGCCGCTTCGGCGCCGGGTTTTTCATATCTTTGCAATCGTTCGAACAATTGTTTGCGCGACCCTTTCGGAAGCGCTCCATTTCGATATTTCCCGCTTAGGTAGCCCTGGGCGAGCGGTGAGTAGGCCAGCAGACTCACTTTCTCGCGCACACAACACTCTTCCAGCCCGCCCTCAAATGTCCGGTTTACAAGGTTGTAGGCGTTCTGGATCGACTGGATCCGGGGCAGGCTATTTTTTTCGCTCTCGGCGATAAACCGCATGACCCCGTATGCGTTCTCGTTCGACAGGCCGATATGCCGGATGCGCCCGGCTTTCACATGCGCGTCGAGGTGCGAGAGAATAGCCTCGAAGGCCTCATATTCAACTTCATATTGACGCGGTGCCAGCTGCGTCCCGAACGTCGCGGCCGGCCGGTCCGGCCAGTGCAGCTGGTAAAGATCGATATAGTCGGTCTGCAGGCGTTTGAGGCTCTTTTCCACGGCCTCGTCGACTTGCTCCTTGGTCTGGCGCGTCAGCTCGACCTCGCCATCCCGGGTCCAGGTCATCTGCGAGCGGCCGGATATCTTAGAAGCGAGGATGATATCCTTTCGCTTCCCGGTCTTCTTGAACCAGGTGCCGATGATTTCTTCGGTCCGCCCCTGTGTCTCCGGCTTTGGCGGCACAGCGTACATTTCGGCCGTGTCGAAGAAGTTGATGCCGCGCTCGACGGCGTAATCCATCTGCGCGTGGCCCTCCTCTTCGGTGTTCTGTTCCCCCCAGGTCATCGTGCCGAGGCAACAAGCGGTAACATTAATATCCGTTGAGCCGAGCTTGCGCATTTTATCGGGCATTCAAAATTCCTTTTTTAATCGACCTTTAGGATACGAAGACCCACACCAGCTGTTCAACCGGTTTTCCTTGAACTGACGGGGATTTTCACCCATATTATCGCTAATCGGCATGGTCTTCATGCCGGCCTTTCGAAAGAGGGATTAATGAACGACTATAACTCAACTGTTGCCCGCGGTGGGTCGATGGATGCGAGCGTTGATGCAGGTCTGCGGACCTTCATGCTCGGCGTCTATACGAAACTGACCTACGGCATTGCCCTGTCCGGCCTGCTTGCTTTTGCAGCTGGCACCTGGGAACCGCTGACACAGCTGATCTTCGGCACACCGCTTTATTATGTGGTGGCCTTCGCTCCTGTGGCCCTGATCTTCGGCTCGATGTTCTTCATGAAGAACCCGTCGCCCACCGGATCGGCCATCCTTTACTGGGCGATTGTAACCTTTGTCGGCCTCGGCCTCGGCGTCTATTTCTACATGGCGTCCAGCGGCATGAGCTACTCCACGGCTGGCGGTATCAAGCAGTCGCTGAACTATATGACGATCGCGAAAGCGTTCTTCATCACAGCGTCGGCCTTCGGTGCCCTGTCCCTGTGGGGCTACACCACGAAACGTGACCTGTCGGCCATTGGCAGCTTCGCCATCATGGCGATCTGGGCCCTGTTTGCGGTCTCTGTCATCTACATGTTCCTGCCAATGCTCGGCATCATGGAACCGTCTTCCGGCATGGAATGGCTGATCTCGGGTGGCTTTGCGCTGCTCTCGGCTGTCCTCGTCGCCTGGCAGACCCAGGAACTGAAGGAAGGCTATTACAGCCTCGCCGGTGATGGTCGCAGCCTCGCTGTGATGACCAATTGGGGCGCGCTGAACTTCTTCATCATGTTCGTGAACATGTTCCGCTTCGTTCTGATGATGCTCGCCTCACGCGACTAGATCAGACAAGCCAACACACATCAGAAAGCCCCGGGCCTCGCGTCCGGGGCTTTTTTCTTGACTCCAAGAGCCCACAGAGACACCCTCGAACAAATCAAGAACTGATATATGTGGAGGCGGTGATGGCTGATGATCACCTCAACCCCTGTGCCAGCGATATCTGCCGGGGCGTCCTGCGTCTCTTCGGCGATATGAGCCTGGCGGGCGTCACCGAAATGACGCTCACAAACGGACGGCGCGCAGACATCGCTGCGATTGACCCAAGAGGTGAGATCACGATTGTCGAGGTGAAAAGCTCGATTGCCGACTTCCGGTCCGATGCCAAGTGGCCGGACTACCGCCCGTTCTGCGATTACTTCTATTTCGCGGTGGGGCATGGCTTCCCGAAAGACATTATCCCTGATGAGACAGGCCTGATCGTTGCTGATGGCTTCGGCGGCGCGGTTCTTCGTGCGCCCGCCAAAACGCCCATCGCCGCCGCGCGCCGCAAGGCCGTGACCCTGCGCTTCGCACGTCTGGCCGCGAACCGGCTTAATTTTGGCGCGGAACCTGCACCGGCAGACCTGATATCCCAATCGTGATGCACCGCCTTCTGGACGGTACGCCAAAGAGCCCCTAGCTGACACATTATGAGCCTCGCCTATCCTCTTGCCCGCACTGCCGATGACGCCCTCAAGGGCGGCGACCACGCGGCGCGCACGCGCTACGAGGCCGAGGATCTAGCTGGCGACACGCCGATCCTTTCGCTTGAAACCGAATGGCTGAACCCGGCGAGCAGCGATGTCCCCGCCCTGATGAAACAGGCCGAGTCCGGCGAGGCAAAAGGCTTCATTCAGGTCTATGAGGACGCAGACGGCAAACCTGTTCTCGCCGTCACTTACTGGAAGCTCGGTGAAACACCGTCGAAGACCAGGACGAAACAGAAAGCCGAAGCACCCAAGCCCACCCCAAAGCCTGCGAAAAAGAAGGTTGAAGAGAGCGACCATACGGACGATCTCTATTTCCGGCATGGCCGCACACGGCCGTCACGGCGCAAGAAACATGTCGATCCGCGTCAGATGGATTTGTTCATCAGCCCCGACCAGCGCGGCTATGAGCACAAGGATCCGAACAATCCCAATACGATGCTGACGGATGAAGAAGGCGACGGCACGACGTTTGGCGGATAGCCTTATCAGGCTGCGAAGTGAGAAAACATCCGTGCGGCAATGCCCAGGGCAAGCACTGCCATCAAAATATAGGCGAGCATGCGAAGTCCCGGCTTCTCATTCGGGCCGACATCCTCATTCCACCATCTAGTCAGTGACATGTGTCTCATGCGAAAACTTTAGCAGAATTCATGTGAGATTTCGAGGCGCTCGCAGGGAGAGTCCAAGCCCACCAGGGACGATCAGAAAAAATGCGCGCCGATGCGTAGCCCGACCGCCGCGACCAGAATGGTCATCAGGCTATAGGCCGCGATCCGCAAACCTGTTTTTTCGCGGCGACCGGCGTCTTCATTCCACCATCTGGGTAAACGTGCGGGCATCCTGAACGTTAACACAACCTGAAGGAGAATCCTAGGCGCTCGTCGGCTTGAAGGTTAAAGCTGCGCCATTGTTACAGTATCGGAGCCCCGTCGGCGCGGGGCCGTCACTGAAGACATGCCCCTGGTGCCCGAGACAGCGGGCACAGTGATATTCGGTCCGTTGCATCCAGAGCTTGTTGTCAGGCTTGGTGCCGAGATTGCCTTCAATGAACTGCCAGAAACTCGGCCAGCCCGTGCCGCTGTCATACTTCCACTCAGACTTGAAAAGCGGCAGGTCACAGCCTGCGCAGTGGAACGTCCCGTCTCGCTTCTCGTCATTCAACGGCGAGGTGAAGGCGCGTTCGGTGTCCTCTTCGCGCAGGACGGCAAAAGCCATGGGCGACAGGCGCTGGCGCCATTCGTCTTCTGAAAGCTCCCGCCATTTTGTTTCGGCATATTCGCTCTCGGCGGCAGAGGATGTCTCTGCGGTGCTTTTGGAATTAGTGCATGCGGTCAGCGCGGCACCGGCAGCCCCACTCAGAAGCAGGGTGCGACGGGTCAGGAAAGTGGTCGTACGGGTCATGCTTACGGATATAGTTTGCCTAGCTTTACCGTCGATACACAAATGCGTGTGGATAAGGTCAGCTTCGCTCGGCCCCACATGCAGACGGGGGTCGCCAATTCGTCACGGGTTCACTAGAACGCCGGGCGTCGACAAGGTTAACCGAAGGACCGTCCCATGGATGATGGAAAGCTGACAGAAGCCGCCAAGGAAAAGCTGCGCCTGACCATCGAGCGCATTGAGCGCCTCGAGGAAGAAAAGAAAGAAGTCGCCGACCAGATCAAAGACGTCTTCGCCGAAGCCAAGGCCATGGGCTATGACACCAAGGCGCTGCGCCAGGTCATCCGCATCCGCAAACAGGACAAGCAGGAGCGCGAGGAGGCAGAAGCCGTCCTTGAGACCTATCTGATTGCCCTCGGCGAGATCTAGGCCCGCTCACCCCTTTTGCGTTTGGGCCAAACCGGCCTAAATTACCGGCATCATGCCGCGCGATATCGACGAAAGAAAAAAGCGAAAAGCCCTGCGGAAACTCCGCAAGGCTGCCGATCTAGCTGCGCGCGGCGAAGGCCCGGAACTCTCTGACTGGGAAAAGGAATTCCTCGAAGAGGTTGAGGAGCGCATCGAGACCTATGGCTCGGCCTTCGCAGACCCTGAAAAAGGTAATCTCGAAGAGCCGATGTCGGCGCTCCAGACGCGCAAGCTGAAAGAGATCGACAAGAAAGCCCGCGGCAAGGGTGGCGGCTTCAAGACGCGCAAACCGCTCGGGTCCAAGAAGAAGCCGGCCTACACGCCCCGCGTGCGCCAGCTTGATGATGATGTTGAGGAAGAAGCGCCTCCGCCTCCGCCTCCGCCGAAAAAGCAGAAGCCGGAACTTGGCATCGTGAAGGCTAGCGAACTGAAGAAGGCTGAGCCCGCGAAGGCAAATCCAGCAGAGGCGCGCAAACGCCCGGCCTTTCGCGTCATTGAAGGCGGCAAGGATGACACCTGATCAGCAGGCCGCCTGGGACCGTTTCCAGACAGAGACCGGCGATATCAGGAAACCCTATGACATCTTCGCCTTTGGCGACGGGCCGGCCCTCGCACGCGAGCTGCTCGATCTTGTCCTTGCCGGCACGAAGCGGGCCACAGCGTCCAGGCTTGGTCTATACCAGGCCGAATCCAAGCGTCCGCCGGCGACTGGAGACTTGTCGCTGGTCCTCGACGCGGAAGGGCGGCCCGCCTGCGTCATCGAAACCACACGGGTCGACATCTCGCCCTTCAACACCGCGACAGAAGAATTTGCCGGGGTGGAAGGCGAAGGCGACCGCTCGCTTGATTTCTGGCGCGCGGCCCACCTTTCCTACTTCCATCGCGAATGCGGGCGCGCGGGCACCATCTTTTCCGAAGACGAGCCCATCGTCTTCGAGCGCTTCCGGCTTATCTGGACTCTCGATCAGGAATGACGGACGCTTCCGTCCAAGCTTATGGAGCCCAAACCCATGAAAACAGTCGTCATTACAGGCGCATCGACAGGCATCGGCCGCGCCGCCGCCGAACATCTCGCAGGCCAGGGCTGGAGCGTTTTCGCTGGCGTGCGCAAGCATTCCGATGGCGAGCCACTGAAGCAGGCCAATTCCAATATCACACCCATCATCCTTGATGTTGCAAAACCGGACCAGGTGAAAGCCGCCGTACAGACCGTCTCGAAAGCGCTGGATGGCAAGACGCTGGACGGCCTCGTCAACAATGCCGGCATCGCCAATATGGGCCCGCTCGCGCTCCAGCCCATGGACGAGTTCGAGCAGCATTTCGAGGTCAACGTCTTCGGCCTGATGCGCACCACGCAGGCTTTTCTCCCGCTGCTCGGCATGGATGAAGCGCGCTCCGGCAAGAAAGGCCGGATCGTCAACATCACATCCGTCGGCGGGCGCCTCTCAGCGCCTTTCCTTGGCGCATATGCCGCGACCAAGCACGCCGTTGAGGCGATCACCGACGCGCTCCGCCGCGAACTCCTCATCTACGGCATCGATGCCATCGCCATTGGCCCGGGCTCGGTGAAGACCCCGATCTGGGACAAGGCCGAGGACATGAACAAGAACCAGCCTTATGCGAACTCGGTCTGGGCGAAGCCGATCGAACAGTTTGCGGATGTCATGCTGAAAGGCGGCAAAGAAGGGCTTGAGCCGAAAGTCATCGGTGAGACGATTGAAACCGCTCTTTCGGACGACAGCCCGAAGGCGCGCTATGCGCCCGTGCCAAACAAGCTCACCAACTGGACGATCCCGAAGCTCCTGCCCAAGCGCATGGTCGATAAGGCTATGGCCAAACGCTACGGGCTCGAGAAAAAAGACTGAGCGTCACGCCAGCAGGATCAGCGCGACAATACTCGCCGTCAGGATGGCAAGCCCGGCAAACTCGCGCGCGCTGATCTTTTCCTTAAAGAAGAAATAGGACGTCGCGATCGTGAAAATGATCTCAACCTGCCCGACAGCCCGCACCAGCGCCGCGTTGACCAGCGTCATCGCCGTGAACCAGCAGAGCGAGGCCAGCATGCCGGCAAGGCCAACCAGCCCGGTCAGCTTCCAGGCGCTGAAGATGCGCGACAGCTCTCCGGCTTCGCGAAGCTTCAGGAACGCGCCAATCGCGGCTGACTGAAACACCAGGACGCAGGCGAGCGTCACGCTCGCCCGCACGATAGCAGGCCCGTCCCCGAGCGACAGGGACGCCCCGCGGAAGCAGACCGCTGACAGGCCAAACAGGCCACCAGACAGGAGGCCATAGATCACGCGCTGATCGAACCGGAATCGCGATCCGTCCGCCGCCGCCGGCAGCGAGATGAGCAGGATGCCCACCAAACCAAAGGCAATCGCGCCAAGCGCATAGAGGCTCAGCGTCTCATGCAGCACAACCAGCCCGATGAGCGCCGTCTGAAGCGCTTCGGTTTTCGTGAACGCCGTGCCAACCGCGAAATTCCGGAAGGAGAAAAGGTGGATCATGAAGCCGGTCGCAAGGATCTGCGCGAGGCCGCCAACGACCAGCAGTCCCGCGAAACCAGGGCCGGGCGCGGCGAGCTGCGTTCCCGTCGCTGACCAGAGGACCAGCGCGACGAGCACCGCCAGCGGCGCCGCAAAGATGAACCGCGCCGCGGTCGATCCCCAGACGCTCAGTCGGTCGCGAAGCTTCTTCTGAAGCAGCGAGCGCACATTCTGCAGGAAGGCAGCGGCAAAGGTGATCGGGATCCAGAGAGCCATCGCCGCGCTTGTTCAGCGCAAGCGGCGGGCTGTCAATCAATCAGTTCCTACAGAAACCAGAGGATGGTGCCGAGCGCGAGTGTGCCACTCCCGAAGAGAAGCGAAATCGTCCGGAAGTTCTGGTGCCCCATGGGTTTGGCCGCGTGAGAGTCCATCCGGTCAGCCAGTGAACAGGCCTTCTTCTGGGCGAGCCAGAACACGACGAGCGCGATCACCAGGAAAATCGTCGCGCCGGACTTGGCGAGCCAGGTCGGCTCGACCACCCTGAAGATCGCCTGGAAACCAAGGCCTAGACCGGCCGAGGCCAGCCCCGTCCGCATCCAGCCCGCAAAGGTGCGCTCATTGGCAAGGATTGTCCGGTCTTCGGCCCAGTCCGTGCGATCATGGGCGAGGTCTGTCCGCTCTTCGGCAAGATCATTCGAGGTTGGCATGCCAGATTAACGGATTGAAACCCGTTTCGGTTCACCCGCGCGGATGGGCGCTCGCGACCACGGCGCGCAAACGCTCCGAATCGACACCGGTATAGACCTGCGTCGTCGACAGGCTGGCATGGCCGAGCAGCGTCTGAATCGCGCGCAAATCCGCCCCATGCGCCAGGAGGTGCGTTGCAAAGGCATGGCGCAGCGCATGCGGTGTCGCTGTTTCCGGCAGGCCAAGTGCCCCGCGCAGAACCTGCACACCTTTCTGGATGATCGCAGGCTGCAGCCGCTTGCCGCGCGCGCCATAAAAGAACGGTGTTTCCTTGCCGAGCGCATAAGGGCAATAGCGCGCATACTCGTCCATTGCCTTGCGCACAGTCGGGATGAGCGGAACGATCCGCACCTTGCCGCCCTTGCCGGTAATCCTCAGACGGTCCGGCGCCGGGCGCACATCGCCATTGAGACCCAGCGCCTCCGAAATCCGAAGCCCTGCCCCATAGAGAAGCGTCAGCACAGCGACGTCACGCGCCGCGATCCATGGCTCTTCAGCGAAGGCTTCTGCCGTCTCGATCATGTCCTTTGCCGCAGACACCGACACCGGGCGCGGCAGACGCGCCCCACGCTTCGGGCCCTGCAGGAAGGCGATCTCTGGGTTCTCGATACCGTGATGATGGTCGAGCCAGTGATAGAAGGTCTTGATGGCCGACAGCACCCGCGCAATCGAGGCATCTGACAGACCGTCCCGCCTGCGTTTGGCGAGATAGGCGCGAATGTCAGACGCATGCAGATGGCGAAACGCCTTGATGGCGATCTCCTCGCCCAGATGCTCATTCAGAAAACCGAAGAAGCTCGCAAGGTCATGACCGTAAGCTTCAACCGTATTATCCGCGAGCCGGCGCTCGCGTGCGACATAGTCGAGAAAGGCGGAGAGAATTTCCATGTCTGCGGAGTGTCAGCGACAGGTCTTAAGGGGGGATTTATGGTGAACGCGGCGGGTGACGGAATCAGCAGGGCGCTCTAAACCCTCCCCAAATGAAACTCGCCCGCATCCTCTTCCCGCTCCCCCTGCCAGAGCCATTCGACTACGCCATTCCCGATGGCATGAGTGTCGAGCCGGGCAGCTATGTCCGCGCCCCGCTCGGCAAGATCGAGCGCACCGGCGTCGTCTGGGAGGTGGTCGAGAAGAAAGCCGACGATGAGCGGGAGCTGAAACCCGTCCTCGATATCTTTCCGGTCCCGCCCATGACGGCGGCGATGCGCCGATTTGTCAGCTTTGCGGCCCGCTACAATGTCGCGCACCCCGGTCATGTCCTCGCCATGGCGCTACGGGCGCGCGGCGGTCTGAAGCCCTCACCAACCTCAACAATCTATGTCCCGACCGGCCACCGCTCCAACAGGATGACAGATGCGCGTGTGAAGGTTCTGGATGCCGCCAGCGAGGCCGGCCCGACAAACGCCGCAGAACTTGCCCGTCAGGCCGGCGTCTCGCCTGGCGTTGTCAAAGGACTGGTCGATATCGGCGCCCTCGAAGCGCGCGAGGTCGACACCGACCTACCCTACCCCCAGCCGACCAATTTTGGCGTTGGCGATCACCTCACAGGCGAGCAGGCGGAAGCGGGGAAGGAATTGCGCGGGGCTGTCGCCAGGGGCGGCTTCCAGCCTTTCCTGCTCGATGGCATTACAGGCTCCGGCAAAACGGAGGTCTATTTCGAAGCGATCGCCGAAGCGCTTTCCAAGGCCGATGACGCGCAAGTCCTTGTCCTCCTGCCTGAAATTGCGCTGACCCAGGCTGTGCTGTCCCGCTTCGAAGCCCGCTTCGGCGCGCCGCCTGCGCCCTGGCATTCGGGCCTCTCGGACGCAGAGCGCCGCCGCACCTGGCGTGAGACCGCGCATGGCCGCGCCCGCATTGTCATCGGCGCGCGCTCGGCCCTGTTCCTGCCTTTCCGAAACCTGAAACTCATCATCATCGACGAAGAGCACGACACCTCTTTCAAACAGGAAGACGGCGTCACCTATCATGCTCGCGACATGGGCGTGATGCGCGCCAAGCTGGAAGACGCCTCGATCATTCTCGCCTCGGCGACCCCCGCGCTTGAGACGATGGTGAACGCAGAACAGGGCCGTTACCAGCGCCTGAAACTGTCGGCCCGCCCCGGCGCGGCAAAGCTGCCGGACATCGAACTGGTCGACCTGCGAAGCAATCCGCCCGAAAAAGGCAACTGGCTGTCCCCGGTTCTCTCTCGCGCGCTTGTCGAAACGCTGGAGGCAGGCGAGCAGTCTCTCCTGTTCCTCAACCGGCGCGGCTATGCCCCGCTCGTCATCTGCAAGGCGTGCGGTGAGCGCCTGAAAAGCCCGGCGACCGAAAGCTGGCTGACCGAGCATCGCTACACCAATCGCCTCGTCTGCCACCTCACCGGCTGGTCGATGCCGAAGCCGGAAAAATGCCCGATGTGCGGCGCGAAAGACTCGCTCATGGGTGTCGGCCCGGGCGTTGAACGCGTTGCAGAAGAAGTTCGCACGCTCCTCCCGCAGGCCCGGATCGAGATCTTCTCCTCAGACACGGCCCGCTCCGGCGAGGAGACACGCGGCATCGTCACCCGCATGGCCGAGGGCGAGATCGACGTCCTGATCGGCACGCAGATTGTCGCCAAGGGCCATAATTTCCCGAAGCTCACGCTGGTTGGTGTCGTCGACGCAGATAGCGGCATGAAAGGCGGCGACCTTCGCGCAGGCGAGCGCACCTATCAGCTGCTTTCCCAGGTCGCAGGACGGGCAGGCCGCGCCGAACACCCCGGACGCGCCTTCATCCAGACCTACGCGCCTGAAAACCCTGCCATGATCGCGCTCGCGGCCGGTGACCGCGACGGCTTCCTGCAGATCGAGCGGGATGTCCGCGCTGAACTGATGCTGCCGCCATTCGGGCGGATGGCCGCTCTTATCATGTCTGCGCCCACGCCAGAGCTTATCCAGGAAGCAGGCAAGATCGCCGGACAGGCCGCGCCGAACGGCGAAGGCGTCACCGTCTACGGCCCTGCCCCCGCGCCGATCTCCATCCTGCGCGGGCGTCACCGCATCCGCTTCCTTGTCACCAGCCCCCGCGATGTCGACATGTCGGCCTACATGACCACCTGGCTCGCCGCGATGAAGCTTCCCTCACAGGTCCGCGTTTCCGCAGATATCGATCCGTATTCCTTCCTCTGAGAGGCTTGGCGAACTTTGTCGCACCAGGGCGATGTCACTGGTGCAGTCGTCCCTCACCCTCTATCAGACGTTGTGAGAGGATTGGATTTGCCAGACGAGCGCTCTCCCGAAACCACACCCAGAGGCCAGAACAGCCTGTTCCGGTTCGCCGGAATTATCGTGGTATTATCGGTGCTGGCCCTCACACTTCTGGCCTGCCTTTACGCGGCCTCTGGACGGTTCGAAACGCTGTCGGTCAGCCTCACCATTCTTGTCGGCATTCCATTCTGCATCGGGGCCGTCAGCCGGCTATTGTTCAGATTGTTCTACCGCGCGGCAGACGACACCGTGACGGGCATCGCCTTCATTGCCGTATTTGTTGCGCTTTGCGTTAGCGCGATCGTTCTGCGCGAAGCCATGATCTGTATTCTCATGGCAGCGCCTTTCTTGCTGATCGGCGGATGGCTTGGCGTTTTCTTTATGGGGCTTGCCCTGCAACGTAGACCGGATAGTCCGCGGGCCAACGGCGCCGCGCTCCTGTTTATCCCATTCGCCTTGCTGGGCACCGACCTGCATCTGAAGCCCACAACGCAGGACTTCACCGTTAGCCGGGACGTTCTGATCGATGCGCCTGTCGAGCGTGTCCGTCCTCTTTTGTTCGACATGCGCGACATTTCAGAAGAGGAGGGACGCTGGAACATCACACAGGACGTCTTCGGCGTTCCGCGACCGGTCTCCGCGGTCGTCGATGCCGATCGGCGCATGGCCTTGTGGCAGAACGACGTTTCCTTCGAAGAACACATTGAGTTCATGTCGGACAACGAAATGCGCTGGCGCTTTGTCTTCCCGAACGATTCCGTCGCACGCCATTCGGACCGACACATTTCTCCCGACGGCGTCCATCTCAAGGTCGAAAGCGGCGGATACCAGCTGGAAGCCTTGCCCGACGGGCGCACCCGGCTGACCCTCAGCACGACCTATGTGGCGACGACCCCGGTCAATGCTTACGCCTCTCTATGGGGCGAGCTTATCCTTGGCGATATTCAATCCAATGTTCTCGCGATAATCGAAGGGCGGGCCGAGGCCCAATCGGTCTCCAACTGATCCGTATTCGTTCCTTTAGACGGCCTTTGGCCAGCAATTGTGCCAATCGGTCGCGCCTGTACCGCTGCGGCCATGTTGTCAGCCTCCAAACGAAGTGCTAAGCGCCCTCACAAGCGTTGGGTTGGGGCTCTGCCACCGACCCACACCCCATGTTTCACACCCTGGGCTTTTGCCCTCAACAGACGGAAAAAGGTCTTGGCCGCATCTTCCGCCTCCCATGCAAATGAAACCGCGCGGCGCTATGCCAGCGCGCTTTTCAATCTCGCCAATGAAAAAGGCGAACTGGAACGCGTTGACACAGATCTCGCAAGCTTTGCCGCTATGGCAAAGGACAGCGAGGATCTGACGCGCCTTCTCGATTCGCCTGCTTTCGGCCGCGATGAAAAAACCAAGGCGCTTCAGGCAATTGCCGAGAAAGCCGGTCTTGCGAAAATGGTTGCGAACTTCCTCGCCACCATGGCCACCAATGGCCGTTCGAACGAGATTGTCAGCGCCGCTCATCATTTCGACGAGCTCTACGCAAAGCACCGCGGCGTCAAACGCGCCATTGCGCGGACCGCAGAGGCGATGACCGCTGAACAGCGTCAGAAGCTTGAAGCTGTCCTCGCAAAAGCTGTAGGCAGCGACATCGAACTCGAAACCGAGGTCGTTCCAGACCTCATCGGCGGCATCCAGCTGCGTGTCGGATCTACCCTGATCGACGCCAGTGTCGCCTCCAAACTTGAACGTATGAACACCGCCATGAAGGGAGCTTAGAGGCTCGATGGACATCAGCGCTGCAGAAATTTCAGGCATTCTGAAATCCCAGATCGAAAACTTTGGCGTAGAGGCCGAGGTCTCCGACGTTGGACAGGTTCTGTCCGTCGGTGACGGTATCGCCCGCGTCTATGGCCTCGACAATGTCCAGGCCGGTGAAACCGTCGAATTCGACGGTGGCATCAAGGGCATGGCCCTGAACCTCGAAGCCGACAATGTCGGTGTCGTTATCTTTGGTGACGACCGCGGCATTAAAGAAGGCGACACCGTCAAGCGCACGAACGAGATCGTTGCTGCGCCGGTTGGCAAGGGCCTTCTCGGCCGCGTCGTGGACCCGCTCGGTGAGCCAATCGACGGCAAGGGCGCCCTGAAAGACGTCGCAGACCGTAACCGGGTCGACGTCAAGGCGCCTGGCATTCTGCCGCGTAAATCGGTTCACGAGCCGATGATGACCGGCCTCAAGGCGATCGACGCGATGATCCCTGTTGGCCGCGGCCAGCGCGAGCTGATCATTGGTGACCGTCAGACCGGCAAGACCGCGATCTGCGTCGACACCATCCTGAACCAGAAGCAGACCAATGACGCCGCAAAAGACGACAGCGAGAAACTGTTCTGCGTCTATGTCGCCATCGGTCAGAAGCGCTCCACGGTTGCTCAGGTTGTCAAAACCCTCGAAGAGCGCGGCGCGCTTGATTACACCGTGATCGTGTCCGCAACGGCGTCCGAGCCGGCCCCGCTTCAGTATCTTGCACCGTTCACCGGCTGCACGATCGGCGAGTGGTTCCGCGACAATGGCATGCACGCCCTGATCATTTATGATGACCTTTCCAAGCAGGCTGTTGCCTATCGTCAGATGTCCCTGCTTCTGCGCCGCCCACCGGGCCGCGAAGCCTATCCGGGTGACGTTTTCTATCTTCACTCCCGCCTGCTCGAGCGTGCGGCCAAGCTGAACGAGGATCACGGTTCAGGCTCCCTGACCGCGCTTCCGATCATCGAGACCCAGGCAAACGACGTGTCGGCCTATATTCCGACGAACGTTATTTCGATTACCGATGGTCAGATCTTCCTTGAAACCGACCTCTTCTATCAGGGTATCCGCCCGGCCGTGAACGTCGGCCTTTCGGTGTCGCGCGTTGGTTCTGCTGCGCAGACCAAAGCCATGAAGAAAGTCGCCGGTTCGATGAAGGGTGAACTCGCCCAGTACCGCGAGATGGCGGCCTTTGCGAAGTTCGGCTCTGACCTCGACGCCGCCACCCAGCGCCTTCTCGGCCGTGGTGAGCGCCTGACCGAGCTCCTCAAGCAGCCGCAATTCTCGCCGCTGCAGATGGAAGAGCAGGTTGTCGTGATCTATGCCGGTACGCGCGGTTACCTTGATGGCGTCGCTGTCCGCGATGTCACGCGCTACGAAAAAGAGCTGCTGGCTCACCTTCGCGGCGCGAAGAAGGAGCTGCTGGCGAAAATCCGCAAGGAAAAAGCCCTGACCGACGACATCGAGGCCGAAATCAAATCGACCCTCGACGACTTCACCAAGGCTTTCGCCTAAGACACGCGACGCGAGCAGGAGCTGAGCAATGCCCAGCCTTAAGGATCTGAAAAACCGGATCGCCAGCGTGAAATCCACGCGGAAGATCACCAAGGCCATGCAGATGGTGGCCGCGGCCAAGCTGAAGCGCGCCCAGGACGCCGCTTCGGCCTCCCGGCCATACGCCGAGCGTATGTCGTCGGTGGTTGCCAACCTCGCCGGCTCGATGGCCGATGGCGCAGGCGGACCGAAACTCCTGTCTGGAACAGGATCGACGCAGAACCATCTCGTGATCGTTCTGACGGCAGAGCGCGGCCTGTGCGGTGGCTTCAACACCTATGTGGTGAAAGAAGCGCGCCGTCTCATTCGTGAGCTCATCGGCGAAGGCAAGACCGTCAAGATTCTGACCGTCGGCAAGAAGGGCCGTGAACAGCTGAAGCGCGAATACGCCGAACTGTTCGTTGGCCATGTGGATCTCTCCGACATTCGCGGCAATGATTATACTGATGCCGGCATTGGTCTCGGCCTCGACATCACATCGCGCTTTGATGAGGGCGAGTTTGATGTTGCGACCCTGGTCTACAGCCAGTTCAAGAACGTGCTGAGCCAGATCCCGGTCTCCCAGCAGCTGATCCCGGCAAAAGCGCCTGAAGACGCTGAGACGGTCGACCTGCAGGGCGCGATCTATGAGTATGAGCCTTCTCAGGAAGAGATTCTCGAAGTGCTCCTGCCGCGTTACATTAATACGCAGATCATTTCCGCCATGCTGGAAAGCTCGGCCGGCTTCTATGCCAGCCAGATGACCGCCATGGACAATGCCACGCGCAATGCCGGTGACATGATCGACAGTCTGTCCCTGCAATATAACCGGGCCCGTCAGGCCCAGATCACCAAGGAGCTGATCGAGATCATCTCCGGTGCAGAGGCCTTGTAGGAGACGCGCGATGAATTTCTGGATTTACGAAAATTTTGGCAACAAGCGCGCTCGCATCCACACCGCCAACTGCCGCTATTGCAATAATGGTCAGGGCGTCGGCGGCGACCAGACCAATGATGACGACAAGTGGCACGGCCCGTTCGACACGTTCGCCGCTGCCGAAAAGAAAGCAAAGTCGCTGAAGCAGAAAGACACCCGCGCCTGCGGCGTGTGCAAGCCTGCAGAAGCCGACGCCAAGGGCGGCGTGAAGATTTCCGACGTGGCGCCCGCCATCGCAGCCGCGTCTGCAACCGAATCTGCGCCTAAGCCGGCGGCCACCTCAAAGCCGGCTCCGACACCAAAAAAGGCTTCCAAGCCAAAACCTACATCCGCTCCCAAGGAGACGCCTCGCATGAGCAGCAAGACCGCAACCGGCAAGATCGCACAGGTGATCGGTGCCGTCGTCGACGTCCAGTTCGAAAGCAACCTGCCCGACATCCTGAACGCCCTGGAAACCGACAATAACGGGAACCGCCTGGTTCTTGAGGTTGCCCAGCACCTCGGCGAGAACACCGTTCGCACGATCGCCATGGACTCCACTGAAGGCCTCGTTCGCGGCCACCCGGTGACCGACCTTGGTGAGCCGATCCAGGTGCCAGTCGGCCCGGAAACGCTCGGTCGTATCATGAACGTCATCGGTGAGCCGATTGATGAGCGCGGCCCGGTGAACACCGCCAAGCGCGCCCCGATCCACGCTCCGGCGCCTGCATTTGTTGACCAGTCTACCGAAGCCGAGATCCTCGTCACCGGTATCAAGGTTATCGACCTGCTCTGCCCTTACGCAAAAGGCGGCAAGATCGGCCTGTTCGGCGGCGCCGGTGTTGGCAAGACGGTTCTCATTCAGGAACTGATCAACAACATCGCGAAACTGTTCGGTGGTTACTCGGTCTTCGCCGGTGTCGGCGAGCGGACCCGCGAAGGTAACGACCTCTATTACGAAATGATCGAGTCGAACGTGATCGATCTCGAAGGCGACAGCCGCGTGGCGCTGGTCTATGGCCAGATGAACGAGCCTCCGGGCGCGCGTGCCCGCGTTGCTTTGACCGGTCTCGCACAGGCAGAATATTTCCGCGATGAAGAAGGCAAGGACGTGCTGTTCTTCGTCGACAACATCTTCCGCTTCACCCAGGCCGGCGCCGAAGTGTCCGCCCTTCTCGGCCGTATCCCGTCCGCTGTGGGCTACCAGCCAACGCTGGCCACCGATATGGGTCAGCTGCAGGAGCGGATTACCTCCACGAACAAGGGCTCGATTACCTCGATCCAGGCCGTCTACGTTCCAGCTGACGACCTCACCGACCCGGCGCCAGCCACCTCGTTTGCTCACCTTGACGCAACGACGGTTCTGAACCGCGCCATCTCGGAAAAAGGCATCTATCCGGCTGTGGATCCGCTCGACAGCTCCTCGCGTATCCTTGACCCGATGGTTGTCGGTGAAGAGCACTATGAAGTCGCCCGCGGGGTTCAGGAAATCCTGCAGCGCTACAAGGAGCTTCAGGACATCATCGCCATCCTCGGCATGGACGAACTGTCCGAAGACGACAAAATGGTCGTTGCCCGGGCCCGTAAGGTCGAGCGCTTCCTGTCCCAGCCGTTCGACGTGGCCGAAGTCTTCACCGGTTCGCCAGGCGAGCAGGTCAAGCTCGAAGACACGATCAAGGGCTTCAAAGGCCTCATCGCCGGTGAGTATGACCACCTTCCAGAGCAGGCCTTCTACATGGTCGGCAATATGGACCAGGTGATGAAGAAAGCCGAAAAGATGATGGAAGACGCGTAGCCCGCGCTTTCAGAATCTGTATTGATTTCAGCAGCCGCATCGGAAACGATGCGGCTGCTTTCATGTGGGGACATAAAAATGATGCGCGCAGCTTTCGCCGGCCTGATGGCAGCTCTTACTTTCGTTCCGGCGGCCTTTGCTGCCCCACCGCCAGCGCTGCCAGACGGCACGCCTGCCACCATCGAGGGATACGAGACTTCGCTGCTCTATCGCCACTTCATCCGCTGGACGGAGCGCGAGTCGTCCAAGGCTGTACGCGAGAGCGTGAAAAAGACCGAGCTCATGCTTTCCCTCGGCAATGATGTCCGCGTTCTCAGCTTCAGCATTCTTGGCCATGAGCCTTATACCGACGCGGCTGGCGGTCTCGAGCAACAATGCGACTATGACCCGGACAACATGATGCAATTCATCGTCGGCACGGCGTCTCTCACCGAAGAGGAGATCGCCGAGAAGTGCTACTGGCGACTGCGACTGAACGATGCCACGGGCGCACGACCGATCGCGCAAGCATGGATCGACGCCTTCGATCCGCAACGCGCCGCCAACTACCTGAAATCGCAGGGCATCAAACCTGGCAAAGATCTCATGTCCCGCACGATTGACTGGTCCGGCTACCAAGACCCGGCCGCGCTAGCCAAAGCGCCCGCCCTCCGGTCCAATGTCTGGACCAGCCGCACATGCGGCTCCTTCCCCGCCGCACTCGACCAGATCGAGAGCATCTCGCTCGGCAATATCAACATCAGGGATTATGGCACCGGTGGTGAAACAGCGCCGAGCAAACCGGACTCGCCCTGGCTCACCGTCACGGCCTATTCAATCAATGCCGGTGCCAAGGCCAGCATTGAATTCTCCGGTACGGCCGGGGCACCGGCGACGCTGATTGATATTCTGGATGCGCTCACCGACGCCTGCGAGCCTCTCCCGCCGCCCGCACAATAAGCCAAACCTCATCCGCGACAGCACGTCCCGGTAGACATTGGCGCTCAGACAAGTATTGAAACCTCAGCGAATTTCACATCGGACATTTCTCATGGCTGAAAAACTTCACTTCTCTCTCGTTTCCCCCGCCAAGGAGCTTTTCTCCGGCGAGGTCGATCACGTGATCGCGCCTGGAAGCGAAGGCGAATTCGGCGTGCTGGTGAACCACGCGCCTTTCATGACGACGCTGAAGAATGGCGTCGTCCGCATCCTTGAAGGCGACAATGTCACCATGCGCCTCTTCGTGCGCGGCGGTTTTGCTGATGTCACGCCTGCCGGTCTTACCATCCTGGCCGAGGAAGCGGTCGATCTGGCAAAGGTCGACGCGGCAAAGATCAATGAAGATCTCGAAGAAGCCAAGACGAAGCTCCTTTCCGAAGGCAAGGACGGCCCGCATCATGGCGCGCTCGAAGCGCAGGTCGACTACCTGACCGATCTCAAGGCAGCCGTCGTCCACTAGATCGGACCCAATTCATACAAATTCTGGAGCCCGGCCCGCCAAAGGCCGGGCTCATCTAGTTTAGACGGGAATGGTATTCCGGCTGCCGCTAGCCGAACATCGCAATCGTCTGGCGTCCGATCATTACCGGATCGCCATTGCGGTTCCACATGCGCATCGACTGGCTGGAATAACCATCCTTGGTGGCTTGCGCCTCATGATGAACCAGGAACCAGCCTTCGACGGTTGTGATATCGTCGGTCAGGAATTCGGCCATCCAGGTCATTGAACTGATCGGGGCCGGCTTGGTCAGCATCGAGAGCGCTGCCGGCGGCGGCGCATCCGCGAGCGAGAGCAGGGTCGTCGGATTCCAGATCGCCGCTTCATCCTTGTGACGCAGCCAGAGCAGGAGGTCGCCGCGTTCGGCGCCAGTGACCGGGCGCTCACCAGCGACAAGCCGGATATTGAAATTATGCGCGAAGTTCGGGCGCTGGTCGCCGAAGAAACTTTCGCAGGAGTCGGGTGAGTCCGCTTTCGGACATTCGCGCGATTTCTGGTCGACTTCGGATTCCCGTTTCGCCCCGAAAGTGAAGATAGAGCGGGCCATGATCCCGCCTTCGCTGACGAGGTCGACATTGACGAAAGCTGAAGATTTGCCGCGCCGAAGCACAGTCGGCGATATGACGACGTCGCCGCCAACCGGCCCGATAAACGCAACCTGCACGGCCCGCACCGGCATGTCGGAGACAAGCTCCTGCGCCGCCTCCAGGCAAAGCGCAGCCGTCAGACCGCCATAGGTCGTGCGGCCCTGCATCCAGCTTTCAGGAATGGTCGTCTCGATGCGCCCCGCGGTGCCGCGCTTCAGCTCACCGATAAGTTCGCTGTAGCGCACTTAGTGCTGGCTCTCCGGCGTTGTCACCTTGAGGCCTTCGAGATCGTCGGAAATGGTGATCTGGCAGGAAAGACGTGAGTTCGACTGAACGTTCTCGGCGAAATCGAGCATTGATTGCTCCATTTCTTCCGGTTCACCGACCTTTGGCATGAAGGCCTCATCTACATAGACGTGGCATGTCGCGCAGGCGCAGGCACCGCCGCAATCGGCATCGATGCCAGGAACGGAATTCTTGATCGCGGTTTCCATGACCGTTTCACCATTCTTGGCTTCGATCGGGCGCTCGGTCCCTTCATGGTCGACATAGATGATCTTCGGCATTTCTTATCGTCTCCTCAGGCGGCCTGAGCCGCAATTTCTTTCATGCTGACGGATGTATCACTCAAACGCTCTTGCGCAATGGTGGCACCGGTCATGATCAGTTTTTTCGATGCCAGAAACTCTGGCGGGCTGTTGATCGCGTCCACGGCAATCAAGCGGCCACCTTTCAGGTAAAATGCCGCAAATTTCTTGTCTTCCGGTGAACCGCGAACCACAATCTCATCATAGCCCTGCGACAGGCCTGCAATCTGCAGTTTCACATCATACTGGTCAGACCAGAACCAGGGGCAATCAATGTTCGGGCGCGGTTTGCCCATGATCGCAGCGGCGGCGAGCTTGCCTTGCTCAATCGCATTATGGACGCTTTCGAGCCGCCCTGTGCGGGCATAATGGCTGAGCGGGCGCACCGTGCAGTCGCCAGCGGCAAAAATGCGCGGATCATTGGTGCGCGCATCTTCGTCGACAAGGATGCCGTCCTTGCAGGCAAGACCGGCCTCCTGCGCCAGCTCCACATTCGGGATGATCCCGATGCCAGCCAGGACGATATCAGCCTCGAGCTCTTCACCACTGTCCAGAACGGCATGGGTGAGCGTGCCATCCTTGCCCTTCAGGCTCGCCAGACGCGCGCCGCAGCGCACATCGACGCCATGCTCCATGTGGAGCGCCTCGTAGAAGGAGCTGATGACCGGGCTGGTGACGCGGGCCAGAGCGCGCTCGGCCATTTCCAGCACAGTCACTTCCAGGCCAAGCTGACGCGCCACCGCAGCGGCTTCGAGGCCAATATAGCCGGCCCCGACAATGACCAGCTTGCGGCCCTCAATCATCTTCGGGCGAATGTGTTCGACATCGGCGAGGTCGCGCAGGTCAAACACGTTTTCAAGGTCTGCGCCCTCGACAGGCAGGGCGCGCGGTCGTGATCCCGTCGCGATGATCAGCGCGTCATAGGGCAGATGCCCGCCATGTTCGAGGCGCACTTCACGGGCCGAACGGTCAATGCCCTCAACCTTCTGGGACAGCAGCGTCTCGACCTTATTGTCTTCATACCAGGCCGCCGGTTTGAAATAGAGCCGATCTTCGGCCATTTCGCCCTTCATATAGGCCTTGGAGAGGGGTGGACGCTGATAGGGAAGCGCCGGTTCGTCGCCGACCAGCGTGATCGCGCCTTCATAGCCGAACAGACGCAGCGACTGCACCGCCTGCGCGCCGGCCTGGCCGCCGCCAATAATGACAATCCGATCTGATTGAGACAGGTCCAAACTTCATTCTCCCCAAGTCTTATTGCGCATTCATGACGGAGGCGTCACGATTTTTCAAGCGACCGTTCTCTAGTGCAGCAATCTGCCGCTCAAGTTCAAGCCTCGCCGCAGGGGAAAGTCGATGTGAAAACAAGGTAAGATGTTGCCGAATCCCGCCCGCAACGGCACCTGAGCCCTCTGTATCGGCCTGCCCGCATTCACGCAAATATTCGAGCGTATAACGAAGCACCAGGATCGCGTTCACGGCGAGGTCGCCAATCTCGGCATCGTCAATGTCGAGCATACCTTTGTCCTGCATCGCCCGAAAGAAGGCGCAAAACCCCTCTCGCGACCCGGCATAGATGTCCGGCAGCGCCTTGTTCAGGGCGTCGGTATGCTCGCCATAGTCGGCCTGGTCGCGGTACAGGAAGCGGAATTGGCGCAGTTCATGGGCGAGGCTAGCAAGATAGGTCACATAAGAGCCAAGCACGTCCTGATGGTCCGGCCATATGGAGAGCCGCGCGGCATTCTGCTCAAGGAAATCATCCGTGATCGCTTCGAGCAGGTCACGTTTGGTCTTGAAGTGGTACCACAGATTGCCTTCGGAAATACCCGCCGCCTCCGCAAGCATCGCCGTGGTCACATTGCCGTAATGCAGGCGGTTGAACAGCTGGCGGGCCGTTTCGACAATTTTTTCGCGGGTCCCTGTGGCCATTACAGCTTGGGGTGCAACACGACGGGTAGTTTGGTGTAGCCAAGCACAAAGTTCGACTGGACGCGCTCTGGCTCTGCGACAAGTTCGATCCGGTCAAAGCGGTTGAGGATCTCCTCCCAGAGGATGCGCAGCTGCATCTCGGCCACCCTGTTGCCCATGCAGCGATGGATGCCGAAGCCGAAAGAGACATGGTGGCGGGCGCGCTCACGGTCGATGCGGAACGTATCGGGGTCGTCGATCACTTCATCGTCGCGATTGCCGGACGTGTACCACATGACGACCTTGTCGCCCTTCCTGATCTGCTTGCCGCCGAGCTCGAAATCCTCCAGCGCGGTGCGGCGCATATGCGCCAGCGGCGTCTGATAACGGATTATTTCCGACACCATGTTCGGAATGAGCGACGGGTCGGCTTTCAGCTTGTCATACTCACCCGGAAACTTGTTGAGGAAATAGACCCCGCCGGAAATCGAATTGCGGGTGGTGTCATTCCCGCCAACAATGAGCAGCATGAGATTGCCCAGCAGCTCCATCGGCCGGTTGATCATGTCCTTTGTTTCCGGGTCATGCGCGAGCAACGAAATAAAGTCGAACTTGCGCGGCTGGGCGGCCCGCTCCTTCCACAGCTCGGCGAAATAGGCGAGGCATTCGCCAAGAATGCGCTTGCGCTCTTCCATGTCGGCTTCGGCGCCGACCGTTTCGCTCGTCGTCGTCACATCCGACCAGTAGGGCAGCAAATGCCGGTCCTCGAAGGGGAAGTCGAACAGCGTCGCCAGCATTTGCGTCGTCAGCTCGATAGAGACCTTGTCGACCCAGTTGAACTCCTCGCCAATCGGCAGGCTATCGAGAATGGTGCAGACCCGCGTGCGGATCAGCGCTTCGAGTTCGGACAGCTGCGTCGGCGCAACCGCCGGCTGAGCGGCCCGGCGCTGCACATCATGCTTGGGCTGATCCATGGCGATGAACATCGGCGTGTCGAAGTCATCGGATGCATCCCCGATCACGATATCGCGCCGGGAAGAAAAGACTTTGTGGTTCGAATCCACGGTCACGATGTCATTGAATTTGGTCACAGACCAGAACGGCCCAAATGGGCTGTCCGGTGTGTAATGGACCGGATCCTCACGGCGCAAACGCTCAAACACGGCATGGTGCATATTGCGCTCGAACAAGGCCGCGGCACTTGGATCGACCTGGTTCAGCGGCCCATGAAGGTTGCGCTCTACAATATCGTCCTGAAGCTGAATCGAATCCGGCATCTTACTTCCTCCCAATGTCTATTTTTATATTTCTAGGGTATATACCCTAAACTATGGCGGTAGGCAATTCTGTCCCAATCCTCGCAATTCGATTTGTGCCCGGAACGCCCGCGCGTTATGCGGAAAGCAGCACTCAAACCCTCAATGGAAAGCCCGCCAATGGCGCACGACCGCAAGCAGAGCGACAGCCGGATCATGGCGATGCTGCACAAGCGCGCCGCCTCGATCGAAAAAGGCGAAAGCCTGACCCCGCCCATCGTGAATGCGGCGAAATACGCCCTGCCCGGCGCCCCGGACCACCCCTACCCCTATGGCCGTTTCGACAATCCTGGCTGGGGCGCGGTCGAAGACGCCATTGGCGCCCTGGAAGAAGCCGAAACCGTCTGCTTCCCGTCGGGCATGGCCGCCGTCACCGCTGCGCTGATGGCGACGCTCAAGCCAAAGTCCAGACTTCTCCTGCCGTCGGATGGCTATTACACCGTGCGCGTTCTGATGGACGAATTCATCAAGCAGCACGACATTGAAACAACCGAAATCCCCACCGCCGAAATGACCGGCCACGCCGTGGAGGGCTATGATCTTGTCTGGATCGAAACGCCGTCCAATCCCGGCCTCGACGTCTGCGATATTGCAGCGATCGCAGAGCGCGCCCACGCAGCTGGCGCGCTTGTCATCGTCGACAACACCACCGCCACACCCCTCCTGCAGCGCCCGCTGGACCTTGGCGCAGACCTTACCGTCAGCTCCGACACAAAGGCGCTTGCGGGACACTCCGACGTTCTGTTCGGCCACGTCTCCGGTCGCGACGAGACGCTGATGGCGCGCATTCGCAATTGGCGGAAGCTTTCCGGCTCAACACCCGGCCCGGCCGAAGCCTATCTTGCCTATCGCGGCCTGATGACACTCGAGCTCCGCCTCGCCCGCATGTGCGAGAGCGCCCATGAGCTTGCCAACCTCTTCTACAGCCACAAAGCCGTGGAGAGCGTTCGTTTTCCCGGCCTCGCCGATGACCCATCCTTCAAGATCGCTTCGACGCAGATGTCCGAACCGGGCTTCGTCATCGGCCTGACCTTCAAGGACGAAGAAACGGCTGAACGCTTTATCACCGACTGCCCGGCCATTTTCGCGGCGACCAGCTTTGGCGGCATCCAGACCAGCGCGGAACGCCGGGCCCGCTGGGGCGATGATGTTGCCGAAGGCTATGTGCGCCTTTCTGTTGGCTGCGAGCCGACCGCCGCACTCGTCCAAGCGGTGTCTGACACGCTGGACAGCCTCTGATATGGACACGCTCGAATTCCACCTGGCCGACGAGGCCGCAACCGACCGGCTCGCCCGCCGCCTTGCGCCGCATCTGCAGGCCGGTGATGTCATCGCCCTTCACGGCGGCCTCGGCGCCGGCAAGACCACCTTCTCCCGCTCGCTCATATCGGCCCTGCTCGGCGCAAAGACCGAAGTGCCCAGCCCGACCTATACCCTCGTCCAGACATATGACGGCCCCGATTTCCCCATTTTCCACTTCGATCTTTATCGTCTGGACGAGCCGGGCGACGTCATGGAGCTTGGATGGGAGGACACAATGGATGGCCTTTCCCTGATCGAATGGCCCGGCAAGGCAGGCGATTACCTGCCGGCCTGGCGGCTCGATCTGACGCTTGAACAAACCGTCGACGGGCGCACCGCAAGGCTGGTCCCGCACGGCGAAGACTGGCAGACTCGTTTGCATGGGATTTGACGCGAACCGCACCTCGCAAATCACGGACTTCCTCAACCGCGCCGGATGGGGCGATGCTGAGCTGCAATGGCTTGGACAGGATGCCTCGACGCGCCGCTATGGACGCCTGACCAAAACCGATGGCACCACGGCCCTGCTCATGGACGCGCCACTTGTCGAGGATGATCCGTGCACGCCGGATATGTCGGATGATGAGCGCCTGGCAGGGGGCTGGAACAAGCAGTCGCGTCTGGCCGCGTCTCGCGTGGAGGCCTTTGCGGCAATTGGCGGCTGGCTGCGCGATCACGGCTTCAGCGCCCCCGCGATCTATGCAGGCGACTCTTCGCTCGGCCTCGCCATCATTGAGGATTTCGGCACACTGAAGGAATTCGCCCGCCTCATCGAACAGGGCGAAGACGAGGTGACGCTCTACACAGCGGCCGCTTCGGCGCTGGCTGACCTCCACGCCCAGGACACCCCGCGCCATCTCCACGCCCTCGGCCGCGACTGGCCGATCCTCGATTTCGATGACCTCGCCCTGAATGTGAATGCCAGCCTCTTTGCCAACTGGTTTCACCAGCAGGACACCCGCATGCGGATGACGGATCAGGACCGTGTGCGCTGGGAGCGCGAACTGGCCGAATTGCTGGACCGCGCGCGCGACTTCCCACGCGACCTGACCTTGCGCGACTATCACGCCGAGAATCTGATCTGGCTGCCTGAACGCGAAGGCCGTGCCCGCATCGGCCTGCTCGACTTCCAGGACGCCGTGATCGGCTGGGACGCATGGGACATGGCGATGCTCGTCCAGGACGCCCGCCGCGACGTCTCACCGGCAGCCTATTCAGCAGCCATAAAAACCTATCTGGACAAGACCGGAAAATCCGAAGCCGACTTTCTCGAGCGACTTGCCATCATCGGCACGCTGAACGCCCTGCGCATTGTCGGCATTTTCTCCCGCCTCATCGTTCGCGACAGCAAGCCACGCTATCTCGACTTTCTCCCGCGTCAGAAAACACTGCTCGCCCGCAATCTCGAGCACCCTTCCGCCGCCGGCATGGCCGCTTTTGTGCGTGACACCGCCCCCTTCATCTTCGAGGAAGCGAAATGAGCAACACCCCTCAGACCGCCATGATCCTCGCCGCAGGCCTTGGCACGCGCATGCGTCCGCTGACCAATGACACGGCCAAGCCGCTCCTCAAGGTCGCCGGAAAGTCGCTGATAGACTGGCAGCTGGAAGCCTTGATCGAGGCCGGCGTTAAGAAGCTGGTCGTCAACACCCACTGGTGCGCCGATCAGGTCGAAGCCCATATGCGCGGCATCTCCGGCGTGGAGGTCGTCTTTTCCGACGAGCGTGATCAGGTTCTCGAGACGGGCGGCGCGCTCGCCAAGGCCGCGCCCCTGCTCGGCGAAGATCCCATCTTCGTCGTCAATACTGATGCCTTCTGGGCCCCGAACGATGCCGAACCGCTCCATGCGCTCGCCAATGCCTATTTCCCGTCCGTGATGGACGAGGTGCTGCTTCTTGCCGACACACAACGCTGTCTCGGTTTTGGCGGCGCAGGCGATTTCTTCTTGAGCGACAAGGGCGCGCTCACCCATCGCGGCGACGAGCCTTCCGCGCCCTGGGCCTATGCCGGCCTGCGCATCGTGAACCCAAAGCTCTACGCCGCTCACAAAGCCGAACCCTTTTCGGCCTTCCGTATCTGGTCGGACCTCCTGCCGAACAAGCGCATGCACGGCGTCCCGCTCGACAAATTCTGGCTGCACGTGGGTGACCCGGCCGCCCTGAAGGATGCCGAGATGTGGCTGAAATGCTTCGGGGCATGAGTTCACCCGGCCTTTTCGCTCCCGGCGCTCCAAAGCTGCGCACAATTCCGCCCGGCGCGAATTTCCTGAAAGAACTTGCCCGCGCGCTGGCAGAGGAGACCGGCCTCGCTGAGCGGCCCGACGCCATGGCGGACGATCTCATCTATGTCCCCAACCGCCGCTCGGCCCGCGCGCTCGCCCTCGCTCTCTTCGAAGCGGCTGGCAGCAAGACCCTGCTGATGCCGGAGATCCGGCCCTTGGGCGACCTCGAAAACGACGAACCGCCCCCCGGCGCAGAATCAGCCCTCGCAGACCTGCCACCGGCCATCTCGCCTGCTGCCCGCCTCGGACGCCTCGCCGTCCTTGTCAGCGCCTATTATGAGGCACAGGGCAAAGCCATCCCGCCCGCCTCCGCCCTCGCCGCTGCGCGCGAACTCGCTCGCCTGCTGGATCAGGCCGCCCTCTCTGGCGCGGTCGACTGGGACAAGCTCGAAACCCTGGTTCAGAATCGCCAACTCGCCGAACACTGGCGCCGCTCGGTCGATTTCCTCGACATTATCGTCACGCAATGGCCGGAAGAGCTCAAGAAAAATGTCCAGATGGACCCCTATGCCCGCCGCCTTGCCGCTGCTGAGGCCATGGCGGACAGCTGGACCACCACACCGCCCAAAGGCCGCGTGATCATTGCAGGTTCGACCGGCGCCGACCCTTCCGGCCGCCTGCTGATGAAAGCGGCGCTGAGCCTGCCTCAAACCCTCATCGTCCTGCCGGGCCTCGACACCAGCACGCACCCGGCCGCCTGGGCGCGGATCGCTCAAACCTCAAACCACCCGCAATTCGCCCTCGCCGAAACCCTCGCCGCTCTCGGCTACCAGCCGGACGAAGTCGCCGTCTGGCCGGGCATCGAGCCTGACGACAAAGCCGCCGCCCGCCGCGACCTCATTCACGAAGCCCTCGCGCCGGCTGACGACACATCCGGCTGGCTCGAACGCCTCGAAGAGATGTCAGGCGCCCAGGAGCCCGCAGATTTCGCCCGCAAAGGCCTCTCCGGTCTCACGATGATCGAAGCGGCCGATGAAAGCGAGGAAGCCTGGTGCGCTGCTCTGCTGCTGCGACAGGCGCTCGAAACGGAAGACCGGACCGCCGCCCTCGTGACGCCCGATGCGGGCCTTGCCCGGCGCGTTTCGGCGCTGATGAAACAGTGGGACATGGAGCTCGCGCCGTCCGGCGGGACACCGCTCCTGCAGACCCAGGCTGGGAGCCTCGCCGCGCTCATCATGGACTGGACGGTCGACCCGACCCACCCAGTCACGCTTCTGGCCGCCCTGAAACACGTACAGGTCCAGTACCCGCACGATCTGACAGGCTTCGAGCGCTTCTTCCTTCGCGGCCCACGCCGCTGGGACGACTGGGACAGCCTCAGCGCGCATATCGACCGGACTGCGTCCGACGACGACCATCGCAAACGCACCGGCCTTTCAGACGAAACAATAAAGCTCGCCCGCACCGTCTCTGCCGACCTCCAGGCCCGCTTCGATACAGCAGGCCTTGCGGACCCGGACAAACCCATCGCCGGACAGGCCTATCTGGAAGCTGTGGCTGACATGATGGGCGATCTCGGCGCCACGCCGCTGCCATGGGCGGGCGAAGATGGTGCGGCACTCTCGAATGCCCTGCGCGATTTCGCTCTGATGACCGCCAGCATGGACCCTGCCGTGCCAGAGGTCTGGTGCGCACTGTTCAAGGCTTACTGTTCGACCCTGACCGTCCGCAGCCGCGCCGAACATCCTCGCCTAGCCATATGGGGGCCCCTCGAAGCGCGTCTGCAAAGCGCTGACCGGCTCATCCTCGCCGGTCTCAATGAAGGCGTCTGGCCGCATCAACCGCCTGCAGATGCCTTCCTGCCGCGCAGCTTCAGGAAAGAAATCGGCCTGTCGGACCCGGATGAGCGGATTGGCCTCTCGGCGCATGACTTCGCCCAGATGGCCGCCGCCCCGAACGTGATTCTGCTGTCCGCCAAACGCCGCGACGACGCACCGGCCGTGGCGTCCCGTTGGCTCTGGCGTCTCAACACGCTGGCGCGCGGCGCGCTCGGCGAGCAGGCGGCCAGGGATGCGATGGCCCCTGCGCCCGAGGATGATCCGCGCCTGTGGCTGGACGCCCTTGCCGTGCCCCCGGACCAGTCCCTCGTCACCAAACCCGAGCCGAGACCCGCGCCGGATGTCCGCCCCAACCGGCTATCGGTGACCCGCATCGAGGCGCTGCAGCGCGACCCTTATGCGATCTATGCGCAATACATCCTTGGACTGAACAAGCTCGACGCGCTGGACCTTCCCATCGATGCCCGCCCGCGCGGCACGGCCATTCACGCGGCGCTTGAAAAATTCGAGGATGAGGGCGTCGAAAAGTCTGCCGAGCAGCTTGTCAGCATGCTCGAACAGGAACTCCGTGACGCTGGCGAGGCCGAAGACATCATCCTCGGCGCGATTGCGGCGAGACGGAAAGTCGCCGACGCATACATCGCCTGGCGCGCCGCGCGGCTACACCTCATTGCGGGTGCTCCGCATACCGAAATCAAGGGCCAGCATACGTTCGACATGCCCGGCCTCAAGCAGGATCGGTTCACGCTGACGGCAACAGCCGACCGCGTGGAAAAGCATCAGGACGGAACGCTCGCCATCCTCGACTTCAAATCCGGCGCGCCGCCGGGAGAGGGCGAGGTCCGCACCGGCCTCAATCCGCAAATGCCGCTTCAGGCCATTATCGCTGAAGAAGGCGGGTTCGCAGACGAAGGCGTCGCCGCGAAACCGGTTAGCGCCCTGACCTATGTCCGGTTCGGCTCGAGGTTCGACGTTCGGAATATCGGCGACAAGTCAGGTAGTCAGCACCCTGAAAAACCGCTTGCAGAGATTATCGCGGAAACACGCGAGGGTTTCCTGAAACTGATCGCCAAATTCGCCGAGCCAGATCACCCCTATATCTCCATGCCGCGCCCGAAATGGGCAAAATATGGCTCCGACTATGCCCGTCTTGCCAGGCGCGATGAGTGGGCAGCGGAGGATGGCGATGACTGACCAACCCGCCAACGCCATAGAGCTCGCGACGCGCGCCCAGGCAGAGGCCGCTCTGCCGGATCGGTCCGCCTGGGTCGAAGCGCATGCCGGCTCGGGGAAGACGAAGGTCCTGATCGACCGCGTCGCGCGCCTTCTGCTTCGCCGCGAAGATGGCAGGCCGGGCGCAGCACCCGACACGATCCTCTGCATTACCTACACCAAGGCCGCCGCCAATGAGATGCTCACCCGCCTGTTCGAGCGGCTCGGCAACTGGTCGGTCATGAAGGACAATGACCTGCGCCGCGAACTGGCGAAACTGGAGCGCCGCCCCGAAGACGATTATTCAGGCGATGACCTACAGGCGGCGCGCGCGCTCTTTGCCCGCGCCCTTGAAACGCCGGGTGGCTTGCGCATTGAGACGATCCACGCCTTCTGCTCGCGTATCCTTCGCCGCTTTCCACTGGAAGCGGACGTCTCTCCCGGCTTTGGCGAAATCGAGGACCGCGACGCTGACCGCATCTGGAGCGACAGCCTCAAGGACAAGGTGCTACGCGCCAGCGAGGTCGACCCGGACGCACTGGTCACCCTGTCTGAAGCTGGCGGCGGTCTTGGCGCGGGCGCGGTGCTTTCCAGCCTGCGCTGGGTGCGCACGAAGCTGACAGGGCGTGAGCCGGGTGAACTGGCAGGCGACATCAAGCAGGCGCTCGACGCCCCGGACCAGACCGTCGAAGAAATTCTCGCTGAGGCCATGGGCAGCGCCCTGCCCCGCGCCAGCCTGCAGTCGGCCCTGTCTGGCCTCAATGATCTGCCGAAACGCGGCGCGTCCGACGAAAAGCTGTTCGACACCCTCGACCTCGTGCTGCAACCCTATGCTGACGGTGATCGCTGGGAGGCCTGGTCCGGCCTGTTCCTGACCTCGTCTGGCGACTTTCGAAAATCCAATCCGTATACGGCTGGCGCGGCCAAACTCGTGCCCGAACTGGAAGATCTCTTCCAGATGAAAGATGGCGAGGGCAGCGAAGTCGCCCGCTTCCGGACCATCCAGACGAAGCTCATCGCCCGGCGCGCCTATGAGCGCACGCTTGCCCTCATCACGGTCGGCTTGCCTGTGCTTCAGGCGTATGAGCAGGGCAAGACCCGCCGCGCCGCGCTCGATTTCGATGATCTCATCCAGCACACCAAACTGCTGCTCACCTCCACCGGGGTCGCTGAGTGGGTGCTCTTCAAGCTCGATGGCGGCCTGACGCACATCCTGCTCGATGAAGCTCAGGATACGAGCCCCGATCAGTGGGTGCTCATCAATGCGCTGGTTGAGGAATTCCGGGCCGGCAAGGGCGCCGATCGGTCCACGGACCCGCGCACACAATTCACCGTTGGCGACAAGAAACAGTCCATCTACTCCTTCCAGGGCGCAGACCCAGAGCAGTTCCTCAAGGAGAAACGCGATTTCGCAGCCGCCGAGGAAGCCCTGCACGGCCGGGCAAACATGCCGGACATGACGGTCTCGTTCCGCTCAACACAGCATGTCCTCGATTTCGTCGATGCGGCGTTCAATCAGGACAGTTTTGCCGGTGATCCGTTTACCGAATCACCACCGGACGAGGCTGACGTCTTGAAACATGCCGCCAGCCGGTCCGGTCAGGAAGGCCGCGTTGACCTCTGGCCCATCGAGCCGCCCACGGACGATGATGATGGCGACCCATGGGACGCCCCGCTCGACCATATCGCCGAAAAATCACCAAAGAACCGCCTGGCCGAGCATGTGGCCCGCGCGATCGATGAGATGATCACGGCGAAAGAGCCTGTCTGGTACGAACGCAAGAACGAGGACGGCAAGCGGACATGGCAGCAGCGGCCTGTGCGCGCCGACGACATCCTGATCCTCGTGCGCAAGCGCGGCGCGCTGTTCGAGAGCATCATCAAGGCGCTCAAAAAGCGGAAGCTTCCGGTCGCCGGCGCTGACCGGCTTGTCCTGCTCGACCATATCGGCGTCCAGGATTGTCTGAACCTCATCCGGTTCGCGCTCTTTCCGTCCGATGACCTCACCCTCGCTGAAATCCTGCGCGGCCCGTTCTGCGGCCTTGTCGATGATGACAATGACCTCTTCGTTCTGGCCCATGACCGGAAGCGCGAAGAAACGCTCTGGGACCGCCTGCAGACCACTCCAGAACCCCGCTTCGCCGCTGCCCGCGATTTCTGCGCGGACCTCATCGCCCACCGCCACCTGCCCGCCTTCGACTTCCTGACGCACGCGCTCACTACCCGCCGCGAGAACAACCTCTCCGGCTGGGACCGCCTCATCCAGCGCCTTGGCGAGCCGGCCCGCGACCCGGTCAGCGCGCTCATCAGCCGGTCGCTTGGCTATGACATGGGCGAGGCGGCCAGCCTGCAATCCTTCCTCGCCGAGATTGAGGGCGATGACAGCCAGCTGAAACGCGACCTTGCCGAAGCCGATGGCGAAATCCGTGTGATGACGGTGCACGGCGCGAAGGGCCTGCAAGCGCCCATTGTTATCCTGCCGGATACGACGAGCCCGGAAAAAGCCGACACGAACGGCCTCTTCATGGTCGACGGAAAGACGCCGGTCTACAGCCCAAACAAGAAGGAAGATCCGCCCATCCTCGAGCGCCTGCGTCTTGAGCGAAAGACCGCGCAAGCCCGAGAATCCCGCCGCTTGCTTTATGTGGCGCTGACACGGGCGCAGGACCGGCTGATCATTGGCGGGGCCTTCGCTGGCCGCAAAACGGGCGCCGGCTATGAGCCTGACAGCTGGTATGGTCTCTGCCGCTCGGCCATGCTGGATCTGACCGATGCGCCCGCGGACACAGATGAGACCCTCACCTTCGGCCCCATCCTGCCGCCGCTCACGGGCGCGGATACGGCCGACGCGACGCCAAAAACCCACGCCCCAGATTGGGCTTTCCGTACGCCCTCTACCACAGCCACCGGCCCCGTCGTTCGCGCGCCAAGCCGCCTGCTGACCGACACCGCCCCCGTCTCCAAACCCTTCGGCAAGGCCCGGTCTGCCGCCCTCAAGCGCGGCCAGCTCATCCACACCCTGCTGCAATACCTGCCCGAGCAGCCGCAGGACGATCGCGCGGCCCATGCCCGCGCCTGGCTCGCCCGCCACACTGATCTTACCCCCGGCGAGCAGGACGAAATCCTGTCGGTCACCCTCGCCACACTCGCCCATCCGGACTTTGCCGACGTCTTCGCCCCCGGTGGGCGCTCAGAGGCCGCCATTGTCGGTGAAATCGAAACGGCTTCAGGCAAGATCATCATCAATGGCCGCGCCGACCGCCTCGTCATCACGGAAACCGACACCCTCCTCATCGACTACAAGACAGACCGCCCGGCCCCCGCCTCCGCCGAGGACATTGACGCGTCATACCTCGCCCAGATGGCGGCCTACAAAATGGTCCTCGAAGCCGCATGGCCTGGCAGAAGAATCCGCCCCGCCCTGCTCTACACGGACGGCCCCAAACTGTTCGAGCTGAGCGAGACCCTTTTGCAAAGCTCACGCAATCGTTTAGCTGGTGGCCTTTGAAGAATCCCGGCACGTACCTACTTATGAGCCAGAACAAGACTTTGAGAAGGAGGCATCATGGCCACCGAAAATATTACTGACGACAATTTCGAAGAAGCAATCGCTGGCGATCTTCCGGTCGTGGTCGACTTCTGGGCCGAATGGTGTGGCCCGTGCAAGCAGATGGCCCCGCATCTGGAGTCCGTTGCCGAGGAACTATCCGGCAAGGTCAAGATCACCAAGATCAATGTCGACGAGAACCCCGTCGCGCCATCCAAATTCGGCGTGCGCGGCATGCCAACGCTGATGCTGTTCAAGGACGGCAAGGTCGCCGCGACCCATCTCGGTGCCATGTCCAAGCAGCGCCTGGCTGAATGGATCAAGGAAAGCGCCTAACCGCCGCTTTGCCTGACGAAAGACAAAAGCCCGTCACCCCATGGTGGCGGGCTTTTTAATTGCCTTGAACCTGAGCGCCTCCCCGTGGCTCGACCACGGGGCCCATCTCCCGCCCTCCCGTCTGTTTCAACACCAGGAGATGGGCACCGCGATCAAGTCGCGGTGATGCGCCACCCGGAACATCCTTCTCCAAACGTCACCCATTTACGCCGCACTGCCATGAGAGTACTCACTTCCTTCACACATGAAGTAAATACGCCCGGAGGCCCCCATGCAGCCCTATCAACTCCTGTCCCGCTCTATCGCTGGCAAGACCGCCCTCGTCACCGGCGCCGCCTCCGGCATGGGCCGCGCGACCGCCCACCTCTTCGCCCATGAAGGCGCGAATGTCGCCGTGACGGACCTCAAACAGGAGGCCGTCGACAAGGTCGTGCAGGAGATAAAAGACGCAGGCTTCGAGAATGTCCGCGGCTGGGCGCTCGACGTGTCCGACGCCGCCACGATCGACCGCGTCATCAACGAAGCCGCCGACCATTTCGGCAGCCTTGAAATCCTCGTCAACAATGCAGGCTTCGCCGCGCTCGCCATGATCAATGGCGAGGCCGAGGCCTATGAGGACGCCTGGCACAAGACGATCAATGTGATGCTGACCAGCCACCAGCGCGCCGCCCGCGCCGCTCTGCCGCATATGAGAAAAGCCGGCTTTGGCCGCATCGTGAACATCGCCTCCACAGAAGGCCTCGGCGCGACCCCGGGCAACTCGCCCTACGTCGCCGCCAAGCATGGCGTCATCGGCCTGACGCGCGGCATGGCGGTCGACCTTGGCCGCGAAGAGTTTGACCTCACCGTCAACGCCGTCTGCCCCGGCCCGATCCACACCGGCATCACAGAAGGCATCTCCGACGAGCACAAGACCATCTACGCCAAACGCCGCGTGCCCCTGAGACGCTACGGCATCCCGGAAGAGGTCGCGAATGTGACGCTGTCAGTGGTACTGCCCGCGTCGAGCTTCCTGCACGGCGTGCACATCCCGGTGGATGGCGGCCTGACGATCAAGAATGCTTGAAGGGAAGATCGTGTTGCAGAACCACGAGGCTATTCGTCGGCTTCACTCAGTGTAACTATGGTTTGTGACATCATCGGGTGAAATGCTGGCAGTAAGCTCTTTATTCGCCCATCCTCTTCGACGAACTCATGGTTCGCACCCGGCAACAATCTCGGATCTAAAGGATTAAGAGCGTTCGGATTGTGAAGCACGACCATGCCTTCAGTCCAAGTCTCGTCATATGAAGCATCCAGACTCTGGTTAAAATGGGCCAGTCCACTTCCATCCTGCAAGCGAACGACGCCAAATCTGGAAAGCGAAACGTTGCTGTTTCCGAAGCCTGTCATGAAACCCATTCGATTAAATTTTGTGAGAGTGCCCTGAGGGTTTACAATGACCGCGCTGACATTTCTCGTATCGTCTTGTTGGAAAAAGCCGGAACGAATGCGCCTTCTCCCATACCTGTGCGTATTAATCGGACGAATCGTCAATTTGCCCTCTTCAATGGAATGACGAAATCCGAATACGTACTCCGTAATAGCTGGGACAATGAATTTCATTGAGCCAGGCGCGTGAAAGTCCTGAATTGCAATGCAAAACGGCACGCCTTCCATATGCGGCCCTTCCCAATATGGGGGATCGTGATTGAGCTTAGTTCTGAGCGCTTGCCCAAGACGTATCGGAATGTAGTTTTCCTGGTAATCAAGCAATCCAGCACGGTCCTCAGGAAGTTGGATTGCCTCACCGTCGGGAGGATTTACGGTAGTCGCTTCCACTGCTAAGCGCCCAAAAGGGCTTTTTAGAATGAAATCCGGAACCTGTGCTGGACTCTCGCGAATAAAGTTCAACTCATTGAACGTCGCACTCAAATACAATTCCCAAATTCGAGCATCAAAACTGTTTGCTTGAAACGTAGCAATAAAATTTCCGTCGACGTCGTCGTAGGACCTCATCATCGCCTCGATAATCTCTTTTGCCGGAGAATAGCACTCGTCTTCGACCAACACGCGATAAGATGAGTGTTGCCGCTCTAAAGGAATGCGCGAGTCAAAAAAGTCGATGGGCTCCTGTTCGGCATCACCTTGAAAGAATTGATAATTGGGCAAAGCGTGAAGCGCACCTAAACGGTCAATCAGCTCATTGTACGCCGCTTCAAATGTTGGAAGGCTCGCATTCACATCGACGGCCCGATACCTGAATACCTCGTCTCGCGCGAACACCACCCAAGTGAAGTCAAAGTCAACTTTGTCGTGAAGCAACACACCCAGTAGCTTTTCGTCAGGTGTTGAATACCAAGCGAGTTCATCACTGATGAGGCGGACATATGGGTTTCTGGCGTAACTAGCCAGCGCATCGAATCGACGGAGGTCCATGCATCCAACAATCATAGGTTTGGTCTAGTCGCGTTGAATTAAGACAATGCTTCAACGCGCATCTAGAACTAAACTCAACGTCATTTCATAGATTATCCAACCCTAAACCGCCCCGCCCTACTCTCGCTCGCATGCCCGAGCTGTCTGCTTATCTGCGTGAATGCTTCAATCTCATCGCCGACTGGCTGATGGAGACGGGCGCTCGCGGCAAGCTGCATCTGGGGCCGGGCGAGATGTCGCTCAGCCTGGCGCGCAAGCTGAAGGCGCGGCTGAAACTGGCTGAAGAGCTGATCCGGCGGCTCATCTGGCAGATCGGCGCGGGGCTGACCCTTGCCCCGACCCGGCCCGGTGGCCCGCGCTCTGATCAAGACCGCGCGCCCCGCCGCCGCCTCTATAGCTTCGCGCTGCTTCATCCTGCCAATTACTATGCGCGGGCGCTCGAAATGCTGAGAGAGCGAGAAAGACCGGCCAAACCAAATCGGCCTGAAATCGGCCCGCTTCTGGCCCGCTGGAAAACGCTTTCGGCCATCGCCAAAGACCCGATGCCAACCGCCCGTCGCATGGCCCGCCGCCTCGCTCGCATCCGCGCCAAGCGCCAGATCATGCCGCTCGCCCTGCCGTTCCGGGGGGAGCATCGCCTGCCCACAGAGCTCAGCCTGATGGCCAGTTTCGCCCTGCACGACACCAATGACGCCCTGCGCCTCTGGCTGAATTCGAGCTGATTTTTGAGGATATTTCAGTGCGTATGCCGCAAATCCAGCCGGGTTTGCGGGCGCCGGTGCAGCGCCCTCTATGGTTCGACTTCGCTCACCATGTCGGCTATTGCGACGTATCATCAGGCCGACATGGTGAGCGAAGTCGAACCACGAGGCCGTGGCACGCAAGGTCAGCGCGGCAACTCATTATTCTGGCCGAGCACATCGCCCGCCAGATAGAGCGATCCGCAAATCAGGATCCGCTCGGCCCCAGCTTCCACAGCGGCCTTCATGGCTGCCTCAAAACTCGGACATGCCGTCGCCTTTAGCCCCGCAGACATTGCAGCTTCGGCCAGGTCGTCCGGGGTGGCCGTGAACTCATTATCCACCACTTCAGTGGTGAAGATCTCAAGGCCGGGGCGCGCCAGCTCGGCAAAGAAGCCGGCTGCATCCTTGGTCGCGAGCATGGCCGAGACGAGCATGGTCCGCTTCGGGCTCTCCTCGCGGTCGAGGTCATCGAGGGTTTCTGCAATGGCTCTTGCAGCATGCGGGTTATGCCCACCATCGAGCCAGACCGGAACGCCGCCCGCCATCCGGGTCACTGGCCCCTCAGAAAGCCGCTGCATCCGGGCCGGCCAATGAGCGGTCGCACACCCGGTCAGGATCGCCTTGTCAGTGATCGCCGGATGGCCCCAGGCTTTCAGCGCTTTCGCCGCCAGCGACGCATTGGCGAACTGGTGTTTGCCCGCCAGCCCCAGAGGCGGAAAGATGGAGGAAATGTCTTCTGGCGTCAGGAAGTCGATATCAGCCCCGGCTTTCGCCGCCTCAAGCCGGATCGCGGCTTCCGCTTCGGGACGCTGAATGGCTGAGACAGCCGGGCAGCCGGCCTTCAGAATGCCGGCCTTGTCGCTCGCAATCTTGGTGATGGTCTTGCCGAGAAACTGCATATGGTCGAAGTCCACAGGCGTAATAACGGCAACAGCGCACGCGGGAATGACGTTTGACGCATCATAGCGACCGCCGAGACCGACTTCGAGGATCAGCAAGTCTGCCGGGACCTCATGGAAGGCGAGAAAAGCGGCTGCCTGGGTGGCCTCGAAATGGGTGATGTCGCGGCCCTTCACGGCCTCTTCGACGCGGGAGAGATAGCCGATCAGCTGCTCGTCAGAGATAATCTCACCGGCAAGCCGGATGCGCTCATTGAAGCGAACAAGATGCGGCGAGGTCGAGACGTGGACCTTGAGGCCAGCTGCCTCCGCCATCGCCCGGATAAAGGCCGTCGTCGACCCTTTTCCGTTCGTGCCAGCCACATGAATGGTCGGCGGCAGATCCAGATGCGGATTGCCGAGGGTATCAAGGACAACGAGAAGCCGGTCCAGCGTCAGAACGCGGTCAGTCGGATTAAAACGCTCGAACCGCTTCAGCGCGGCATCGACCGCGAACTTGGCGTCGATCAAGCCTTCTTGCTCCGTTTCGTCGGGGCAGGCACATCGGCCATCGGCGCTTTGACCGGGCCGATCGCGCTGGTTTCCTTTGACCGCTTCGGCAGGAGATGGGTGAGCACCCGGCCAAGGGTCTCTTTCAGCTCGCGGCGGTCACAGACAATGTCCACCTGGCCTTTTTCGCGCAGGAATTCAGAGCGCTGGAAGCCATCCGGCAATTTCTCGCGAATGGTCTGCTCGATCACACGCGGGCCGGAAAAGGCGATCATGGCGCCCGGCTCTGCAATGTGGACGTCGCCGAGCATGGCGTAGGACGCCGAAACGCCGCCAGAGGTCGGGTCGGTGAGGACCACGACGTATGGCAGGCCTGCATCGCGAACTTCAGAAATGGCCAGCGTCGTGCGCGGCATCTGCATCAGGGACAGCGTGCCCTCCTGCATACGCGCGCCGCCGGATGCGGTGCAGACGACGAAAGCCGCCTTGCGGGCCACAGCCAGCTGAGCGGCAGCGATAAAGGCTTCACCAGCAGCCATGCCAAGCGAGCCGCCCATGAAAGCAAAATCCTGGACCAGGATAACGGCGGGCTTGCCATTGATGCGGCCAAACGCGGCGGCCATGCAATCATCTTGCGCAACAGGTGGGCTGCCTTCGGGGCTTTCTTCCTTTTCGCGGGCGGCGATCTTGTTCTTGGCGGCCTTGAGTCGAGACGGATAAGCCTTGTCGTCCTTGAACTTCAGCGGGTCCTGCGCGACGGGCGGAAGCGGCAATGGCTCCCAGCGCTCATCATCGAAAAACAGGCGGAAACGGCGGCGCGGCGAAATCCTGAGATGCGCGCCAGCCGGCGTGACGTACCAGCTTTCCTCGAGATCGGATCGATAGACCAGTTCGCCGGATTTGGGGCATTTAACCCAGAGATTATCCGGTGTTTCTTTCTTGGAGGACAGAAAGGTCTTCAGACCCGGCGTGCGGAAGTTTGTGAGCCAGTTCATATGTCTACAGGACTCCTGACTTTGGTCAGTCCATTACCCTAGGCGCTTTTTAGCGCAGTTGAGAGTTCCTTCGCCAGCCCCCCCACACGTGCGGCTATACTGCCGCTTGCGCCCGACTCAAGAGCTAAGCGCACATGATCTACGAAAGCAGAGCCGACGACAACCCCATCAGCAATACGCGCCATGGCGGCCGCCTGTTCCCCGGTGCGAACCCCGAAGCCGACGCAGACGGGAAGACCAGAGACCCGGCGGGCCCGGTCAACGCCTTCCCTGATGTCTTCCGGATCGGCTGAACCTGTACCCGTTACACCAGCGACAGCGACATAATAGAGGAAGCCGGAGGCGCCTTCAGCGACTTTTGCAATGCGCTTCTCGGTCGTGGTCGGGGTCGCCAGGCGGATGACAGAAATTCCATACTTTTCATAGGCCTGGCGAAGCTCATGATCCTCCTCAGGCGGCAAATCCACGATGATTGTGCCGTCAATGCCCGCTTTGGCCGCCGCTTCTGCGAACTCGCTATAGCCCATGTGGAAGACCGGATTGGCGTAGCCCATCAGGATGAGCGGGGTCTCTTTATCGTCCTCGCGAAAGCGTGCAGCGAGCGCCAGAACATCGCTGAGCTTGGTGCCCGCTTTCAGGCTGCGTTGACCGGCCACCTGGATGGCAGGGCCGTCTGCCATCGGATCGGTAAAAGGCGCGCCGAGTTCAATAATGTCAGCGCCATTGTCGCGAAGCGCGCAAAGCGCTTCATAGCTTGCTTCGAGGTCAGGGTCGCCGGCCATCATATAAGTGACGAGTGCAGAGCGGCCCTCGGCGCGCACTTTCTCGAACCGGTCAGTTATCCGTTGGGTTGGCATTATTCAGCAGGTGCTTTCGTATTCTCCTGAAGCCAGTCGGCATAGGTACCGAGGACTTCGGTGCATGGCATCGCCACCATGGCCGGGACATCATAGGGGTGTAGCTCAATGACCAGTTTTTCGAGCGCTGGCCAGCAGGCAGCAACCGATTTCAGCCAGAGCACATGTTCAAAAGCCTGCTCGACCACACCTTTCCAGAGATAGGTCGAGGCCACAGGCCCATCGATATTCGCGCAAGCAGCGAGCCGCCGCTCCACAGCGGTGTCGCCGATCTTGTGGGCCACCTGAGTGGATGGGCAGGTAATGCGGATGAGTAGCGCGTCGGTCATATTTCAGCTTTCTACCGCATCATGGCAAACAATACAGAGTTTGTTGCCATCCAGATCCCTAAAATAAGCACCGTAATAGTTTTCATGATAGTGCGGACGCAGTCCTGGCTTGCCCTCATCTTTGCCGCCCGCGCCGATGGCGAGGCTGAACACCTGGTTCACCGCGTCACGATCGGGCGCAAGCAATGCCAGCATCTGGCCGTTTCCAGGATGGTGTGGCTGCCCATTTTCGGGCTTGGTGAGCGCAATCACCGGCCGAAAGCTGTATGCTTGATTCCACATCACGAAGGGGTCTGACCGCTCCATGGAGACGCGGCTGAGGCCGAGCTCTTTCATGATCGGCGCATAGAAGGCGGTTGCCCTGTCGAGATCATTGGTGCCGATGGTGATGTGCGAGATCACCCGCTAGATCTCCATCCCGAGATGCTCGGCGACGGAGAAGATGTCCTTATCGCCGCGCCCACAGAGATTCATGATCAGGATCTGATCCTTGTCCATACTCTCGCAGACATCGCCGAGGCGCGCGATCGCGTGGGCCGGCTCCAGCGCCGGAATGATGCCCTCAAGCCGCGTGCAGAGCTGGAAGGCTTCGAGGGCTTCCTTGTCGGTACAGGTGAGGTATTCCGCCCGGCCCGTATCGCGCAGGAAGGCATGCTCGGGGCCGATACCGGGATAATCGAGGCCCGCCGAGATCGAGTGCGCGTCGATGATCTGGCCGTCTTCGGTCTGCAGGAGGTAAGTCTTGTTGCCGTGCAGGATGCCGGGTTTGCCCCCATTGAGGGCCGCGGCGTGCTGGCCGGTCTCGATGCCGTGGCCTGAGGCCTCGACGCCGATCAGCCGCACGCTTTCGTCCTCGATGAAGGGATGGAACAGGCCGATCGCATTCGAGCCGCCACCAATGCACGCCATGACCGCGTCCGGCAGGCGACCTTCGCGCTCCATCATCTGGCGCTTGGCTTCCTTGCCAATGACGGACTGGAAATCGCGGACCATCTCCGGATAGGGGTGAGGGCCTGCCGCCGTGCCGATGACGTAGAAAGTGTCGTGCACATTCGTCACCCAGTCGCGCAGCGCCTCGTTCATCGCATCCTTCAGCGTGCCCGTGCCGGACGACACCGGGACAATTTCAGCGCCGAGCAGCTTCATGCGGAACACGTTCGGCTTCTGCCGCTCAACATCGGTCGCGCCCATGAAGACCGTACAGGGCAGGCCAAAGCGCGCGCAGGCCGTCGCCGTCGCCACGCCGTGCTGGCCTGCGCCGGTTTCTGCGATGATCCGCGTCTTGCCCATGCGCAGGGCCAGCAGCACCTGCCCGAGGCAGTTATTGATCTTGTGCGAGCCGGTATGATTGAGCTCATCGCGCTTGAAGTAGATCTTCGGCCCGCCGAAGTGCTCGGTTATGCGCTCGGCAAAATAAAGCGGCGAGGGACGGCCGACATAATGTTCCCAGAAGTCATCCATCTTCGCTGTAAAGGCGGGGTCCTTCTTGGCGGCGCGATACTCGGCCTCAAGATCCAGGATGAGCGGCATCAGCGTTTCGGCGACATAGCGCCCGCCGAACTCGCCGAAGCGGCCTTTCTCGTCAGGCCACTGGTCCCAGGTATTCGGTCTATTCATAACGCGTCCTCACGCTGCTTTTGCGGCGTCGATAAATTTTTTGATCAGATCACTATCCTTTACGCCGCGCTCTCTTTCGACTCCAGAGGACACATCGACCGCATCTGCACCCGTGGCAGCAATGGCACCGGCAACGTTTTCCGGCGTCAGGCCGCCCGCGAGAAGCCAGGGCTTCGGCGCGTCCCAGCGCTCCATGATCGACCAATCGAATGTCTGCCCATGGCCGCCGGAGCGGTCAGCGCCTTCAGGCGCCTTGGCATCGATGAGAAGCCTGTCCGCCGCCTCATAGTTAGACAGGCGCTCAAGATCGGACAGGCACTCAACACCGGCCGCTTTCCAGATCTCGGTATAGTTCGGCAAGGCCTCGCGGACCTGCGCAACAAAGTCTGGCGATTCACTGCCGTGAAGCTGGATTGCATCAGGCAGCACGGCGTCCGTCATGCCTTTCAGGAAATCGAGGTCCGGATCGGTCAGCAGAACGACAGAGCGGACATGGTGCTCCGCCGCTGTCCCTAGCAAATCGTAGAGTTTGTCGGACACACGCTCATATGAATCGCGCGCTATGAAACGCGGGCTTTCTGGCACAAGCACGAATCCGACCCATTCGGCACCGGCTCTCGCCGCCGACCGGACCGTATAGTCATCCCTTATGCCGCAGATCTTCACTTTTGCCATGGCGAGAGCACGTGGCGCGCAGCCTGCCATTCGTCAAGCCGGATCAGGCGTTTCCGGACTGTTTCTCTGCGGCAGGCAGAGATTCTGAAGGCAAATCGCCCTTGATCGACTTCAGCTGGTTGACATTCGACCGGGAGCCGAACTCGACGAGAGACGTGACGACATCAAGGTCGGGCCGTCCGAAATAATAGCCCTGTCCGTGTCCGCAGCCCGCCGCTTTGAGCCAATCGGCAACGTCTTCGGACTCGATACCCTCAGCAGTGCTCTCAAGGCCAAGGCTCTGGCTGAGCGCGAGAACCGCATTCACAATTGTGCGGCTATCCTCGCTCTCGGACATGCTCATGATAAAGGACTTGTCGATCTTGAGCTTGTCGAAGGGGAGGGATCGCAATTGATTGAGGCTCGCATAACCCGTGCCGAAATCGTCAAGGGCAAGGCGGATACCACTATCAGCCAACCGCTCAAGAATGACCGTCGCCATTTCCATGTCGTCAATCAACGCGTTCTCGGTCACCTCGACTTCGAGAAAGCTCGGCGGATGCCCATAAGCCTCAAGCATACCGAGCAGGTCGTCGACGATCTCCTCATGCCTCAGCTGAACAGGTGAAATGTTGAGCGAAATGAACAGCCCATCCGGCCAGCTCTGAGCGTTCTCGCAGGCGGCCCGCAGCAGGTTCAATGTCATCTGCTTGATGAGGCCGGTATCTTCCGCGATGGGGATAAACGTGTCTGGCGACAGGATGCCCTTTTGCGGGTGATACCAGCGCGCCAGAATTTCGTAGCCTTCCAGCTTGTTATCGCTCAGCCGGATCAGCGGCTGATAACATGGGCGAATTTGGTCCGAAGTAACAGCGGCGCGAAGGTCCATCTCGAGCTGCGAGCGCTCGAGCGCCTTTTCATTCATGCTTTCGTCGAAGTAGAGATAATGTCCGCGGCCATTCTCCTTGGCATCGTAAAGCGCCATGTCGGCCTGCTTCAGGAGGCTCTCCACCGCAATTGTTTCATTTGGACGCAAGATCGAAACCCCGGCACTTGCGCCGACCTGACAGACAATCTTCTCCATTTCGACCGGCCCTTCGACTGCGCGCAGGATGTTCGCGACAATCCGGTCGAGGTGCTCATCGCCGGAATTCTGGTAAAGCAGCGCAGCAAATTCGTCACCGCCTAGCCTGGCGAGCATGTCCCCTGGCTTGATCTCCTCCTGAAGACGCTGCGAAATCGTCTGAAGGAGACGATCGCCTACAGCATGTCCGTGCAAATCATTCACCGGCTTGAACCTGTCGAGGTCGAGCATAATCACGGCATAGTCACCGTCACGATCGCTCTCGAGCACAGACTTCAACCTGTTGATGAAAGCGCGGCGATTGGAGAGCCCCGTCAGCGGGTCGTTGAGCGCGAGATATGCCATATGGCGCTCGGCTTCCATCCGCATGCGGAATTCTCTACGCACTTCGAAGAGCCGCTTTGTCGCGAGGACGAAGCCAGCCACGGAGAGCGTAATGAGCACAGCCGCCAATCGATCCAGGTTCCAGTTATCGTGCGCATGGCTATATTTGTGAAATGACGAAAACAGGTCGAAATGGTCATTGACGACCACTGCGGTCACGCACGCCAGAATAACAATGGACAGTTCCCATCCTGCTCCACGCATCATGCGCTTCGCACGCGCCTGACGCGTCTCACTGTCCCGGAGCTGCCCGTTTTTCATCCCTCTATCTATGCGTGCCGCGTCCTAAACGAATGATGAAAATGCGTTGTAGAATCGCGTGTTTACCGCATTTGCATTACAGAGACGCACCAAGCCGAAGCCAAGCAACAATTGAGATAACGTGACGGCGACTGCCCTTTACGATTAAACTGGGCGCCGCTCCGAATGACGTTCATCCGGCGCGCGAGGAAAAGTTATGAGTCGCATCTTCGGTAAGGTCTGCCAGAACGGCTATGTCGTACGAGACATAGAGGCGGCGATGCAGCACTGGATCACCGTGATGGGCGTCGGCCCGTGGTTCTATATCGAAGACGTGAAGACTGACTGGTTCACCCATCGTGGCAAACCCTCTGACGTGAAGATGTCGATCGCGCTCGCCAATTCCGGAGACCTGCAAATCGAACTCATCCAGCAGCGCAATGACGCGCCGAGCATGTACAGGGAATTTCTCGATGCGGGCCGCGAAGGCCTGCAGCACATGTCCTATTGGACTGAGGACTATCAGTCACTCTACGATAGCGCGCTCAAGCGGGGCTACACGGTCGGTCATGAAGGCCAGATCGGCGGCGAGAAAGGCCGGTTCGCCTATTTCGATACCGAGGCCCACCCCGGAACCGTGATTGAGATTTCAGACATTAGCGGCGCAAAAGGCAGGACGTTCGCCCATATTGCGAAAGTCGCCCGGGACTGGGATGGATCAGACCCAGTCCGCAAAATACGCTGACAGGCGTGCCGGTACGCCCCAAGAGCGAATCTCAAAACAAGTTCGTGCACGAACTAGAAATGGCGCTGATTTCGCGCTAAATCCGATTGCTAGAATGCAAAAGAAAGTGCACCAATAAAAGCCGGGTGCGGAGGAAATTTCGCGACACTGATCGCGGACAGCCAGGATGAAAAAAATAGTGCGGAGTCTAGCTGAAGAATCAGCCATGACCGACGCTACGCGTCACACTGTGGCGGACGTCGATTACTATGATGTGACAGTGCTTGGCGCGGGAATTTCCGGGCTGACATTGGCCCATGATTTTGCGGCGACCGGGCATTCGGTCCTGCTCGTTGACGCCTATCAGCATGCGGGCGGCAACCATCAATCTTTCAATGTCGGCGGCATGTCGTTCGATGTCGGCGCCATTTTTTTCTGGTCGGACTATCCCCAATTCCAGATGTTTCCAGAATTGTTCGAGCAGACGATACCGCTGACCTGGTCGTTCCAGCGCGTCACGCCTGCTGGCAAGCTGGCGAAATACCCTCTCGATCTGAAATTGGACCTTGCCGCGCTGCCCAAGGCAAAACTGGTGCGCGTGCTCTTCAGCGGCCTGAGGGCCAGACTCGCCGGAAACGCAAAGACGAGCGCCTATGAATTTCTGAGATATTATCTCGGTGAGACGCTGATGCGCACCAGCGGGATCCTGAACTATGTGCACCGCTTCTATGGCCTTCCCGCAAAGGAAATTTCCTATGACTTCGCCGAAGCCCGGATGGAGCCGATCGCGCGAAATGCGACAGTGACTGGCGTTCTCGGCATGGCGCGAAAGAAATTTGGCGCCAAGGTCTTGAACAATGAAACGTTTTGCGTGGCGCGCCCAAAGACCGGCTTTCCAGATTATTACGCGCTCGCCATCGATACCCTTCGGGCCAAAGGGGTCACGGTGAGATTGGGGACATCGATCGAACAGATCGTGGCTGTGCCGGATGGAACGCGTATCCGATTGGGCGACCGGACAGTAAAGTCACGCCGAACGATCAGCACACTGCCCATGCAGATGACCGCTGAGATCGCCGGGTGCGCTGGAGAGGATGCACCAGCGTCCAAAGGCTTGCACTCTCTTTATTGCCGGTTCCGCGGAGAGCGCGGCTTCCAGTCGCTGATCCTCTACAACTTTCATGAGAGGGGTCGTTGGAAGCGCCTTACCATGCATTCTGACTATTATGGCAAAGACGGCGACTGGGAGTACTTTTCCGTGGAGGTCACCGCAGATGATGACACGGAAACAGCCGAAAACTTGTTCGACGATCTTCGAACCACCACGCAGGCGTTTGGCCTGTTTCAGGGCACGCTGGAACTGGCAGGCTCACAGTACACTGACTTCGCCTACCCCCTCTACGATCACAGTTCTGCAAAGAGGCGCGATGCGCTTATCAAGAACATCGAAGCAGCGGGCCTCGAACTCGCGGGTCGTCAGGGCCGGTTCCAATACCTGCCGACCTCCGACCACACAATCAAGGACACCCGTGCAACGATTGAGGTTGGCACTCAAGCCGAAGCATAGACAGGCTGCGAGCGCTGAGCAAAAATGCACCGCCCGCAGCCTGATCCTTGCAGCTTAACCGGCGTGGGCCGCGGCGGTCTCCGCCGTCAGACGACGCGCGATGGCATCGAGGTGGCGGATATCAGAACCGCAGCAGCCGCCAAAAACATTGGCATGTGGCACACGCTCCAGCAGATTGATGTAGTCCTGCGAAAGTTCGACCGGGTTTCCACAATCGAGGACCTCACAAGCGTCAAGCTCGGCATGTGATTTGCGCGACGCATTGCAGCGAAAGCCACGCAAACGCTGCAGCCAATCGCCATCCGTCAGAGCATCGACAAAGTGGCTTGGATGGGCACAGTTCACCATGAAGTAGGCGGGGGCTGCTCCGGTTTCGGCGTCCACCAGGTCGATGGCGGCCTCCAGCTTCTGTCCCGTTGGCAACCTGCCATCTGTTTCCACCGTAAAGGAAACCACGATGCCTGCCTCGGTTCGCTGAGCGGCTTTCACAAAGCCAATGGCTTCAGGCGCATTGGTGAAGGTGATTGCCGAAATGATATCAACACCGGCTTCAGCCAGCCAGCCAATCTGCTGGGCATGGTAGGCTTCGGCCTGCTGCCAGGTCATGTCGCCCGAGGCCTCATACCCGTCGCCCCAAGGGCCGACCACGCCGTTCACCAGCACAGGCGACTCCTGTGTAGAATACAGCGACTGCAGCCGGCGCGCAAAATTGACGGCAAGGTGGTTGACCTGTTTGAGGTCTTCCACCGACGCACCCAACGCATCGGCAAATCCAGGCTGGGCGCGCCAGGTCGCCGTGTCCAGAATGAACCCTGTCTTGCAGAGACGGGCGAGGTCCAGATAGTCACGAAAGTAACTCTCCAGTTCCCGGCACCCCACCGCTGTATTGAACAGCGTGTGGGAGGCAAACTCAGGCAAGGTCTGTTCGCGATTGAAAATCATGTCCGTTTCCAGACCGCCATCGGTCAGGAAGATACGGGAGGATTCGTGCGGCAATTTTTGTTTTTCGATGGTCACTTTTGCGTCTCCTACAATGCTGGCTCGACCGCGATGAAGAGGCCCGCTAGCGGGACAGCGAACATCATGAAGTAGGCCGTCGTGGCTGTTGCCTGGGACAGGCGCTGGCGCAAACCGGTGAACCCTGGGGGCAACTTCCCGGGCCTGTTTATCGTCGTGTGTCTCATTTCATTTTCCTTTTTTGTTGAGACGGCGCTCGTTTTCGAGCGCGCAACCCCAACCCTGTGAGACGCGTTGTGACCGACGATTGTGTGAGCGACCGTGTGAATGACCGTGGAAATTGAGTTTGGACCGGCGATTTTCGGCAAAAAAGTCCGCGCGCACGCCCCGACGACATGCAGATTCGCCGGCGCTTGGCGCGGCGCACTGCAACAGTAACGGTTCATGTCATTTGGGGGGGTCTGGCGGTGAGACAGGGATTCGAACCCTGGAGACTATTGCTAGCCTACACACTTTCCAGGCGTGCGCCTTCGACCACTCGGCCACCTCACCATAAGGGCGCGTCTATAATGGAAGGATGCAGGGGATCGCAAGCCCGTGATTGTCCTTCCGCTGTACAAACACCATATCGAGCCACAAGCCATCCAAGAAAGGACGCCTGTCATGTTCTTTACCCGCAAGCCTGCCCCCATGCCCGAAAAGGGCGCCGCCCTGCCCGGCCGCGACGGTGCCATACCGACCGCGGACACGCATTTCGTAAACGGCATACCGCTGAACTCCAGACCGCCGGAAGGCTTCGAGGAGATCGTTGTCGGCATGGGCTGCTTTTGGGGCGTGGAGCGAATCTTCTGGCAGCTCGACGGCGTGTGGCTGACGCAGGCCGGCTATGCTGGCGGCGAAACGCCAAACCCGACCTATGATGAGACCTGCACTGGTCATACCGGTCATACCGAAGTGGTCCGCGTGATCTATGATCCCTCGAAAATCACGACAGGCGAAATTCTCAAAGCGTTCTGGGAAGGTCACGACCCGACCCAGGGCATGCGGCAGGGCAATGATGTCGGCAGCCAATATCGCTCGGCGGTCTTCGTGACCAATGAAGACCAGTTGAAAGTGGCGGCGGCGACCCGCGACACCTATCAGAAGGCGCTCGATGACGCGGGGCGCGGTCAGATCACCACCGAGATCGGCCTGTTGGATGAGTTCTACCACGCCGAAGATTATCACCAGCAATACCTCGCCAAGAATCCAAACGGCTATTGCGGCATTGGTGGCACGGGCGTGTCCTGTCCGATGCCGACAGGTGTCAGCGCCTGACGAGCTCTGCTAAAGCGCGCGGGTGACTGATTTTGTAACCCGCTTTGCGCCATCGCCCACGGGGCGTCTGCATCTTGGGCATGCGGCCTCGGCCTGGCATGTCTGGGCTGCTGCCGAACGGGCTGGTGGTCGGGTGCTGCTGCGGATCGAAGATATCGATCCTGGGCGCTGCAAGCCGGAATTCACCGATGCGATCTATGAAGATCTTTCATGGCTGGGCTTCGACTGGGAAGAGCCAGTGCGGGTCCAGTCGGCGCACTTTGCAGACTATGAACCTGTTGTCTCTCGCCTGACAGACCTCGGATTGACCTATCGCTGCTTCAGAACGCGCTCTGACATCGCAGAGGAACAAGCCAAGGCAGGCCTGCCGCCCGGAACGCCTCTTGTCGGCGAAGCCCTGTCAGCAGAAGACGAAGCTGCGCGGATGGCCCGGGGAGACGGTTTTACCTGGCGCCTCTCACTGGCAGCTTGCCGGGAGTATCTCGGCGATATCTATGACGGACTGTCCTTCACGCTGGTCTCGCCGGACGGACAACACGAAACGATCAAGGCACAGCCTGAGCTGCACGGCGATATCAATCTCACCCGCAAGGATTCGCCGACGGCTTATCACGTGGCGTCGACGCATGATGACGCACTGCAGGGGATCACGCATGTCATCCGCGGAGAAGACCTCGCGGACGCAGCGCATATTCACGTTCTTCTCCAGACGCTGATGGACTGGCCTCGGCCTGCCTACACCCACCACCCGCTTGTCCTGGGCCCCGATGGGAAGAAGCTCGCCAAGCGATTTGCATCCAGAAGCCTTGCCAGTCTGCGAGAAGAAGGCTTTACGCCGGATCAAGTTCGCCGTCTGGCCGGAGTTTGAATGTCGCACACCGAACCTCCATTGGCGCAAGCGCGCGTCTGGCTTGGCCCGCTTTTGCTTCTGCTCGGCGGTGTCTGCATCGGGCTTGCGCCAATTGGGCTGCGCATGGGGCTCGATTCCCTCGGTCCGCAGGCCATCGCTTTCTGGCGCTACGTCTTTGCGATCCCGATGCTGCTTATCCTGTTCGTCGCGATTGAACGACGCCTGCCGACGCGGGTGAATCGATATGTCGTTGGAGCCGGAATTCTATTCGCACTCGATATCGCGCTTTGGCACTGGGGCCTGACACTGACGACGGTCGCCAACGCAACTTTCATTGTGAATCTTGGCAATATCTGTGTCGGCTTTGCCGCCTGGCTGTTCCTCAAAGAGCGCCCGAAGCCAATCTGGTTTCTCGCCGTTCTCGTCGCCGTGGCCGGGGCAGCGGCCCTTTCGCTGGGCGGAGAGTCTGGCGGCAAGACGGACATAAGGGGCGACATGCTGGCGCTTGGCGCCGCCTTCATGGTGTCCGGATACATGCTGCTTTCCAAGCTCGCCCGAAACCGGCTTGGTGCCATGGATGTCATTCTGTGGCTGACCATTACAGAGGCCATCACGGCGGGGATCATTGTGGCCGTATCCGGAGAGCGCTTCCTTCCTGCCACGCTTGCAGGCTTTGCCGCGCCGGCCTTTCTGGCGGTTGCGGCTCAAATTGGCGGGCAGGGCCTTATCATTGCCGGCCTGGGCCGCACGCCAGCGGCGGTTGCCGGTATTATCCTTCTCATTCAGCCAGTCATCGCCGCCGCCATTTCCTGGCAACTCTTCGAAGAACCGCTGACCGCCATACAGGGCGGCGGCGCAGGCCTTATCCTGTTGGGGATCTGGCTGTCTCAGGGGGCCGCCCGCGAAACGCGTCGTAAAGCGTCATCGAAACCGTCACAAAAACCAGCTAAAGAGCCTGCATGACACACAACGCCCCCAAACCGCCCAGCCCGCGCATGCGGATTTTCTTCTTCTCTCTGGCCGCTGCGCTGACGATCGCCGCTTGTGCCACAAGCGCCGCGCCGCCAACCGAGATCAGCGATTTGCCGCTCGACGCTCGACCGTCCGCCGTTCCGCAGCAAGCCGCCGACGATTACTACAAGTCAGCCGCCGCGAGCGTCGATGCACGAGCCGGCGAAGCTTTTGTGCCCAAAGCAAAGAATGTCATCCTCTTCGTTGGTGACGGCATGGGTGTTTCGACCGTGACGGCCGGCCGGATTTACGCTGGCCAGCACAAGGGGCTCGACGGCGAGAGCTATCGCCTCGCTATGGAAAGCCTGCCCTACTCGGCCTTCTCCAAGACCTATAGCCACGACAGTCAGGTCGCTGACAGCGCGTCGACGGCGACAGCGATGATGAGCGGCGTGAAGACCGGTTCTCGTACACTCGGTCTGCGCTCTGGCGTGGCCTTTGGCAACTGCGCGTCCATAGAGGGACAGGAAACCGATTCGATCTTCGAAATCGCCGAACAGGCAGGCCTCGACACGGGCATCGTCTCAACAGCGCGGATCACGCACGCAACGCCGGCCGCCACCTATTCAGAAAGCGCCAGCCGCGATTGGGAAGACGACACCGAAGTTGGCGATACAGGCTGCAAGGACATTGCGCGGCAACTCATCGAATGGCCAGCTGGCGATGGATTTGAAGTCATTCTCGGCGGCGGCCGCAACCCGTTTTATCCCGCCGGTTCTGTCGATCCTGAAACAGGCGAAGCGTCAGGCCGCCGGGCCGACGGGGAGAACCTTGTCGAGACCTGGCTGACGGGCGACGGCGATCGCACCTATGTCTATGATAAAGCCGGATTTGACGGCGTTGACTTCGCGTCCGCCGGCAAGGTCCTGGGCCTCTTTAATCCATCGCACATGCAATGGGAGCTGGACCGCGCCGAAGACAAGGGCGGCGAGCCGTCACTGGCCGAGTTGACCAAGGCCGCCATTACGCGGCTGTCGCAGAATGACGATGGCTATGTCCTGCTGGTCGAGGGCGGCCGGATCGACCATGGCCACCACGCCACCAATGCGGCGCGAGCCCTGGGCGATACTGCAGCGCTTGATGAGGCGGTTTCGGCAGCATTGGCAATGACGGATGCTTCGGAAACGCTGATCATCGTCACCGCAGACCACTCGCACACGCTGACGATTGCTGGTTATCCGGTTCGAGGAAACGACATTCTCGGCAAGGTCGCATACGGGCCGGGCGGTCTTGCCCGCGCTGACGATGGCAAGCCTTATACGACCCTCGGCTATGCCAACGGCTCGACCGGCTGCAAGCCAGGCCAGGAAGATTGCGCGCGCGAAGACCTGACCACGGTCGACACGACCGATAAGGACTTCCACCAGCAGGCGCTGATCTTTTCGGGTTCAGAAACGCATGCTGGTGAAGATGTACCCGTCTTCGCGAGCGGCCCGGGCGCAGAACTGGTCCGGGGCACAATTGAGCAGAACGAAATCTTCCATGTGATGGGGCGCGCCAGCGGTCTCGTAGACTACGAAGACTGATCGGTTTCGGCTGACAGTTTCCGTATCGCCTCAGCCACAGCCTCACCGTGGGCATGGTGCGGCATGTGCCCACCATTGGCGAGCGGGACGAGCGTGAAGTCTTCGATCTGATGTTTGATCTTGCCGGCATGCAGTGTCGGCTTGATCACCGTATCCTTGGCGCCAGAGAACAGGATCACTTGAACATCGATTGACGGGTATCGGTCCTGCTGGGCAGCCAGTTCGTCTCGCAGCGCGTTCATGTCGTCGGCGTTGGCCCGAAACTCAGGTGGCCGAAACAGCAGCCCAAGTCCCGCATCACCGTAATAGTTTTCGGGCGGGTCTGCGGGGTCGAACACACCGTTAATGCCCTGCTTTACCTGCGCCGGGCCAACGATGGGGGCGAGCTGGGAGAATATTGGCCCGATGATCGGCGGGCCAGCCACCTTGTTGTACCAGGTCTCGCCGCCGCCACCCCAATCATGGGTGACAGGCGCGAGCAGGACCAGCCCGTCAACAAGGTCCGGATAGTCCAAAGCCACACGAAGCGCGACGGCCCCGCCATAAGAATGGCCGACCACGACGACTTTCTCGCCAGGCGCCATCGCTTCAATGACGCCAGCCATCTGACGGGCCTGGACAAGTAGGCTCTCGCTGCCTTCAGGACGTTCAGAATATCCGTGACCCGGGCGGTCCGCCATTAAGATGCGGTGGTCAGAAGACAGCCTCGGCGCCAGTGTTTCCGTGAACTCGCGCGCATTCGCCGAAGCGCCATGGATCATCAGAACAGCCGGTCCAGTCTCCCCTGCACGAATGACATGAACATCCTCACCGTGGACCTCGACCATCGTACCACTGGCCGGCCAGCGCTCTTCAGCGTTGCGGGTGTAAACGGCACTGTGGACACAGGCACCGGCCAGTCCTGCCGTGATCAGGATGAGAAAAAGTGTGGCAGCCAGTTTCAAAGCCCCTGCCCGTTCTGCTCCTCGACAAGACGGGCCTCAGCAGATTTTGCCATGCCAAGAGTCGGATGGATTTTCAGTGCTTCGCGATAGGCGACGAGCGCCTCCTCCTTCGCGCCCAGCTGCTCCAGCACGCGGGCAAGGCCAACCCAGGCCCCAAAGTGACGCGGCTCAAGGCGCAGGGCTTCGTTCACGTCGCGCAGGGCTTCGTCATACTTCTCTTCCATGAGGAAGGCGGACGCTCGCCGGTTATAAGCCTCGGCATAGTCCGGCTGAATCGCGATGACACGGTCATAAAGCTCATGCGCAAGCTCAAGCTCGCCCACCGATTGCGCCGTGACGGCCCGCTCCATGACAAGATCAGCGGCGGCCGAACCGCTTTCCATCCAGGCCGCCCAGATATCCAATGCGGCAGATGCCGCTTCTTCTTCCGTTGGTGCATTCTTCAGCTCTTCGAACATTTCGTCCGATGGGCCGAAGCTTGGGCCGCTGGCGAGGATCAATCCTGCAAAGGCGAGTGCTTTAAACATGCAATCAAGTATGGGTTTCTTGTGGGTTCCGGCAAGGCCTCAATGCGGCCATCTAACGGCAACGCTAAAGAAAGCCTTCGTCGATCAGGGCCTTTTCCAGACCCTCAGCACCCTGGAAGTGGTGCGTGCGAAAGCCGAAATTCCGCGCGGCTTGAATGTTCTTGAGACTGTCGTCGATGAAGAAGACTTCAGAAGGATGGCGCGCGCCCGTCCGTTTGAAGCTGATATCATAGATCGCTGGATCGGGTTTGATGAGCCCCTCCTCTCCGGACACGACAACATCGCGCAGCAGTTTGATCATCGGGAAGCGCTCACGCGTTTCCTCGTAGACTTCTGCAGACATATTCGACAGGCCGTAGAGTGGATGTCCCGCCTCTTCGAGACGCGCCATCAGGGCTGGGACGCCGGATTCATAGCCGTCGAACATCTCGAACCAACGACCGTGCCAGGCGTCGATTTCATCAGAATATTGAGGGTAACGGGATTTCAGCTCGCGCGCGCCATCAGCGAAACTGCGGCCACGGTCATGCTCGACATGCCACGCCATGGTGCACACATCGTTGCAGAAGGCCTCTGCTTCGGCCTCAGTGTCGAAGATCTTCCGGTAGAGGCGGACCGGTTTCCAGTCCACCACAACATTGCCTAAATCAAACAGGATGATCCGCGCGCGCCCGGGAGAAACTTCATCCCGCAGCGGCGCGTTCATTGTCTGGTTAACCCTGTTTTGCTTTAAAGCGAGGATCGGTCTTGTTGATGACGTATGTACGGCCCTTGCGGCGCACAACCTTACAGTCGCGGTGGCGCGTCTTCAGGGCTTTAAGAGATGATTTGACTTTCATGGGATGGGCCCTGCCATAGCTGGAAACTCACAAGGGCGCGTCGATACCCAAAGGTCCGTTGAGAGTCAACGATTGAGACACACCACCACGGCAAAAGGAATTTGCTGAGATGAAAACTGAAATGAATATCGGGCGTCGCTGGATTTACGCGGCCGCATTGAGCGCTCTTATCGGGGCTTGTGCCGCCACACCGCAGAATGCGAATCCGGGCTCTGGCACAGTTGGCGGGAATGGAAACGCGCCCGGCGAAGAGACACCGGCTTTCGAGCCGCCGGGCGATCCTGTCGGCACACCGGACGCAGCGCCAATTGCGGGGCCGACCGGTCCTTATACGCCGTCCGGCAATCGCGACATGGATATCTGGCGCGAAGATTTCGCTGCCCGCGCTGAGGCGCAGGGCCGCAATCCGGCTGTCATTTTCGCCATGCTGGAAGGCATTTCGCCACTGGAGCTTTATCTCAGCGAAGACGTCAGTGTCGCCGGCACAGGCATCGCCGATCAAGCCGAATTTGCCAAGCCTGTCTGGGACTATCTACGCACCGCGGTCACCGATAGCCGTTTCGAAACCGGCCGTGAGAAACTCGCTGAGCTTGCAGGCGTCTTCGACGTCATTGAACAGACCTATGGCGTCAACCGGGAAGCGGTCAGTGCGATCTGGGCGATGGAGACCAATTTCGGCTCCTATATCGGTAATTACGACGCGGCCAACACGCTCTCAAACATGGCGGTCGAAGGCCGCCGGCGCAGCTTCGCAGAAGGCCAGCTCATTGCCCTGATGAAAATTGTCGAAAGCGGTTTTGCCGACCGCAGCCAGCTGGGATCGGGCTGGGCCGGAGCCATGGGACAGACCCAGTTCATGCCAACAACCTACCTTGCCTATGCGCAGGATTATGAGCGCGATGGCAAAGCCGACATCTGGTCGAGTGCCCCTGACGCGCTCGCATCGGCAGCCAATTACCTCTCCAGGTCGGGATATGTGTTCGATCAGCCATGGGGCATCGAAGTTCTCGCACCCTCAGGCTTCGACTGGTCCTATGCCGACGGCAATGACCGTCGCATGGCCACATGGAAATCGCTCGGCTTGTCACCCATACGCGGCGGAGAATGGGGCGTGACAGACGCCGACTATGCCGAGCTGTGGCTGCCAACCGGTGCCACAGGTCCGAAATATCTGCTGTTCAAGAACTTTGATGTCTTCAAGACCTATAACCGGTCCAATTCCTACGCCCTCGCCGTGGGCCTGCTGACGGACGGCCTGCAGGGCAAGTATGGGCCGGTCGCAGCGTGGCCAACAGAGATCCCGCGCCTCAGCAATCAGGATGTGAAACGCCTGCAGTCGGCACTGAACCAGCTTGGTTTTGACGCAGGCGTGGTTGACGGTATCGCCGGTACGGGCACACGTCAGGCGCTGCAACGCTTCCAGAAAGCCAATGGTCTTCTCGCGGACGGTTATCCGTCCGGTCCGGCCCTGGAGTCCGTTCTGGCCGCGCTCGGCAGCTAGTCGTAAAGATCGGATGGCTCGTCCGGGTCATCCATCATGACCTGGTTTGCCGGGAACACCTTGCGGGCGAAAACCGCCATGAAGAGCAGCATCACGCCAGCGCCGATGAAGGGCGCATAAGGGTGGACGTTCTCGTACATCCATGGGCCGAAAAACGGGCTGACAATGAAACCCATGCCGTTGGCTGAAATGACCAACCCGGCAACATTGCCCTGCAAAGACGAGCCGACGGCCAGGGAGGCGCCGCTGGAAAAGCCGGGGCGGGCGAGCCCCTGACCAATCCCGACAAAGAACTGCGCCAGGACGAGCACGGCGAACTCCCGCGTCGGCACGATCAGGAAGGCGCCCACCGCCAACAAAAGCGCCCCGGATACCATCAGTTCGCGGTTCGACATTTTCAGACGCGGGATGATGACGAGTTGCGCGATCAGCGTGCCGGCTGCGCCGACTGTGTAAGCCGGGCCGGTAAACTGCATGGCTTCAGCGCCACCGACCTCGATCTTGTCCATGATTGCGAAGGCAAAGGTCTGCATCAGCACACCGGTCACCAGCGACAGCGATATCGCGAAGAGCAGGAAGGGTAACACCCGCGGATCGCGCCAAAGTCCGTCGCCTTCCCGTTTCTCCCCCTTCTTGCGGATACCCACCTCGCGCTTTGGCGGGGTATTTTCGGGCAGGCGCGTATAGATGAGGAAGGAGATGATCGCGGCGGCTGCGCTGATCATGAAGACCGGCGTCAGCAGGCCGAAGACCGCGCCGATCGCGGCGGCGAAAGCCGGTCCGGCCACGGCGCCGAAACTGAAGCCGGATGTCAGCGATGCGATCTCAGCCGTGCGGTCCTCACGGCGCGTCCGGTCGGCGATATAGGCCTGGGCGGCTGGGTTCGTGCCGGACCCAAGCACCCCGAAAAGCGTGCGCGACGCGAGCAGACAGACGAAAACCACGATCGCGCTCTTGATGTGTCCGGCGAGCGCCAGCGCAGCGAAGGTCGCGAAGAGCAGCATCGAAATCGAGAAACCGAGCATGCCGAGCGCGGCGACCCGCCGCCTGCCCCATTCATTGCTCTTGCGTCCCCAGAAGGACGAGCAGATCGCCCACATGGCCGCCGAGAGCGAGAAAATCGCGCCAGCCATCCAGTCCGGCAGGCCGAGATCGCGCACCAGCGGCGGCAGGATCGCGCTGATCAGCATCGTATTGCCGGCGCCTACGGCAAGAAGGGCAAAGAAGAGCAGCCGGAATGCACCGCGCCGATCCTCTCTTTGAACGCCGGTCGGTGTTTGCTCGGGAGAAGCCATGGCCTCTCATTCACCTTGCCTCTGAAAAGATCAAGCAATCTCGCCGGCGAATGCGGCCTGCCTCCAGCAATATTGTGGAAACCATATTTAAAGCCCTCGCCGTCATAACAGGGCCTGATCGACCAAAGGCGCGCTCATGTTCCAGCTTCTCGGCCTCCTCACAGTTATCACCGTAATTGTCGGCGCCCTGATCTTCAGCGGCAGTCCGGCAATCATGCAGGCCCTGCCTTTCGAGCTTGCCCTGATCGGCGGAGCCGCCATCGGAACCCTGCTTGTCGGAAATTCGCCGCGTGTGGCGCGCGATGCCGCCGCCGGGCTTGGCAAAGCGGTCACCGGCGCAAAGTGGAAACAGAGCGACTATGCCGACTTGCTGACAGGGATGAACGACCTCATCCGCCGGGCGCGGCGGGGCGGCATCGTGGCAATTGAAGCAGACATTGAAGCGCCGGAGTCTTCGCCGGTATTCATCAACCGCCCGCGCCTATTGGCCGACCTGGACGCTCGCTCGCTGATTACCGACAGCTTCCGCCTGCTTGCCCTCAATCCAGGCGGCAAGTCGCCACTGCAGACCCATCTTGATGACGCCATGGGCTCGATTGCCGATACACGTCACAGGGCGGTGAATGCGCTGAACTCTCTGGCAGACGCCTTGCCCGCGCTCGGCATCGTCGCGGCTGTTCTTGGTATCATCAAAACGATGGGTGTGATCGATCAGTCGCCCGAAGTGCTCGGCCCAATGATCGCGACCGCGCTGCTAGGTACATTTCTTGGTGTCTTTCTCGCTTACGGGCTGGTCGGACCGCTCGCGGCCCGCTTCGGCCAGGTGATCGACGAGGAGATGCGATATTTGGAGACGATACGCACCCTTCTCACTGCCTATGATGACGGTCTCGCCCCAGCAACTGCGATAGAACTCGCCAGGTCGGGACTTCCGGCTCATTTGCGTCCATCAATTGAGACCCTGGATGCGTCAATGGGGACGGTCGAATCCTTGCCACAGCGCCGCCTTCGCGGCCGGACTGCCTGAAACTTTTAAGAAAATTGCGGTGCGGCTCTGGCCTAGCCAGATCAAGCGCACTACGTGCTGATATCACACAAGCGGCCGAAGGAGCGCCCGATGACGCGATTTGACCAGCTCGTTGACCTCGTTGAAACGTATCAGAATCTTGCGGCCGAAAACTATGCCCGCGTTCGCCAGCTCGCCGAGGCCGTGCGTGCTGGACTTTGCGACTATATCGATGCCAAGGACGGCGTCTGCGTCAGACTGGTGCCGCCAGTCGGCGACTTCGAGCCCAAGGATCATGGCGACAAGGCATTTTCGGTCGCGCCAAAAGGGTTTCGTCCATTGGGTCCGGTCGCCTTCGGCCTTGCCGTCCGCGTGACGCGTGGCACGGATTGGATCCGACTGACCATGCAGTGCCAGAAAATCGGCGAAAACCTCATTTTGGACATTCAGGGTGGTCAATCCTTCAGCTTGACCCTGCCGCTAAAGGAAAATGACTCCAATCAGCTGTTCGATTATGTCTATAATCACGTATTGAACTGGTTCCAGTCTAAGATGGACCAATACGAAACGGGGGAATACGGCACGCGTGAAATAGGCTTCGACTTCTCACGCGAGACCGACGCTGAAACACCAACCTCCTGATTTTCCTTCAGGCTGGACCGATCATAAACATGTTTGACTCGAATATCCTTCTTGCTGCCGTGGGCTCCGACAGCCTGATCTTCGCCTGCGCAATGATCGGGGCACTGGGCCTTGGCGCGCAGTGGCTGGCCTGGCGTCTGCAGGCCCCGGCGATCGTTCTGATGGCGCTTGCCGGCCTTGCGGCCGGACCGCTCTGGCAAGTGATCTGGGGCGATCCTCTTCTGGATCCGTCAGCGACGTTTGGCGATCTGTTGCGCCCGATTGTGTCCTTGTCGGTTGCGGTCATCCTGTTCGAAGGTGGCCTCATTCTGAAGTTTGAGAATTTGCGCGACGCTGGCGCTGCCGTTCGACGAATGGTGTTCTTTGGCGGACCGCTCGCATGGTTCCTGGGGTCTTTGGCCGCGCATTATGCCGCTGGGCTCGATTGGGCGAGTGCCATTGTGCTTGCAGGTGTCATGGTGGTGACCGGTCCGACCGTGATCATGCCACTCATGCGGCAATCAAAGCTTTCCGGCCGACCGGCGCAGTTCCTCAAATGGGAAGGCATCGTCAACGACCCGGTAGGCGCCCTGTTTGCCGTCGCCGCTTATGAGATCATCCGGGTGGCCTCGCAGGGCGACTCGACACTCTGGGCCGGTATGTGGATCCTGATGGCCGCTGGCATCGGTATCTTTCTCGGCGTCGCGTTCGGGTTCGCGATGTCGCGGGCGTTCCGCGAAGGCTGGACGCCTGAATACCTCAAAGCGCCGCTGATCTTTGCGTCGATTATTCTCTGTTACGCGCTTGCCGAAGAAGTCGAACACGAAACTGGCCTCGTTGCGGTGACCGCTTACGGCATGACCCTTGCCAATTCACGGCTTGCCGACCTCTCTGAACTGCGGAAGTTCAAGGAGGATATTGCCGTTCTGCTTGTCTCAGGCGTCTTCGTGATCCTGACGGCTGACCTAACGCCGTCCATCATAAAATCGGCGCTGAACCTCAACACGCTGATATTCCTGTTGGTGATGCTGTTTGTTGTTCGTCCGCTATCGGTCTGGATCGCGACCGCCGGTACGCTTAGCCGCAAGGAAGCGCTGCTGCTTGGCTGGATTGCGCCTCGAGGCATTGTTGCGGTGGCAGTCTCGGGCCTTTTCGGCACGCTCTTGGTCGACCTGTCGCGGGAAGGCCGCTTCTACTTCTCCGGGGCTGACCAGATTGTGCCGCTGGCCTTTGCCATGGTCTTCACAACAGTGGTGCTGCACGGTTTCACCATCGGCCCGCTTGCCCGCCGCCTCGGCCTGGCCCGCGCAGAGAAGCCCGGCGTCCTGCTCGTCGGTGCGAACTCCTGGAGCGTTGAATTTGCGAAGGCACTGAAGGCGTCCAAGATCGACGTAATCATGGCGGACTCCAATTATCGTCGTCTGCGTCCGGCGAGAGAAGCCGGTCTCGACACTTTCCTGGGCGAAGTCCTGTCTGAAGATGCCGAGATCAAGCTCGACCACTCCCGCTTCGCCACTGTGATCGCCCTGTCGACCAACGACTCGCACAATGCGCTCGTCTGCAACCAGTTTGCGCCCGAAGTTGGCCGCCACAGGGTTTTCCAGCTTTCATTGTCGGAAGGCGATGAAGTGGATGACAAGTCCGTCGGGTCTTCTGCGCGCGGCCGCACATTGATCAGACGCGGGCGCACTTATGACGGTCTGGTTCGCGACCAGTATCGCGGCTGGACCTTCTCGCGCACGCGCCTCACTGAAAAATACACACTCGAGCAGTATCTCGCCGATCGGCCCAAAGGCGACATCGTCGCGGAAATCCGGCCGGATGGATCTCTCGTGCTGCTGGGACCAAGCCGCGAGGCGCGCGGGGGCGACGGCGCCACGATCATCAGCTTTGCGCCCGAGCAGCAACCCGTTCGTCAGGCTCAGGCTGATTCAAGCAGCGCAGAAACAGAACCTGCAAAGGGCTGACACCCGATTAGACGGTGACCGCATGGAGACTTGCCCCATGTCGGCGCAGCCAGGCCCGCTCCCGCTTCCAGCCGGGCCGGCAACGAGCGACATGCGCCCAGAAGCGGTTGCTATGGTTCATCTCCAGAAGGTGAGCGCATTCATGCGCTGCGACGTATTCCAGCACGTCTGGCGGCGCCATGACGAGCCGCCAGGAAAAGGCGAGGCGTCCATCCGACGTGCATGACCCCCAGCGCGAACGGGTATCTTTCACGGTCACGCGCCGGGCATCGACGCCGAGCGTCTCGCAATACTGGTCGACGGCCCGGCTCAGCTGCTCCTTGGCGTGCTTGCGCAGGAAGCGCTCTGCGCGCCTGCCAATCGTTGCAGGGTCGCCCGGCAGGGATAAAATCAGCGGCTCGCCAGCAATAAGGCGGGCGCGGCGACCTTCCCCTTCGAGCGAAATGACACATTCTTGCCCCAATAGAGAAAAGGCGTCACCGGCCTGAAGGCTGATTTGCCGGGGCAACATGTCGAGCCGGCTTTCAATCCATTCGAGGCGTTCTTCGGCGAACCGTGCCGCATCTTTCACCATCCGTTTATGTGGTGCAATCGCAACAGCTTCGCGCTTTTGTTCATCAAGCCTTAGGATAAGTCGCTTAGCGCGCGGATTGATCTTGATCCGAACAGCGATTTCTTGTCCGGATCGAGAAGTCAGGGTCAGCGTCTGGTTTTTATCGACAGTCATGATATTGCTCGAATCACGGCGCATTAAACCTAGCCATTGGATACAGTGAAGGGGAACTGAAATAATGAAATATCTACTTAGCGGCGTCGCGGCGCTAGCAGTCCTGAGCGGCTGCGGGCCTTCAGGCGACAAGACAGGCGATGCGCCACTCGGAGATGTGAGCATTCGCGCAGGCGATCCTGCTGAAGCCGAAGCCGTCATTTCTGCCATGTCCCTCACCAATTCCGGTGACGGCGCAGTCGCCTATGCAACAAAGTCTGTTGATGGTGCGAAGGCAAGCTTTTCAGACATCACGATCGCAGGCGACGATGCCGGCGGCGTGAAAGCTGCTTCTCTCGAATTCGACGGTCTCGACATGGTCGACGGCAAAGCGTCTTTCTCGAAAATGACGCTCAGCGACATCTCGATCGAAGACGAAGAGATGGACGACACCACTGTGAGCGTCGGCACAATTGAAGTTCTGAACCCAACGCCGGAACTGGCCGCATGGCTTGCCTCGTCGTTTGGCGACGCAGAGCCCGCACCTTTCCCGTCGGCAGAGCAAGTCGGTTTCGACTCCTGGTCGATCAAGGACGTGGCTGTTGGCTTTGACGATGCCGACGCAAAAGGCACGTTCGGTATCAGCAACTTCGAAGTTCGCGATCTGAAAGACCAGAAAGCAGCCCGTGCCGTCCTTAGCGGCCTGAAATTTGATGTCCTCGATGAAGACAGCGGCATACCGGTCAAGATGAACCTCGACTCGCTCAGCATGTCGGGTCTCGACCTCGCCTTCCTCGAAGCCATTCAGGAGAACCTGGACGATGAGGAAGCCATGATGGAAGCCATCATGTCCAAGGTCTACGACCAGCCGATGGATCCGGGCTATGACAAGATCTCACTGAGCAACTTCTCAGTCGATGCCGCAGGCGCAAGCTTCAAGATGCCGTCGCTTGACGCATCCGTAGAGCGCAACTCGGACGGTCAACCGGTAAAATACGTCACCAAGCCGTTCTCGATGACGCTTGATGCCGATCCTGATGGCGGCGAAGCTGGCGCAGGTCTCGCTCAAGCCCTCAGCATGGTCGGCTATGAGTCGGTTGAGCTCAAAGGTGCAGGCGTTTCGACATACGATCCTGACAAAGACATCATCACCTTCGCCGCGAAGGACAATTATTTCGAGCTGGTCGACGGCGCGAAATTCTCGTTCGGCGGCAAGCTGGCAGGCTATGCGGCCTACAGCAAGGAAGCCGCAACGGCGTTTGACTTCGAAGCCATGGCAGAAGGCGAAGAGCCGGATCCGATGGCGCTTCAGGGCGCGCTCGGCGAGCTTGAGCTCTACAATTTCGAGCTCTCCATCGACGATGACAGCCTTGTCGACCGCATCTTCAATGCCGTGGCCGCCCAGTCCGGTGAAGACCCGGCCCAGATGCGCCAGCAAGCCTCCATGATGATGGGTATGGCCCCGATGATGGCTCAGGGTAGCGGCGTCGACATGGAAATGGTGACGGAACTTGCAACAGCCGTGTCTGCCTTCATTACCGATCCTGGCACGCTGACCATCAAGCTGAACCCGGAGAGCCCGCTCTCTGTTGAGACGCTCTCGACGATGGAAGATCCGAGCCTGCTCACCAAAAAGTATCTTGGCTTCTCCGCGACGCATAAATAGTCGCTGAAACCAGAACCAGACCATGAGGCGCGCCGGTTAACTGACCGGCGCGCCTTTTCTTTTGCCCGCCTCCAGCGCATATGCTGACACGATGAGACTTGCCTATTTTGGAGATGTTGTTGGCAAACCAGGCCGCGCGGCGGTGCTGGATCATTTGCCCGAACTTCGCCGGCGCCTTGCGCTGGATTTCACGATTGTGAATGCCGAGAACGCAGCCGGTGGCTTTGGCCTGACCGAATCCATCGCGAATGATTTCTTCCAGGCTGGCGCCGACTGCCTGACGCTCGGCGATCACGCCTGGGACCAGCGCGAAGCCATGACCTTTATCGAGCGTGAACCGCGTCTGCTGAGACCGCTCAATTACCCAGAGGCCGCCAAGGCACCGGGTAAGGGTTCGCATGTCTTTGTCCTGCCGGATGGACGACGGGTTGGCGTCGTGCAGCTGCAGGGAACGGTTTTCATGAAGCAGCAATTGGAAAATGCGTTCCAGCATGCCGATGTCGCGCTGGATTCCATGCCGCTCGGCATGGCCGTGGATGCACTGATCGTCGATATGCATTGCGAAGCCACGAGCGAAAAAATGGCGATGGGGCATTATTGCGATGGCCGCGCGAGCCTGGTGGTCGGCAGCCACACTCATGTCCCCACCGCCGACCTCATGATCCTTGAAAACGGGACGGGCTATCAGACCGACGCCGGAATGTGCGGCGACTATGACAGCGTGATCGGCATGAAGAAGGACAACTCGATCCACCGCTTTGTCACACAGATGCCCGGTGAACGTTATGCGCCTGCGCTCGGCGAAGGCACCTTGTGCGGCGTCTATATCGAAACCGATGACAAGACAGGTCTCGCCAAACGGATAGAGCCGCTCCGCATCGGCGGACGATTGTCAGAGTATGTGCCGGTCGTCGACTAGGCGCTGGCCTTCGTCGGAACCTGCGTTGACGGCACCGCCACTTTTTTCGCATCGGTTGCTTCACCAATATGGGTCGCCTTACCGAACAGCCAGCCCTGAATAAGCGAGCCTGCGCATTCCCGCGCCCAGTGAAGCTCCCGTGGGGTTTCAACCCCCTCAAAAAGAAGGTGTGCACGCATCTCGTGCAGCTTCAGAATGATGGAATGCGCAAACTGGCGCGTATCTTCATGCTCCATCATCTTGCGGAACCAGCCAGCATCGACCTTGATAATATCTGGCTGCAGTTCGATGACGCGCATCAGGTCAGAGCTACCCACGCCGAAATCATCGATCGCCGTGCGGAAGCCAAGAGATTTCAGCTTGTCGACAATTGTCGAGAGCGCCTGCTTGTCGCCGCCATCTTCCTCGGTGATTTCGAAAACGACGTTGGACGGGGTCAGCCCTTTTTCGCAGACAAGGTCACGATAGAATTCAAGGCCCTTCACCATCTGGTCCGTAAAGCGGCATGAGCCCGGATTAAGGTTCACGAACAGGCTGGTATTGCCGAGGCGCCACGCCGCTGTGTTTGCCATGTGCAGCAACAGACAGGCCCAGTCGGCGACAAAGCGGTCGCGCTGAGAAAGCCTCGAAAAGAAATCCAGCGGCTCAATCGACCGGCCCTTATAAAGCGGACGGGCAAGCGCCTCGACGCCATACAACATGCCGGCATTGTTATTGATCGCGTAAATGGGCTGGAAGGCTGAACGAATTTCAAACGAGCCAAAATCGAAGGCCTGGTGTCCGCCATCGAGTTCAAAAATCCGGCTACTCAGTCGTGTAAGGTCCATCACCAACTCCGCAGTTCTTGACCTTAACCGCTAAGCCTCCTGTCTTAACATCTTCCTTGCGAAACCTGTAAGTCTGCATCGATATCTTTTAAATCTGCAATCACTCGTCTAGATCGGCGGGGCAACGCCGTTTTGGCGAAACATGAATGAGGACGACATGGCTGGACATTCCAAATGGGCCAACATCCAGCACCGCAAAGGTGCACAGGACAAGAAACGCGCTGCCCTGTTTGCGCGCCTGTCCAAGGAAATCACGATCGCTTCGAAATTGGGCGGTCCGGATCCGGATGCGAATCCACGGCTACGCCTTGCGATCAACAATGCCCGCGGCCAATCCATGCCGAAGGACAATATCAAGCGCGCCGTGGACAAGGGCCAGGGCGGCGGCAGCGAAGAATATACCGAAATCCGCTATGAGGGCTTCGGCCCGGGCGGGGTCGGGATCATTGTTGAAGCTTCGACGGACAATAAGAACCGCGCGGCCAGCGAAATCCGGTCGGCTTTCTCGAAGAATGGCGGAAACCTTGGTGAAACCGGTTCGGTTTCGTTTGGTTTCGATCAGGTCGGCGAGATCGAGTACCCAAGCGAAGCGGGCGACGAAATGGAAGTCATGGAAGCGGCCATCGAGGCCGGCGCCACCGATGTCCAGTCCGATGAAGACGGTCACTGGATCTATACAGAGCGCGAAGATCTGATGGATGTCGCCTCGTCGCTTGAAGGAAAGTTCGGCGAGGTCGAGGCCAAATCGACCAAACTCATCTGGAAGCCGCAAAACAATGTCCCGGTTGAAGGCGACCAGGCCGATACGCTCATGAAACTTCTGGATGTTCTTGATGATCTGGACGACGTCCAGAGCGTCTATGACAATTCAGAACTGTCCGAGGCCGAAGTCGAGCGCCTTTCGAGCTAGTCTAGCAACGTCAGCGTGGTTAACCCGCCACGGTGCATCGAACACCTTTTTGTGAGATATGTATCTCACACCTTCAATCCGTGGCCTTCACGGCCATATCGCCGTTAGACAATAACAAATACTCGGCTGACACCATGAAACGCTCACAGTCCACTCTCATTGCCGCGATCGCTGGAGGCGCCGCGATAGCAATCGGCTTCGTCTGGAATGCCATGGCAGAGCAGGGAACCGACGTGCCGACGGAATCGACGCGGCTTTCGACCGCGATCTTCGCAGGCGGCTGCTTCTGGTGCGTGGAGTCTGATTTTGACAAGGTCGACGGCGTGGTCTCGACGATCTCGGGCTATACTGGCGGCACGGTTGATAATCCGAGCTACAAGCAGGTCACCTATGGCGACACCGGCCACTATGAGGCGGTAAAAGTCAGCTACGATCCGCAGCGCGTCTCCTATGAGGAACTTGTCGATCACTTTTTCCATACGATTGACCCGACCGATCCGAGAGGACAGTTCTGCGACAAGGGGCCGAGCTATCGCACGGCTGTGTTCGTCCAGGACGCCGAAGAGCGCGAGACCGCAGAAGCTGAAATCGAAACCATTGAGGAATCAGGTGTCTTGCCTGGGCCTGTCGTCACAAAAGTCATTGATGCGAGCGAGTTCTGGCCCGCTGAAGACTATCACCAGGATTATTACCGCACGACGCCGGTCAGATACCGCTTCTATCGACAAGGCTGTGGCCGCGACGCCAAGTTGAAGAAAATCTGGGGCGACGCGGCGATCACGGCCGATTAGGCAGACCCTTCAACGCAATGAAGAAGCCCCGCAACCGGAATGGCTGCGGGGTTATTTTTGGTGAACGGATCAGGCGGACTTACCGCTCATCCTCATCGTCATCGACCATCTGGTCCATGCGGAAGAGGCGCGGGTCGACGTTGACGTTCGTCTGAATGTCTTCCAGAGCCACCAGCGTCGTCTGGCGATTGGCATCCAGAGCACGCCAGCTCAGCAGCTGATAGTTGGACGCGTCGAAGTAAAGCGTCACCGAACCGTCGGACTCACCGGCCTTGTCCTCGACCGTAATCGCAATATTGCCTTCGGTGCGGCGAACATCCGTGACGCGGGTCTCATTGTCGAAATCGAGCTCATCATCGAGGATGATGCCAAGTGGTGTCGAAGCAATCGGCACACGGTCCACGGTCTCCAGATCACTGTCTTCCATCGCGACGGTCGTGCCATCGGCCACAATCAGGATCGGCGTCGGCTCATCATAATCAAAGCGCATGCGGCCCGGCCGACGGAGCGCAAAGTCGCCTTGCGTCACGCTGCCATCCGGAGAGACTTGCACAAAGCGGCCCTTGGCTGTCTTTGCATCCGCCAGCGACATCGCTGCCGCCTTCAGGATGGCGCGGCGCTCCGTTGCAGACACAGCCGAGGTTTCTGCGCGTGCCGGCGCTTCAGTCTCAACAACAGCTTCGGCTTCGTCATCAAATTGTGGCTCGGCGAGGTCAGTGTCTTCCACATCCGCCTGAGCGAGGATGATCTCTGGCTCTGAACGCACAGGCGCGGGAACTGGCTCTGCTTCAGCCTTTTTGATCTGCACCGGACGTGTGGCTTTCGGGGCCGATGCTTCGGCCGTCGCTGCTGCAATCAGCTGCGTTGCCGGAGCGACCGACGGAAACATGTCGAAGTGGTCCGCCTGGAAAGCCAGCGGACTTGAGCCCATGATGAACAGGGCTGCGATGGGGTTCATAAGAAAGGTCATATCTTTCTCCCGTGTTGGACAAGAGAGATAGCAACGCACGAGCGAGAAAACAGGGCCGAAAAAAGGTATTTCCGCCCAGTTTCGTTGTCCGTCGTTCAGGCTGACCTGCAGCTAACGCCCTGAATGAACGTCTGTTATATGGAGCCTGCAAAGGCCATTCAGATCAGTCGGAAGGGTCGCCCCGCGCGAGGATTTCACGCTTACCAGCATGGTTTGGCGCTGAGATCACGCCTTCCTCCTCAAGTCTTTCAATCAGAGTCGCAGCTTTATTGTAACCAATCTTGAGCCGGCGCTGAAGGTAGGAGGTGGATGCGCGCTTGTCGCGAATGACGATGGCCATCGCCTGGGCGTAGAGATCATCTTCACCATCGCCGGTGGAAACACCGAGCATCGCATCCATGATCGCACTGCCCGTGCCGCCCTCATCAGGCTCTTCGAGGATGTCTTCATTATAGTCCGGCTCGCCCTGTTCTTTCAGCCAGCTGACGACGGTCTCGACCTCTTCATCCGAGACGAATGGGCCGTGCAGGCGCTTCGTCTTCACGCCCGCCGCCTGATAGAGAAGGTCACCCATGCCGAGAAGTTGTTCAGCGCCCTGCTCGCCGAGAATGGTTCGCGAGTCGATCTTCGTCGTGACCATGTAGGAAATACGGGTCGGGAAGTTCGCCTTGATTGTACCGGTAATCACGTCGACCGACGGGCGCTGTGTGGCGGTGATGAGGTGAATGCCAGCCGCGCGCGCCATCTGCGCGAGACGCTGGATGCAGCCTTCGATTTCCTTGCCGGCCACCATCATCAGATCAGCCATCTCGTCGATCACGACGACAATGTTCGGAATGTGATCCAGCGGAAGGACTTCAGTTTCATGGACGGGCTTGCCGCGCTCGTCATAGCCGGTCTGTACCTTGCGGGAGAGCTGATCGCCGCGTTCGCGATACTTGGCCGCCTTCTCATTGAAACCCGCCAGATTACGCACGCCCGCCTTGGACATCAGCTCATAGCGGCTTTCCATCTCCCGCACCGCCCATTGCAGCGCGTTCACGGCCTTCTTCGGATCCGTCACAACCGGGGCAAGGAGATGCGGAATGCCTTCATAAATCGAGAGTTCTAGCATTTTCGGGTCGATCATGATGAACCGGCACTGCTCAGGCGGCAGGCGATAGATCAGCGACAGGATCATTGCGTTCACGCCGACCGATTTACCCGAGCCGGTCGTGCCCGCAATCAGCAGGTGAGGCATCTTGGAGAGATCGACCACGGTCGGCGTGCCGCCGATGTCTTCTCCCAGCGCCATGGGAAGCGGCGCCTTTGAGCCGGTATAGGCCGTCGATGAGAGCAGCGAGCGGAAATACACTGTGTCGCGCTCTTCGTTTGGCAATTCGATGCCGATCGCATTTTTGCCCGGGATAACGGCCACCCGGGCCGAGACCGCGCTCATGGACCGGGCGATATCGTCTGCAAGCGAGATGACACGAGCCGATTTTACACCCGCAGCCGGTTCAAGTTCGAATAGCGTGACAACAGGGCCCGGCCGTACTTCCTTGATCCGGCCTCGCACACCGAATTCGCGCAGGACTTCTGACAAGCGGTTGGCCTGAGCCAGCAGCCCGTCCTCGTCCACAGCGGCACGGCGCGATGGCGGCTCCTGCAGCAAATCGATGGACGGAAGGATCTTGGCGCCACGGCGGGTGCGTTTGCTGCGCACGGTCGGGCGCGGCTTTTCAGGCTCACGCTCGGCCTGTTTGCTCAGTTTCGGACGCGTGAGCGCAATCGGCAGGTCATCGTCGCTTGCGTCGACAGCCTCATCATCGTCCACCAGATCATTATCCTCAGCAGCGGCCGACCGGCGCGAAACCGCTGGGGCCTCGTACCCGTCTTCCGCATCTTCGGGAAAGCCTTCATCATCGACATGCTTCTTGCGGAACAGGCCGCCAAACAGGCGTCCGCCCAAGCTGCCAGCACTTCTGGCGGCGCGGCGGCTGGAACTGGCCGCTGCCGTCTGAAGAAGACGCGCATCACCGCGACGGAAACCGAGCGCGGTAAAGGCAAAGAAGAGCGATACCGCTCCAAGGAAAAGACCAGCGAGAATATTCGGTACCGGGAGCAACAGCGCCTTGAACGGAACAATGGCGAGATCGTAAAGGCCGTCTCCAAACATGCCACCCAGCCCTGTCCAGAGCGGCCAGGACGCCGGAACCGGGAAAGACGCAAGCGCGCCGGAAAGGATAACCACAAAGGCCGTGCCATAGAGCCACCGGCGAATGCGGGGCGCCCCGATAAGCACGGTACGCATGGCCCCGCCCACCATGAGGGCGAGACCTGCCATCCAGGATGCAAAGCCGAACGTCTGCAGCGCCAGATCGGCCACGATAGCGCCAGTCCCACCGAACAGATTCTGGACCTCCAGCGCTGTCGCCGCATTGAGGCTCGGATCGGTGGATTGATAGGAGCCGACACTCCCGCAAAGGAAGACTCCAATCGCGAAGGCAGCCGTGCCCGTCAGGATGCGCCATACAGGGTCTGAGGTTTCTCGCACATTCTGTGTCTGGGCAATTGTGTTCGCCATGTCCTGTCCACCATCTGAATTGAGGATTTTCAGGTAAATTGCCGTATGGGCCTTAACACCGCGCAAACGACAGAACAGTTCTCTGCCGAAATGACATAAAAAAATCCCCGGCCAGTTGCCCGGCCGGGGAAGTCTGGGAGGAAACGCTTCCCGAGAGAAGCGAACCGGTGGAGGCGTTATCCGAATTCCGGATAGGCCTCGAGGCCAACTTCTGCCTTGTCCATGCCTGCGATCTCGTCCTCTTCGCTCGGACGTAGGCCGACGGTGAACTTGAGTGCAAACCAGACGATGGCAGAAGCGATTGATACAAAGACACCACAAGCGATGACGCCGATCAGCTGTCCCATATAGCTGACACCGATAGCGCCTTCGGCATCTGCAGCCGGAACCATAAGGACGTTGCCGTACGAAGCAGCAACAACCATGGTGCCCCAGATACCGCAGACGAGGTGAGCCGGGATGGCACCGACAACGTCGTCGATTTTCAGCTTGTCGAGCAGTGGAACCGTCAGGACGACCAGAATACCACCGACAGCACCGATGAGCGTTGATGCGCCCATGCTTGGTGCGAGCGGCTCAGCCGTGATGGAGACCAGACCACCGATCGCGCCGTTGAAGGCCATGGTTGCGTCGACTTTGCCCTTGTAAAGAAGAGCGGTGAGAATCATCGCGGCTACCACACCACCGCAAGCGGCCATGTTGGTGTTGGCGAAGATCGTCGCGACGGCGTTGATATTGTCGAAAGAACCGGCAGCAAGCTGCGATGCACCGTTAAAGCCGAACCAGCCGAACCAGAGAATGAACGTACCAAGCGCGGCGAGCGGAATGTTCGAGCCCGGCATCGGGTGAACTTCGCCGTTTACGAACTTGCCGATACGCGGTCCGATGATGATGGCACCAACGAGCGCTGCCCAGCCACCGGTCGAGTGAACCAGCGTGGAACCAGCAAAGTCAGAGAAGCCAAACTGGCTGTCGAGCGCACCACCGCCCCATTCCCAGGATGCGACGATCGGATAGATGAACGCCGTCAGGAACGCGGTGAAGATCAGGAACGGCCAGAGCTTGACGCGTTCTGCGACCGTGCCGGAAACGATGGATGCAGCCGTTGCAACGAAGACCATCTGGAAGAACCAGTCGGACGATGCAGCATAACCTGTCGCAAGATCTTCTTCAGGCGACCAGAAGAAGCTTGGAATGCCGACCCAGCCACCGATGGATTCCGCTGGATAGGCCATATTGTAGCCCACGAGCCAGACCATGATGCCCGCAATGGAAAAGAGCGCCACGTTCTTCATGGACTGCATGGCTGCGTTTTTCTTCCGCACGAGGCCAGCCTCGAGCATACAAAAGCCCGCGGCCATGAACATGACGATCAGGCCGCCAATGAGGAACAGATAACTATTATCGACATAGGCGCTAACTTCAGACGCCTCCTGCGCAACCGCACTACCTGCGGCCGCAATGGCGACTGACAGCAATGCTGCCCCCCTCGTCGCCGTTTTTACGAGATACTTCATGCCCTTCTCCCAGTTGGTTGGTATGACCGGGTCAGATTGGAATAGCTGCCTGCACATCGACCAGAGGCAACCATCCACCCACCTTGCGAGCTGTTAATTGTGATCAAAATTCGAGCACGCTGCGACCCAAACGCCCGTTTCGGCGTCAGCTATGGACCTTTTTTGCCTCTCGATTAAGCATGTCCAAGATGACGCCACAGCAGACTGAGATCGTGATCGTCGGCGCCGGCCCGACAGGTGCCTCACTGGCCATCGCGCTGGCTGAGGCCGGTTTTGACACGCTTCTGATAGATGCGAGAGACGACGCCGCAAAAGCCCGCCTCGATACGCGAAATTACGCTATCGTTACCGGCAGCTGGCGGCTGCTAACAGCAATAGGCGTTGCAGATAAGCTGAATGGTGAGACGCAACCGCTAAACGGCCTGGAGGCCGTCGATGGCGGCACGCACTGGTTCGGCGTTCCGGGCGTTCTGTTTGAAGACGACGATCTGGCTGATCGCGCAGACGGCGAGGCCCTCGGCCAGATGGTCGAGGCGACAAAGCTGCAGGCTGCGCTCGATGCGATGATCGATGATGCCGAAAACCTGACCGTCATCGCGCCCGCCCTGTTCGAAGATTACGAGACTGCCCCGGGGGGCGTGACCGTGCGCCTCGCCGATGGCCGCCACATCAAGGCCAAGCTGTTGATCGGTGCGGACGGGATTAAATCACCCGTTCGCACGGCCGCCGGAATAGAAACCGAAGGCCGCGACTACGGAAAATCGGTGTTCGCCGCGAATGTAAATCTGTCGCGTCCACATGACGGGATCGCACGACAGCTGTTCACGCCTGAAGGCCCATTTGCAACGCTGCCCATGCTCGGCGATCGCGCCAATCTGGCCTGGTATATGAAACGGGGCGCCGCAGAGGCGCTGGCGGCGTGCACACCTGAAGAGGTAGAGGCCGAGCTTAACCATAAATTTGCGGCCTTTTCTGGCGAGATGACAATTGACGGGCCGATGGGCTCCTACCCGCTTGTCCTTCAGCTCGCCGACAGGATGTACGAAGAACGCGTCGCCCTTGTTGGCGATGCCGTGCGCCGCATCAACCCATTGGCCGGCCAGGGACTAAACCAGGGTTTTCGCGATGTTGCCGCCCTCTATGATGCCATCGTGGAAGCTGATCGCGCCGGCCTCGATGTCGGCTCCCAACAGGTTCTGGCCGGCTATCAGGTCTCTCGCAGATTTGAAGCCAACTCGGCCGCGCTCGCCATGGACGCCGTCGACCGGCTATTTTCGAATGATCATGTCGTGACCAAACCTGTCCGCAGTGTGGGGCTGATGCTTGCTGACAAGATCGCGCCCATCCGCGAACGGTTGGCGGGGCTTGCCAGTTCTGCTACCGACAATCTTCCAAGCTTGATGAGACGGCGCTGATCAGGCGAAAATAAAGACGGCGGCCAACAAGAGCAAGGGCAGAATCGATAGCCCGAACGTATTGCGAGCAAAGACAAATTTTTCGATCCAGGCATCTAACCTGGCGTCTCCGCTGGAGCGGGTTTTGGTCACCATTTCGACATTCTCGCCTTTGATGACGGTGTCATCGCTCTCGATATAGCTGGTAATCGCTCCGGCGGTTATCAGACACCCGAAATAGAAGACAGCGCTCCAAGCGATGGCACCGAAAGCCAAAGCCATAACGGCCCACCCCAGCTCAAATTTGCTGAATAGTCCCAATTTCCAAAGCGACACGAGCAGAACAACAAGTCCCACAATGACGGCGAGCCACATTGTGCGGCGCAGCTTTCGAAAATCGATGCCGTGTTCGCGCCCTGCCATGTCTCATCCCCTCCCTGCGTGCGCCTAGCCTGTTTCGCCGAGCTCCCTCAAATACTTCCATGTATAGAGACCGCTGGAATGGCCATCTGTGAAGTGAATCCGCACGGCGTACCGGCCTACCGGATCGGCCTTTGACACAGAAATGTCAGATGGCACCGGCGGCTGCGGAGGTTTGGGACCAGAGCCATGACCCTGCACTTCCGCCGAAGGGCTTTCTTCACGCAGGCGCTTATAGGGAATGACGAAGGTGGCTTCGTCCTCAAAGGTAACGCTCAACTGTTGCGCAGTTTTCTGGAAACGCAGCTCGGTTGGCCAGGGCATAACAGTCATCAGCGCCTAATCCTCGTCGAGCGAACGTGCCTCGCTCTCCAGCATGATCGGCAAGCCATCCCGGATCGGATAGGCGAGCCGCGCTTTCTGGGAAATGAGTTCCTGCGCATCCTTGTCATAGGTCAGGGGTTGCCGCGTCACGGGGCAGATTAACAGCTCCAGCAGACGGGGGTCTGTTTTGTGAGGGCTGTCCTCAGAGGGGGCATGGTCTTCGGTCATTGCAATGTCGATGAATCGTCGCCCGGCACATCCATGTCAAGCAGGGCAATAAGCGCCTCGCACCGGGCAGCAACCGTTGGCGCCTCCAACAAGGCCTGCTTTTCCATTGGGGCGAAGGGACAACCGGCCGAGAGAGCATTGACCAGAGTCTCCAGCGGCGCTGTGTCGACGGCTTCCCAGTCGACTTCCATTTCATTCGTGGAGACATATTTGCGCAGCGCGCCCGCAAGGCGATCTCGCTCCGGCAGGCAGCTCAAATCCGGCGGCGTCAGGTCTGCCTCAAATGTCGTCCAATCCGGCTTCACCTGGCGATAGGGTGTCGTGACGTTCAGCTCTTCGGCCAGACCAAAGCGGCAGACTCCCGTCAGATTGATCAGGTAGCGACCATCCTCTGTTTCCGAATAGGACGTCACACGGCCCGCACAGCCGACATCCGCGAGTATGGGTGCCTGCTTGTCACCGCCGACCGGCTGGATCATGCCGATCAGTCGGTTCCCCGACATCACATCATCGATCATGTTGAGATAGCGCGGTTCGAAGATGTTGAGCGGCAGCGACCATCGCGGGAATAGCAATGCCCCGGTTAACGGGAACACAGCGAGCGTCTCCGAGAGGTCGGATATTTTCCTGTATCCTAGACGCGTCATGCTGGTCTGGCCTCCAATAGAGCCTAACCCCTTACATGGCTTGTTGTTTCACAATTGCGAGCCGCTAAGCAAACATTAGTGAGGACAGGCGTCGGCGCCCTTCGATCGTGGCCGGGTCTTTCGGGCCCGCTGCTTCAAACAGTTCAAGCAGCTTGGCTTTTGCCTTGCCATCTTCCCAATCAAGGTCAGTTGCCAGAATTTTGAGAAGGTGGTCGACGGCTTCCTTGTTCCTGCCGCGCGCCATCAAGGCTTCAGCAAGTTCAAAACGGAGTTCGTGGTTCCCGCGATCTGCGGTTACCTTGTCGATCAACTCGTCCAGTTCGTCGGCCGGCGGGGCGTCTGCCATCAGATCAATTGCCGTCCGCACACCCTTGATCGCAGGATCGCTCTGCTTGTCGGGCCCAGCCATATCCAGAATTTGGGCAGCCTGTTCGGTATCGCCATTGGCGAGATAACAACGCGCAAGACCTGCTATGGCGGCGATGTTTTCCGGCTCTGCCTGGGCGACCGCACCATAGATCTGAGCGGCCTGGGCTGCATCACCGGCCTGCAGAAGTTCATCGGCTTTCTCGATGGCTTCCTTGATCTGCTGGCCCTGATCCGTCCCGCCGAGTATTTTCGAGATGAATTCGCGAAGCTGGCTTTCTGGCAGCGCGCCCTGAAACGCATCAACGGGACGGCCCTTGTCGAAAGCGAAGACGGCAGGGATTGAGCGCACGCCAAGCTGGCCTGCAATGCCGGGGTTCTCATCAATGTTGACCTTGACCAGCTTCACCTTGCCTTGCTGGTCGTTGACGACTTTCTCCAGAACCGGCGTCAGCGATTTGCAGGGGCCGCACCAGGGCGCCCAGAAGTCAACCAGGACCGGGGCGTCCTTCGACGCCTCGACAACATCGGCCATGAACGTCTGGTCCGTTGCGTCCTTGATATTGCCGCCGGGGCCGCCGGCAGGTCCGAGCGAAATATCTACCATGTTTCGCGCCTTTCTCTTTATCGCACGAGATGTGGGAAATCTGTCGCGGAAAGGCAATACGTAGACGAACGTGCTATGCAGCCCAAGCCAAATAGATGCGGGAGGGGCAGATGGCGCAAAAACTCTCAGGTTTTGACTTGATCAAGTTCCTGTTCGCCGTCGGGGGCGGAGCGGCTGGCGGCCTGCTGTTGATTTTCGGTCCGGCGGATATGCGCGAAGAGATACCTTTCCATGTGGAGCTCGGCCTCGGCGTGCTGGCATTTGCCGCGCTCATGGTCGCCGCTCTATTCAGTGTACGCGCCAAGGCATTGCTCATCACGCTCATCTCCAGCCTGGTCGCTGCAGGTGTTCTCTTCGTTGTCGCTTTTGCGGATGACTGGCCGCTCTGGCAACGCGTGGTGGTTGGTATTCTCGGCGCTGGAAGTGCGCTTTTTGCCGTGTTCAGCCTGATCAGTTTCTTTCGCGGCGAGGACCCTGCCTAGCTCTCGGGCTGGAGCAAGGCTGCAAAGTCCACCTCGGTCAGGTCATGCCCCGTCGCTTCGACGAATTTGCGGAAGTCCTGGCGGGAGATCGCTGTCGTGCCCGTGTTGACCAGTGGATGGAAGTTCACAGTCTCGAAGGCCATGAGCGCGGCGTCCACAATGAAACGAACCTTGCCATCCTTGTCATTCATCAACGCAAAGGCCGTAACCGAGCCTGGAGTCACACCCAGCAGCTCCTCCATGAGCTCACCGCTGGCGAACGAGAGCCGCCGCGTTCCGATGAGCTTGTGCAGCTGGTTCAGTTTCAGCTCGCTGTCGGCATGGGCGGAGATGAGAACAATCGCGCCGTCCTTGTCCTTCATGAAGAGGTTCTTTGTATGCCCGCCAGGCATGGTGGCCTTCAGATCCCGGCCTTCTTCGACCGTGAATGTCGCCTCATGCCAGCGCGTCGAGTGCGCGATGCCATGCTTGTCGAGAAACGCGAACAGATCGTCAGGGCTTGCAGTCATGGCTCCCTTTCAGGCAATCAGGCAGGGACCGTCAAGCAGGGACACCGCACATGCAGCTTGAATGCTACAAGATTTACGATGTCGCCCCGGAAATCGTACCGGGCCGTTCGCAGCGCAAATGGATGGATGATTTCGAGGATCGCCACCCCTATCGCTGTCTGCCGCTCACCATGGCGAACTCGACCGGTTGGGAAATCCTTTGCCCGATCGACCTCAAGATCGTCTGGGATGGCGGTCCACTCGAACGCAACATCCAGTTCTTCACGACCGGCGACCCCCGTAGCATCGACTCCTTTGCCGACAGCCATTTCCGGCGGGGCATTGTCACGATGCATACAGGACATCTCTTCCGCACCCCGCCCGGATGGGGCCTTTGGGCCACCGGCGCGCCGAATTTCTTCAAGGATGGTATAGCCCCGCTAACCGGCCTTGTTGAGACAGACTGGCTGCCCTTCCCGTTCACGATGAACTGGCAGATGACGCGGCCCGGCGAAGTCATCTTTCGCAAGGGCGAGCCCTTCTGCTTCATCACACCGTTCGAGCACGGCAAGACCGAAGAGATCCAGCCAGAGCGCAAGCTGCTCAAGAGCAATCCGGAACTGGAGAAGGATTACCATGCTTGGGCCAATAGCCGCGGAAGCTTCAATGAAAAGCTGAAGGCGCTCGATTCAGACGCGGTAAAAGCCGGCTGGCAACGTCATTATATGCGCGGCCAGAAGGTCACGGGCGACAAGGCGGACGCTCACCAGACCAAGCGCCGCCTCAAGCCACCAAAGGACATCTGAGAGCGGTTACACATCGATGGTGTGAATCCCTCTTGCAAGGGCCGCTGATTTGCGCTTAAAGCCCGTCTCTTGCTGATTGGCGGTGCCGGTCAGTTACCCCCTATCGGATGCGGGCGTAGCTCAGGGGTAGAGCACAACCTTGCCAAGGTTGGGGTCGTGAGTTCGAATCTCATCGCCCGCTCCAAATATCTCCTCCCTCTACTGCGAATCTGGCCGCCCGGCGGTCTGGTAGTTTTGCGCCTTTCTAATGAGCCTCGGCTGACTAGAGTGGGCCTGAAGGAGATTTTTCAGATGCACAATGCTGTCAGCAGGCTGATCGCGGCGACCCTTGTTGTGATCCTCGCCGCCGGCTTCCAGCCTGCCTTTGCAGAGACTGATACCACTGCCGACAATGCGGATACCAAAGCGACCCGCATTACCTTTCTCCTCTATCCAGGCACGACGGTTCTCGACTGGATCGGCCCTTACGAGGCGCTTCACTGGGTGGACGGTGTCGAAATCATACTGGCCGCCAAAACGACCGACATCATGAAAAGTGACAGCGGCATCGTCGAATATAAAGCCAATGTCACGCTGGACGAGGTGGACCGGACCGATGTGCTGATTGTCCCCGGCGGCGCGAAGCAGATGATGGAGGCCGCCAACGATCCGGAGATCGCAGACTGGATTCGCCGTATGGATGAAACCTCCACCCATACGGTCGGCATATGCACCGGGTCTCTCATGCTCGCCCATATTGGCCTTCTCGAAGACCGCCGCGCCACGACCTACTGGAAATTCACGCCGATGCTGGCTGGTGGCGGCGCAATCTATGAAGAGGCGCGCTGGGTACAGGATGGCAAGTACTGGACATCGGCCGGTGTATCGGCCGGCATTGATCTGACGCTGGCTCTCATCGCCGACCTCTATGGCGCCGAAACCGCCATGAAGGCGCAACTCGCCATAGAGTACGATCCCGATCCGCCCTTCAATTCTGGATCACTGCAAGCGGCGCCTCAGACAGTCATCGATGCACTCGGCGGTATCGCAACGCCCCCACAAAGCCCAAACTAGGCGCGGCGGCACTGTCACTTACGCAAGTTTTGTCAGTCCTGCATGAACCAGAAGAGCGCCATATTGCGCTATTCCCTACGAAGGCACATCTGTGCCTTGAGGTACCGGCATGGCAGACGACATCATTTACGCAATTGGCGACGTGCACGGCGAGGCAGAGATGCTCGACAAGCTGCATGCGGCCATTTTTGCGCGCCATGAGCGGGAACATCCACGTGCGCGACTAAAGCTGATCCATCTCGGCGACTATATCGATCGCGGGCCTGATAGTTGCGGCGTGATCGAGACCCTCATGAAGCTTGAAGGCCGTGATGATGTCGAGGTCGTCAACCTTCGAGGCAATCACGAGCAAATGATGCTGGACGCCTATGAGGATGGTGCCAGCCATAATGGAGCCCGCATGCACTGGCTTATGAATGGCGGTGACGCGACCCTTGAGAGCTATGCTCATCGCGGGTTCGAGGACCCGCCGCAATCTCACATGCAATGGCTTCACCAATTGCCGAGCCTGTATCTCGAAAACGAGCGCAAGATTGCCTTTGTCCACGCCGGCGTCGACCCGAAGTCATTTCCAAATTGCGACCGCAGAATCCACCTCTGGTCACGTTCGCCGCGCTTTTATGACCCGACCCGGTGGGACAATGGTGAGCTGAAGGGCTGGCAGGTCGTGCACGGCCACACCCCAACCAAGGATTTCGAACCCCAGGCCGCCGGCGCTCCGGCGCGCCGCTTCAATCTCGACACGGGCGCTGTGTATGGTGGCCAGCTTTCAGCCGGCATTTTTGCGCCGGGCAAAGAGGTCGAATTCCTGTCGGTCTGAAAACCGAGCCTTGCGGGTAGGAACAAATCAGGAAAATTGGTAAAGTCTTAACCGAAACTCGCTTGGGTTCGTCCATGACAGACGCGATTCGAATTCTCGGGATCGATCCCGGTCTCCGCCAGACGGGCTGGGGCGTGATTGAGCAGTCCGGCTCCCGGCTGAGCCACGTGGCGCACGGCGTGATCAAGATTAATCCCGAGCTGTCGCTGGCTGCGAGGCTCGGCGGGATCCACCGCGAAATATCTGACCTCTCCAAATCGTACTGGCCGGATTTTGCCGGCATTGAAGAGACGCTGGTCAATGCAAACCCGCGCTCGGCGCTCAAACTGGGCCAGGCGCGCGGCGCGGCAATGGCAGCGCTGCATGGCTCAGGCCTCAATGTCCTCGAATTCTCGCCCCGCACGATCAAGCTTGCCGTCGTCGGCACAGGAGGCGCGGACAAGACGCAGGTCGCCTTCATGGTCGCGCGCCTGCTGCCAAAAGCTGGCAAGATGACCAGTGACGCATCCGACGCCCTGGCCTGCGCCATCTGCACGGCCAATCATGCCAGCACACTGAAGAGAGGGGCAGCATGATCATTGGCCGCCTTCGGGGCGAAATCGCGACCGTCGGGACAGACAGCGTGATGATCGACGTCAATGGCGTCGGCTATGTGGCGCTGGCGGGCAGTCGCCTTCTCGCGAAGCTGACACCGGGCAAGGAAGCGACGCTGCACATTGAGACGCGCGTCACAGAAAGCTCAATCACGCTCTTTGCTTTTGAAAGCGACGAAGCGCGCGCCTGGTTTGTCCGCCTGCAGGATGTTCCAGGTGTCGCCGGCAAGTCCGCCATGGCGATCATGGACGCGCTGGCCCCGTCTGAACTTATGGACGCCCTTGCGCTTGGCGATGCCGCCATCGTCACCCGCGCCAAAGGCGTTGGCAAGAAGCTCGCGGAACGCATCATTGGCGAACTGTCAGGCAAGCCTCCGCCCATGGGCCGGTTCGGCGCGTTCCGAACCTCGGATCTGCAGCCCTCCGCCAGTGCGGACGCCCTGCCCGCAAGCGGCGCACGCAGCGAAGCAGTTTCTGCGCTCGTTAATCTTGGATATGGCCAGAGCGACGCCGCCAGAGCCGTGGCTGCTGCGGCCCGAGAGGCTCCGGACGCCGACACGTCGGCCCTCATTCGCGCCGGGCTTAAAGAGCTTTCACCATCATGAGCCGCGAAGGAGACCTCAGCGACCCTGAACGCCAGACAGGCGATGCGCTCGACAGGGCTCTGCGCCCGCAGAGTTTCGAGGATTATGTCGGTCAGGAAGCGATCAAGTCGAACCTGAAAGTCTATGTCGAGGCCGCAAAGGCGCGCGGCGAGGCGCTCGATCACGTGCTCTTGTTTGGCCCGCCCGGCCTCGGCAAGACGACGCTCGCGCAGATTGTCTCGAAAGAGCTGGGCGTCGGGTTTCGTTCCACGTCGGGCCCCGTCATCGCAAAGGCCGGTGATCTCGCCGCTATTCTTACAAATCTCGAAGAAAACGATGTCCTCTTCATTGATGAGATCCACCGCCTGCCCCCGGCCGTCGAGGAGATCCTCTATCCGGCGATGGAGGACTATGCGCTCGACATCGTTATCGGCGAAGGCCCATCTGCGCGGTCGGTCCGCCTTGATCTCGCGCCGTTCACGCTTGTGGGCGCAACGACACGCGCAGGGCTCCTGGCCAACCCACTTCGTGACCGGTTCGGCATTCCGATGCGGCTCAATTTCTATGAGCCGAAGGAACTGGCCCGCATTGTCATGGCAGCGGGGCGCAAACTTGGCGCAGATTTGAGCGAGGACGGCGCCGTCGAGATCGCGACCCGGGCTCGCGGTACACCGCGTATCGCCCTGCGACTGCTGCGCCGCGTCCGCGATTTTGCTGAAGCGGAAGGCGCGAAGATCGACAAGGCCGCCGCCTCTCGGGCGCTACTCCGTCTGGAAATCGATGAAGACGGGCTTGATGCACTCGACCGGCGCTATCTTTCGGCGCTGGTCAAGACCTATGCAGGCGGGCCGGTCGGCGCTGACACGCTGGCTGCGGCTCTTTCTGAAGCCCGCGACGCCGTGGAAGATGTTATTGAACCGTTCCTGATGCAAAAGGGCTATATTGCGCGAACCCCGCGTGGCCGGGTTGCAGCGCCGCTCGCCTATGAAAGAATGGGCCTTGCCGTTCCGGACGCCAACAAACAAGCTGGTCTCTTCTCGGACAAATAGGACGAAAAACGATGCTCGATGGATTGCGGGAATTGGCACAAGCGCTTTCGATTGCGCTGTTCGGATTTTCAACCGGGTGCGCCTGGGTTGCGGCCATCGTGGCGCCGAACACCAGCTATGACCGGCTCGACTATAGCCGCGCCGACGGACATGTGCGGCTGCTGCTTATCAACTCGTCCAATCATATCGCAACCGCCTGTCTCGCTGCCGCGGCCTTGGCTTTTCTCGCCGGCGCGCTGAGCGCAGGGATCGTTGGCGCGCTGGCCACTGCGGGTTTCTTTACCAACCGCTGGACCCTCGCCCCACGCACGAAAGATGAGAAGGCGCCGCCCGGACGGCGCACGCGCGACAAGACGAAACGCGTCGTTGCCGTCAGCCTGACACTGATTTTTACGCTGGTAACGCTTATCGCGACCGGCCTTGCGATCGCCCGCGTCTAGCTAGTTCTGGACAATCCAGAGCACGCCGATCGTGTGCAGATACAGGAAATCCTGGGTCGAGCGCCGGGCCGCTCGCGCGGCCGTCTCGCCCGCAAATTTACGATTGATCGCAACCATCAGCGCGCAGGCGGTCAGACCCGGAATGAAGAGCCACCAGGCAACGGCCAAAGATGCAATGATGAAAAGAACCAGGATCGCATAGGCCAGAAAATCCAGCGAGCGAAGCTTGAACTCGTTCAGACGGCTGAATTGGTTCAGCAGCTTCGGGTTCTTGTGCAGCTGCTCGGCGTCGATCGCGTAGACCTGATCATCAGGCTGCTCAAAACGAACCACGCGCGTTGGGCGGCCTTCATCATAAGGATTGGGGACTGTTCTCAAAAACATCGCACAGCACCTCTTCTTGGGAAAACGGTCTCATGCGCTTCTTAATATGCTTGCCTTCATGGCCCTGGAAATTTCACGCCAAAGTGGAAAGTCTTGTTAACCAGCGGGTGGGCCAGCCTTGATGGAAAGGGCATGAAGCCCTGAATCAAATTCACTTTTTAGGGCGTTATTGACTTCGCGCTGCATCGCAACGCGGCTCAGGCCGCGAAATTTTTCCGAGATTATTTCGACCTTGAAGTGGGTTTCACCTTCTGGAGATGCCCCGGCATGCCCTGCATGCAGAGCGCTCTGGTCAGTGATTTCCAGCCGCTCAGGTGCAAATACCTGCGTCAAACTTTCCCGAATGCGTGTTGTTCTGTTTGTCAATTCTAGCCTCGTTAACTCGAACGCCCTATGTTGCGACCCCGATGGCAAAAGACTTCTCATACCGCGTCAAGTTCACCGACATAAGAGTGAAGCCTCCCAAAGAGGAGGAGGAACGCCAGAAAGCCGCAGAAACTCGCGAGTGTCATCGCGATGACTGCGACCTTGCTGGCTCCCACCCCGCACCGAAACCCCGTGGCATGGATGGGGTATTCTGGTTCTGTCAAAAGCATGCTGGCGAATATAATCGCAATTACGATTACTTCGCCGGCATGTCCGAAGCTGAGCTTCAAGCCTTCAACGAGATGGCAAAATACGGGTTCAACAAGACCTGGAAGTTCGGAACCGGGCCAATGGGCAAGGACAAGGCCGCAGCGGCGCACGATCCACGCAAATGGCGTGGACGCGAATTCTTCGAAGAGAATGCCAAAGCGCGCAAGGCCCGCAGGAAAGAGCAGCAGTCTGCTGGCGTGACAAATCGCGCCCTGCAGGAGCTTGATCTTGAGCCGGGCGCGACCGCGACTGAAATCCGTGTCCGCTACAGCGAATATGTTCGCCGGTTCCACCCGGACTCCAATGGTGGCGACCGCTCGTCCGAGCACATGCTCGCCCGCGTTCTTCGCGCTGGCAAAACGCTCAAGGCCGCCGGCATGATGAAGGGCTGACCAGCCATCCTGGCCAGCCCGCTCAGCGCGGATAGAAAAAATATGGCTTTCGACGTCTCCATCATCACGCTCTATCCGGAGGCGTTTCCCGGGCTGCTCGACGTTTCGATCCTCGGCCGGGCGCGGCGGGAAGGCATCTGGTCACTCGACATCACCAATTTGCGGGAATTCGGCCTGGGAAAGCATCGCCAGGTCGACGAAAGCCCCGCCGGCGGTGGCGCTGGCCTTGTGCTTCGTCCCGATGTGGCGGCTGCCGCGCTGGATAGTCTTGAAACCGCCGAGCGCCCGATCGTCTATCTCAGCCCGCGCGGCAAGCCGTTCACGCAAGCGATTGCACGCGAACTGGCTGATGGTCCCGGTATCGTCTGTTTTTGCGGGCGGTTTGAAGGCCTCGATGAACGAGTCATCGAGAAGCGCAATATGATCGAGATTTCTGTTGGCGACTTTGTGCTTGCGGGCGGGGAAGCAGCGGCTCAGGCTGTTATTGAGGCCACGGTGCGCCTGTTGCCCGGCGTTGCCGGCAATCAGGCGTCGCTGGAAGATGAAAGTTTCTCCAACGGCCTTCTGGAATATCCCCAATATACCCTCCCCCGAGAATGGGAGGGAGAGCCGACTCCAGACGTGCTGCTATCGGGGGACCATAAAAAGATAGACGAATGGCGGCTCAACCGCAGTAAACTGTTGACAGAAGCCCGACGTGTCGATTTATGGGCCGCTTACCTCAACGGGCAAAGAATACGAGCGTCGGAGACGGACGATGAACATGATTGAACAGCTCGAAGCTGAAGAAGTAGCACGCGTTACTTCCGGCAAAGAGATCCCAGAATTTTCCCCAGGCGACACCCTGTCTGTGAACGTGCGCATCCGCGAAGGCGATCGCGAACGCGTTCAGCGTTTTGAAGGTGTCTGCATTGCACGCGCCGGTGCTGGCCTCAATGAGAGCTTCACGGTTCGCAAGATTTCTTTCGGTGAAGGCGTCGAACGCGTCTTTCCGGTTGTCTCTCCGATGATCGAGAGCATTGAAGTGAAGCGCAAAGGCCGCGTTCGCCGCGCCAAGCTTTACTATCTGCGTGACCTTCGTGGTAAGTCCGCCCGCATCGCCGAGCGTACGTCCGGCCACGGCGTTGAGACGACCGAAATCACCGTCTCCAAAACCGAGCGGAAACGCCAGCGCGCCGCAGACAAGGTCGCCCGTAAAGAGCAGGCCGCCAAGGATCGCGCCGAAGCTGACAAGGCAAAAGCAGCCGCCGCAGAAGCTGAAGCAGCAGCTGCTGCAGCCGAAGCGGAAGCCGCCGAGCAAAACGCCGAAGGCAGCGAAGAGAACTAGGCTTCTCTCTCCAAAATTAATTCTCGGAACAGCCCTGCCTCACCGGCGGGGCTTTCTTTTTATCGCGTGGTCTGGCCCGAAGCGTGATCGGCACAGCGATTGCACTTGTCCGAAACGAAGTTGGAAGGCGGTGTCCTGTGTCCCCAAAACGGCACAAGTGGACCGTCTTGTGGCTCGCTTTAGAAGCGAATCTCCTTTGTGCAGTGGGTTTCGTTTCGTATACGTAACAAAAGCTGGCGGCCTTCGTCGCTACCGATTCTAAAAGGCCCGAGGGCGTTCGGGCCGCGCAAACAAGACCTGTGACGACCTTTTTGGGGCGCATAAGGGGAAGGTGGAATGAAACTCACAAAGAAACTTCTGGTTAGCGTCGTCGCAATGTCGGCCCTGCCTATCGTCGCGCACGCAGATGGCGACAGCACCTGGAATGGTCAGGGCGTCGGCGACCGCTACACATCTTCCGGTTCCGCCACGGGCGACCGGGTCCTGACGGATGCCGAAATCCGCGACATCATTGCGCGCAGCGGCGCCACAGGTTCGGCCGATGTGCGCTATATGGGCGGCTCCGAAACAGCCGTCGATACGAATCTCTGCTGCGAAAACGTCGAAGAGCGCGTCACCGAGCAAACTGAAGTCGAAGAGACAACAACCTATTTTGATGCCGTCACCCGCCGCGAAATTACCCAGCCCGTCGAGCGCACGATCATCCAGCCGATCGAGCGGCGCATCGTTCGTGGTCGCACAGAAGAAGTGACCGAAGCCACCCGTTACGAAGAAGAGCGCCTGCCTGTCATTATTGAACAGGATGATGTGCCTGCCGTCATGGAAACCGTCACCGAAGATGTGACTGTCGAGAACATCGAGGAAGCGTCTGAAACCTATTACGACGTCATCACCCGCCGTGAAATCACGCAGCCGGTTGAGCGCACGACGATCGTTCCCGTCCAGCGCCGGATCACGCGTCCACGTACCGAAACGATCACCGCAGAAACCCGCTATGAGACGGTACGGGCCCCTGTTCGCGTAGAAGAAGACGCCGTTCCGGCCGTTGTTGAGAACATCACCGAGCAGGTCAATGAAGTGACCCGCGACGACGTCACCGAGACCTATGTCGACGCTGTCACGCGCCGCGATGTCTATCAGCCCGTCGTCAAGACGATGGTTCAGCCGATCGAACGCCGCATTCTGCGCGGCACGACAGAAACCGTCACCAACCCTACCCGGTATGAAGAAGAACGCCTGCCGGTTCGCGTCGAAGCGACTCCCGCCCCGCAAGTGGTCGAGGAAATCATTCCGCAGGTCACCGAGCGCACGGTTCTCGAAGTCGAAGATGTCTATATCGATCAGGTCACCCGCAATGTGATCCAGCCGGTCGTCATCACCACCGTCCAGCCGGTTGAACGCCGCGTCCTGCGTCCGCAAACCGAACGCATCACGGCCCAGACCCGCTATGAGGAAGAGCGCCTGCCGGTCCGCGTCGAAGCTGACCCGATCCCGGAAACTCAGGTAAACTACATCCCGCAAGTCTCCACGCAGACTCGCGAGGAAGTTTCCGAGAGCTATTTTGAAGCGGTAACCCAGCGCAATGTCATTCAGCCGGTGGTCCGCAAGATCATCCAGCCGGTCGAATATCGCCGCGCCCGCCCGCAGACCGAGCGTATCACGGCGCCTACCCGCTATGAGACGCAGCGCGCTTCGCTCGTGGTGCTCAATGTCGGCAGCGGCTGCGACTGTAACTAGTCGTCTTACCGAACTCAGAACAGAAGGGCCGGCCCGGTTTGGGCCGGCCTTTTTCTTGTCAGTGCTACAGTTCGCGCATCGCAAGCCTTGCTTTGACGCAAGCTGCGTGGTGTTTTGCGCCGCAACAAGGATAGCGCAATGTCAGGCAAAACACTTTACGACAAAATCTGGGACGCCCATGCGGTGCAAACTGATGCAGCGACGGGCGAATCCCTGATCTATATTGACCTTCACCTCATTCACGAAGTGACCACGCCGCAGGCTTTTGCCGGGCTCAAATCAGCGGGCCGTAAGGTCCGCCGCCCTGAACTGACCCTCGCCGTGGCGGACCATAATACGCCAACCGAAAATCAGTCGCTGGGTCTCGACGGTGTTGAAGACGAAGCGGCGCGCAACCAGCTCGCAGCACTCAGCCGCAATGTTGCCGAACACGGCATCGAATTCTTCCCGATGGGAGACCTTCGAAACGGCATCGTCCATGTTGTTGGGCCAGAGCAGGGACGCACGCAACCGGGCATGACCATTGTCTGCGGCGACAGCCACACATCAACCCATGGCGCGTTCGGGTCTCTGGCACACGGCATCGGCACGTCAGAGGTTGAACATGTGCTTGCCACACAGACGCTGCGCACCCGCAAAAGCAAGAACATGGCGATTGAAGTCAGCGGAGAGCTTCGCGAAGGCGTCACGGCCAAGGACCTTGCCCTGCACCTGATCGCCATTATCGGCACCGCCGGCGGCACGGGCTATGTCATGGAGTATCGCGGTGAAGCGGTTGAGAAGCTGTCCATGGAAGGCCGGATGACGCTCTGCAATCTGTCGATCGAAGGCGGCGCGCGCGCTGGCCTGATTGCGCCTGACGACACGACCTTTGCCTATATGAAGGGGCGACCCGCCGCGCCGAAGGGCGGCGCCTGGGAAATAGCCGAACGCTATTGGCGCACGCTCTATTCCGACCCGGATGCCGATTGGGACCGCGTGGTGGAAATTCGCGGCGAAGACGTTGAACCGACCGTGACCTGGGGCACCAGCCCGGAACAGGCAATCCCCGTCTCCGCCGCCGTCCCGGACCCGGCCGCGATGCGCGACCCTGTGAAAAAAGCGGCTGCGGAACGCGCGCTCGAATATATGGGGCTTGAGCCAGGTGCTCCAATTGCCGGTACGCCGGTCCAGCGCGTGTTTATCGGGTCCTGCACCAATTCGCGCATCGAAGACCTGCGTGCCGCTGCAAAGATTGCCCAGAATAATAGCGTCGCTGACGGTGTTCGGGCCATGGTTGTGCCGGGGTCGGGACTGGTACGGGCGCAAGCCGAAGAGGAAGGTCTCGACAAGGTCTTTACAGATGCTGGCTTCGAGTGGCGCGAGCCTGGATGCTCCATGTGCCTCGGCATGAACCCCGACATTCTTGCCCCCGGCGAGCGCTGCGCCTCGACCTCGAATCGTAACTTCGAAGGCCGTCAGGGCCGCGGGGGTCGCACCCACCTGATGAGTCCGACACTGGCCGCTCGCGCCGCCATTACGGGCGTTATCGGCTAGGCATTTGGCGCGACAAAAAATTTCGACGGAGTGACCTCGATCACATTGTCGGTGATTCCGCTGGCCTAGATGGACCCCTCCCGAGTATTGTCTTCCAAAAGAGAGGGAACGCACATGAGCGATACGGTGAAACTGAAATCCGGCGTCGAAGTCGATGGGCCGCGTGGCCGGACGTATGCCTCCATCCTGGAAACGGTCGGGTCAACGCCGCTCGTCGCGGCTGAAAAGTTTGCAAAGGAGAAGGGCATCCGGGCCAATCTCCTGTTCAAATGCGAGTTCTTCAATCCGCTTGCCAGCGTCAAGGACCGGATCGGGCTCAACATGATCCTGGAGCTTGAAGCGGCGGGCAAGATCACACCCGGCGAATCGACACTCATTGAGCCCACCTCCGGCAATACCGGTATCGGCCTTGCTTTCGCGGCGGCAAATCGCGGCTACAAGCTGATCCTCACCATGCCGGAGTCCATGTCGATTGAGCGCCGCAAGATGCTCGCCTATCTCGGTGCGCAACTTGAACTCACCCCGAAAGAGAAAGGCATGAATGGCGCGATTGCAAAGGCTGAAGAGATGATCGCCGCAACGCCCGGCGCTGTCATGCCAAGCCAGTTTGATAATCCGGCCAACCCTGCCATTCATGAGCAAACCACCGCCCGCGAAATCTGGACGGACACGAATGGCGCGGTTGATGCCGTCATCGCAGGCATCGGAACAGGCGGCACGATCACCGGCTGCGGCCACTATCTGAAGTCGGTGAAGCCGTCAGTTAAGATGATCGCCATTGAACCAGAGGACAGCCCTGTTCTGTCTGGAGGCGAGCCTGGCCCTCACATGATCCAGGGGATCGGCGCGGGCTTTATACCGGGCAATGCAGACACCAGCATCATCGACGAAGTGGTAAAAGTGTCCAACGAAGAAGCGCTTTCGACATCACGACTCCTGGCACAGTTGGAAGGCATTCCCGGCGGTATCTCATCCGGAGCAGCGGCGGCTGTGGCCGCCCGCGTGGGCGCTCGCGACGACATGGCCGGCAAGACGATCGTGGCGATCTTGCCAAGCTTCGCCGAACGTTACCTGTCCACCGCGCTTTTTGACGGCGTATAGAAAGCTCTGCACCCCGTGTTGATTACAGGTCTCGACCATATCGTTCTGATTTGCCCGGATATTGAGGAAGGGGTCGAGACCTACACGGACCTGTTGGGGCGAGCAGCGGACTGGCGGGCATCTGCCGGTGGTGCCGCAACCGCTCTTTTCAATGTCGAAAATACGAGCCTTGAGCTTATGGCTCCGGACGGCGAGGGCCCGGTTGCAAAGCGCCTGCGTGAGCTGCTCGCTGTGTCAGGCCCGCGACTGACAAGTCTTGCTTTTCGGACAGAGGACATCGGCGCTGCGCACCATAAGCTTCAGCGCCGAGGCCTGAAGCCCGGCGATATCGTCAGAGGCGAGAGCAGGAATGCGCTGGATGGCGCAACCAGGTCCTGGGATCGCTTTCGCTGTGACGACACCGAAATGGCGGGCATCAAGACATTTATCCTGCAACCACACACGCTACCGGAACATTTGCCTTCGCCCCAAGCCGGCGTCTCGCGGCTGGATCACATCGTTATCAGCACGCCGAACCCGCTTCGCGCCCTCGCCAATTACGGAGGGCGTCTAGGGCTGGGTCTGGCGCTCGCCCGAACGGCTGAGCAGTGGAAGACACGTTTCCTCTTCTTCCGCACAGGCGGCCTCACGTTTGAAGTGATTCACCGGCTGGACGAGGCGCATGATGCCGACGAGGCCGATAGCATTTGGGGTCTCACATGGGCGGTTGATGATCTGCATGCCGCGCATGTGCGCCTTTCCGCATCTGGCGTCGATGTTTCCGAGATCAGAACCGGCCGGAAGCCCGGCTCTCACGTCTTCACGGTCAAGAGCGGCACTTTGAACGTGCCGACCCTGTTCATTTCCCATTCGCCGAGATAAAAGCCCGCCATGAAAGCTTTCACGACCCTAACCTCCACCGCTGCCTCGCTGACCGATAACGGTCGGCTGATGGCCAATGTCGACACCGACATGATTATCCCAAAGCAGTTTCTGAAAACGACAGAACGCGAAGGACTGTCTGAGGGTCTGTTTTACGAACTCAAGACCAAGGCCGACGGCAGTCCAAATCCTGATTTCGTCCTGAACAAGCCGGCTGCGGCAGGTGCGGGCATCCTGATTGCAGGTGAGAATTTCGGCTGCGGCTCGTCGCGCGAACATGCGCCCTGGGCCCTGTTGGACCAGGGCATCACATGCGTCATCGCGCCCAGCTTCGCCGACATTTTCCACAATAATTGCTACAAGAATGGCATCCTGCCAATCGTCCTTCCAGTGGATGTTTGCGAAGGCCTGGCAGCGCAGACAGGCGGCGCGAATCATCGATTCACGGTCGATCTTGCCTCGCAGACAATCACCACGCCCGATGGGCAACAGATCGCCTTCGACGTCGACAATGGGCGCAAAGCGAGTCTGCTCGAGGGCCTCGATGAGATTGGTGAGACCATGCACTCTGCATCCGCAATCGAGACTTATGAATCGGGACGGAAACTCTCCATGCCATGGCTGGAGCGCCAGGCATAAGGTTGTCACTGACGCTCTTGTTCTATCGCGCCGGCCAGGGCACGAATTCCCCTCCCTGCGGCTATTTGAAGCCGAAAGGCAGAGCCTTGCTGAGCTCCCCGCTATAGACTCGTGCCACATCTCGCGCCATTAGGCTCGTCCTTATGAAACAGACACTCCTCCTTCTGCCAGGTGACGGCATCGGTCCTGAAGTCACAGCTGCAGCGGCGAAGATCGCTGAACTGGTCGCCCCTGATGTTGAGTTGACCAATGCCCTGATCGGCGGCGCATCCATCGATGAGCATGGCGTTCCGCTGACTGAAGACGTTCTCAACTCGGCCAAAGCGAGCGACGCAGTGCTGCTTGGAGCCGTTGGCGGACCGAAATGGGCCGATGCGGCGCGCGACAAGCGCCCGGAAATGGGGCTGCTGGGCCTTCGCAAAGGCCTTGATGTCTTCGCGAACCTCCGCCCTGCCTACTGTTTCGAAGCCCTTGTCGATGCATCCTCGCTGAAGCGCTCAATCGTTGAAGGCCTGGACCTGATGATTGTCCGCGAGCTGACTTCCGGCGTCTATTTCGGCGAACCACGCGGTATCGATACGGACGACAATGGCGTCCGCCGCGGCTACGACATGTCGATCTACACCGCCCCGGAAATCGAACGTGTCACGCGCGTCGCGTTCGAAATTGCACGCGGTCGTGATGGGCGGGTCTGCTCGGTCGAAAAATCCAATGTCATGGAAAGCGGCCTGTTCTGGCGCCAGGAAGTCACGGCGCTTCACAAGGCGCATGGCGACGGCGTTGAGCTTAGCCACATGCTCGCCGACGCCTGCGCGATGGAACTGGTGCGCAACCCGAAGCAGTTCGATGTCATACTAGCTGACAACCTCTTTGGCGATCTGCTTTCAGATGCGGCCGCCATGCTTACAGGCTCCATCGGCATGCTGCCATCGGCCAGCCTCGGCATAGAGGGCACGCCGGGTCTCTTTGAGCCCGTTCATGGCTCAGCGCCCGACATTGCCGGCCAGGGCCTCGCCAATCCATGTGCAGCAATCCTGTCGCTGGAAATGGCGCTCCGCTGGTCGCTTGCCCGACCGGATGCGGCAGACCGTGTCATGAAGGCTGTCGCCCACGCCCTGAAAGCGGGTGCACGCACACGTGACCTTGGCGGCGACCTCTCCACCGACGCCATGACTGACGCGATTATTGATCAGCTATAGTCGGCGATCCGACTCATCAGCTGGCCGCGAAACTCGAAAAAGCTCGCGCCGCGGATCTTGATGGTCTCGCCGGCCTTTACGCCGTTCGGCAGGTCGACGGCAGCTTTGCCTTCGAACTCGATTTCAGCGGCAGCCTTGCCTTGCCCGATGACCAGGTGAACGAGCTTCTGACGCCGATAGGAAAACGCGTTGCCAGAGAGCTGGGCAACTTCGCCCATCTTGTCGCGGCCCTCAAAGGTCATCGTCTGGCCCGTATTGGAGATATTCTCGAAAACCACATCTTCCGTCACGCAGTCGAGCATCCCCTCGATATCGCGGGAATTGTAGCTCTTTATGTACTTCGAGATCATGTCTTCGATCAGGATCGTCTCCATCGGGTAAGAGTTTTCAGGCTGGGTACTCAACATTTGCCGAAAGTGCATTACATGCAGCTTAAATCAAGCCTCCTAACTGCGGCGCAGCCAATCTGCGGCCCGGGCTAACAAATCAGAAGATTGAGATAAGGGCCGTCCTGACGTATGGGAGGCGGCTCGCGAAAGGAAAAGAATATGGCACTCAGAGTTGCAGTCGTCGGCGCGACAGGAAACGTAGGCCGCGAACTCCTCAACATCATGGACGAACGGAACTTCCCGGCAGATGAAGTTCACGCCGTCGCCTCGCGCCGCTCGGTCGGCCGCGAAGTGAGCTGGGGTGACCGCAAGCTGAAGTGCCAGGCACTTGATGATTTCGATTTCTCCAAGGTCGACGTCGTCCTGATGTCTGCTGGCGGCACGCTCTCAAAGCAGTGGGCCGAGAAGATCGGTAAGGCTGGCGCGATTGTCATCGACAACTCTTCCGCCTGGCGTATGGACCCGGACGTGCCTCTGGTCGTACCGGAAGTGAATGGCGCCGATGTCATGGACTACGGCAAGAAAAACATCATCGCGAACCCGAACTGCTCGACCGCGCAGCTCGTCATGGCGCTGAAGCCGCTGCACGATGCCGCAGGCATCAAGCGTGTCGTCGTGTCGACCTATCAGTCGGTGTCCGGCGCAGGCAAGGCTGGCATGGACGAGCTTTGGAACCAGACCAAGGGCATCTTCGTGAACGACTCTCCAGAGCCGGAAGAGTTTTCCCGTCAGATCGCCTTTAATGCGATCCCGATGATCGGCTCCTTCATGGATGACGGCTTCACCGACGAGGAAGCCAAGATGTGGAACGAGACCCACAAGATGATCGATCCGAACATCAAGCTCACTGTCACTTGCGTGCGCGTACCGGTTTTCGTGGGTCACTCTGAATCGGTGAATATCGAATTCGAAGACGCCATCACGCCTGAACAGGCCCGCGAGGTGCTTCGCAATTTTGATGGCGTCCAGGTCATCGATAATCCGGAGGATGACCAGTATATCACGGCCATCGATTGCGCCGGTGAGTGGGACACGTTCGTTTCCCGCATCCGCAAGGACCCGACGGTCGAGCATGGCCTGTCGCTCTGGGTTGTCGCCGACAACCTACGCAAGGGCGCGGCCCTCAACACTGTCCAGATCGCCGAAGAGCTGATCAAGCGCGGCGTTCTCAAGGCTGAAGCTGTCGACGCCTGATCAATTTGGCCCACAAAAAACCCGAACCGCCGCTCTCAGCCTGAGGGCGGCGGTTCTTCATTTGAAGTCAGCTTTTCTAAACCCCGCTGCGCGCCGCAAGAAATGGGTGGCGGGAAGGGCGCCGCAGCATTACGTGGCGCGCCATGAGATCTGAACTTCGCCTCGGCCTTATCTGCGGTTTCAGTGCCTACATGCTGTGGGGCCTGCTGCCGCTGTATTTCCGTCTGCTCGACCATATCGAGCCGGAGGAAATGCTTGTGCACCGCATCCTCTGGGGCTTGCCGACAGCGCTGCTGTTCATCACCGTCGCCGCACGCTGGAAAGATCTGCGCGCCGCGCTGACCGGTCGTCGGCTCTTTTATCTTCTGGTCTCGGCGCTCCTGATCGCCGTTAACTGGCTGATCTATATCTGGGCCGTCTCACAGGAGCGCGTCACCGAGGCGAGTCTTGGCTATTTCATCAACCCGCTGGTCAGCGTCCTGCTGGGCATGTTCTTCTTTTCCGAAACGCTGCGAAAGGCGCAGTGGGCCGCCATCGCAGTTGCCGCACTCGGCGTCGGTGTCCTGACATGGGAGCTTGGCCGGCTGCCCTGGGTCTCGCTGGCGCTTTGTTTCAGCTTTGCCTCCTATGGTGCGGTCCGCAAGAAGGTGCAGATCGACAGCCGTATCGGCTTTGCCATCGAGACGGCCATCCTCTTCCCCGTCGCGTTCATATGGCTCGCCTGGTTTCAGACGACATCCGACGGGACCTGGCTCGGCGATGGCTGGAGCGACTGGTTGCTGCTGCCGTTGGCCGGCCCGATTACCGCCGTGCCGCTGATCCTGTTCGCACTGGCCGCCAAGCGGCTGAAGCTCGCGACCATCGGCATGATGCAATATCTCACGCCAACGATGCAGTTCCTGATTGCGGTGGTTGTCTTCCGCGAGCCTTTCGGCCCGGTCGATGCCGTCGCCTTCGGCCTGATCTGGGCCGCCCTCGCCATCTTCACGACCGACAGCGTGATCGGCGACCGCAAGGCCCGCCGTCTGGCGCGCGCCGCTGAGCTCAATCCATAAAAAATCCCCGGCGCTCGGAAAAACGAGGCCGGGGATGGAAGTCAACTGCATAGAAAATGGATGGAGTGCCAATTTCGTATCGATCCGAGCAAAGCGCGTGCCAGTTCGCGTATCAAGCGAAATCTTTCTATCTAACGCTCTTTTCACACGGGCTTGGGCCAGGCCCCTCAAAATTCATCACTTGTTATCCAAGACCGGCGGAAATCGTTTCATTTCGGGATGATCGTCCGCGTATCAGAGGCAGCCATAGAGCGCATCGACAAGCCTGCGCGCGCGTGGGTCACCCTGTAGATAGTTGGACTGCTTGTTCATCACATATGCCGCAGACAGATGGCGCTCCGGGTCTCCAAGCGCCAGCGAACCGCCCCACCCAGAGTGAGCCAGAGTGTCAGGGTTGGGGCCATAGATGCCGAGATTATTGCGCATCACGCCCGCCGCAAATTCGGTGATAAAGGGCAAGACCAGGTCCTGGCCGATGGTCCGGCGCTTTGTCAGCTCTTCAAAGGCCTGCGCGCCGAGCAACACCTGGCCATCAAGCTGCCCCCGGTGGGCATACACGCCATAAAGCTGGGCGACAGACAGCGCTGTGCCGTGACCATTTGCTGATGGAATTTCGATTTCGCGCCAGATCGCTCCGCCCCGGTCAGGCGAGCCCCATTTAGTGAGGAAGGCGGTGCGGTTAAATTCGTTGATATCTCCAAGCTGCGGCATCTCTCTTGGACGCATGATGTCAGCAACGCGGTCATGCTGAGCGGCCGGGAGTCCGATATGGAAATCGATGCCCGCCGGTTCGCAAACATCTTCCCGCAAGATCGTTCCCAGCGAGCGCCCCGTGATCCGCTTCACCGTTTCACCGACCAGATATCCCCATGTCAGCGGGTGATAGCCATGCGCGGTGCCCGGCTCCCACAGAGGCTCAATATCGGCAAGAGCTGCGGCAAGCGCGGGGGGATCGAGCCAGAGACCCGGGTCAATTGGCTCAACAAAGCCGACCAACCCGGCCTGGTGGGACACCATCTGGCCTATTGTGATGTCGCCCTTTCCCGCAGCGGAAAATTCCGGCCAGACATCGGCCTCCCTGGTTTCGTAGCCCTGCTGTAGCTCGTTCACCGCCTTGGCGAGGATGATGGAAGCAATGCCCTTCGTGGTCGAATAGATCGGGACGAGGGTTTCAGCGGTCCATGGCGTTTCCTTTTTGCGGTCCGCATATCCGCCTTTAATATCCACAACCGTTTCGCCATCGATGATCGCGGCAAAGCCGGCACCGAGCTCCTCGCCGGCTTCGAAGGTAGCTTCAAAGACATCGCGCACGGGCTCAAAGCCTGCGCTTACATGGCCGCTGATATCGCTCATTGAGGTCCGCTTCCTGTTTCGTGTTAGCCTTGGAACAAGTTATCTAATTCAGGAAGGACGCACCATGAAACTCGCCCCTCTGGCAAGCCTTGTCGCTCTGTCTATTGCAGCGGCCTGCTCAGCAACGCCGGAATTCGGCTCACCGTCCGAATTCGGCAATGCCGGTCAAGCGGCGCCGCAGGCCATTATCGCGCACAAGAGCACGCTCGGCTTTGAAGAAACCGTCGACAAATTGCGCAGCGCAATCGAGGCCCGCCCGCTCACCCTGTTTGCCGAGATCGATCATGCAAAAGGCGCGCGCGATGCAGGTCTGACGCTGAGCCCCTCCACCCTCTTCATCTTCGGCAATCCGTCGGTCGGCGCACCGCTGATGCAGGCCAATCCCGCGCTCGGCATTGAGCTGCCGATGAAAATCCTCGTCGTGGACACTGGGTCTGGCGTGCAGCTGATCCGCCAAGACATTCCATCGGTGCTTCGCCAATATGCTGTTTCACCGACGGATGTGCCGGTCGATAAGATCGAGGAAACGCTGATAGCGATCACGACCGAGGCAAGCCGGTAGCGGCAAATTGGCCGTAGTACTGGACTCATCGCCGCTCTCGCGCCATCGAAGGCGCCACGACTGATTGTGAGAGACCGCCACCATGACGACCACTGCCCAGAATCGCCCCCGCCGCTCTTGTCTGTACATGCCCGGCGCCAACCCACGCGCGCTCGAAAAAGCCAAAACTCTGGCCGCCGATACGCTCATTCTTGATCTCGAAGATGCGGTCGCACCCGACGCCAAGCAGGAAGCCCGCGAAACGGTCTGCAAGGCCGTCGAGGCGGGCGGATACGGCAAACGCGAAGTCGTCATCCGCATTAACGGCCTCGACACGGACTGGGGCATGGATGACCTGAAGGCTGCTGTCGCCGCTGGTCCCGACGCGATCCTTGCGCCGAAGGTCATTGATGGCGGCGATATCGACCGTCTCGATGACGCGCTGAGCCGGGCAGGCGCGCCAAAGGATTTCGGCCTCTGGGTGATGATCGAGATGCCAAAGGCCATCCTCAACATCAAGGACATCGCCGAAGCGGCTGGCCGCACGCGTTTGAACGCTTTCGTCATGGGCACAAACGACATCGCCAAGGAATTGCGGGCGGTGAATGACCCATCGCGCCTCGCCTTCCAGAGCTTCTTTGGGCTGACGCTGGCCGCCGCCCGCGCTTACGACATTCTCGCCATTGATGGCGTCTACAATGACATTCAGAATGCAGAAGGGCTGGAGACTGAAGTCCGCCAGGGCCGCTTGCTCGGCTTCGACGGCAAGACGCTGATCCACCCGTCACAGATCGACATCACAAATGAAGTCTTCGCGCCAGACGAGGCTGACGTTGCCCAGGCGCACGATGTGATCGCCGCCTTCGCCGATCCGGCGAATAAGGGCAAGGGCGTACTCAAGGTGAACGGCAAGATGACGGAGCTTCTCCACCTCGAAGAGGCCCGCCGCATCGTCGATGTCGATGCCGCAATCAAGGAAATGGAGGCAAGTTGATGACCTACACACTTCTTCACCACACGGGCTGCTCGACCTCCCGCAACGGCCTGGCCCTACTGCAGGAGAATGGAATCGAGCCGGAAATCCGCAAATACATGAATGCAGGCGAGGCTTTGAGCGTCGGCGAGTTGAAAGACATCGCGAAGAAAATGGGCGCAGCTTCGCCGCGTGAATTCCTGCGAGACAAGGACGCCAAGAAGTTCGAGATCCCTGAAGACCTTTCAGACGAGAAGCTTTACGAGGCCATGGTCGACAATCCGCGCCTGATCCAGCGGCCGATCGGCATCAAGGGGAACAAGGCTGTGCTCGGGCGGCCAATCGAGAAGCTGCTTGAGATCAAATAGCCTTCGGTTCGTTCAAATTTCACCGATCGGATAAGCGGTCCTGAAAAGCCTTTGTGCAACAAGGGCTGACATGACGATCCTCATGCTCATCGCTGCCGCACTTCTGCTGCTGTCTGCCGCCTTCTTTTTTGGTCCCATGCTCGTTGCATATGGCAGCCATGGTGCGCGGGAACTGGTACGCCATCCGCAGGCGCATTTTGCCGCGATGACTATTATCACGGCGCTCCTTGTCATTGTTTTCTATGACCCGAGCGCTTCTGCCTTGATTTCAGAGGATGAGGCAGTGCAGGTGGTGCTCAGAACTTAAGGGGCACGCGCCGCTCGGCGTCATGTGAGCCCCGAACACAGACCGAGGGCCCTATGACCAAATCCAATCCCGGTAACTATTTTGAAGACTTCAAGCCCGGCATGGAAATCATCCATGCCACGCCGCTCACTGTGAGCGCGGGCGATAATTCTCTCTACCGGGCCCTCACCGGCAGCCGGCACGCGCTCTATTCTGCAGAAACCTTTGCCGCATCGAACGGCTTTTCGTCACTGCCTGTTGATCCGCTTCTCGCCTTCCACGTCGTCTTCGGCAAGACGGTGCCGGACATCTCACTGAACGCTGTTGCCAATCTCGGCTATGCCGACGGCAAGTTCCTGAAAGCCGTTTATCCCGGCGACACGCTGACTGCGATCTCCGAAGTCATTGGCGTCAAGGAGAACTCAAATGGCAAGACGGGCGTCGTCTGGGTGCGCACGCGCGGTGAGAACCAGAAGGGCGAAACGGTGCTCTCCTATGTCCGCTGGGTCATGGTTCACAAAAAAGACCCCGCAAGCCCGGCGCCGGAAGTGAGCGCGCCTGAGCTGCCTGATGCTGTCGCCGCCAAGGATTTGTCAGCCCCCGACTACACCAATTGGAACTACGCGCTTGCCGGATCCAAATGGCGGTTTGGCGATTATGAGGTCGGCGAGAAAATCGACCATGTTGACGGCATGACGGTTGAGGAAGCCGAACACCAGACGGCCACGCGCCTCTACCAGAACACCGCCAAGGTTCATTTTGATGCGCATGCACAGAAAGACAGTCGCTTCGGCAAACGCCTCATCTATGGCGGCGTCGTCATCTCGATTGCCCGGGCGCTCTCCTTCAATGGTCTCGAAAGCGCCGCACAAATGCTCGCCATCAATGCCGGTACGCATGCCGGTCCGCTCTTCGCCGGAGATACGATCTATGCGTGGTCCGAAATCCTCGACAAGACTGAGCTCTCTTCGAAGACGGGGGCGCTTCGTCTGCGCCTGGTTGCCACCAAAAACCACCCCGGTGCGGACTTCCCGCTAAGAGGCGACGACGGAAAATACCACCCGGATGTCCTTCTGGACTTCGATTACTGGGCCGCCATCCCCATCTAGCCGGCATGATGACCAACCTTCTTGAAGGCATCACCCTGTTCGGGGTTGCGATTGCCACGATATTGATGGCGATCGCCAGCATGCTGGGCACGATGACGATGAAGCAGGTCGTCGAATTCGGTCAGGTCGATGCGCGGACATTATGCGGTCTCACCGGCATCACCGATCCGAAGGATCTGCAGGATGTGTTTGGTCCACCGCACATGAACAGGACATGGCACGGCCTCACCCTGCCTTATATCGAGGCCCAGAAAAGACCGGCCGGATATCTCATCAGTGACAATCGCATCGACTGGATTTGCATCGGCCTCGCCGTGCTCGCCTTTTTCTGGCGTCACCCGGTCGCTGACCTCTTGCTGATTGTGGCGGCGATGTCACAGGTGGCCGGTTGGGTGCTCGCAACACGCCTCCCTCGATAGATTTACCTTTGGGTCGCCCATCGCCTGCATTATCTTCCGCAAGATGAAGGTTTGGAAGATGAACGGCGCGGGCAATGCCTTCGCGATTTTCGACGCGCGCGACCGCCAGTTCGCGCCGGACGCAGAGCGCATCCGTGCGATTGCCGAACAGATGAAGGCCGATCAGGTCATGTCGATCGAGCGGGACACGATGGTCGACTCCTTCCTGCGCATCTGGAACTCATCCGGCGAAGAAGTAGACGCCTGCGGCAATGGCACACGCGCCGTTGCCCACCTTCTGCTGGCCGAAGCCGACAAAGATGAAGTCAAGATCCGCACGAATGCCGGCGTTCTTAAGGGACAGAAGGCAGGAAACGGCCTCGTCACCATCGATATGGGCTCGCCCCTGATGGGATGGGAAGACATTCCACTGTCCGAAAAGATGGATGTCCGCGGCGTCGATGTCCGAATTGGGCCGATGGACAAGCCCTATCTGTCGAAACCTGCCGTCGTCTCAATGGGCAATCCGCACGCCGTCTTTTTCGTCGACGATGTCGACAAGTACGATATTCCGCAGATCGGTCCGCTGGTGGAGTGGCATCCTCTGTTCCCGGAGGGCGTCAATGTCGGGTTCGCGCAGGTCATCGACCCGGAAACCATCCGGCTCAGGGTCTGGGAACGCGGCGCTGGCCTGACCAAGGCCTGCGGTACCGGGGCTTGCGCAGCGCTCGTTTGTGCCGCCCGTGCGGGCAAGACAGAGCGCCGCGCCAAGCTGATTCTCGATGGCGGCGAACTCATCATCGACTGGCGGGAATCCGACGACCATGTCCTGATGACGGGCCCTGTCGAGCTGGAGATGAGCTTCGAGGTCTGAAGCGCATCCCTTGATCTTTCGGCCATTCGGCGCGACATCCGCCCGGATACACCGTCATGACAGATGAAACGCCCACCCGGACCCGCTCGCAGGTCATCACGCTAGGCTGCCGCCTCAACTCCTATGAGAGTGAGGTGATGCGCGCCCATGCCGATGCAGCTGGCCTCGATGATGCGGTCATCGTGAATACGTGCGCCGTCACGGCTGAAGCCGTCCGCACCGCCCGGCAGACCATCCGCCGCGCGAAGAAGGACAATCCGGACGCGCGTATCATCGTGACAGGTTGCGCGGCCCAGATCGACCCTGGCGAGTTCGCGGCAATGCCGGAAGTCGATCGCGTCATCGGAAATCACGAAAAGATGCAAGCCGAAACCTGGGCAGGACGGGCGCTCAGCCACGGCACCGAAAAAGTGCTCGTCAACGACATCATGTCGGTGAAGGAAACCGCAGCACACCTGATTGACGGCATGGAGGGGCGCGCTCGGGCCTATGTGCAGGTCCAGAATGGCTGCGACCACCGCTGCACCTTCTGCATCATCCCCTATGGCCGGGGCAATTCCCGCTCAGTGCCCGCTGGCGAAATCGTCCAGATGATCCGGCGGCTCGTCGAGACCGGGCATTATGAGATCGTGCTCACAGGCGTCGACCTCACCAGTTGGGGCGCGGACCTGCCGGGCCAGCCGCAACTGGGCAATCTGGTTCAACGGATTCTGAAACTGGTGCCGGAGCTCAAACAGCTCCGCATCTCTTCCATCGATGCGATTGAAATCGATGATGCGCTCTTCGACGCCATGGCCGAGCCTCGCCTTGCGCCTTTCATGCATCTCTCCCTGCAGCATGGGGACAATCTCATCCTGAAGCGGATGAAGCGGCGCCACTCACGCGAGCAGGCGATCGAGCTCGCCCAGACCCTGCGCAAGATCCGTCCGGACATGGCGCTCGGGGCCGACATCATCGCCGGCTTCCCGACCGAGACTGAAGCGCATTTTGAAAACTCGCTGCGCCTGGTTGAAGACTGCGGCCTGTCTTTCCTGCACGTCTTTCCTTACAGTCCCCGGCCCGGCACACCTGCGGCGCGGATGCCGCAGCTCGAAAAAGCCGTGATCAAGGAGCGCGCGGCGCGACTGCGCGGGGCCGGCGCTGAGGCGCTCGCTCGTCATCTCGAAACGCATGTCGGCAAGACCCTTGAAGTTCTCGTCGAACAGGAAACCAATGGACGGCTAAGCGATTTTTCTCAGGTCGCGCTTGAAGGCTTTGACACGCTCGAGGCTGGACGGCCCGTCTCTGCCCGGATAGTCGCTCAGGACGGTAAGAAACTCATCGGGGCCCCTGCATGATCCTCTGGTTCGGCAAGAAGAAGAAAAAAGAAGACCTGAAAGACGCCGGCGCAGCCATGCCGGAGCCGGAACTCAGCGCCGAAGAGATCGCGGCCAAGGAAGCCGCTGAAAAGGCTGAAGCAGAGCGGGCCGCCGCCGAGGCGGAACGCAAAGCCGCCGAACAGGCCGAGATCGAGCGCAAGGTCGCAGAAGCCAATCGCGCCTGGGAAGAACGCCAGAAACGCGAACAAGAAGAAGCGGCTGCAGAAGCAAAACGCCTCGAGGAAGAAGCCAGACGCGCTGAAGAAGCGCGCGAAGCCGCCCGTGCGGCCGCAGAGGCGGCGAGGCAAAAAGCTGCCAATGACGAAGCCGCCCGCCTTGAGGCGGAACAAGCTGAAGCCGAAGCCAAGCGGCTTGAGGAAGAGGCGGAACGCGTCCGTAAGCTTGAGGCTGAACGCGAGGCCGCTCGCCAGAAGGCCGAAAATGAACTCAAGATCCTGGAAGAGCGTCGCCGCGCCGAGAAGGCCCGGGAAGATGCGCGGCTGAAGAAGGAAGCTGAAGAGGCTGAAGCCCGCCGCAAGGAGGAAGAACGCCAGGCAGCCATCGCGCGCGGCGAGCCAGACCCATATGCCGAAGTCCGGGACCCGGGTTTCTTCGGCAAGCTTTCCGGCGGCCTGTCGAAATCGTCTGGCAAACTGGGCTCCAGCCTCACCGGCATGTTCGGCGGGCGCAAACTCGACGATGACGCACTGGAAGACCTCGAAGACCTTCTCATCGTGTCCGACATGGGCGCAAAGGTCGCTTCCAGAATCACGACCAACCTCGGAAAAACGAGATTCGACAAGGACATAACGGACGACGAAATCCGCGTGGCGCTGGCCGAAGAGATCGAAGCAATCATGAAGCCGCGCGAGCAGATCGTCGACTTTGCGGACGGTCCGCGACCGCGCGTCGTGCTCTTCGTCGGGGTGAACGGGTCTGGCAAGACAACGACAATCGGCAAGATTGCTTCGAAGCTGAAGGAGCAGGGCGCCAAGGCATTGCTCGTGGCTGGCGACACGTTCCGCGCGGCCGCGATTGAACAGCTGACAGTCTGGGGCGAGCGGGCCGGCATTCCGGTTCTGTCGAAACCAACAGGCGCCGACGCGGCCGGTCTGGTCTATGAAGCGATTGAAAAAGCCAAGGCGGAAGATCTCGACCTGGTGCTCGTGGACACGGCGGGGCGGCTACAGAACAAGGCCGAACTCATGTCGGAACTTGCGAAGATTGTCCGTGTGACGCGAAAGCTCGATCCGGATGCCCCGCACGATGTGATCCTGGTTCTGGATGCCACGGTGGGGCAGAATGCGCTCAGCCAGGTTGAGGCGTTCAGGCATACCGCCGAAGTGTCCGGCATTGTCATGACCAAGCTTGATGGCACGGCCAAAGGCGGTGTGCTGGTGGCTGTCGCGGAAGCGCATGACCTGCCGATCCATTTTGTCGGCGTCGGCGAAAAAGCTGAAGATCTTCAACCGTTTAGCGCACGCGCTTATGCGAAAGCCCTGGTTGGGCTTGAGGAAACGGTTTGAGCGGGCTGGACAAGACGGCCCTTCGCGCAGACATGAAGCTGTTGCGGGAGGAAGCGCATGCGCGTGACCCCGACGCCGGCGAAACACTGGCGGAAAAGTTTCCTCTAAAGCTGTTGGAGCGTTACGGGCCGATCGTCAGTGGCTACTGGCCGATTGGTAGTGAAATTGACCCTCGCCCGCTGATGGAAAAACTCGCTGGCGCGGGCGCGACGCTGTGCCTGCCTCGTGTGGACGACGATGGAGCCATGAGCTTCCGGCTCTGGTCACCGGGCGACCCGTTGGAAGACCGGCCTTTTGGCCTGAAAGAACCGCTGGAGAGTGCGCCCCGGGTTCAGCCGACGCTGATCCTGGTGCCGCTGCTGGCGTTCGACAAGCTTGGTAACCGGCTCGGTTACGGCAAGGGCCACTATGACCGAACCCTGCAGCAGATACGACAGGATGGGCGGGCCTTTGCCTGCGGGCTTGGCTTCTTTGTCCAGATGCTGGATGAGCTGTCGGCGGAGCCTCATGACCAGCCCCTGGACTGGGCGATGACAGAGCGGGGCTCAGTGCCGATTTTCATGATGCGGGCATTTTCCGGCGGCGAAAATGGTGGCGATGGGCCGAACGCGGCCTGAGGGAAATTTTCGCGATTCAGCTGGTTTTTGACAGGCCGATTATAGGCCGATCCTGGGTCGATTTCAGGCCGATAACGGGCTGATCACAATTTAGAACCGGTCCAGGAGCCGTTCGAGGTAGTTTCGCTCTTCTTCGTCGGCGGTATCGCCATAGCGTCGGCGAAGCTCTTCCAGGATGTCCTTCGCGCGCTGGCGTTCAGCCTCATCAGGAATATCGACATTGCGTCCATCGGCGACCCCGCCCATCGGACGTCCGAACGGATCGGTTTCCTGCGCCTGATCGCCATATTCGTCGCCGAGTCTCTCACGGCGAAGCTCATCAAGCTCACCGGCCAGCTGCTGAGCCAGATCGCGAAGCTGCTCGGTTGCTTCATCCTGATTGCGCTGCGCCCGCATGCTATTGCCATCCCGAAGCGCTTCAGCGGCGCGGCGCTGCGACCGCTCAATAGCGTTGAGCGCGTCCTCATCGACCCCGGCAAGGCCCTCAGCGTCTTCGCCCTCCTCGCCGCCTCCGATCTGGCCTTCTTCGTCGAGGCGGCGCTGCAGTTCTTCGACCAGATCGCCCAAGCCGTCCTGCCGATCAGCCAGACTGGTGCCTTCGCCGTCACCCTCGCCTTCCTGTCCGTCTGGCTGCTGGCCCCGCTGACCGCGTTCACCGCGCTCGTCGGCCATCGTGTCATCATTCAGTTCGCGCTGTTCGCGCAGCAGGTCAGACAGCTCGCGAAGCGTATCGGTCAGCTCGCGCTCTTCCTGAGGTACATCTTCATCATTCTCGCCCTGCTCTCCCGGCATTCCGGGAAGACCGTCACCGCTGCCATTGCCCTGCTGGAATTCGAGGTTTTCGAGCATATTGGTGATGTCTGCGAGAAGCTGGCGAGCCTGATCGCTCGCGCCGGTTTCCGTCAGGTCTGAAAGCGCATCCAGCATGTCGGCGAAGTCAGAGCCGCCGAGGCCCGATCCGCCGCCACTCGCGGCGCTGTCTGTATCGTCCTGTGGCGCCTCTAACCCATTGGCGAGCGCTTCTGCCATGCGGGCGGCGAGATAATTCTGGGCGGCCTGCTTGAAAGCTTCCAGGCGACGCTGGATTTCCGCTTCCGACGCTCCGTCACGCAGAGCCTCCTCAAGGGCGCGCTTGGCCGCCTGCAAGGCACGCAAGGCGTCTGCCGCGCTGCCATATTCGGCGCGCAGGGCCATCGACCAGAGAAGCGGCTCGGTGGTGTAAGCCTCGTCCGTGGATGAGGCCGATTGCAGGATGGCGTCGGCATGACGAAGGCCGAAATAGATACTGACATCCTCGAAATAGGTTGGCGCTTCATAGGTGACCGCTTCGATCATGCGGGAGGCCCGCTGAATGCCGGGCGGTGCGGCTGAGATGCGTTGGGTCGCTGCCGTGAAGATCTCGCCTGCGTTCAGGGCCTCCTGATTGGCGAGCTCTGCATATGCGCCATCCTCGCGAAGGACCGTGACCCGAATATCCTGAATGGCCCGCGCGAGCGGCTGCAGCAGCAGCTTTTCAGGCACCACGAAGGTCACGACCTCACTATAGCCAATCTGGCCTGCGCCATCGGTGGCGCGAAGGCGCGCCTCGACCTCAAGCCCGGCCCAGCGGTGACGGGTCAGATCGAGGGAGCTGGTCTCCTCAGCCGCCTTGGGCGAGATGGCCGGCAACTGGACCGGCACCGTGTCCGGAGTCGCTGTCAGGCCCTCATCGGTGCGCAGCATGACCAGTTCCAGCGTTTCAACGCCGTAATCGTCAGACACCTTCCAGCTGAATTCGGTCTGGTCGGTCGGTGTCATCTCCGGGTCGGACACCCATTCCACTTCAGGCGGCGCGTCAGGCGATGCCTGGATCTGCCAACCTGCCCGGTCGCCCCACCAGGTGACGCGGATATCACTGTCGGCCTTGATGATGCCCTTTGCTTCAAAAGCCCCTTCGGGAGTTTCCGTGAACACGATCTTCTGGCGATCATTCAGCCCATCAATACGAAGTTTGGGAGCTGACGGCGCCTGAGCGCGCACGGTGATCTCCGATCCGGCCGGGACACGGACGGTTTCCTGATCGGCCGTCAGGAAGACAGGGGGGCGGCCTGTATGAGATGGCGGCGTGATCCAGGCTTCGATCCGGATGGTTTCGGCACCAAACAGGCTGCCGAAGTCAGGGGAGAAAGCCCGCTGCAGGCGATCACCGGCGGTCGTCCATGTCATGGCGAGCAGCAGGGCGAGAACGGTCGGCACCAGATAGCGCAGATAGAGCGGGTCAAAGCGCTTCCAGTCTGCCGCCATGCTTGGAACGCTAAGCCGCCTTGCCGCGTCGGTGAGACGCGTCTCATGGGCACGCCACAAGGCCACGCCCTCGGCATCCGGTCGCGACGGGCGGTCGCTGAGCATGGAAAGGGGTCGCAGGTCCGACTGGCGATCAAGCAGGTCAATCGCTTCAGAGCGGGGCGGACTGACGAAACGGGCCCAGCCGAGCACCCCCAGAATGATCGTCGCCGCGACAAAAATAATCAGCGCAAGCGAGGCAAACCTTTCCGTCGATGTATCGAGGATGCCTGACAGCGCCAGGAAGAGGAAGGTCGCAACGAGAATCAGGAAGGGCCAGAACGCCTTTGCGGCATACAGCCTCCACAGCGCGCTACGGGTTCGCGCTATCTTGGTCTGGACGCCGGGGATGCGTTTCAGGTCAGCCAATCAGGGGTCGTCTCCAGCGCAATCATCTCGTCAAAACTCGGGCGGCGGCGCACGACGGCGAACTTGTCTCCGTCCACAAGCACTTCAGCCACCAATGGTCTTGCATTGTATTGCGACGAAAGCGCGGCACCATAGGCCCCGGCTGACATTATCGCGATGCGGTCGCCTTGTTCAATCACGGGCATGGTGCGCTCTGCAGCAAACTTGTCCGTCGACTCGCAGATCGGGCCGACGACATCATAGGTCGTTGTTTCGGCATCGGCGCTGCGTTCACGTACCGGCAGAAATTCGTGGTGGGCCTGATAGAGCGCCGGGCGCATCAAATCATTCATGCCGGCATCGACGATCAGGAATGTCCGCTTTGGCGCCGGTTTCAGATACAGCGCTTCGGTGACCATGACGCCAGCATTGCCAGCGATGACGCGGCCAGGCTCGAGGATGACCTGAAGTCCGAGACCTTCCGTCACCTCGCGGATCATATTGGCGTATTGCGACGGGGGCGGCGGATTATCGCTGTCGCGGTAGGGAATACCGAGGCCGCCGCCAACATCGACGCGGTTGATGGCATGGCCCTTGTCGCGCAGCCGCTTGATCAGCGACACGACACGCTCAAAGGCAGCCCGCATCGGCGCGATCTGGTCGATCTGCGAGCCGATATGTACATCGACGCCCACCGCTTCGACGCCTTTGGTCGCGGCGATCTGATCATAGGCTTTCTCGGCCTCGTCCCATGGCACGCCGAATTTGTCGCCAGCCTTGCCTGTCGAGATGTTCGGATGGCCGCCAGCGGCGACGTCAGGGTTCACACGGACAGCGACATGGGCTGTCTTGCCGAGGGCCTGCGCTTCCTCGGCGAGGACGGCCAGCTCTGCAGAGCTTTCGATGTTGAACTGGTGGATGCCTTCACCGAGGCCGAGGCGGATTTCCGCCCGCGTCTTGCCCACACCGGAGAAGACAATCTTCGAAGCCGGGATACCTGCGGCGCGGGCGCGCCTCAATTCACCGCCGCTCACCACATCGGCGCCGCAGCCTTCAGCCGCGAGGGTTTTCAGAACGCCGATATTGCCGTTTGCCTTCACCGAATAGGCGATGAGGCAGTCCATCCCGTCAAACGCTTCGCCGATGACCCGCGCATGACGGCGCAGGGTCGCAGAGGAGTAGACGTAAACGGGCGTACCGACCGCATCAGCGATGGCATCAAGGGAGACGTCTTCGCAGTGAAGCCGTCCGTCGCGATAAGTAAAGTGGTGCACGTGGTATCAGGTCCTAGCCAGACGGGATATCGCCGAGCCCGTCTTCGCCAACATCAGCGGCTGGGTCGGGCTTCGGGATCTCTCCGCCGAGGGGATTGTAATAAGCGCCGTCATCTGCCTGTTCTGGACGCAGCGCGAACTCGACCGGGGCATCGACTGGAATTTGCGCTTCTTCGCTTGGTGGCTCTGAAAAGATCGGTGGCGGGCGTCGCAGGTCACCGCGAACACCGCAGCCGCCAAGCACGCCCGTCAGGGCGATTCCCGTTGCGAATAGGATTGATTTCTTCATGCCGTCTCTGTCTCCAGGCCGAGGCGCTTTTTCCATTGTTCCACCTGTTCGCTGACGCGTTCAGGCGACGTGCCACCATAGGACCGGCGGCTCGCTGCTGATGCTTCGACGCTTAGCACGGAAAATACGTCTTCTGTAAGGCGCGGTTCGACAGTCTGCATGGATTGTAATGGCAACGCGGCGAGATCGACGCCTTCGGCTTCGGCGGTTGCCACGATGCGGCCGGTGACGTGGTGCGCATCCCGGAATGGCATCTTCAGCTCGCGCACAAGAAAGTCGGCCAGATCGGTCGCCGTGGAGAAGCCCTTGGCGGCGGCAGCGCGCATGGATTCGGCGTTGAAGGTCATGGTTTCGATCATGCCCGTCATCGCCTTGACGCTGAGGCCGAACGTGTCGAACGCCTCGAAAGTCAGGCGCTTGTCGTCCTGCAGGTCCTTGGCATAGGCGAGGGGCAGGGCTTTGACCGCGCCCTGAAGGCTGGCGAACTGGCCGGCGATCAGCGCCGCCTTTGCGCGGATCAGCTCGGCGGCGTCGGGGTTGCGCTTTTGCGGCATGATGGATGAGCCGGTGGACCATTCATCGGAGAGCCGCGCGAAGCTGAACTGGGCGCTCGACCAGAGGACGATCTCCTCAGCCAGACGCGAGAGGTGCGTTGCGGCGATGGCGAGGGCTGCGAGCGATTCCAGCGCAAAGTCGCGGGCTGACACGGCGTCGAGTGAATTGGCCATGGGCCGGTCAAAGCCGAGCGCCTCGGCCGTGGCGTCGCGGTCGATGGGGAAGCCGGTGCCGGCAAGCGCGGCAGCGCCAAGCGGCGATTCGTTGAGACGCTGGGCCGCGTCGCGGCAGCGGCCCTTGTCGCGTTCGATCATCTCGACATAGGCGAGCAGGTGGTGGCCAAGCGTCACCGGCTGGGCGGTCTGGAGGTGGGTGAAGCCGGGCATCACGGTGTCAGTATTCTCACCGGCGCGGGCGACGAGTGCTTTCTGCAGCGCCCGAAGGGCGACCTGCGCCTCGCTGAGCGCACCGCGTGTCCAGAGCCGGAAGTCCGTGACCACCTGATCATTGCGCGAGCGGGCCGTGTGAAGCCGCCCGGCGGGCTCACCAATCAGCTCTTTCAGGCGCGCCTCGACATTCATGTGAATGTCTTCCAGCTCTACCCGATAAGGGAATGTGCCTGCCTGCACCTCTTCCAGGACCGTATCAAGGCCGGCCTGGATCGCCTCATTGTCGTCTTCGGAAATGATGCCGCATTCAGCCAGCATGTCAGCGTGGGCGCGGCTTCCGGCGACGTCCTGCAGGGCCATGCGTTTGTCGATATCGATTGAGGCATTGATCGATTGCATGATATCGGATGGCTGCGCGGCAAAGCGTCCTCCCCACATCTGCTGGCCTTGGCTTTTCGTATCCGCCATATGTGCAGTCCTGTTAAATGGAGCAAAACATGTCCCGCGCCCTGAAAATCGCGATCCCGGTCTTGATCCTTGGATTGGTCGTTGCGGTGTCTTTTGCATTGCTGAGCGCGACTTCCAAGGGTGGAAGTTCCGATCCGATCGAGAAACTTGCGACCGGCAGCCTCGTCAAACTCGATACGAAGAAGAAGGGAGCGGTGGTTTCGCCTGCCACATTTGAGGGGCCGGACGGCACTGAAGCGACGCTGTCAGACTTCAAGGGCAAGGTCACGCTGGTCAATTTCTGGGCGACATGGTGCGGCCCGTGCGAGCGGGAAATGCCCTCACTGGCAGCCCTGGAGACGCAGAAAGGCAGCGATGACTTCCAGGTCATCGCGATCAGCGTCGACGCCGCCGAAGACAAGGACTATGCCATCCAGCGCCTCGACGAACTGACCGGCGGCGTGCTGGATTTCTATTTCGCGCCACCGGAAAACTGGGATGTGGTCTACGATTCAAGCGCACGCGGCTTTCCGACCACCATCATCTATGACGAAGACGGCGTCGAAATCGCCAGGCTTTCGGGTGAAGCCGATTGGAATTCGTATGAAGCCGCGGCGCTGATCGACGCGATCACTGACTAGCGGATCGCTGACAGCTCCAGCTGGACGCGAGACACCTGAGCCGCGACCTGATCGACCGGGGCAGGGGTCGAATCAGCCAGCGGCGCGCTCGGCCAGATCGCCTTCAGCACAGCAAGTTCAGTGCGGACGGCATCGCCCGCATCGCCTTCAAGGTCTGCGGCATAATCCTCAGCGACCGTCACGAAACCGTATGCGTCCTGATACTCACCGGCATTCACAATCTCGACGTCCACAACGCCGACACGGTACTCCGCCAGCGTGGTGTCCATCAGGAAGTTGATGATGTCCTTGGGGTTACCGCCAACTTCGTCGGCGAGCATGGCGAGGTTTTCTTCTGCCGCTGCGAGATCCGCTTCGATTTCTGAGGATTCCGTGCCGGAGTCCAGCGCCGCTGAAATGCTTTCGAAAAGCGGCCCATTGAAGCCAAGCTCATCGAGGCCTTCGCGCTCTGCTGCATGGGTTTCAGACACCGGATGAAGGAGATGGCGCGCCGCCTGTTCGGGTGCGCCGGCGCGGTATAGGGCAAGACCCGCCTCGACATGGCCGCGCATGAAAGCGAGCCGGTTCTGGATCGGCATCTCAGCGGGGCTATTCGCGCCGCCTTCACCGCCCTCACCTTCGCCGCCTTCGCCCTCTCCGGCATAAGAAGCGCCTTCGCCTCCTTCTCCAGAGTAGGAGGTTGCTTCGCCCGCTTCACCGACGGCAGCGGCTTCGCCCTCTCCAGCCTCGCCTTCTCCGGCTTCACCACCACAGGCGGCGAGGGATGTTGACCCAAGCAGGGCAGCGGCTAGTCCGAAGCGGACAAGATTGCGGGGCGTAAAGGACATTTATAACTCCGGTGCATAGCGGTAATGACAAGTCTCGGCGCATCGTTTACTGCAAATCATTCTCAAACTCAACAGGAAACCCATGTTCCTCACGATCCCCGACGTCCTGAAAAAACGCGATATCGAGCGCGTCCGCAAGAAATCTGCGGAGCTTGACTGGCGCGACGGCCGCGAAACGGCGGGGCGCACGGCGCGGACCGTGAAGGCAAACCTGCAAGCTAATCTGAAGTCAGACCTTGGTCAGGGTCTGCACGATTTCATGATGACGGCCTTGTCGGCAAATCAAACGGTGAAGACGATGGCGCGGCCGCGCCGGTTTTCACGCCTGCTTCTCAGCCGGACCGAGGGTGAAGGCCATTACGGATTCCACGTTGATAATGCGCTGATGTCATCTGATGGACGGCAGATGCGGACCGACCTGTCTTTCACCATATTCCTCAGCGATCCGGACTCCTATGAAGGCGGCGAACTGCATCTTCTCACCTCAGCGGGCGACTTCACCGCCAAACCCGATGCCGGCACCATGATCCTCTATCCGTCCGGCGCCATTCATGAAGTGCGCCCGGTCACATCCGGATCACGTCTGGCCTGCGTCGGATGGATCGAGAGCCGGGTCCAGCGGGCCGACCAGCGCGAGATCCTGTTTGACCTTGAAACCACGCGGGCGGCACTTCCGAAAGGAACGCGGGAGCAGAAGCTCATCCTCGACAAGACGATCTCAAACCTGATCCGGATGTGGGCCCGCTAGGATTTGAGTTCGAAAACAAAGAGCAGGGTTTGCTGGTCGTCACTGAAATTGTCGTCCGCAATCAGGAAAATGCGCGTCACGCCGGCCCGGCTATCGACAGCAATGCCTTCGAAATTGTCGACGGTCAGGGGCTTTTTCAGCTTTGCGAGCAATCGTGTGCCAGCCTCATCGGATTGGCGAACATAAATCGTGTTGCCGGTCAGTGGATTATAGGCGCGTTGCAGGCTGAACAGCGCCTCAGGGGTTCGATCCATGCCCACCAGGGGAACGCCGCTGGTTTCAAGCCAGGTCTGGCGCGCAAAAAGCGGCGCGCCATCTTCGGAGATGGTCGCAACAGGCCCCTGACCATTGATGACGGTCTCCAGCCCGATCGTCAGCTCATCGCCGTCAAGCGCAAGAGCTTCGGCGCCCGCATTTCCGCGGATCGATTGGCCGAGGGTCTGCGGCCGCGAGCCGATATCCGCAACTTCGATGCCGCGAGCATTCGCGCCGCAAAGGCCGTAATTGAACGCCAGCACGCGGTGATTTCGCTCGAAACTGACAAGCGCGATCCCGTCGCGATAGGCGAGGCCCTCGGAATCGGCATCCGCTTTTCCGATCAGGATATCGCCGCTCGCATCCTGCATGAAGGCGATCGATGCCTGCCCGGTCGGCTGCAGCGCGGCCTGGTCAAACCCGACGCGAATGAATGCGCCGCTATCGGACACGGCGAGCAAGTCACCATCGGGGAGGATATCGAGCCCCGACAGGCCGCCAAACGAGGCCACGGGGGACGACAGGGCCCAGCCACCCTTGAACTCGACGCCTTTCAAGGCGCCGGAAACATCATCCGCGCTACCAAGCGACACGGGCTCTACATCGATGAGTGTCGAAATCTCATAACCCGGGACGGCGCCGTCAGGGCACGAGGCTTCCTGAAGGGGGGCGAGCCGGTCTGAAAAAGACCATAGCGCGGCGTCTTCGAGCGAAATTGCCGGATCGGGCGCGGATGCGCGGCAGGCGCTCGCGAGCAGCAATCCACCCAGTATCCATAGTGTGTTGCGCATGGTCAGCCCTCGTCTGTGATTCGCCTACAGGCGGGGTATCGCTCAGGATTTCGACGCTTTGCGGGCAACATCCTGAAAACTTGTCGTCTTCACATCGCGGCTGGAGACCTTGCCACCGTAGCGCGGGCCGCCTGAGCCTGTCGAAGAGACGCCGCTCGAGAAGCCACGGCTTTCCCCGCGCAAGGGCGGCACAGCCATGGCCGACGGCTCCGGCGCGTTGCCTTTCTCGTCAAACAGGCTGGCAAGCTGTTCTGTCATTGCACCGCCGAGTTGTTCGGCGTCGACGATTGTCACGGCGCGGCGGTAATAGCGCGTCACGTCATGTCCGATGCCGATGGCGATGAGTTCGACAGGGCTGCGGCCTTCGATCTCGGCGATGACCTGGCGCAAATGGCGCTCGAGATAATTGCCGACGTTCACAGACAAGGTGGAATCGTCGACCGGCGCACCGTCCGAGATCACCATCAGGATCTTGCGCTGCTCGGGCCGGCCAAGGATGCGCTCATGCGCCCAGAGCAGGGCTTCACCGTCGATATTCTCTTTCAGCAAGCCCTCGCGCATCATCAGGCCAAGGTTACGGCGCGCCCGGCGCCACGGGGCGTCAGCCGACTTGTAGATGATGTGGCGCAGATCATTGAGGCGGCCGGGGCCGGCAGGCTTGTTCGCCTTCACCCAGTCCTCGCGGGACAAGCCACCCTTCCAGGCCTTTGTCGTAAAGCCGAGGATTTCGACCTTCACACCGCAGCGCTCCAGCGTACGGGCCAGGATGTCCGCGCAAAGCGCTGCCACCATGATCGGCCGGCCGCGCATAGAGCCGGAATTGTCGAGAAGAAGCGTGACGACTGTGTCGCGGAACTCGCTGTCATCTTCCTGTTTGAAGGAGAGCGGCGCCGTGGGGTCGGTGATGACGCGGGTCAGGCGCGCTGTATCGAGCACGCCCTCTTCAAGGTCAAAGGACCATGAGCGGTTCTGCTGTGCCATCAGGCGGCGTTGCAGCTTGTTGGCAAGCTTGGAAACTGCGCCCTGCAGGGTCTGCAGCTGATGATCGAGATAGGCGCGCAGGCGCGTCAGCTCTTCGCCGTCGCAGAGATCGGCGGCATTCGCGATCTCGTCATGGGCCTTGGTGAAGGTGCGGTAGACGAATTCCGGTTTGTCGTCGCCGTCCCGGAAATTGGGGCGGAGCGGTCGTGAGCCATCATCCGTTTCATCGACATCGTCATCGCCTTCGGATTCGGCGTCTGCGTCGACGCTGACATTGGTCTCTTCACCTTCGACATCGTCGCTGTCGCCGGCCTCCATCTCTTCGGTGGAGCTGCCTTCGGACTCGTCGCCGGCATCCGGGTCGTCACTGGCCGCCGACTGCTGGTCTTCTTCGCTGTCCTGTTCGGATTCTGAGTCGTCTTCGGCGTCTTCGCCCGACTCTTCGCCTTCGGTGAGGTCCTTGATGAGCTGCTGGACGGTCTTGGCGAACTGGCGCTGATCCCCGAGCTGCTCGATCAGTTTTTCCAGCGTATCGCCGCCGCGCTCATTGACTTCTTCACGCCAGATCGAGGCGATGCCTTCGGCTTCCGGGGGCAGGGGACGGCCGGTTAGTTTTTCGCGCAGCAGGAATTCCAGCGCCGGAGCAATGGGTGCCTCGGTGCGGTCCTGCATGCGGGTGTAGCCCGCTTTCTCGCAGCGCGCCGACAGGGCCGCATCGAGGTTTCGGGCCGTGCCGTCCATGGCGCGCGCGCCGATGGATTCGATCCGCGCCCGCTCGGCGGCCTCATAGACCTGGCGGGCCATCTCACCGGAGGGACGTTCGGCGCTATGGGCGACTGGATCGTGGTGCGCCATGCGAAGGGCCAGCGCGTCGGCCTCGCCGCGCGCACGGGCCGCCTGTTGCGGCGAGAGTTCGCGCGGCGGCGTTTGCAGGATCAGCCGTCCGTCTTCGGCGCGGCCTGCCTCAGCGCTGAACGAGGTGTCGACATCGCGCGCCTGGCTCATCGCCTTGGCGGTAGCCGCAAGCGCCTGCTTGAAGAGTTCGAAAGGCGTGTCGTCCGTCTTGGCCATGATACTCACATAGCGTGCGCATTCGCAGATGCGAAGAGCGATCGCAGGGGAAAGAAAGCCTTCTCAGGCTGTAAGGTCAGGCGACGCGCACCATCAGCGCGCTTTCCGGCAGCTCTTCGTCAAAGCAGCGCTGATACATTTCGGCGACCAATGGACGCTCAAGCTCATCGCACTTGTTGAGGAAGGTCATCCGGAAGGAGTGACCGAGGTCACCGAAGATCTTGTAGTTCTCCGCCCAGGTAATCACGGTCCGCGGGCTCATCACGGTGGAGATGTCACCGTTCATGAAGGCGTTCCGTGTGAGATCGGCGAGGCGAACCATCTTCGACAAGAGGTCCTTGTCGAGGTCGGTCGCCTTGGTTGCCACGATTTCGACCTCGGCATCGTGCTCGAGATAGTTCAGCGTCGTGACGATGCTCCAGCGGTCCATCTGACCCTGGTTGAGCTGTTGGGTGCCGTGATAGAGGCCCGTCGTATCGCCCAGGCCGACGGTGTTCGTCGTCGCGAAGAGGCGGAAATAGGGGTTCGGGTCGATCACGCGGTTCTGGTCGAGCAGGGTCAGGCGGCCAGAGGCTTCCAGAACGCGCTGGATCACGAACATCACGTCCGGACGGCCGGCATCGTATTCGTCAAAAGTGATCGCGACCGGGCGTTGCAGCGCCCAAGGCAGGATGCCTTCACGAAATTCGGTGATCTGCACGCCTTCTTTCAGGACGATCGCGTCCTTGCCGACCATGTCGATCCGGCTGACATGGCTGTCGAGGTTGATCCGGATCATCGGCCAGTTGAGACGCGCGGCGACCTGTTCGATATGGGTCGACTTACCGGTGCCGTGATAGCCTTGGACCATGACGCGGCGATTGTGCTCAAAGCCAGCCAGGATCGCCATCGTGGTCTGAGGATCGAACCGATAGGACTCGTCGATTTCAGGGACGTATTCCGTTCTGTCCTTGAACCCGTGCACGACCATGTCGGTCTCGATGCCAAACACATCGCGCACCTTGATTTCCACAGTCGGTTCCAGACCGTTCAGGGCATCGGTATCGCTGGTCAGGCTCATCTCGTATCGTCTCCGGCGTCGTCTTCAGTTCTTCAGGTGGGGTTCTAGCACGCGATTGCCATGCGGCTAGTGCGACCCAAGGTCAAGATCAATCCCCGGCGCGCCAGACAATTTCGCCCTGAACGACTGTCATCACTGGCTGGGCGTCCAGGATCTCTGCCTCAGGCACTGTCAACAGATCGCGGTCAAAGACTGTAAAATCTGCGAGTTTGCCCGCTTCGATTGTGCCGAGCTCGTCTTCCATGAAGGCCGCATAAGCAGCGTTCGAGGTAAACAGCTTCAGGGCTTCTTCGCGCGATAGCGCCTCTTCCGGGTGCCAGCCTTCGCCAGAATTGCCCTCAAGGTCCTTGCGGGCCACGGCGGCATAGAACTCGATCAGCGGCGAGCCGACTTCGACCGGCGCATCGGAGCCACCAGCAACAATCGCGCCGCTGTCGATCAGGCTCTTCCAGGCATAGGCCCCGCCAAGCCTGTCCATGCCGAGGCGGGCCGGGGCGAATTTAAGATCCCCAATGGCGTGGCTTGGCTGCATGGACGCAATCAGACCCAGCTCACCGACCCGCGCGATGTCCTCAGAGGCCAGCACTTGCGCATGTTCGATGCGCCAGCGCAGGTCTGGTCCATAGCCGAGCTCTTCATACGCATCGAGAATGCGCCGGTTGGCGAGATCGCCGATGGCATGGATGGCCAGCTGAACGCCTTCCTTTTCGGCTTTCTGCATCAGAACGGGCAGGGTGTAGAGGTCCAGGATTTCGACCCCGCTTGTATCCGGGCGATCGGAATAGGGCTCGATGAGAAGCGCGCCGCGGCTACCGAGCGCGCCGTCGACGAAGAGCTTCATGGCCCGGTTACGGATCGTATCGGTCTCGTAGGATCGTTCGCGGGCAATATCGTCGGCGTTTTCGTCATAGGCGTTATAAAGCCTGAGTGGCATCAGCCCTTCTTCGTCCAGCGACTTCATGATGGGCGCGCCATAGCGGTCCACATTCATATTGTGCATGCCGGTCCAGCCGCGCGAGACATAGACTTGCGCCCCGATCTTATACGCCTCGCGTTCTTGTTCCTCGGTCGCCGGAGGCACGAGTTGCAGCACAGGATACATGGAATTATCGATCACGATGCCGGTGGCCTTCATGCCCTCGCCGCGCTCAACGCGGCCGCCCTGCGGGTTGCCGCCAATATCGTAGATGTCGGCGAGTTTCAGCGCGGCCGTATTGGCCACCAGCGCGTGACCATCGGCGCGCATGAGAATGACAGGATTGTCAGGGCTGACGGCGTCGAGGTCTGCCGCAGACGGCATCCGCCCCTCTGGCCAGCCTGTCTCGATCCAGCCACTCCCAAACAGCACCTCTCCGGGCGCCTTGTCCTTCAACTCCGTCTCGACCCGGCTGACCAGCTCGGCAATGGACGCGGTGCCCTCGAGGCTGAAGATCAGTTCGCGCTGGCCGATACCGATCAGGTGGGCATGCGCATCGGTGAAGCCCGGATACATGACCGCGCCACCGAGATCTACAAGCGTCACTTCGTCCTCGCTCCAGTCTTCAGAAAGCGGCGGCGCCGTCCCGACAATCCGGCCGTTTTCCACGATCACGCTATCGACGGTCTTGGGGTCATCAAGCCCTGTATAGATTGTCCCGCCGCTGAAGACTGTCAGCTGGCGGGGTGTGTCGTCCTGGCCGGCGGCGGCAGCCTCGGTTTCGGTGCCGGCGGTATCGCAGGCCGCGAGGGCGAGCGTCAGAAAAGCAGCGGCGAACCATTTCATGAGGCATTCCTATGGGTTGGATGTCAGACGACTTGTAATGTGTCACGCGGCGAAAAGGCAAAAAAAATGCGCCCCGGCGGAGCGCATTTTCTGAAATCATTCTGTCGCCGAGAGCTTAGGCGGCGGCTTCTTCAGCCTGCTTGGCGATGTCGCGCTTGATCTTCAGCGCTTTCGGGGAAAGCTGCTCGTCCTTCGCCTTGGCGAGGTAGCCGTCGAGGCCGCCATGCTTGTCCACGGTGCGCAGCGTCTTGGCTGCGATGCGCATGGAGTAAGCCTGGCCGAGGGCTTCAGACCGGAGCGTGACATTCACCAGGTTCGGCAGGAACCGGCGCTTGGTCTTGACGTTCGAGTGGCTCACTTTGTGGCCGACGATTGGCTTGATGCCAGAGAGTTCGCATTCGCGTGCCATGGGGCGCTCGCATGTTTGAGTGTTTCAAGTAAATCCGAAGCGGCGCTCATACGCGCACAGCGCAGGTCCGTCAACCGCCCGTCACAGCCTTAACCCACAGAGGCATAACCGTGATTTAATCGTGGCATTGCAAGGGCAGGGCTGTTCAGCCTGCATTCCAGAAGGCACATATAGGGTCGTTCTGGATTATGGCTCACTATGAGGACAATGAACCGTGAAAAAGTTTCTAGCCGCCGCCAGCCTTCTGGCCCTGACTGCCGCTGGCGTATCGGTCGCTGACACCGCTGCTACAACTGCCACGCCGCTCGCCAGCATCAAGGCTGGAGAGCCGATGAAGCTGACCTATGAGGTCAAGGCGTCCGCCTGGGCGCTGTTCATCCCGATTACGGGCAAGGCGAATTTCCGTACCGAACTGAAGCCCGACACTTATTCCATCAAGGGCAAGGTGAAGACGACGGGCCTGGCTGACATTCTCGTCAATTATGACATGGAGCTCGCTGCGAGCGGCTATGTCCGCGATGACCACCTTCAGCCCTACGCCTATGTCTCACAAAACAATGACGGCAAGAAAAATCGCCGTGTTGAGATGACGTATGGCGCGTCTGACGTTGCCATGACGGCCAATCCGGCCTTTGGCAATCTGGGTGATCCGGCGGCCACCCCGCCGCAGAAGCTCGACGCATCTGACCCGCTGACGGCTTTTATCGGCCACGCTTTCATTCCGCGTCAGGCCGGGTCTGACCCATGCGGTCCGCCGATGAAGATTTTCGACGGACGCCAGCTCACCTGGCTCATCTTTGAGAATGCCGGCCTGAAGCAGGTGAAAACCGACGCCTATCGCGGCGAGGCCTATGAATGCCACGTCACCATGGACAAGGTTGCCGGCTACAAGAAGGGCGAGGCCAACAAGGACACGCTGTCTGGCATCGATGGCCCGCTGCGCATGTGGATGGCCCCGCTGCCAAATGGTGCGGTGATGCCCGTGAAGATCCAGGCTGACACCGATAAGATCGGCAAGGTCACGCTTCAGGTCTCGAAACTGAAATTCGAACCTCTGGACGCCGAATAGGCGCGCCGCCGCCCAATAGTGACAACATGCCTGGCCGCGTTGACCCCTCAGGTCGGCGCGGCTAAGGCCATCTGATGTCAAAATCCCCCTTCAAGATCACCAGCTGGAACATCAATTCGATCAGGCTTCGCGCCCCGAATGTGCAGGAATTCCTGAAGCAGGAAGCGCCAGATGTCCTGTGCCTTCAGGAGATCAAATGCCAGACGGCGGAATTCCCGGAAAAGCCGTTCAAGGACATCGGATACAAGCATTTCCAGGTGCTGGGGCAGTCTGGCGGACATCACGGTGTCGCGATTGTTTCGAAACATCCGATCGAGGCGGGAGACGCTCCCCCTCTCTGCCGGGAAGGCCATGCCAGGGTACAATCAGCGAAGATCGAAGGCTTTGAGGTCCACAATATATACCTCCCGGCTGGCGGCGATGAGCCCAATCCTGACACGAATGACAAATTTGCCCACAAGCTCGATTTTCTCGCCTGCATGGCGCGGGACTTCAAAACCCGGACATCGGACCCGTCGCCGCGCATCCTGGTCGGCGATCTCAATGTTGCGCCACATGAGAACGATGTCTGGTCGCACAAGCAGCTTCTCAAGATCGTGTCCCATACGCCGGTGGAGACCGAGGCGCTGGAGAAGGCGCGCAAGGATGGCGGCTTCTTCGATATCGCGCGTGAACGCCATGCCGACGACCAGAAGCTCTATACCTGGTGGTCATACCGGGCGAAGGACTGGGCCGCCTCCAATCGTGGACGGCGACTGGACCATATCTGGGCGAATGATGAGGCGATGGGGCTGGCGGATCTTGATAGCTATTCGATCCATCTTGGCTGGCGCGGCGGCTGGAAGCCGTCCGACCACGCGCCGATCAGCAGTTCGTTCAAGCGCGCCTAATTCGGCTGAAGCCTGTACCCACCGGTTTCGGTCAGGAGCAGACGCGCATTGGATGGGTCCGGCTCGATCTTCTGGCGCAAGCGATAGACATGTGTCTCCAGCGTGTGGGTGGTGACAGCAGCGTTGTAACCCCAGACCTCTGACAAGAGCTCGTCGCGTGGCACTGATTTGCCGCCGGCGCGATAGAGATATTTCAGGATGTTGGTCTCTTTCTCGGTGAGGCGGATCTTGCGGTCATCCTCGCGCACCAGAAGCTTCATGGCGGGGTGGAATTCATAGGGCCCCAGCATGAAAGTGGCATCTTCGCTCTGCTCAAAGCTGCGCAGGTGCGCGCGAACGCGGGCAAGCAGGACCGAGAAGCGGAACGGCTTGGTGACATAGTCATTGGCACCGGATTCGAGGCCGAGAATTGTGTCGGCATCGGTGTCCTGGCCGGTCAGCATGATGATCGGCGCGCGCACGCCGCGCGCCCGCATCTGTTTGCAGGTTTCGCGGCCATCCATGTCCGGCATGTCGATATCGAGCAGGATCAGGTCCAGCCGCTCTTCCCCGGCAAGTTTCAGCGCATCAAGGCCGCCTGAAACCTGCCTTGTTTCAAAGCCATCATGCAGATCAAACTGTTCGGCGAGCGCTTCGCGCAGCTCATCATCATCATCGACCAGGAGGATGGTTTTCTGGCTTATCATTCTGATCTCCACTCAGGCGTGCCGCCCAGATAAGGACGTTGCTAGAAATGGTCACCTGTGTTTGCGATAATCTGTCTATCACAATTTTGGGAGGATGCCCGTGAAAGCCCTCTTCGTTGCAACACCCGACCGGAAGCTGACCGGGCAGGGGTTTCAGTTTGACTGCGCCATCGGCAAGGGCGGCATGGTCCCTGAGGCCGATAAGGCAGAAGGTGATGGCGGCTCGCCGATCGGCAGCTGGACGATGAAACGCGTTTTCTGGCGGCCCGACAGGGTCAAACGGCCTTGGACGCAGCTCCCTGCAGTACCCCTGCGTCCAAATGATGGATGGTGCGATGCGGCGGGCGATCCGATGTATAATCGCCCCGTCACGCGCGACTATCCAGCGAGCCACGAAACCCTATGGCGCGATGACCATGTTTACGATCTAATCGTTGAACTCAGCTATAATCAAAACCCCGCCATTCCGGGCAAGGGCAGCGCGATTTTCATGCATGTGGCAAAGCCGGACTATACTGATACTGAAGGCTGCATCGCCCTCGCCATTGAGGATCTGAAGGCGGTTCTGGAAGTTTCGGGACCGGGAAGTGTCTTGGAAATCGCCGTCTAGCTGTCCCGTTCTCCAAAGAAGGCGCTGCCAACCCGGACATGCGTGGCACCGTATCGGCAGGCGAGTTCGTAATCCGCACTCATCCCCATGGACAGAGCCTTCAGGCCGTTCTCCTGTGCGATTTTCGACAGCAGGGCGAAGTGCGGGCCGGCCGGCTCATCCACGGGCGGAATACACATCAGCCCGAGAAGTTTGCCGGGATAGGTGTCCCGCACCAGCTCTACCAGCGAGGCTGTATCTGCAGGTGATACGCCGGCTTTCTGCTCTTCTTCGCCCGTATTGACCTGGATGAAGAGGTCCGGGAAGCGGCCGAGCTTGTTTGCCGCTTCAGACAGCGTTCGCACTATTTTGGGGCGATCGACTGTTTGAATGACATCGAACAAAGCGACCGCGTCCTCCGACTTGTTGCTCTGAAGCGGGCCGATGAGATGAAGCCTCAGACCATCAATGTCCCGCCGGTGCGCCCAATGCTCCTGGGCTTCCTGAACGCGATTCTCGCCAAAGACGCGGTGGCCGCAATCAAGCGCCGCTTGCAACCGGTCATCTGGCTGACGTTTTGAAACCGCAATCAGCTCAACGTCATGCTCTGCGTTTTCTGAAATCGCAGCGCTAATCTTTTGCCGGTTCTCGGCTATCTGGGCAGTCAGTCCGGTGCTAGTCATGACGCGATGAAGCATGCCGCGCGCCCCGCACGCAAGTTCAGAAATGCCATCCGGCTTGCGAGTGATCATTTGCCGGACTGGCTGCCCGCAGGTTTTTTCCTCACTGATCCCGCACGCATTGCCGACCCTGAGGCGGTCATTGCAGCCCTGCCCGCCGGGATCGGGGTGATCATCAGACATTTTGGACGTTCGGACGAAATAGACCGGTCCAGTGCCGTAGTCGAAAAATGCCGTCTGGATAGCCGCGCCTGCCTTATCGGCGCAGACCCGGATTTAGCCCTTCATCTGGACGCAGACGGTGTGCATTGGCCCGCGCGCCTGGCAAAATCGGCTCGCCAATCAGCCCATCTCTTCGCACTCAACACAATGAGCGCGCACTCACGACTAGAATTAAGGCTCGCATCGGACATCGGAATGGATGCGGCATTGGTCTCGACCGTCTTCGCTTCGGCGAGTCCGAGCGCAACAACGCCGCTTGGTCTGCCGCGTTTTGCGAACATCAGCCGTAACTCCCGCTTGCCGATCTACGCGCTGGGCGGCATTGACCATAGCAATGCAGAACGGGTCAGCCGGTTTGGCGGCTTTGCGTCAGTGTCTGGTTTTCAGGATTTGTTGCCGAGGAACGGCGACTAGAACTTGAAGGCCGAACGAAGCCGGATGCCGGTCTCAATCTCTTCACCCTCGAATTGGGCCAGCGTCTCATCAAAGCTGTTCGATCCAACTGACAGGGTACCACCAACGCTGATGCGAGGTGTGATGCGGAATTCGGCGCCAGCCCGCATCTCTTCGCGCGGAAGCGGCGAGTCATCGGGGCGGGACGTCAGGTCAACGCTCAACTGCCACTTGTCGCCTTTGACCCAGGCGAGCTTCACTTCCTTGCTGGGATGTGACTGCCAGATCGGCGCTTCATCAGATGGGGAGCTTAGCGTGAACTGGCGATACCAGTCCGGCTCTGCCTTTTCCGTCTCTGAGACAGTCGGTGGCGATAGCTCCATTGGCTGCGTCTGCGCCACAGCCGGAAGGGCCGTGCACATCGCGATTGCCGTAAGAGTTGCCACACCAAAGCGCATATTGTCTCCCTGCCGGCTAATTAAGCAGGCGAACCGCTTAATAGAAGCTTAATTTGTCGTTATTTCCAAGAAATCGGACGAAAGTGTGATTTCTACAACAAAACCCGCTCCCGAACGGTTCCCTGCGGCGGTTTCCAGCGTCTCATCCTGATAGGCGAGCGCCAGCCGCAACGAGTCGGTTATGTCGCGGGCCGCTGCGAGGCTGATGGCCTCTGATGACAGGACGGCCAGCTCGTCTTCTGCTTCCCCGTAGTTCAAAGAAATATCGGTTTCGGACCATTCAAATCCGGTGCCAATCTCCCAGGCGGTATAGTCCCCGCCCTGAAAACCATTGTCGGAGGACAGCCACGACCCACCCACGGTGAGCAGCGGAAACTCCAGCTGCGTGCCCACTGACCAGGTTTCAACCGAATCCTTTGGCGCCCCGACCGCTGACCCGACCTCTGCGGTCGACCAGCCGAGCGACGCGTCAATTCGCAGATCCGGCGAGCGCAGCCGGCGCGATAGATTGGCCGCAAATTCAAAAGCGTTTTCGAGATCAGGCTGGCCAAAGCTGCTGCTGACATTGCGGTCCAGGCCCCGCGCGTCTGCATCGGGCGTGTAGGACGCCGCCGCGCGGAGCCCGAGAATTCTTGGCGTCGCATAGCTGATCTTGGCAGACGGGCCGGTCAGGTCATGATTGGTGCGGATGATCTTCAAGCCATTCGGGTCGAGGTAAGGACTATCGAGGCGCGCATGTGTGAGGGCCGATGGTGCGCCCTCGTGAAACCGTGCGGCGACGCCGCGGTCGCGGCCAAGACGTACCTCGCCATAGCCGCCATCCACCTCGATATATGCGGCCTCTAGCGACCCTCGTGCGCCTGTTTCATCGCCGGGCAAGCCTCCTGAAAGCCCGGAATAGGCGCCCGCTGGTCCAGGCGCGCCGCCAAATGCGCCGTCAAAACCCGGTCGCAAGGGATGATCGCGCTGTCCACGCAGGGTCAGGCGGCCGCTGATCTGCGCCCCGTTGGACAGGACTTTTTCAACCCGGTTGTCGAGCGAAAATTCGTAAAGGAGTTCCTCTGTGTCGGTTGCGCGATCAGTATCCTGCCCAGGCGCGATCACAGTCACAGCCTCAAGCGAGGATTTATATTCCAGAGGCGAAGACTGCGCCAGCGCCGGCAGAACAGGCAGCGACGCGCTCACCGCAACAATCATGGAAATCTTGAACAAGGCAAACTCCTGGAGGCAACTCGACAAACGTTACGCAGAACGGCACTGGTCGGGCCGGTCGCAGATGGTATACAGGCCTATAGATAAAGATGATATTGCGCACAGGATTGTGATTATGAAGGCTTCAATTCAGATTATCGCTGCACTCGCTGCTCCCATTATGCTGAGCGGCTGCCTCTTCGGCGGTAGCAGCGATCGCGAGATCAGTGTTGCTGAGGATTTCCAGGGCGGCGTGAACCCGTATCTGTGGCGTGCAAGCCTCGACACCATGAACACCCTGCCGCTCGTGAGCTCCGACCCGGTGGGCGGTGTCATCAATTATGACTGGAAGTCCTATCCGGGCGCTGAAGGCGAGCGCATCAAGGCCACGGTTTACATTCTCGATTCGCGCCTGCGCGCAGACGGCGTGAAAGTCTCCGTCTTCCGCCAGGTCCAGCGCGACGGCGTATGGACCGACGCCCTGGTCGACCCCGACACTGGCATCCAGCTCGAAAACGCGATCCTTACACGCGCACGCGTGCTAAAATCGTCCGAACTCAGCTAAACCAGACAGAACTGAAAAAATCCCAAGGAGGGACGAGTGTCGTCTCGCTATGATCCGCAAGATGCGGAAGCCCGTTGGCGCAAAGCCTGGGCAGATGCCGGACTCTATAAGGCAAAATCCCCGGCTGAGGCGGGCGATGCCCCTAAAGCCTTTGTCCTTGAAATGTTTCCCTATCCCTCCGGTCGCCTGCATATGGGGCATGTTCGCAATTACGCGATGGGCGATGTCGTTGCGCGCCACCGCCGGGCTCATGGCTACAATGTGCTGCACCCGATGGGGTGGGACGCGTTTGGCCTGCCAGCAGAAAACGCCGCCATTGAGAACAATGTTCACCCGGCCAAGTGGACCTACAAGAATATCGACGCCATGCGCGCCCAGTTCGAGAAGCTCGGCCTGACGCTCGACTGGAGCCGCGAATTCGCGACCTGCGATGAAGACTATTATGGCGAGCAGCAGCGTCTTTTCCTGAAACTGTTGAAAGCCGGTCTGGCATATCGCAAGGCCAGCAAGGTCAATTGGGACCCTGTCGACAATACGGTTCTGGCCAATGAACAGGTTATAGACGGCAAGGGCTGGCGCACCGGCGCACCGGTCGAACAGCGCGAATTGACCCAGTGGTTCTTCAAGATCACGCATTACGCCGACGATCTGATCGAAGGCATCAGGACGCTTGATAACTGGCCTGAAAAAGTCCGGATCATGCAGGAGAACTGGATCGGCCGGTCTGAAGGCGCGTCAATTATCTGGCCGTTCGCCGGAGATGTTCCGGCCGATTTCTGCGAAGGCATTGAGGTTTACACGACCCGGCCGGACACGCTTTACGGGGCGAGCTTCATCGCGCTCGCGCCAGATCATCCAATCACCCGCCACTTCGCAGAGTCCAACCCCGCCGTAAAAGCCTTCGCTGAAGAGGCCGCAAAGATTGGCACGTCGGAAGAAGCCATCGAGAAAGCGCCGAAACTTGGCGTGGACTTGGGAATTCGCGTTCAACACCCGTTCAATCCGGATTGGGAGATCCCCGTCTGGGCGGCGAACTTTGTCCTGTCGACTTACGGCACGGGCGCCGTGTTCGGCTCGCCCGCCGGTGATCAGCGCGACCTCGATTTTGCCCGCAAATATGACCTGCCGGTGACGCCTGTCGTCCTGCCGCCCGACACCAAGGCCGAAGATCACGAGATCACCGACACTGCCTATGTTGGTCCCGGCACGATCTACAATTCCGATTTCCTTGACGGAATGGCGACGGACGAAGCGATTTCGGCGGCGATCGAGAAAATTGAAGCGCTTGGCCTCGGCAAAGGCACGGTGAATTATCGTCTTCGCGACTGGGGGGTCTCCCGCCAGCGATATTGGGGCTGTCCGATCCCTATTATCCATTGCGGTAGCTGTGGCCCTGTCGCGGTGCCGGATTCAGACCTGCCGGTAAAACTGCCCGAAGGCGTCAGTTTCGACAAACCGGGCAATCCGCTCGCGCATCATCCGAGCTGGAAGCACACGACCTGCCCTCAATGTGGCAAGGACGCGGTGCGCGAAACCGACACGCTCGACACATTTGTTGATTCTTCGTGGTATTATGCGCGGTTCGCGAGCCCGGACGACCCGGAAGAGCGTGCCTACTGGCTGCCGGTGGACCAATATGTCGGCGGTGTTGAACATGCGGTGCTCCACCTGCTCTATTCGCGCTTCTTCGCACGCGCGCTTCGTGATGTCGGTGAGCTGAACCTGCCATCAGGCGAGCCCTTCGCAGGCCTGTTCACCCAGGGCATGGTCACGCACGAAACCTATAAAGCGCCCGACGGCAAATGGGTCGAGCCCTCGCAGATCGAGCAGCGCGAAGGCGCCTGGGTCGTCAAGACATCTGGCGATCCGGTAACGGTTGGCCAGATCGAGAAGATGTCGAAGTCGAAGAAGAATGTCGTCGATCCAGACGAGATCATCGCGACTTATGGCGCGGACACGGCCCGCTGGTTTGTCCTCTCCGACAGCCCGCCGGAGCGCGATGTCGAATGGACCCAATCGGGTGTTGAGGGCGCAGCCCGCTTCGTTCAGCGCGTCTGGGCCATCTTCGACCGGCTGAAACAAGGCGAGGTATCCGGCGACGCGGTCACCGTCACCCCGCTGATCAAGTATTCGCACCGCACGGCAGCCGCAATCGACAAGGCCATTCAGGAGTTCCGCTTCAATGCGGCGATCGCGGCCTGCCATGACTGGGTCAATACGATCAAGAAAGCCGAAACCGACACAGCGGAAACGGACGCGAACATCCGGGAGAGCGCGCGTCGGCTGGCGATCTGCATCACGCCTTTCATGCCGCATCTGGCAGAGGAGTGCTGGTCAGCCCTTGGCATGGAGGGATTCATCGCGGACGCCGCCTGGCCTGAGTCTGACGCCGCAATCATGGTTGAGGACACTGTCACCCTTCCCATCCAGGTGAATGGCAAGCGCCGCGGCGAGATCGAGGTTCAGAAAACAGCCGATCCGGCCGATATCGAAAAGATGGCCCTGGAGAGTGACGAGGTGAAAGGCTTCATCGACGGCAAGGATATCAAGAAAGTGATTGTTGTTCCTGGTCGGATCGTGAATATCGTAGCAGCATGATACGTTTGATTTGCATCTCTATCGCCCTGAGCGCCGTCACCGCCTGTGGCTTTCGCCCTCTCTATGGAGACGCCGGCTTCAATGGCGTCGTCGAGGGGCAGAACATTACAATTGGAGAAATACCCGGGCGGTCTGGCTACACACTCCGTCGCAACCTCATGCAGGAGCTGTCAATCGGCGTCCCCGGTCTGGACGAGCCGGCTTTTCTGACCGTTACCTTCGACGAAAAACTGACTCGCGCAGCGCTCCTGGCTGATGGCGGCGTGTCGCGTTCATTTTTCGGTGCGACCGGACGCTATGTTCTGGAGACCGAGAGTGGTGCTATTTCTGGCAGCGTGAACGTCGAAGTTCCGTATGCGGCGACAGCGACACCGTACACCGACGTGTCAGCGCAGATTGATGTTTCGACGCGCGCCATGAGAGAGCTGGCTCGTCAGATAGCGGACGATCTGAGAATTCAGGTTCAGAACCTCAAATGATACTGAAGGGCGGCCAGGTTTCGTCCTTTGCGCGCAAGCCCGACAGTCAGACCTGGTGCGTGCTGGTCTTTGGCGATGACGACGGAGTCGTTTCTGACACAGCCGACCAGATCATCGCGGGCTGGGCCAAACGCGCCGGCGACAGCAAGACCGTTACTCTGGATGACGACGACATTCGCCGCGAACCTCATCTGCTTGCGGACAATATCGAAATTGCCTCATTACTGGGTGAACTCAATATTGTTCGTATCCGAACGTCTGGAGAAAAGATCGCGAAGTCGATCCTGGGTCTTGTCGAGGAAGCTGACCAAAGAGGCGAGTCGTTCGCCAACCGGCTTATCATTCAATGCAGCGGACTGAATAAACGCTCCAAACTCCGGTCTGGCATCGAGGCGGCAAACTCCGCCGCAGCCATCCACGTTTTCGCCGATACCGCGCAATCCCTTCAGGACATGGTGAAAGCCCGGCTTGCCGAGTTCGATGTCGAGATCGACACAGACGCCTTACAGGATTTTGTCTCTCTCCTGCCCGGCCATCGCGGACTGGCAAATCAGGAAGCCGACAAGCTCGCCCTCTATGGACGGGGCCTTGGACGACCGGTTTCCTTGAACGATGTTCGCCTGCTCTGCCAGACTGACGCCGACAATAGTGTTCGCGACATGGTTCAGTATGCCCTTGATGGGAACGGCGTATCCTGCCTCGCAGAGTATGACCGGATCTCCGAGATCGGCACCTCGGCCATCAGTATTCTGCGCATCTTTGAGATGGAGGCGCGGCGCCTGCTCGAGGCCAGAGGCCTCCTGGGCACGGGCGGTGATATTGGCCGGAAACTGCGGCCACCCGTCTGGCAGAGTGAGTGGCCTGCCTTTCGCAGCCGGATGGACAAATGGTCGGCGGCCTCTCTCACAAGACTGCTCGCCGCCATCCATGATCTTGAACTGAAAGCAAAAACAGAAGGCCCCGCCGCCGAGGCAGCGATCCGGGTTTTCCTTCTGAATGTGATTAAATCAGCGGCCCAGCGATCTAGGATGACCGCTTCGCCGTAAGGCGGCGGCAAAGGTCGTCCAATTGCTCTAAGTCACTGTATTTAATACGTAATTCACCACCATTGGCTTTGTGGCGGATGTCTACATCCAAGCCAAGCGTCCGGGCAAGATCGGCTTCGAGAGCTTCGGTATCGACATCTTTTTCGTTGGCCGTGACGCGCTTTGCGACCGCTTCAATCGAGCCATCATCCTTGGATGTCTTGACCAGCTTCTCGACCTCACGAACGCTGAGACCTTTATTCACGGCAATCGCCACGACGGCATCAGGGTCCGGTGCCCCGAGGGCGGCCCGCGCATGCCCGGCCGAGATTCGGCCTTCGCGCAAATGGCCACGTGCCGTTTCAGACAGGTTGAGCAGGCGTAGCGTATTGGCGATGTGCGCCCGGCTTTTGCCGACGCTTTCGGCGAGGCCTTCCTGGGTTCGCCCGAACCGCTTCATCAGAGCGCCATAGGCTTCGGCTTCTTCAATCGGGTTCAGATCCGTGCGTTGCACGTTTTCGATGATGCCGATTTCCAGAAGCTCGAGCTCATCCATATTGCGGATGGTGGCTGGAATTTCTGTCAGGCCAGCTTGCTTGGCCGCTCGCCAGCGACGCTCACCCGCCACGATCTGGTATTTGCCCGCGTCTTTTGGATCGGGACGAACAAGGATGGCCTGAAGAATACCCTTGGACTTGATCGATTCGGCAAGTTCGGTGAGCTCCGCTTCGGCGAAGTGCCGGCGGGGCTGCTGCGGATTGGCGCGAATATCACGGATCGCGATCGTCGATGCGCTGGCCTTCGGTGTACGCTCATCGCCGCTATCTTGGAGCTGGCTAACGCCCTCGACCTCACCGATAAGGGCGGACAGCCCACGGCCAAGGCGGCTGGGTTTTGGTTTCGGATCTGCCGCCATTATGCCGCCTGCCTTGCCCGTTCGCGTTGAAGCATTTCCGAAGCGAGACGAATATACGCTTCGCTGCCCGGGCACCGATAATCATAAAGAAGCGCGGGCTTGCCGAAGCTGGGCGCTTCGGAGAGACGAACATTGCGCGGTATGACCGTCTTGTAGACCTTGTTCCCAAGAACCGCCCGCACCTCATCGGCCACCTGGTCGGAGAGATTGTTGCGCTTGTCATACATGGTAAGAACAACGCCCTGGATATCGAGATGAGGGTTGAGACCCGCCCGAACGACTTCAACCGTGCGCAGCAATTGGCTCAGTCCTTCAAGCGCCAGGAACTCACATTGAAGCGGAACAAGCAGCGCATCTGCAGCCGTCATGGCGTTGATTGTGAGCGACGACAGCGACGGTGGACAATCGATCAAAATAAAGTCGTAACGCTTCTCTGGATCGTGCGCGACACGGTCTACATAGCTCCGGATCGCATTGCGCAATCTGTAAGAACGGCGGGTATCGTCGGCCAATTCGGTCTCGACGCCGGAAAGGTTCTCATCACCGGGCACAATTTCCAGTCTGGGGACCAAAGTTGTGCGGACGGCGTCCTCAAGAGGCACGCCATCGACCACAACATCATAGCTGGTCAGGCGGCGGTCGGCGCGCATGATACCAAGCCCGGTTGATGCGTTGCCCTGGGCATCAAAGTCCACAACAAGGACCCGGCGACCGACGGCGGCCAGGGCCGTTCCGAGATTGATGGACGTCGTGGTTTTGCCGACGCCGCCCTTCTGATTGGCGATGGCTAGAATACGCGTAGAGGAGTCAGACACGATGGGCCTCCTTGATCTTCAAAATGACCCCGGTCTGACTGGTCCGACTCGGAATCGCCTCATAAGCGAGAGTCCAGCATTCTTGCGCGTCCGTCAATTCTTCTCGCCAGCGCTCACCCTTGAAAAACAGGCCGGTTGCCCCCCTGGAAAGCCAGGGTTCAGAATAATCGAGAAGCTTGGGCAGGGGCGCGAAGGCCCGCGCTGTAACAAAATCAACAGATTTGGGGGTCAGCGCCTCGACTCGTCTGTTTTCGACATGCGCCGGGAGCTGCAGCTTTGAGACCACATCCATGAGAAAAGCGCACTTCTTGCCAACCGATTCGACCATGCTGACCTGACCACCCGCCTGTTTCGCGTGGCAGGCGAGGATGAGACCCGGAAACCCCGCGCCGGACCCCAGATCAATGATAGAAGCGCCCGGCCCGGTCATCGGAATCAACTGGGCCGAATCCAGGACGTGGCGGAACCAGATATGGTCCATCTCCCGCGGGCCGATGAGGTTAATTTTCTGGCGCCACTCATTAAGCAGTTCCACATAGCGCTCGACGAGCTCCAATGTTTCACGTGAAACATTGAGTTCGTTTAGCGCACTTTTGGCATGGTCTTCCGTCACCTGTTTAACTCGCCGCTCTTTTCAGACCGCGACGCTTGACGTGAGAGAGAAGCGCAATCAGGGCCCCAGGCGTTACACCTTCAATTCGCGAGGCTTGACCAATTGTCGAAGGGCGCACCGTTTCGAGCTTCGAACGAACCTCATTCGACAATCCGCCAACGGTCGAAAAATCCATATCCGCCGGTATATCCAGTGCTTCATCTCGACGGAGCGCTTCGACGTCTGCTTTCTGGCGTTCGATGTAACCTGCATAAGTGGCTTCGATTGCCAGCTGCTCAGCAGTCTCTTTTTCTATGTCGGCAAGTTCCGGAAAGGCGTCGCGGAGCTGGTCAAACCCGATATCAGGATAGGCCAGGAATTCCCAGGCAGAGCGCTTCTGTCCATCCTGATTGACCTTCCATCCGCGCTTGGCCGCATCATTTGGTGTCAAATGGACCGACTGGAGGAGGTTTCGTCCGTTTTCCAGACTTTGATGTTTCACGTGAAACATTTTAGCGCGGCGCGGACCGACAATACCGAGGGCCAGCCCTTTCTCGGTGAGACGCTGGTCGGCATTATCTGCGCGTAGGGCGAGGCGGTATTCAGCCCGGGACGTGAACATCCGATATGGCTCCGTCACACCCATGGTCACAAGATCATCTATGAGAACACCGATATAGGCTTCGGCACGGTCAAACTTCACGGCTTCCAGGCCCTTGGCTTTCCGCGCCCCGTTCAGTCCGGCGACGAGACCCTGCGCCCCGGCCTCTTCATATCCGGTCGTGCCATTGATCTGTCCGGCCAGGAAAAGACCGGGCATGGCCTTTACTTCCAGACCATAGGTCAGCGCGCGAGGGTCGACATAGTCGTACTCGATTGCATATCCCGGCTGGAGGATCCGGACGTTTTCGAGCCCTTCGATGGTGCGGATGAAGGATTCCTGCACATCGGTTGGCAGCGATGTCGAGATTCCGTTCGGATAGACCGTGTCATCATCCAGGCCTTCAGGTTCCAGGAAGATCTGATGCCGGGTTTTATCTGCAAAGCGGTGGACCTTGTCCTCGATCGACGGGCAATAGCGCGGCCCGCGACCGGCAATCGCGCCGGAATACACGGCCGACTGATTGATGTTCTCCGCGATAATCTCGTGGGTCGCTTCATTGGTATAAGTGATACCACATGAAATCTGCGGGACATGGATACGATCATTCAGGAAAGAAAACGGGATCGGTTGTTCGTCGGCCGGCTGACGCTCAAGCTTGTCCCAATCAATCGATGCGCCATCCAGACGGGCGGGCGTGCCTGTCTTCAGTCGGCCCATGGGTAGTCCCAGCGCGTATAACCGGTCTGACAGACCGATTGACGGGGCCTCACCGATGCGTCCGGCTTCGATCCGCTCGGCGCCGCGATGGATGATCCCCTTAAGGAAGGTTCCTGTAGTAATTACTACACAACGCGCCGCATAGCGCGTGCCAGTCAAACCGATCACACCGGCGGTCTGACCGTTCTCGACGATGAGGTCTTCCGCGCCATCTTCGATGAGCGTCAAATTGGGATAGTCGGCCAACTCTGCCTGCATCGCTTCGCGATAGAGTTTGCGGTCAATCTGCGCGCGGGGACCCCAGACGGCTGGGCCTTTCGAGCGGTTCAACATCCGAAACTGGATGCCCGCTCTGTCCGCCATACGTCCCATCAAGCCATCGAGCGCATCAATTTCACGGACGAGATGGCCCTTTCCCAATCCGCCAATCGCCGGATTGCAGGACATCTCACCAATCGTCGATAGCTTGTGCGTGACCAATGCCGTGTTCGCACCGGCGCGCGCAGAAGCCGCCGCGGCTTCACAGCCAGCATGGCCGCCGCCGACAACAATTACGTCAAAATCAAATGCAGCTGACATTTGCGCCTGGTCCTCGGAAATTTCCTGTGAGGCCGCCGCTATACATCATGTTTCCCGTGAAACACAGGGTCTGGAGTCATTTGCCGATACAGAAGGAAGAAAAGACAGATCCGAGGATTTCTTCCACGCCGATCTCACCGACCAGAGCCGAAAGCTGACGGGCGGCCAACCGGACATCTTCAGCGACAAGTTCAGCGCCGCCGCCGCGGGAGATAAGGTCAAGCGCCTGTTCCACATGAAACAGGGCTTGCTGCAAACTCGTGCGATGTCTCTTCCGGGTTATCAAGGGGGCGACGTCCCGATTAGCCTTGCGCGAGACCACATCGGCGATGACAGCTTCGAGTTCGCCAAACCCTTCTCCCGAAAGGGTCGAAATAAGGAATGTATCTTCGTCGGCCGCGACGTGCGCCTTGTCGGCCTTGGTGATGACTTTCAAATCTCCCGCTTCGACGTCATCAAAAACGATGTCCTCATCGGCGGCACGGAGGTGAAGTCGAAGGTCAGCTGACCCCGCCCTTTCGCGGGCTCTTCGAATACCTTCTGCTTCAATCGCGTCGCCGGCTTCGCGAAGGCCCGCCGTGTCTGCCACCCAGGCAATCTGGCCGCCAATCTTGAGGCGGACTTCCACCACATCACGCGTCGTTCCTGGAATATCCGAGACGATGGCCGCTTCGCGCCGTGCGAGCCGATTCAAAAGGGATGATTTGCCAGCATTGGGCGGACCAACAATGGCGATCCGAAACCCCTCACGGATCCGCTCTCCAACCTCGTCATCCTGTAATGCCTGTTGCAGTGACAGCCGGATCGACTGCAGGGCGTCAGCCACGGGGGACGATGTTTCGTCTGGCGCATCCTCTTCATCCGGAAAGTCGATACTGACTTCCAGAAGCGCTAGCGCTTCAACAAGCTTCGAGCGCCATTCGGCGTATTGCGCGGACAGTTCGCCATCCAGCTGGTTCAAGGCGAGGGATTTTTGTGCGCGGGTTTCCGCATCGATCAGATCTGCGACCCCTTCGGCCTCGACCAGGTCGAGGCGACCGTTTTCAAAGGCGCGACGTGTAAACTCGCCCGGCTCCGCGAGACGCGTATTCGCAAATTCGCAGATCGCGTCGAGCGCGTGATCGATGACCGCCGCGCCGCCGTGGAGATACAGTTCGGCTGTGTCCTCGCCGGTATAGGAATTGGGGCCCGGCATAAAGACGCCCAGACCTTCATCAATTGTTTCACGGGAAACATCGAGAAACCGGCCGAACACGGATCGGCGAGGTGCCGGCAAACCGGACTCAAACATGGATGCGCAAATCTCGCGGACCTTGGGTCCGCTGATCCTGACGATCGCGATTGCGGATGGAGGCGGCCCGGAAGCGAGCGCGCAGATCGTGTCGCGCGCGTCTGCCATGGCCTAGTTCTTCATGGCCTCGAAGAATTCGTCGTTCGTTTTCGTCTGACGAAGCTTGTCGAGCAGGAAGTCCACGGCATCGGACGTACCCATCGGATTGAGGATGCGGCGGAGGATGTAGATCTTCTGCAGCTGTTCCTTCGGCGTGATGAGTTCTTCTTTCCGTGTACCGGACTTCATGATGTCGATGGCCGGGAAGGTCCGCTTGTCGGCGATCTTGCGATCGAGCACGATTTCGGAGTTACCCGTACCTTTGAATTCCTCGAAGATGACTTCGTCCATGCGCGAGCCGGTATCGATCAGCGCCGTAGCGATAATGGTCAGCGAACCGCCACCTTCGATATTCCGCGCGGCACCGAAGAAACGTTTCGGCCGTTGGAGTGCGTTCGCGTCGACACCGCCGGTCAGGACCTTGCCGGAGCTTGGCACCGTCGTGTTGTAGGCGCGGCCAAGACGCGTGATCGAATCGAGCAGGATGACAACGTCGCGGCCATGTTCGGCCAGGCGCTTGGCTTTTTCGATGACCATTTCCGCGACCGCCACGTGGCGTGTTGCCGGTTCGTCGAAGGTGGAGGAAATAACCTCGCCCTTCACCGAACGCTTCATGTCAGTGACTTCTTCCGGACGCTCATCGATCAGCAGAACTATGAGATAGCAATCAGGATGATTTTCTTCGATAGACGCAGCGATGTTCTGAAGAAGAACGGTCTTACCGGTGCGCGGCGGCGCAACGATCAGAGCGCGCTGGCCCTTGCCGATCGGGGCCACGATATCGATGACACGGCCGGAGCGATCCTTTTTGGTCGGATCCTGGCTCTCCATGTGGAGGCGTTCTTCCGGGTAAAGCGGAACCAAATTGTCGAAGTGCACCTTCTGGCGCGCCTTTTCAGGCTCTTCGAAATTGATCGAGTTCACGCTCATCAGCGCGAAGTAGCGTTCACCGTCGCCCGGTTCCTTGATGGGGCCTTCAACCGTGTCGCCGGTTTTCAGACCTGCCTGTTTCAGGAGCTTCGGATTGACGTAGATATCGTCCGGCCCCGGCAGATAGTTGGATTCCGGTGACCGCATGAAGCCGAACCCATCGGTCAGGACTTCAAGGACGCCGCGGCCAATGATTGTGATATCGCGTTCGGCAAGTTCGCGCAGGACAGCGAACAGGATGTCCTGGGTCCGCAGCGATGACGCGTTTTCAACTTCAAGACTTTCGGCATAGGCCAGAAGCTCTGTCGGGCTCATGGCTTTCAGGTCGCGCAGGTAAACCTGGCTTGGCGTATCGGTGTCGGCTTCAGGCGCAATATCTGACATGGAAACTCGGATTGGATGTGCTTCGGCTATCTGGTAGCGGAACGCAGGAGAAGGGAGTTTGTGCCAACCCTGGAACGGGCTGACCGGTTGAGGGGCTTATGCGCTCAAATCCGTCGTCTCGTCAAGACCGCCTCGTCAGATCAGAATGGGTGGACGATCACCATGATGGCGACGATGATGAAAAGCAGAAACGGAACTTCATTCATCATCTTCAGCTGCTTCGGCGAAACCTCTTTGCCCTCATCGATCTTACGGCCTAGCATCACAAAATAACCATGCATGCCGGTGAGGATGATCACGGCCAAGAGTTTCACGTGAAACCATCCGTTTTCAAGAAGTGCCTTATTCATCACCACCATCGTGATCCCGAAAATCCAGACCAGGATGACCGATGGATTGAGGATGATCATCTTCAGCTTTTTCGATGCCGACTTCATCGTCTCGAACAGTTCATTTCCCGGCGAGGAAGCGAGTTGGTGAAGCTTGTATCGTGGATAGACCAGCATGCCCGCCATGAAGGCGACCACGAAAATCAGGTGCAGCGCTTTAATCCAGAGATACAGCATAGGTCAGCTATTCCGTGTAAAGATTACTTACCGCTTCCAGTTGCGAACAGTCTGAACGACTTTTTCGACGTGCGGAATGGGAGTCTGGGGAAGAACGCCATGACCCAGATTGAAAATATAAGGGCGGTCGCGATAGGCCTCGAGCAATTCCTCAACCCGGCGCTCCATCGCACTTCCCCCAGCCATTAGAAGAAGCGGATCGAGATGGCCCTGAACAGGAAACTGCATGGGTATCTCGCGATTGACGAAAGTCGGTACGGCAGCCGTATCAAGTCCGACGGCGTTTACACCCGTCTCTCGTGCATATGCCGGAAGCATCGCTGCGGCGCCGCGCGGAAATCCGATGATCGGTACTTTCACACCTAGCTCATGCAGACGCGAAACGAGCTTTCGATTGGGAATGATCACAATCTGTTCGAACACATCATTGGGCAGCCCTTCGGCCCATGATTCAAACATCATGAGGGCTTTGGCGCCTGCTTCCACCTGGGCCTGCATGTAAAGCGCTGTCGCCTCGACGATATCATCGAGCAGCAGATCGAGTTCAGCAGGATACTGATGGGCCCAGATCCGGGCCGTTGATTTGTCCGTCCCGCCGCGTCCTTCGATGGCATACAGCGCAACGGTCCAAGGTGCACCGGCAAAGCCGATAAGCGTTTTCGACGGATCGAGCTTTGAAGTCACTCGTGAAACCGTTTCATAGACCGGCGAAAGACGTTCGGCCGCTTTTACCGGCGGAACCGTATTCAGTCTCTGACCCGGCTCAACGGTTTCCACGATCGGTCCAACACCTTTCTCGAACCGAACACCCTGTCCGAGCGCGTCGAGGATGAGAAGGATATCTGCAAACAGGATCGCCCCATCCATATCATATCGCTGGATCGGTTGGAGCGTGGCCTCTGTGGCAAGTGAAGGCGTGTAGCAGAAATCGAGAAAGTCTTTCGCTCGTCCGCGAAGCTCAAGATATTCCGGAAGGTGGCGACCTGCCTGTCTCATCATCCAGATGGGAACAGGATCCTGCCGATTGCCATTGAGGACAGACAGAAGTGGTTTTTGTGCCTCTTTGGCCATCTTGGTCCTTTTTGAATCATCCATTGAATGAGCTCTTATCATTACTAAGCGGCGGATATGGTGGACAAACCGTCTCATGGCGAGTTGTCAGCAGCATTTCCACAGCCAATCCCCAGAACATCCCGATTTTAACGTTTTGTTAGGACTTTGGATTCGTGGTTAATTTTCTATTAACCATACTGGCGCCGGCGCGGATTGGAACAGACGGGGATTCTGGCCTGCGGGAATCTTCCGGATGTGGATTTCTGGTGCATGGATGGGGACAAACTCTTCTGTCCACAATCTCTCCACAGGGGTTGTCCATTTCTGCGAGACGCTGCACTTTCCGCAGCAGTCTAGCGAGCCGGGGACAGAATGCGTCCAAGCATCTACTTCAATGTGCATCTCGTATCCGATTCCACGGGCGAGACCTTGAACGCCGTCATGCGGGCAGCCGCTGCGCAGTTTGAGAATGTAATCCCTCTCGAGCATAATTACTATCTGGTGCGGTCTGAACGCCAGCTGGAACGGGTGATGCGCGATATCGAAGCGGCACCTGGAATTGTGTGGTTCACGATTTCAGACGAGGTCCTCCGCATCAAGCTGGAGCAGTTTTGCCGGCAACACCAGATCCCGGTCCTGGCTGTGCTGGATGCCTCAATCCACCTGCTCAGCCGGCATCTTGGTATTTCGGCGACAGAACGGGTTGCCGGCCAACATGCCCTTAACGCCGAATATTTCGAGCGGATTGAGGCGATCAATTACGCGCTCGCCCATGATGATGGCCAGAATCTGCAAGGCTTGCCCAATGCTGATGTCATCCTGCTGGGCGTCAGCCGAACTTCGAAAACGCCAACCTGCGTCTACCTTGCCAATCGGGGCGTTAAGGCCGGGAACATTCCCCTGGTGCCGGGCGTGCCCGTGCCAGCAATTCTTGACGAGATCGACCCGGAAACCGGGCCGCTGGTGATCGGCCTGAAGATTGGCGTTGAGCGGCTGGTTCAGATCCGCAGCCAGCGCCTGATGGCACTGAATGAAAACTCAGAGACCGATTACACCGATGAAGAGGCTGTGCGATCGGAAGTCACCGACGCTAACCGATTGTTCCAACGCAAGAAATGGACGATGATTGATGTGTCGCGCCGGAGTGTTGAAGAAACGGCGGCGGCGATTCTAAACAAATTGAATGAGCGGCGCGGCCAGTGAGCAACCTCAATATTATTCTGGCGTCCGGTAGCGAAAGCCGGCGAAAATTGCTCGCGGGAGCAGGAATCGACGCGGTCTGCATCAAGCCGAACGTCGATGAAGATGTTGCAAAAGTATCATTCCGCGCGGAAAAGATGCGCGTCTCGGATCAGGCGATGCGCCTTGCAGAGATGAAAGCCGTGAAGGTTTCGCAGAAGCATGGCGGTCTCGTCATTGGCGGCGATCAGATGCTGAATCTTGACGGCGAAGCGATGGACAAGCCGGTCGATCTGGCCGACGCCGCCAATCATCTGAGACAGTTTTCGGGAAAGGCGCACAAGCTTGAAACTGCAATAGTTATTGCAGAAGACGGGGTACCGGTCTGGCGTCACCTCGTCGCGCCAACGCTGACGGTCAGGCCCCTGACGGAAGACTTCATAGCCGCCTATCTGGAGGCAGCCGGACCCCAGATCCTGAACACTGTCGGTGCCTATATGCTTGAGGGTATTGGCGCCCAGCTCTTCTCCAGAATTGAGGGTGACTACTTTTCCATACTCGGTCTGCCGCTCCTGCCCCTGCTTGACTATTTGCGAGTGAGAGGCGTCATCACGTCATGATGCAAAAGCTCGCCGTTATTGGAGATCCCGTCGGACACTCCCTTTCGCCGCAAATCCACATGACGTGGATCGATGCGATGGGGCTGGACGCCTCCTATGAATCGAAACGCGTTCCGACCGGTGAAGCTGTCGAAGCGCTCGAGGATTTTGCACGCAAGGAATATGTCGGGCTGAACGTCACCCTGCCCCATAAACAGGCCGTTCTGAAAAGCGTCAGCGAAGCCTCGCCAGCTGTCCGCGCGATCGGCGCCGCGAATACGCTTCAGCGGATCGGCGCTTCCGACTGGGCGGCCTATAACACCGACGCGCCCGGCCTGATGGCCGCGCTCGAGCGCGTCGGCATGAAAAGTGTTGCCGGCAAGACTGTGCTTTTGCTCGGTGCTGGCGGGGCTGCACGTGCCGCCTTGTTTGCGCTCGATGATGCGGGCGCAGAGATCATCGTTCTCAACCGCACTGTCGAGAAGGCGGCAACGGTCATTTCCGAATGCTGCCAGCGCAGCCATCAATACGGCCCGCTGGAAGATCTCGCTTTGCATGCTGAGAAAGCCGATCTGGTCATTAATTCAGCAAGCATCGGTCATGGCGGCGATCATTTCGTTCTGCCGGAAGGCGATGGGCGCCTGTTCTTCGAAATGAGCTATGGCGCTCCGGCCGCGTCGCAGCTCGCCCATGCCCGCGCAAAGGGCTGGGATATTGAAGACGGGCTGGGCATGCTGGTCTGCCAGGCAGCTGAAAGCTTTCGGATCTGGTTTGGCGGTGAGCTTCCCGACGTGGAAATCGCTCTTGAAGCCTGCCGCGAAACCCTCAAAATCACCGGATGATCATTCTCGGCCTGACAGGCTCAATCGGCATGGGGAAAAGCGCGACCGCGGCAATGTTCGCGGAAGAGGGCGTGCCCGTTTATGACGCCGACGCCGCTGTCCACGCAATCTATGCCAAGGGTGGCCTGGCGGTTGAGCCGCTTGGTGAACGCTTCCCGGGCGTCGTTGTCGACGGCGCTGTCAGCCGCCAGCATCTGCGCGATATCGTACTGGAAGACCCAGACGCTCTCAAAGCGCTGGAAGCTATCGTTCACCCGCTGGTCGGAGAAACGCAGTCCATTTTCAGACGGGAAGCGATACATTCCGGCGCGAGATTCGCTGTTCTGGATATCCCGCTCCTGTTCGAAACCGGCGGCAACACGCGTTGTGACTACACCGCAGTGGTCACGGCCCCGGCAGAGATCCAGCGCGCCCGTGTCATGGCGCGCGAAGATATGTCCGAAGCCGATTTCGAAACGATCCTGGCCAAACAGATGCCGGATGCTGACAAGCGGGCCCGTGCTGATTTTGTGATCTCCACAGCCTTTGGTTTCGACTTCACGCGAACCCATGTAAAAGCGATCACAGACCTGCTTTCGAATATGGAGTCTGACCAGGTATGACCGTCCAGATCCGCGAGATCGCATTCGACACCGAAACGACCGGCCTTAACTGGTCTGGCGATGACCGGGTCATCGAGGTTGGCGCTGTTGAGTTGATTAACCATGTCGCGACGGGCCGGACCTTCCACGAGCGCATCAACCCTGGCCGCAAAGTCTCTGAAAAAACCATCGAAATTACCGGTATCACAGACGATATGCTGGTCGACAAGCCGCCGTTCGAACACCCCTCAATCGTTGACGCTTTGCTTGAATTTATCGGGGATTCGCCTGTCGTGGCTCATAATGCCGCCTTCGACCGCGGCTTCCTGAACGCAGAACTGCTCCGTTGCGGCAGACCGGAAATACCGCTGGAGCAATGGGTCGATACGCTCGACATCGCCAAGAAGCGATATCCGGGCGCGCCTGCTTCACTCGATGCGCTTTGCAAGCGGTTCAATATTGGGCTGGAGGCACGCACGCTCCACGGCGCCCTGCTCGACAGCCAGCTGCTCGCCGAAGTCTATCTTGAACTCAAAGGCGGCCGGGCCCGAAGCTTCGACTTTTCCGATGGGTCAGACCATGGCGATGGCGCAAGATTTCGCACCGCCCGCCAGCGACCAACGCCGCTCGGCTCTCTCGTGACACCGGAAGAAGCCGAGCAACATCGTCTTTTCATGGAAACGATTGGCGAGAGCGCAATCTGGTCGCGCTATCAGCCCTGAGGATCGGATGAGCCGTCTGTGGTCGGGGACTGCTGCGGTGCAGGCGCTGACGCCGGCGCACCGTTTTGCGATGCCGCTTGCTGGGCCGCACGCTGGCGTTGCTGGCGATAAAGCGCCGTAAAGTCTACAGGATCAATACGAAGGGCCGGGAAGCCGCCTTCCTGGGTCAGGTCGGCAACGATGCGGCGACCGAAGGGGAACAGCATGCGCGGCGCTTCGATCAGCAGCATGGCTTCGGTATCGGCCGGTGTTCCGCCCTGGATCTGGAAAAGCCCGGCGTATTGAAGCTCCACGAGGAACAAGGCGGTGTCCTGCGTTCCGGCGCGGGCGTTCAGTTTGAGAATGACTTCGTAGACGCCTTCCTCAGATTTCTGGGGAATGGCCTGGACATCGATGCCGAGATCGACATTCGGTTGCTCATTGACTCGAGAGCCAGGATTCTCGAAGGACAAATCCTTGATATACTGGTTCAGGACACGCATTGACGGGCCAGTGGGTGTTTGCGGCTGCGCTGCGGTGTCTGCTGGCGTCTCTGTCATGGGTGGGAAATCCTCTCTAAAACTGGGGTTTGCGCCTATCATGCGACCCCATGTTGCGCAACACTGGGTGGCACAGCAACAAACATGACTATATGTGTGTTAGTATAACACCTTCCGGTTGGAGACTTCATGTCCTCTTCGCTTATTGAACTTGTCCTATTAGCAGCGATCGCGCTCTTTGTCGGGTGGCGGCTGTACACGACGCTGGGCAGTGATGCCGGCCCACCTGAAGGGCGCGCCCGCACACAGGCGCCGACCACACCGAAAACCGACGAGCGCCGCGCCGAAGAGGCGCGCGGCGGCCTGCGCCCCGCCTTTACCGGGCCGGCCGCTGCGGGACTGGAAGCCATCCACTCCGCGGACCCGAGCTTCAATCCGGCTGAATTCAAGCAGGGTGCAAGAAGCGCTTATGAAATGCTGGCAACAGCCTTTGCGCGCGGCGACCGTGAAACACTCAAGCCCTGGCTCGATACCGATGTCTGGGAAGCCTGGGATGCCGCGATTGCAGAGCGCGAAAAAACGGGCGTCGAAGCCCCTCAGCTCCTGCGCATCCGTCATTGTGAAATCGACGATGCCAGCCTTGATGGGACCATGGCGCGTGTCATCGTTCGCTTTGAAGCCGAGCTCGGCGACGGCGACATGACCCGGAAGTCTGAAGAATACTGGACCTTCATGCGTGATGTTCAGTCCGATGACCCGAACTGGCTTCTCGACGACGTCGACACGGCGACCTGACACTCAAGGAAATCAGGTGACAGCCCTCGCCATTCCGGGCAGTTTTGTGCCAGCTGGTGAGGAAACTGCGGAGGGCTGCCATGGCCAGAGATCTCGTTCTCTATACAAACCCGATGTCTCGCGGGCGCATCGTGCGCTGGATGCTTGAAGAGGTCGGCGAGCCTTACGATACGAAACTCATCAATTATGAGGGCGAGATAAAGTCAGCGGACTATCTCGCCATCAATCCGATGGGGAAAGTCCCTGCCATCGTACATAAGGGCCGCACGGTGACAGAATGCGCTGCGATCTGCGCCTACCTCGCCGATGTCTTTCCCAATGCCGGCCTGGCACCGCCGCCAGAAAGCCGCTCAGCCTATTACCGCTGGTTCTTCTTTGCCGCCGGCCCGCTCGAAGCGGCTGTGACCAACAAGTCTTTGGGGATCGTTCCAACTGAAGAACAGAGACGGACGGTCGGTTATGACCGGATGGAAACGGTTCTCGACGTATTGGATGCGGCTGTTCAGGAAGCGCCATACCTGGCTGGAAACGATTTTAGCGCCGTCGACGTCTATGCCGGCTCCCAGATCGGCTGGGGCTTGCAATTCGGCACGATCGAGAAGCGCAAATCCTTCGAAGATTACTGGGCGCGTATCAGCTCCCGTCCGGCCAAGCAGAAGGCAGACGAGATCGATAACGCGCTGCTGCAGGGCTGAACATTGACGTCCGGCAGTTTTAATTTGCGGGGCTTCGAAAAGACCTGCAAATCTCATGGCATGAAAACTCTTGGACTAGCTTTCACCCTGTTGGGGCTGGCGGCGTGCGCAAGTGCACCGGAGCCTGAACCGACACCCCCGCCTGTTGTAGAGACCCCTGCCCCGCGCCCTGTCTGGGTGCCGCCTGTTCCGGCTGAATTTGCGGGCCTTCCTGGCTGGAACGAAGCGAACCTGCTTCCGGGTCTCGAGGCCATGCGCAAGAGCTGTGAGACGTTTTCGCGCCGGTCAGGAACAGAGTATCTCTCCACCAATGCGCCATGGGCGGGCACAATAGATGACTGGTTGCCGGCTTGCGCGGCGCTCGATGTCGTCGCCGACAATGCCAGCGCAAAGGCTGTGGTGCAGGCGCTTTTCCAACCCGTCGAAATCCTGAGCCCGAGCGGCGAGTCTCGGTTTACCGGCTATTTCGAACCGGTTTATGAGGCGCGTTATGCGCCCATTGCGCCCTATACAGAACCGGTTCCTGCCTTGCCCGCTGACCTGGTTTCGGAGGGCGGCAACAATGTTTATCAGACCCTGCCTGGCGGTGGACGCCGCCCCTACCCGGCCCGCGCTGAAATCACGGCCGGTGGTGTGACGCCGCTGGCCTATGCGCACCCTGCTGACGTGTTCTTCCTCCAGATTCAAGGCTCCGGTAAGCTGGTTTTTCCGGATGGCACGGTGAAGAAGGCTGTTTATGCGGCGCATAATGGCCAACCCTTTCGTTCAACAGCCAACTGGTTGATGGATCGCGGCTGGATTTCTCGAGGCGAAGCGTCGATGCAGGGGATCCGGGCCTGGATGGACCGCGCGAGCCCATCCCAGGTGCGCGAAGCGATGAATGCAAATCCCCGCTTTGTCTTTTTTACGATTGATGCGTCGAGCGAGCCTACCTCTGGGCCCAAGGGCGCGCTGAACGTCCCGCTGACACCGCTTGGATCCATGGCGGTGGACCGATCCTTCCACCCGCTCGGCGTTCCGGTTTTCGTTCAGACGAGTGCTCCGGGGCTTGGGGGGAACTGGTCAGGATTGCTCAATGCGCAGGATACCGGCGGCGCCATCAAAGGTGCTGTGCGCGGCGACATCTATTTCGGTACCGGTCTTGAAGCGGGTCAACGCGCGGGCACGACGAACGCACCGGGCAGGCTCTGGGTGCTGCTTCCGGGTCCGGTCGCTGCGCGGCTTGATGCACCGGGACCTGTTGCATCGCTTGGCGAGACAGCGAAGGCGCATTAGATCGGCGGGATGACCGACCGGAAACTCTCCAGCGACGAGGCAAAAGCCTGGGACCGCGTACGCCGCTCGGTTCGGCCGTTGAAATCCGGTCCGTCTCCCAAGATCAAGCGCGATGTCACAGACCATCCTATCCTCAAACAGGTCAAGCCGGCAAAGCCTCCTGCCAAAGCTGGGACTCAGACGGGTTCTGGACGGGTTTCGAGAGCTGAACCGGCGATGTCCGGACCGGCCGACCGGAGCAAGGAGAAGAAGGTCCGCAGAGGCAAGCTCGACATCTCTGCGAGCTTCGACCTTCATGGCCATACGCAGGATTCTGCCTGGTCAGCCCTGCCCGCCTTTCTTATCCGGGAGCAGGCGCGCGGTAGCCGATGCGTTATCGTCATTACAGGGAAGGGCAAAACCGGCGAGGGGATCCTGCGCCGGAATTTTTTGCGCTGGATTGAGATGCCCGATGCGAGCTCGCTGGTCTCAGGCTATTCGCCGGCCCATCCAAAGCATGGTGGATCGGGCGCGTTTTACGTTTTCCTGAGGCGCCGCTAAGCCTTGGTTTGTCTCGCCGCTTTTTCCGCGATACCGGACACGCCGCGCCGTTCGGCCAGGGCTTCGGCGACCATGTCGAGCGGTACGCCCTTGGCCCGGAGGCCCACCAGGAGGTGAAAGAGTAGATCAGCCGTTTCGGCCGCGACATCCCGCCGTCCCTCGGCCGCGATCGCCAGCGCGACTTCGGCGCCTTCCTCTGCGATCTTTTTGGCGCATCGGATCTCGCCGGACTTCAACAGCCGGGCTGTATAGGATTTCTCAGGATTGCCATCGACACGCTCATCGACTGTCTGCGCGAGGATGGCGATCAGGGCGTTCAATTGATGCGCTGAGCCAAGTGCCTGTTTAGCCATGATTTTCTTTCAGTCTTGTCATTCAAAAGGTCTGACGGGGGCGCCCGCTTCTGCAAGCGCCTTACGTGCTTCAGATAAGCTTACTTCGCCAAAGTGAAAGATTGATGCAGCAAGTACGGCATTTGCGCCGCCTTCCAGGATGGCCGGGGCGAGGTCTGCTGCAGAGCCCGCGCCGCCGGAGGCGACAACTGGTACAGTGACCGCAGATGTGACGGCTTTTAGCAGGGGCAGATCAAAACCGGACTTGGTGCCATCCTTGTCCATGGAGGTTAGCAGAATCTCGCCGGCGCCGCGCTTTTCGGCTTCTTTGGCGAACGCGACAGCATCAATTCCCGTCGGTTTGCGCCCGCCATGGGTGAAGATCTCCCATGAAGCACCGCTTTTTCGTGCGTCAATCGCCACCACGACGGCCTGGCTGCCAGCTTTTGCGGCGCACTCAGAGACAACCGCAGGATTTGCGACAGCGGCGGAATTGATCGCGACCTTGTCAGCCCCTGCTCGCAATAGCTGCACCAGATCACCGCTGGAGCGCACGCCCCCGCCTACTGTCAGGGGCATGAAACACTGCTCCGCCGTCCGCCGGACAACGTCCAGCATTGTCCCCCTGCCCTCATGGCTTGCCGTGATGTCGAGAAAGCAGAGCTCATCGGCGCCCTGTTCGTCATAGGCCTTGGCCAGCGCGACCGGATCGCCCGCATCGCGCAGATCGACAAAGTTCACGCCCTTGACCGTACGGCCGTCTTTGACATCGAGGCAGGGAATGATGCGGGTCTTCAGCATTGTATCAGGCCCTGGCTGCTTCGATGGCTGCAGATGGCTCTATGTCGCCATCATAGAGCGCGCGCCCCAGGATCGTGCCTGAAATGGCGCGTTTTCCACCGGCATTCCTGAGCGCCGTGATGTCTGAAACGCTCGCAACCCCGCCGGACGCGATCACGGGAATCGAAACAGCTTCGGCCATCGCATTGGTAAACTCGACATTCACCCCAGTTTTCATGCCATCTCTTGAGATGTCGGTAACCACGAGGCCCGCAACGCCGCAGCCCTCGAAGATTTTCGCCAGATCTACGGCTTTCATGTCCGATGTTTCGGCCCAGCCCTCCACGGCGACATAGCCATCCTTGGCGTCGATACCGACGACGATCTTGCCCGGCAAATCGCCGGCCGCAGCCTTGACGAAGTCAGGGTCGCGTAGCGCGGCGGTGCCGAGGATGACGCGAGAAAGGCCTGCGTCCAGCCAGGCATCGATCTGCGCGCGCGTTCTGATGCCGCCGCCGAGCTGCACAGGCACGTCCGTTGCGGCCAGAATAGCGCGAACCGCTTCGCCATTGGCGCTATCGCCGGCAAAGGCGCCGTCGAGATCGACCACGTGAAGCCGGTCAAAACCCATCGCCGCGAATTTCGCCGCCTGGTCGGCCGGATCAGGATTGAAAGCTGTCGCCTGATCCATCTCGCCGCGCAGAAGCCGGACGCATTGGCCAGCCTTGAGGTCGATCGCGGGATAGAGGTCGAACCGTTCAGTCATACCGGGTCCCATGTCATAAAATTGGCGAGAAGCCTGAGGCCCGTGCGCTGGCTTTTTTCCGGGTGGAATTGTGTGCCGAAGAGATTGTCGCGCGCGATGGCAGCGGTGATCTCTGTGCCGTAGTCAGTGGCGGCAGCGAGATGCCCGCGATCGGACAGCTTCATCGCATAAGAGTGTGTGAAATAGACGTGCGGATCTTCACCCAGACCTGACAGCACCGGGTGATCCTGTAATATTTGCAGGCTATTCCAGCCCATATGAGGAATGGCAAGGCCTGGTGTTGTCCGGATCCGGTCAACCTCTCCGCCAATCCAGCCGAGACCAGGTGTGGCGCCGTCTTCCAGCCCGCGATCGGCAAGCAGCTGCATGCCGACGCAAATGCCGAGGAAGGGTACAGAACGGGCCAGAACCGCCTCTTCAAGCGCTTCCACCATCCCGTCCACGGCGCGCAGACCAGCGGCGCAATCGGCATAGTGGCCGACGCCTGGTAGGACCACGCGGTCTGCCCGCAAGACCGCTTCGGCATCCCCGGTCACGCTTATGTCTACGGGCGTTTCAGACAGGCCGGCGGCCGCGCGCAAGGCACGTTCGGCTGAGTGAAGATTGCCGGAGCCATAGTCTATCAGGGCAAGCGTGGTCATCTCAGCGCGCTCTTAGCGGGGCTGCGGCATCAGGGGAAGGGGCGAAGGCTTGATAAGGTGCGGGCTGTGTCGCAAGGTCGCCGCAACCAAACAAGGAGTGTCCCCACATGCGTCTTGCTATCGCTGCCGCGTCATTATCCCTTCTGACAGCCAGTTTCGCGCTTCCTGCTGCGGCCGATCCAGATACGGACAAGGCGGCGAGCTTCGTCAACCAGCGCCCTGAACTGACAGGAACGATCGCGTCGAAGCTCTGGGACTGGGCCGAAGTTGGCTACCAGGAGACCCAATCGACGAAGCTTCTGCAGGACACGTTGAGCGGGGAAGGCTTTGAGGTGAATGCAGGGGTCGCCGGCATTCCGACGGCATTTGTCGCCGAATATGGCTCGGGTGAGCCGGTCATCGGCATTCTTGCCGAGTTCGACGCCCTGCCGGGGATCAACCAGAGCCAGGCCCCGACACGCGAGCAGGTGGACGGCAAACATGCAGGCCAGGCCTGTGGCCACAACCTTTTCGGCGCCGGTTCGGTTTCCGCCGCCATCGCGATCCGTCACTGGCTTGAGGACACAGGTACAAAAGGGACGATCCGGGTCTATGGCACGCCGGCCGAAGAAGGCGGCAGCGGCAAGGTGTACATGACGCGGGCCGGCCTTTTCGATGATGTCGATATCGCGCTCCATTGGCACCCGGACGACGAGAATTCCGCGGCAGCAAATACGTCGCTGGCCAATCGCTCGGCAAAATTCCGCTTTCATGGCATCTCGGCGCATGCGGCAGGCGCCCCGGAACGTGGCCGCTCGGCGCTGGACGGTGTCGAGGCGTTCAACATGATGGCCAACATGATGCATGAGCACATGCCGCAGGATGCCCGCATGCACTATGTCATCACCGCTGGCGGCAATGCGCCGAACGTGGTGCCGGATTTTGCCGAGGTTTTCTATTATGTCCGCCACCCTGAGGCAGATGGCGTGGACGAAATCTGGGCCCGGCTCGAAAAGGCTGCTGAAGGTGCTGCCATGGGAACCGGGACGACCGTTGATTGGGAAGTCATCCACGGCAACAATCCGCTTCTCGTCAATGAGACGCTGGCGCGAATGATGGACGGGAAACTGCGCGACCTGGGCGGTATCAGCTACACGGCCGAGGAGCAGACCTTTGCTGAAGAGATTGCCACGAGCTTTGAGAACCCGTCGCTTGAGCTTGGCTCGCAGAAGGAGATCCAGCCCTTCGAGATTTCACTTGGTTATGGCTCGACAGATGTGGGCGATGTTTCCTGGGCGGTGCCGACGGTCGGTCTGCGCACGGCGACATGGGTGCCGGGCACCTCGGCTCACAGCTGGCAAGCCGTTGCGGCGAGCGGCATGTCGATCGGCCACAAGGGTGCAGATCTTGCTGCAAAGACGCTGACCGCAGCAGCAATCGAGCTCTATCAGAATGACGATCTGATCGAAGCCGCCTGGGAAGAGTTCGACGACAAGCGCGGGCCGAATTACGAGTACAAGTCTCTCCTCGGAGACCGTGACCCGCCGCTGGACTATCGCAGGTAGTCCGGACAATGTCTGTCAGGGATGCCGGATTTGCACCTGTAGAAGCAGGCATGAAAGACGTGTACGAGCGGCAGGCCGGTTTTTGGCAAAGGCAGCGAAGGCGCGACCTTTATGAACAAAACTGGCTGGATAAGTTTTTGGATGGCTTGCCTGTCGGCGGACGTTTGCTCGATCTCGGTTGCGGAATGGGCGAGCCCATCGGCGCGTATTTTCTGAGGGCCGGTTATGATCTTGTCGGGACGGACTATAGCGAGGCGATGATATCGCTGGCACGTGTCAACCAGCCTCGAGGTAACTGGCAAGTGCGCGACATGCGGCAGTCTTTCGCCGACGGTAACTTCGACGGGATATGCAGCTGGGACGCGTTTTTTCATCTAAGCATCGACGATCAGCGCAATCTTCTGCCACGCCTTTGCAGCCGGGTAAAAGCGGGCGGGGCAATACTCCTAACGGTTGGACCGTCTGAAGGCGAGGTTGGCGGTCACGTTGGCGGCGAACCTGTCTTCCATGCTAGCCTTTCGCCAGAAGAATACAGAGAGATCCTCGGAGCTGGCGGCTTTGCGAACATTGAATTTGTGCCTGAAGATCCGTCGACTGCCGGTCGAAGTGTTCTACTGGGTCGCAGTCGCAGGGTCGGCTGATCAGAGACTACCCTTGGTGCTCGCTGGCTTGCCTTGCAGGCGCTCGTCCGGCGACACCGCCATGCGCAGCGCACGGGCTGTGGCCTTGAAGCAGCTCTCGGCGATGTGGTGGTTGTTTTCGCCATAGAGGTTCTCGACGTGCAGGCACATGCCGCCATTGCCGGAAAGTGCGTGGAAGAACTCCTTGAAGAGCTCGGTGTCGAAATCGCCGATCTTGTCGCGCCGGAACTCCACCTTCCAGATGAGATAAGGCCGCTTGCAGAGATCGATCGAGGCCCGGCTCAGCGTCTCATCCATTGGGATGTAGGCGTGCCCAAACCGCGTAATACCCGCAAAGTCACCCAGCGCCTTCATGATCGCCTGACCGATAACGATGCCCGTATCCTCGACCGTGTGGTGAAAGTCGATGTGCAGGTCGCCCTTCGCCTTCACCGTGAGGTCGATGAAGCTGTGACGCGACAGGGAATCCAGCATGTGATCGAAGAAGCCGACACCTGTGTCGATGTCCGACTTGCCGGTTCCGTCGAGGTCAACGGTTACTGTAATATCGGTCTCGCGGGTGGTGCGCGTGACTGTGGCTGTACGGTTTTTACTCATAATTCGGCCTGATACATCGTCTTATTCGAAAGAGATACAACAGATTCATTCACGGAATTCTAAAGAATTGCGGGCATTGTCATCGTCGGGGCGCACTGGGCGTGCACGCAGACGAGTAGAATTTCTGGCCAATCGATCAAAATTCAACCGCCGTGTGGCGAAGATGAAGTTTGAAGTCGCGTTGCCGCTTTGCGCAGCGCTGATAGCTTTTGTCGTGTCCGTCGGATTCGCTGGAATCTATGTCTACGCCGCCGATGAGCGGGGCGAAGAGCAGTCCGACATTATCGCCGAGCGCCTCGTCCGCACCATCCGGCCAGACCTAGTGTCTGGAGACATTGATCAGGTACGCCAGACCGTCGAGCGGTTTGCCGCTGACCGCGTCGTCCTTCTCGACATGGACGGCAATCTGATTGCTGGAAATAATGACCCGGTCATCCTGAACAAGGGTGAAGTGTATCCGGTGACAAATGCTGGCGTGCCAATCGCGCATCTGGTCTCGCTTCGCCTCAGTTCGGGCGCTCTTCCCATGCCGCTCGCTGCGCTCCTCGCGGCAATTCTGCTGGTGACAGCGATTGCCTTTGCGGTCACAAATTATTTCGCGAAGGTGACCGCCATCCAGGCGCTGTCGATCATTGAAACGGTGGAACGCGTTTCCCAGGGGCTATCATCGCGATCGTCCAAGAGCCTGATCTTTGAAGAGTTCCGAAACCTTCGCGCCGCGACGTTCAAGGCCATTCACAAGTTACGCGCTGAAAACACGCGGCTGACCAATGCAGCCTATACCGATGAGCGAACCGGCCTTGGCAACTCGCTCAGCCTGACGCGGGAATTGACCGAAACGATCTCGAACTCCGCGTTCGAAGACCCGTCCGCCTATATCCTGATAGACGCTGACGCGATTCAGCAGATTTCCGAAAGCGCAGATAGCGCCCTGGGGTCTGCATCCTACGTCTCGATGAGCCGCCGGGTGGCGGAGTTCGTTGCATCGCGCGAGCGCGCCCAAGCGCTGCCGCCGGGTAGCTGGAAAGTCTTCGCGCTCCAGTCTGACGAGTTCGCGATCCTGGTTGACGGTCTTGGCGCGCGGCCAGAAATCATGCGCCTGGTTCGCGAGCTGATCGATACGTTGAACGCACCATACGACCTTTCCGGCAAGAAATTCCGCGTCCCCGCATCGGTCGGCATCGTGATGATCCCTGAGGACGGCCAGTCGCCGGCCGATATCCGCAAGCGCGCAGAGTCGGCCCTTTTCCAGGCGCGGCGAAGCGACAACACGGCTTTTCAATTCTATTCGCCCAAGTTTGACAGGCAGGACGCGGCACGAAAGCGCCTGGAGGCGGAAGTCCGCGCCGCGGTCGAGAACAAACGCTTCATTCCTGTTTTCCAGCCGAAGATCGATCTTCGCACAGGCCGCATTGTGGGCGCCGAGGCGCTTGCGCGCTGGAAGCTCGAAAGCGGGCGCATTGTGTCACCCAATGTGTTCATCCCAGTTGCTGAGGCCACGGGCCTGATCGCTGACATCGGCGCGCAGATCGCCCGCCAGTCATGCCGTGCAGCGGCACGGTGGCACAGGCTCGGTCACACGGGCGTTTCGGTCGCGATCAACGTTTCTCCCCTTCAATTCGAGACCGATGATCTCGGCTCCATGTTCATCAGTGCGATGAGCGAAGCAGGACTGCCGCCAAAGCTTTTGCAGCTGGAGATCACTGAGAGTGTGGCCGTTACGGACCCGGAGCGCCTGAAAGACGTCATCGGGCCGTTGAAATCGATGGGCGTGAAGCTTGCCATCGACGACTTTGGTACGGGTCATTCCAATCTTGCCATGCTCGGACGCCTGCCATTCGACGTCTTCAAGATCGACCGCCAGTTCATTTCCGGCCTGTACACGGACAAGCAGGCGCCGGCGATTGTCGAGATGATCCTCGGCATGGCGGAAACGCTCGGTATGGAAACGGTTGCGGAGGGCGTTGAGTCCGAAGCCCAGGAAGCCTTCCTGCGCCGCCGCGGCTGCGACCAGTATCAGGGCTTCTACTACAGCCCACCTGTGACGCTCGACAAGTTCATCCTGATGCTCGACGAAGACCGGGCCAAAAACACCGCCGCGGCCAGCTAAGACACATTCTCCCTCTTGCGGACAGGCCACTGGTGCGCCACATCACCGGTCGTGACTGAACATAATCAAGAAAAATCACCGCTCTGGCATGGCACGACCATCCTCGCGGTTCGCACCGAGGACCACGTCGTTCTCATGAGTGATGGTCAGGTCTCGATGGGACAGACGGTCATGAAAGGGAATGCGCGCAAGGTCCGCCGGCTTGGTAGCGGCGATATTCTCGCAGGCTTTGCCGGGGCGACGGCCGATGCTTTCACCCTGTTCGAGCGCCTTGAGCAGAAACTTGAACGTTTCCCCAATCAGCTTCAGCGCGCCGCTGTCGAACTCGCCAAGGACTGGCGCACCGAGAAATATCTGCAGAAGCTGGAAGCGCTGCTGATCGTCGCCGACAAGGACGTGACGCTCGTGATTACGGGCGCCGGCGATGTGCTTGAGCCGGAGCATCATGTTGTCGCTGTCGGGTCGGGCGGAAATTATGCCCTGTCGGCTGCGCGGGCGCTTTATGAATACGAGAAGGATGCCGAAACGCTGGGCCGCCGCGCGATGGAGATCGCATCGGATATCTGCGTTTACACGAATAGCAACTTCTCGGTCGAAAAACTGGAACTGAAATCATAATGACTGTTTTCACCCCCAAGGAAATCGTGTCCGAGCTGGACCGTCACATTGTTGGCCAGGGCGATGCCAAACGCGCTGTCGCCCTCGCGCTGCGTAACCGCTGGCGCCGCAAGCAGGCCCCCGAAGAGCTGCGCGACGAGATCACGCCGAAGAACATCCTGATGATCGGCCCGACGGGTGTCGGTAAGACCGAGGTTTCGCGCCGGCTCGCCAAGCTTGCCAATGCGCCATTCCTCAAGGTCGAGGCGACCAAGTTTACCGAAGTTGGCTATGTCGGGCGCGACGTTGAGCAGATCATTCGCGATCTTGTGGAATCGGCCGTCGGCATGGTCAGGGATCAGCGCCGCAAGACGGTAGAGGACCAGGCCCGTGAAGCCGCCGAAAAACGTCTCCTTGATTCTCTTGTTGGCGAAGACGCGCAGTCATCGACGCGCGAAGTGTTCCGCCGCAAGCTTCGCGATGGCGAGCTTGATGACAAGGATATCGATATTGAACTCGCTGACACCAGCAATCCAATGCCGATGATGGACATGCCCGGAGCCGGCGGGTCCATGGGCATGGTCAATCTTGGTGATCTGCTCGGAAAAGCGATGGGCGGGCGCACCAAGCGCGTGAAGACCACCGTCCGGGATGCCTACAAACCGCTTATCGCCGAAGAGGCAGACAAGCTGATCGACGAAGAAAGCGTGACGCGCGAAGCCGTTCGTATTGTCGAATCTGACGGTATCGTATTCCTGGATGAGATCGACAAGGTTGCCGGGTCCAGTGGCCGTAGCGGCGCGGATGTCAGCCGTGAAGGCGTCCAGCGCGACCTTCTCCCGCTCATTGAAGGGACAACTGTGTCGACAAAGCGTGGGCCAGTGCGCACAGACCACATCCTGTTTATTGCCTCAGGCGCGTTCCACGTTTCGAAACCGTCTGATCTGTTGCCGGAACTTCAGGGCCGCTTGCCAATCCGGGTGGAGCTGAAAGCGCTGTCGCGGGACGATATGCGCCGAATCCTGGTTGAGCCAGAAGCCTCGCTCATCAAGCAGCATGAAGCGCTGATGCAGTCCGAAGGCGTCACGCTGGTCTTTGAGGACGCCGCTATAGATGCGCTTGCGGATATTGCCGTTCGCGTGAACGATTCCGTCGAGAATATCGGGGCGCGCCGCCTTCAGACTGTTCTGGAGCGTCTGCTTGATGAGATAAGTTTCACGGCACCTGACCGGTCCGGGGAAACCGTGACGATTTCGGCTGACTATGTCGAAGCGCAGCTGGCTGACCTTGCCGGTAATACCGACCTGTCGAAATTCATTCTTTAGTCGCGGTGGCTGTGCGCCGGACCGGCATGTGTTTCTTGCCCCAGTCACGGAATGCAACAAGGGCGGGGCCGAACTCCTCGCCTTTTTCGGTCAGCACATATTCGTATCGCTTCGGGCGGTCCTGATAGGGGCGCCGCTCAAGCACGCCGGCGGTCACAAGACGTTTCAGCCTTGAAGAAAGGATGTGCCGCGTCGCGCCTGTCGTTTCGGCAAATTCCTCGAATTTCGACCGTCCCAAAAAGCAATCACGCAGGATGAGCAGCGTCCACCGATCCCCCACAAGTGTGAGGGTTCGAGCCACCGGGCACCAGTTTTCGTCAAGATCGGTCCATTTCATGATGACAAGTCATAATATGATTTGCTAAAGTTCCAAAATGGAACGTACACATGACTAAACAAGCGGCGATAATTATAGGGGCCGGTGACGCGACGGGCGGCGCAATTGCCCGAAGATTTGCCAGGGAAGGCTTCACATCGGTCTGCGTTCGGCGCACTGAGGAAGCGGCCGCGCCCCTCGTCGCCGAAATCAAAGCGTCTGGCCGACAAGCCCTCGCCGTTGGGTGTGATGCCCGCGACGAAGAGCAGATGATCGCCCTCTTTGACCGCATCGAGAAGGATGTTGGGCCAGTAGAGGTCGCTGTTTTCAACATCGGAGCAAATGTCCGCTTTCCGATCACGGAAACCACAGCGCGCGTTTACCGCAAGGTCTGGGAAATGGCGGCCTTTGCCGGCTTCCTGACAGGGCGGGAGGCGGCTCGCGTGATGAGCCCGCGCGAAGCAGGAACGATTATTTTCACCGGTGCCACCGCATCAATGCGCGGCGGCGCTGGGTTTTCCGCGTTCGCCAGCGCAAAATTTGCCCTTCGCGCGCTGGCCCAGTCGATGGCGCGGGAGCTGGGGCCGAAAGGCATCCATGTCGCCCACACCGTCATTGATGGGGCGATTGATACCGCCTTCATTCGCGATAATTTTCCAGATCGTTACAAGCTGAAGGATGAGGACGGTATCCTGAATCCGGACGCGATCGCGGATGCCTACTGGATGCTTCACAACCAGGAACGCAGCGCCTGGACCCATGAGCTCGACCTGCGCCCATGGATGGAAAATTTCTGACCTGAAACAGATTGGAGCCGCATATGGCAAAGCCCCTCGAATTCTTTTTCGACTTCATCAGCCCCTTTTCATATGTGGCCTTTCATGCCTTGCCATCCGAGCTCGGCGATCTGGCCGCGCGCACGCAGTTCAAGCCGATGTTCCTCGGGGCTGTCATGCAGACGACGGGTAACCGCCCCCCGGGCCTGGTCCCTGCCAAGGGAGCCTATATGTCAGTGGACCTTGGACGCTGTACCCGACGCTACGGCATTCCGTTCAGGCTCAATCCCTACTTTCCGATGATGAATACCCGGCCCATGCTGCGGGCAGCGATTGGCCTCGCCGACACGCCGGACGAGCAGAAGCGATTTATCGAGACCGTGTTTCATCATGTCTGGGCGGCGCCGACACCGCTGAAAACGGATGATACAGATCAGGTTCGTGACATGTGTACAGACGCCGGATTTGACGCAGACCAGATCCTCGCCCTGGCGGAGTCAGACGAGACGAAAGCCGGCCTGAAAGCCAACACTGACGGCGCTATCGAGCGCGGCGCCTTTGGCGCACCGACCTTTTTCGTGGGGGAAGATATGTTCTTCGGTCACGATAGATTGGACTACGCCAAGGAGGCGCTGGAGCAGGCCTGAAATTTAATATGAAAAAAATTGGAACGGTTTTGGCGCGGTCCGCATAGGACAGGTGAAGCATTAATTCTCCAGCTTCGATGACACCACTTTAACCGGCGCCTCCCGCGTCGGTTATTTTTTTGCCAGCGAGCCCGATGCCTGCAGCATCAGCGCCTGGCTGATGACAGCTTTCACCATATCCGGCCGGAAGGGTTTGGCGATCAGAAAGGCGGGTTCACCCTGCACGCCTTTGAGCAGACGCTGGGGATATGCGGTAATGAAGATAACCGGAATCCCGAGCGCGGCCGTTATCTCAGCGGCGGCGTCCGCGCCGGATGAACCGTCAGCAAGCTGGACATCGGCGAGCAAAAGCGATGGGGGATTGGCAAGACACGCTTCGACCGCATCCTTATGGGTTATGGCCTGACCAATAACGCGATGACCCATCTGAGTCGCAATCTGGGCGATATGGGCTGCGACAAGCGGCTCATCTTCCATCACGAAGACGTCCGTGGCGAGCGAGGATGTAAGCTCGTCTTCAGCCTCGGCAATATAATCCGATAGCGTATCTTCACCGACACCCATGATCGATGCAGCATCCGTTGGGGCAAACCCCTCCATCGCTGTCAGGAGCAGCGCCCGCCGCGCAACAGAGGAGAGCGCATGAGCGGTGTTGGTTTCGGAGCCGCCATCGACATCGGACACTTTGCCATCGAGCATGGCGAATAGTCGAATGCGATCAATGGGTTCGTCATTGGCGGAAAACAGGTCGGATATGACGCCTTCGACCAGGCCGTCTCCATGCTCGCTGCTACCGGTTACGGCGCGTGCGTAACGGCGAAGGTAGGGCAGCTCTTGTTCAAGTTGCTCTGCAACACCCATTCATTTTCCAGCCTTCTGCAGGCGCGATTTTTTCTATCGCACAATTCTTATTGTCTTCGCACAATAACCTGCAGTTGGGATGGTAAATTAATAGGTAATTCCAGCGGATTTCGCGAGGGTCTCGTAGGCGACATCCGGGCGGGGTCCGTAATGAGAGATCACTTCGGCCGCTGCGAGATGGCCAAGTTTTGCGCAGAGCGCCAAGGGCAATTCACGCGACAGGCCTAACAGGAAGCCGGCAGCATACTGGTCGCCAGCGCCGGTGGTATCGACCACTTTATCGACTGGCTCGGCAGGAATGCTGATCGGCTCGCCGTCGCCGATGACAACGGAGCCTTTTTCTGACCGTGTGACGGCAGCGAGTGCCGTATCGGAACGCAGTTTGTCGACAGCAGTGTCAAAGTCATCGGTCTGATAAAGCGAGAGAAGCTCGTCTTCATTGGCAAACAGGATATCGACGTGATTGCGGATCAGGTGAAGGAAACTCTCGCGGTGGCGCTCAACGCAGAAGCTGTCGGAAAGTGTAAGGGCGACGCGCCGTCCTGCAGCCTTTGCAATCTCGGAGGCGTGAATGAACGCTTCCTTGGCCGCTTCTTCGTCGAACAGGTAGCCTTCAAGGTACAAGATGGCACCGGCTTTCACGACGTCAGCCTGGACATCGTCAGGTCCGAACAGAACCGATGCGCCGAGATAGGTGTTCATGCTGCGGGCACCGTCCGGGGTCACAAAGATGATGGAGCGTGCCGTGGCGGGCCCGTCTTCGAGCGGCGGTGTGTCGAACGGAATTCCGCTTGCATTCATGTCCCGGCGGAAGACAGCGCCGAGGGGATCATCGAAAACCTTGCCGATATAGGCGGCGGACCCGCCAAAGCTCGCGACGCCGACAATGGTATTCGCGCCCGAGCCACCTGAAAGCTGCTTGGCGTCCGGGGCGGCAGCGGTAAGCGCGTCGGCGCGGGCCTCGTCGATCAGCGTCATGCCATTCTTGCGGATATTGAAGCGATCAAGGAAGCTGTCCTCAACCGGTGCAATTATGTCGACAATCGCATTGCCCAGTCCGACGACGTCATAAAGAATTTCAGCCACATCAACCTCTTCCAGTCAGCTCAGGGGGGATTTGCAGACCTCGCCGGTGGACGCAAGCACAGGTCGCAGGTTTGTCGCAGCGGTGCGCATCGACAATCTGTTTGCCCGGCCGCGCCCAGCAGTCCTCGAGGGCTAGACCTTTACGCCGCCTTTTTCCGCATCAGCGAGGAAAGCGGCGAGACCCTTGTCGGTGAGCGGGTGGTTGACGAGGCCCTTCAGCACGTTTGGCGGCACGGTTGCGACGTCGGCGCCGGCAAGGGCCGACAGCTTCACATGGTTTGCGCTGCGGATAGATGCGGCGAGGATTTCGGTCTCGAACATGTAGTTGTCATAGATCGTCCGGATGTCCTCGATCAGCTCCATGCCGTCGACATTGATATCGTCCAGGCGCCCGATGAAAGGCGAGATATAGGCGGCGCCGGCTTTTGCGGCGAGCAGGGCCTGATTGGCAGAGAAGCAGAGCGTCACATTGACCGCTGTGCCCGCATCGGCGAGCGTGCGGCAGGCGCGCAAGCCATCCATGGTCAGCGGTAGCTTTACAGCGACGTTCGACGCGATCGCCTGAAGCTTCTTGCCTTCGCTGATCATGGTCTCGTAATCGGTTGCCACGACCTCGGCGCTGACATGGCCGTCCGTCAGGCCACAGATTTCCTCAATCACTTCAGCAAAGTTTCGGCCTGATTTTGCAATGAGAGACGGATTGGTCGTTACGCCGTCGATGAGACCTGTTGCGGCAAGGTCCTTGATCTCGGCAGTGTCTGCGGTGTCGACGAAGAATTTCATGTGCAGGTCTCCTTTAGACGTTTGTCAGCTGCCTGAAATAGGCGATGGTTTTGTCCAGGCCGTCGCGAAGCTTCACCGTCGGCTCCCAGCCAAGCGTTTGCTTGGCGCGGGTGATATCGGGCTGGCGCTGGCGTGGATCATCCTGCGGCAGCGGTTTGTGAACAAGTGTCGAGCCGGTCCCCGTCAACTCAATTACGAGTTCTGCCAGCTCCCGAATTGTAAACTCGACCGGATTACCAAGATTGATCGGCCCGGTCACATCGGGACCGGTTTGCATCAACGCCAACAGCCCATCAACGAGATCGTCAACGAAGCAGAAGCTTCGTGTCTGCTTTCCGTCGCCGTAAAGCGTGATGTCATCGCCGCGCAGGGCCTGCATGATGAAGTTTGAAACCACACGGCCGTCGTTCGGATGCATCCGCGGGCCATAGGTATTGAAAATCCGGGCGACCTTGATCTCGGTCCCATGCTGGCGGTGATAGTCGAAGAACAGCGTTTCGGCGCAGCGCTTGCCCTCATCATAGCAGGAACGCGGCCCGATCGGGTTCACATTGCCCCAATACTCCTCGCGCTGCGGATGAACCTCGGGGTCGCCATACACTTCAGACGTCGAAGCCTGGAGGATTTTCGCCCTGACGCGCTTGGCGAGGCCGAGGACGTTGATCGCGCCATGCACGCTGGTCTTGGTGGTCTGGACGGGGTCGAACTGGTAGTGAACCGGACTTGCTGGGCAGGCGAGATTGTAGATCTGGTCCACCTCGACGAAGAGCGGGAAGGTCACGTCGTGGCGCATCAGCTCAAAGCGCGGATTGTCCAGCAAATGAGCCACATTTGACCGCGTGCCGGTAAAGAAATTATCGACGCAAAGCACCTCTGCGCCCTGGTCCAGCAGGCGTTCACAGAGGAAGGAGCCGATGAAGCCGGCACCACCTGTGACAAGGATGCGGGGGGCGAGATGCATGCGCGCTATGGCCGCCCGACGCTGATATATTTGAAGCCGCGCTTCGCCATGTCTTCCGGTGAGTAGATGTTGCGGAGATCAACCACGATGTCGGTGTTCAGTGCGTCCTTGACCCGGTCGAGATCAAGCGCGCGGAACTGGTCCCATTCAGTGATGATGACCATGGCATCGGCCCCGTCGATCGCGCCATAGGCATTCTCGGCATAGTCGAGACCAGTCATCAGCTTCTGCGCTTCATGCATGCTTTCCGGGTCGTAGGCTCTCACCGCCGCGCCCGCTTCGATCAGCGCCGGAATGATGTCGAGCGATGGGGCATCGCGCATGTCGTCCGTATTCGGCTTGAAAGCGAGGCCAAGGATGCCGATCGTCTTGCCTTTGACGTCGCCGCCCATCGCCTTGATGATCTTGTCCGCCATGGCTTTCTTGCGGGCGGCATTGACCTCAACCACCGTGTCGACGATGCGAACCGGCGTCTTGTAATCATTCGCCGTCTTGGTCAGGGCCAGCGTATCTTTCGGGAAGCAGGAGCCGCCATAACCGGGCCCGGCATTCAGGAATTTGCGTCCAATCCGGCCATCAAGACCAATACCGCGGGAGACTTCCTGAACATTCGCGCCAACCGCCTCGCAGAGGTCTGCCATTTCGTTGATGAAGGTGATCTTCACAGCGAGGAAAGCGTTGGCGGCGTATTTGATCAGCTCTGAGGTGCGCCGGCTGGTGAACAGGATTGGAGTCTCATTGAGGAAGAGCGGGCGGTAAAGTTCCCGCATCACCTCACGGGCGCGCTCGTTTTCGGTGCCGACGACAACCCGGTCCGGAATCTTGAAGTCCTTGATGGCGGCGCCTTCGCGCAGGAATTCCGGATTGGAAACCACAGCAAAGTCGGCATCCGACCTGGTTTTCTGGATGATGGCCTCGACTTCATCGCCCGTGCCAACAGGGACGGTCGACTTGGTGACGACAACAGTGAAGCCATCCATCAGCGATGCAATCTCTTCGGCAGCCGCATAGACGTATGACAGGTCTGCATGGCCGTCACCGCGCCGGCTTGGTGTCCCGACCGCGATGAAAACAGCATCCGCTTGCGCGATGGCGTCCTCGGCTTCGGTGGTGAAGTGAAGACGTCCAGCGCTGACATTCTGAGCGACAAGATCATCAAGGCCCGGCTCGTATATCGGGATCTCGCCTTTCTTCAGGCGCTCAATCTTTGCCGCATCTTTGTCAACGCATGTGACGACATGGCCGAAATCGGCGAAACACGCCCCACTCACCAGGCCCACATAGCCTGTTCCAATCATCGCCACGTGCATGGAATTCGTCCTGTTTTAGTCAACGCCTTCGAAGTGCCCGGAGGGGTGCGATTTTTATGCTGAAAGGTCAAGAGCGGTGGGCAGGGCGAACAGGGTGAAATTTCATCGATTTGCCTAATCAGGGATTATTCCGTCCGGGCGCATAATTGATGCCTTATATGGCCGTAGCTGGGCCAGACAGGATAAAATCGTGTTCTGGACAACGTATCTTCCTATTCTTGTCGCGCAGGTGCTATTTGCCCTCGTCTATCTCGGCTGGCCGATTCTGAAAAAGGTCGGGACCTGGACGGGCCGTAAGCTGGCAAATGCGATGCCTGCCGAGCGCGCCGGCGAAGAGCTGCGTTTCGAGTCCCGGGCCCGGGCCGGTATGGAGCGGGACTGGGGTCCGTATTCAGCGCGATTTGCAAGAGCGTTTTCGGACGCCTCGAGCAAGACGCGGTCATCTTCGCCGCCGCCCCCTCCTCCTCCGCCTCCGGTTCCACCGCCGCCAGACACACCGCGAAAGGCGCACCTTCGGACGCTGGGGCTGTCCGGGCAGCCGGATGCGAAAGCGCTGCGTTCAACCTACCGGAAGCTTGCCAAGAAATTTCACCCTGACCAGTTTGCGTCGTCTGCACATTCCGACACGGCCCGTCGCAAAGCGAGCGCACGCATGAGCGCCATCAATGAAGCCTATGACTGGTTGGTGCAAAACACTTGAGGGTTAGAAGCCAACGGTTGATGTAAAGGGTATTGGGAGCTGCCGGATGACCCGATTTATCGCGATAGTGGTTGCGATCTTCGCTGTCTGGCTATTTGTCGGCGAAGGACATGGCCAAGAATGCCTGCAAGCTGATGCCTCGACTGCGAAACAGATTGCCGAGATGCGCGCACAAGCGGGCGAATGTGCCATCCGATGCAAGGGGTGCGGGTGCAAGGGAGGGCCCGGGTATCGAAACCCTGCCACAGATCAGTGTGTTGGGTGGCGTGATCTCAATTCACAATGTGGGCCCCCGCCGCACAACAAGTGTCACAGGGAATGCAGACCCACAATTGAAGCCTGCGAGGTCGAGCTTCAGAAGACGCTTCGCTCTAGCGGTCGATCACGGCCGGACAGCTAGATTTCCTGATTGTAGTCCCCAACCTCAGGGTGTTTTCCGAGGCGAGGTTTTACTTCCTTGTGGAAGAGGTCTCGCATGTCATCCTCGGACTGAAGGCTTTCGACCACGACGACCAGCTCCGGCTTGTTTGACGATGCCCGGACCAGCACCCAGGAGCCGTCGTCTAGCGTGACGCGCGCGCCGTTCACCGTATTTACGTCAACGACTTTGCGGCCGAGGATCTCGCCACCCGCCATGCCTTCATATTCAGCGACCATCTTGTCCACGATGCCGTATTTCAGCTCATCATCGCAGTGCGGCGACATGGTGAGAGACGTGTAAGCGACGCCCAGTTCCGACTTGAGGTCCGCCATTGTCTTGTCGGGATTGCGGTCCAGCATCTGCAGGATCGCGCCGGCGGCGACGATGCCATCATCATAGCCAAGGCCGATGGGTGGGCGGAAGAAGAAGTGGCCCGATTTCTCGAAACCGGCGAGCGCGCCAAGGTCGGTTGTGCGCCTTTTGATGTAGGAATGGCCGGTCTTGTAATAATCGACGCTTGATCCATTCTCTTTTAGAACGGGGTCGGTCTTGTAAAGGCCTGTGGACTTCACATCGACAACGAAATTCGCGCCCGGATGCACTCTGGACAGGTCTCGGGCAAGCATCAGACCGATCTTGTCAGCAAAGATTTCCTCGCCCGTATTGTCGACAACGCCGCAGCGGTCGCCATCGCCGTCGAAACCAAGCGCAACGTCTGCGCCGAGGTCCTTCACGGCCTTGGCCATGGCGTGCAGCATTTCGCTGTCTTCGGGGTTTGGATTGTATTTCGGAAATGTGTTGTCGAGATCGCAGTCCATCTCCACCACTTCAGCGCCCATGGCCCGCAGCGCGTCCGGGGCAAACGCGCCCGCCGTGCCGTTTCCGCAGGCCGCGATGACCTTGATCTTGCGCTTCAGCTGGACGCCCTCGGACACCGATTGAATGTACTTCTCGCGCATATCGTCGACGCGGTAGCTGCCGCCGCCCGCGCGGGGCTGGAAGTCGCCATTGAGCACAATCTCTTTCAAGCGGCCCATTTCCTCCGGACCGAAGGTGAGCGGTTTGTTCGCGCCCATTTTCACGCCGGTCCAGCCGTTTTCATTATGGCTCGCGGTGACCATGGCGCAGCAGTCGGCCTCAAGCTCGAACTGCGACCAGTAAACCATCGGAGAGAGTGCAAGGCCGACATCGAGCACCTCGCATCCGCCTGCGACGAGGCCGAGTTTCAGGGCATTCTTGATCGACAGCGAGATTGACCGGTAGTCATGGCCGGTGACGACCTTTGGCGTCACGCCCAGCTCATGAAATAGCGTCGCCATGCCAAGACCGAGCGCCTCGACGCCGAGCAGATTTAGCTCGGGCGGTTTCTCGTGGCCGGGAACGCCGAACCACCACCGGGCATCATATTCGCGAAATCCGGTCGGCTTCACCAGCGGCAGGGTTTCAAACTCAATTGAATTCGGGGCGATATCGGCGCGCGGCTTCGGCATCATAGGCCGGGTCTCCTGTGACTACATCATAGCACGATCTTACTGACGTTATTGTGAACGATAAGCAAGGCGTACGCGCTTGCCGGCATGTGCGTCTGGCCTAACTCCAGGTTGGGGCAGAGAGAACTAAATCGGAAATCGGGAGAAACTGTCATGTACAACAGAAAAATTCTTGCACTCTTACTAGCGTTCGCTCCGATAGGAGCCGCCGCACACGCTGATGGCTGGTATATCGGCGGCTCTGTCGGTGTGAACACTCAGTCGGACTCTGACAATTCCGGCCAGACCGGCGCTTTCACGACAGGTAACCTTGGCGACGGCTCAACGCTCGACGTCGCCGATGGCACGCCATATGGCTGGAATACGGAGTTTGAATCGGGTGTGTCCTACGCGCTGGAGGCCGGTCTGCGATACGATAGCGGCTGGCGGTCTGGTATCGAGATCGCCCGCACGGGCGCTGACGTCGATACCCATTCGGGCGTAACGCTCGGTGGCGGTGATATCGGTTCGCTTGACGCTGCTTCGATTGCCGGTTCGCCAACGGCCCTCGGTGTGTCCGTCGCGGATGTCGTCGCAGACGGGCAGGGCGAAATCACCAATACGGCGATCTTCGTCAATGCCTATTATGACTTCAATCGAGGCGGTACCATCGAGCCGTATCTCGGCGTTGGTATCGGTTATTCCGATGTCGACGTGACCTACAAGCCGTCCAATATCGGCGTCATTGATGGGAGTGAAGGCAAGTTTGCTTATCAGGCCAGAGCCGGTGCCACATACGCTCTCAGTAATAATTGGGGCATCTTTGGCGAGTACACTTACCGAGCCACCGAGGACGTCGAGTTTCAGAACCAGCTTTTCCCGGGAACGCTGGAGATAGAAAACCAGTCCCACATTTTTGCGATTGGCGCACGCTACCGCTTCGACAGTCTCTAAAGACGCAGCCTGAGAAAATTGGCCATCCACAGGCCGACTTGCGCATTATCAACCGGGTTGGCGAGGCTGTCACAGGCCTCGTCAACACGCTCATCAGTGAACGCCGTTCCACGCCGGACATTATAAAGTGCGCAGCTGAAACCGCTTGAAAATTCAGGGTGGCCCTGAAAGCTGATCGCGGGCACGGCGCCGTAATCAAGGGCGGCATAAGGGGTGAAGTCTGACGCGGCGACGATGTGCGCGCCGGGGGGTAGGGACTGCACCTGGTCCTGATGGCTGACACCGAGAGAGAATGTGTCGCCTGAATAGTTTTCCATCCAGTCCGGGCGCGCACAGATTTCGTAGGTGTGCCGGCCGATTCCCCACCCTTTATCGGACTTTTCGACACGTCCGCCGAGCGCCTTTGCGATCGCTTGATGGCCAAAGCAGACCCCGATCTGGGGCACACCCTTGGCTGCGGCGCGCTGGATGAAATTGAACAGTGGCTGCATCCACGGGTGATGCTCATAGACGCCCGCCGCAGAGCCGGTGACGAGGATCGCTTCGGTCGTGTCGAGATCGGGAAAGTCGCCGCCTGTCACGACAGATGCCGTTTCCGTTTCAAGCCCTGGCAGGTGCGGGGCCAGAAAGTCGTGAAACATGGAGGGATAATTCGGCCAGTCGCCGCGCAGTGTCTCGGGCGGCAGGCCGGTTTCGATAATGGTCAGTCTCATGGGGTTTGCGTGTCGTCCGGTTCGCTGGCTGTGTCGAGTTCGCCCGCAATCCATTGATCAATCTGCAGATCGAGCGCGTCGAGCGGCATGGAGCCCTGTCCCAGCAGTGCGTCGTGAAATGCGCGAATATCGAAATCGTCGCCGAGCGCATCCTTGGCCCGCTGACGAAGCTCGAGGATTTTCAGCTCCCCCACCTTGTAGGCGGTCGCCTGCCCGGGCCAGCCAATATAGCGGGTGACTTCTGTCTTGATGTTGAGCGGGGCGAGGGCGGAATTCTCGACAAAGCAGGCTTCGGCTTCTTCGCGTGACCAGTCATACCAATGCATTCCCGTGTCGGCGACGAGGCGGCAGGCGCGCCACATCTCATAGGACAACTGGCCAAACCGCTCATACGGCGTCTGGTAGATGCCAGCCTCGCCAGCGAGCTTCTCGGCGTACAGCCCCCAGCCTTCGCCAAAGGCGGTCGCGTAATATTGCTGGCGGTAGCGAGGCACGCCTTCCAGCTCCTGGGCCAGTGAAATCTGCAGATGGTGACCGGGCACGGCTTCATGGGCAGACAGCGCCGGCAGCTCATAGAGGGGGCGCTGGTCGAGCGCATAGGTATTGACGAGATAGGTGCCTGCCTTGCCTTCCTCCGGATCGCCGCCGGAATAACGTCCTGTCGTATAGCCGGGCGCGATATCGTCCGGAACAGGCTCCACGCCGTAAGTGAGGCGTGGCAGTGTACCGAAATATTCAGGCAGGATCGCATCGAGCCGTTTGGAGATGCGAGACGCTTTCTCGAGCAGGTCTTCGGCGCTCGTTGCATAGAATTGCGGATCGGTGCGCAGGAATTTCAGAAACTCCTCGAAGGTGCCGGGATAGTCGAGCTCATCAAGGATGGCCTCCATCTCCGTGCGGATGCGGGCGACCTCCCGCTGGCCGAGTTCGTGAATTTCGCCGGGCGTATAGCCTGCCCCCGCCGTGTGATCGCGAATGGCGGCATCATAATATTCCTGGCCGCCGGGTAGCGAAACGATGCCTGGATTGGCCCGCGCATGCGGGGCGTATTCGGTTTCCATGAAGGTCAGCAGATCGGCATAGGCGTCGACAGCGTTTGCGACCGCCAACCGGCCTGTTTTCCTGATTGCGGCCTGGGTGTCCGGGTCAATTCGATCCGGCAGCGTTTCGAACGGCGTCCAGAACGGGCTGTCTTCGGGGTCTTCGACGACCTGTTCGCGGATCTGGCTGATCGTCGTCGCAAGCGGGTCTCCGTGAGAGGTCCAGCCGGTGCGGATCCCTCGGCGCATATTGCTGACATGATCGTCGAAATAGCGCGGCAGATCGTTCAGACGCTTAATCCAGGCCTCCGCATCTTCTTCTGTCCGTATGCGCAGCTGCATAACTTCAAAGTAAGGGCCAGCATGAAACCCCCAGTCGCCGGTGAAGGGAATCCGGGCCTCGTCGAACTGGTCCGCCATGATGAGCTGCTCCAGCAGGTGCGACAGAATCGCCCATTCGGGGGAAGATTGGTCTTCCATCGCCAACAGCTTGCCTTTGAGGATCCGGGCTTCGGCGGCAAGGCTCGCAATGTGCTCGGGAGAGACGTCTGGCCAACGCTCCTGTGCGCGCTGTTCGGCGCGGGCCTGAGCGCCCGGACTGGCGGACAGCACTAGCGCTTCATAGTCGGCGGCCACACCCTCCAGGGCTGTCTCATCCTGATCGACCGCCGGCATGGCGCTCTCATCTGGTGCCTGCGCGGCGGCATTTACCGCCAGTGTCAAACAGCCAATTGCGGCCCAAATCGCTTTATTCATGACGGTCACTGCCTCTCTTGCTGCGTTGACACGCTCATTGACCAATCTAGAACGCGTCATAGCAAGCAGAAGGTTCGGGAGCTAAAGAATGTCAGGTTCAGAGTGGACTGATCCCCGCCCGATGTCACCACACCTGCAGGTGTGGAAGTGGCACTGGACGATGGCCGCATCAATTTTTCATCGCGTTACAGGCGTCGGCAACTATATCGGCGCCTTTCTCGTCAGTGCCTGGGTGATCGCCATAGCGGCAGGCCCGGACGCATACGGGACCGTTGAAGGCATCATGCTTCACCCGGTTGGGCAGATCCTGCTCTTCTTCTGGCTGGCGTCTGTCCTGTTTCATCTGGTCAATGGGATACGCCACATGTTGTGGGATGGCCCGAAAGCCGGTTTCAGCCCGAAAGCGGCCAGCGGCTGGTCGGTCTTCAACTTCGCCATCTCAATCCTTGCCGCCGCGACAATCTGGTCGCTCGCGACGAACCTGTTCTAGGAGGCGGATATGAGCACCAATTTTGAAACGCCAGCCGCCGCAGCCCGCGGTCTTGGGTCGGCCAAGTCTGGCACGGATCATTACATTCGCCAGCGCGTCTCAGCGATTGCGCTGGTCTTTCTCGTTCCGTGGTTTCTCTATGCGGTCATCGCCGCCAGCCGCTCTGGCTATGCGGGCGCGGTCGAATTCCTGTCGGCCCCGTGGAATGCGATCCTGATGATCCTCACCCTTGGCGCTGCGTTTTATCACATGCGTCTTGGTATGCAGACCGTCATCGAAGACTATATCGCAAAGGCGGGCATGAAGCAGACCCTGCTCATTCTCAATACGTTCGTCACGCTCGGACTGTTTGCAGCAACGGCGCTTTCGGTTCTGAAAATCTGGATTTCGGCAGGCGCCTGAGGCGCCGCCTGGAAGGAAACGATATAAATGTCTGACTACAAATTCGTTGATCACACTTATGATGTCGTGGTTGTCGGCGCGGGCGGATCAGGCTTGCGCGCGGCGCTTGGCGCAGCGCAGGCCGGGCTTCGCACCGCCTGTATCACCAAAGTGTTCCCGACGCGCTCCCACACGGTTGCAGCGCAGGGCGGGATCGCCGCGTCGCTCGGGAATATGGGCCCGGACAATTGGCGCTGGCACATGTACGACACGGTCAAAGGCTCCGACTGGCTCGGTGACCAGGACGCCATCGAGTACCTGACCCGCGAGGCGCCGAAGGCCGTTTACGAACTTGAGCATTGGGGCATGCCCTTCTCGCGCAACGAAAACGGCAAGATCTATCAGCGCCCGTTCGGTGGTCACACGACCGAATTCGGCGAGGGCCCGCCCGTGCAGCGGACCTGCGCGGCGGCTGACCGGACCGGCCACGCCATGCTGCACACGCTTTACGGCCAGTGCGTCAAGGAAGAAACAGAGTTCTTCATCGAGTACTTCGCGCTCGACCTCATCATGGATGAGGAAGGCGCCTGCCGCGGTGTCACCGCCTGGAAGCTCGACGATGGCACTCTGCATCGCTTCCGCGCGCAGAAGACGATCCTGGCGACCGGTGGTTATGGCCGCGCCTTCTTCTCCTGCACCTCGGCGCACACTTGTACCGGCGACGGCAATGCCATGGTGCTTCGTGCCGGCCTGCCGCTGCAGGACACTGAGTTCATCCAGTTCCACCCGACCGGCATTTATGGCGCGGGCTGCCTCATCACTGAGGGCGCGCGCGGTGAGGGCGGCTATCTCACGAACGCCGAAGGCGAGCGCTTCATGGAGCGTTATGCCCCGAGCGCAAAGGACCTCGCCTCCCGCGACGTTGTCTCGCGCGCCATGACCGTCGAGATCCGCGAAGGCCGCGGCGTTGGCGAGGAGAAGGATCATATCCATCTCCACCTCGAGCACCTGCCACCGGAAACACTGGCTGAGCGTCTGCCGGGCATCTCGGAGACGGCGAAAGTCTTCTCTGGCGTGGATGTCACCAAGGAGCCGATCCCGGTTCTGCCGACGGTCCACTACAATATGGGCGGCATCCCGACGAATTATCACGGCGAGGTTCTGACCAAGAAGGGCGCAGACCCTGACAGCGTCGTCCAGGGCCTTATGGCCGTTGGCGAAGCGGCTTGTGTGTCGGTTCACGGGGCCAACCGCCTCGGCTCCAACTCGCTGATCGACCTGGTTGTCTTCGGCCGGGCCGCTGGCCTGCGCTGCGGCGCGACGCTTGAGGCCGGCGCCAGCCAGCCAGAAGTCCGCGACAGCCAGACCGATGGCCACCTCGCCCGCTTCGACAAGATCCGCAACGCCTCGGGTGACCAGCCCGTCGCCAAGCTGCGCATGGACATGCAGAAGGCGATGCAGAACAATTGCGCGGTCTTCCGGACCGGCGAAGTGCTCGATGAAGGCGTCGAGAAGATCGCCGAAATCTATGGCCGTATCGGCGGCATGGACGTCAAGGATCGCGGCCTGATCTGGAACACAGACCTGATCGAGGCGCTGGAGTTCGACAATCTGATCGGCCAGGCGGCTGTGACGGTGAACTCGGCCGCCAACCGCAAGGAAAGCCGCGGCGCACATGCCCGCGAGGACTATTCCGACCGCGACGACAAGGAATGGATGAAGCACACGCTTGCCTGGGTCGATGACGCAGGAAAAGTGACCATCGATTACCGCCCGGTTCACGAATACACGATGTCCAATGACATTGAGTATATCGAGCCGAAGGCGCGGGTTTACTAAGGGGTTTCTTATGGTTCAGCTCACTCTCCCCAAAGGATCTGCCCCCAAGAAGGGCAAGGAATGGCCGAAGCCGGACGGCGCGAAGAATGCCAAGGCGTTCAAGATCTATCGCTACTCGCCTGAAGAGGGCGGCCATCCGCGTTGGGACACCTATTGGGTCGACATGGACAAGTGCGGTCCGATGGTTCTCGACGTGCTTATCTACATCAAGAACAATATCGACCCGACGCTGGCGTTCAGACGCTCCTGCCGGGAAGGTGTTTGCGGCTCCTGCTCGATGAACATTGGCGGCCACAACACCATCGCCTGCACCAAGGGCTGGGACGAAGTGGCTGGCAAGACGATCACCATCGCGCCGCTGCCGCACCTGCCGGTGGTCAAGGACCTCATCCCGGACCTTACCAATTTCTACGCGCAGCACGCCTATGTGCAGCCCTTCCTCAAGACCGATACGCCGGAGCCTGAGAAGGAGTGGAAGCAGTCCGAGGAACAGCGCAACGAGCTCAATGGCCTCTATGAGTGCATCCTGTGTGCGTGTTGCTCGACCTCCTGCCCGTCCTATTGGTGGAATGGCGACAAGTATCTTGGGCCAGCCGCGCTGCTGCAGGCCTATCGCTGGCTGATCGACAGCCGCGACGAGTCGACCGGTGAGCGCCTCGATGACCTTGAAGATCCGTTCAAGCTCTATCGCTGCCACACCATCATGAACTGTGCGCAGGTTTGCCCGAAGGGGCTCAACCCGGCCAAAGCCATCGCCAAGATCAAGACGATGATGGTCGAGCGCGTCGCCTAAGACACGTTAGACGCTCGCGCCGAAGAGGTGGCCGACGAGCGCTGTCGCGGCCATCGCTGCGGCGCCCCAGACAACAACCCGCAAAACTGGACGTGCCGCGCCGGACCCGCTCATCTGCGCGGAGAAAAGCCCGAGCAGGGCGAGGCTGACGAGCGACGCGGCGATCACGGTGAACACCACCCAGCCGACTGGTGCCAGCAGCGCTGCGATCAGCGGCAGCAGTGCGCCAATTGCAAAGCTGAGCGCGGATGAGACGGCCGCCTGTAGCGGCTGCGCCGTCACCACGGGCGAGATGCCAATCTCGTCGCGGGCATGGGCGTCGAGCGCGTCATGCTCCATCAGCTGCTCGGCGACCTTGAGGGCCGTGGCCGGTTCGACGCCGCGCGCTTCATAGATTTCAGCCAGTTCGCGCAATTCCTCCTCCGGCATCTTCTTCAGCGCCTCGGCTTCCTTGGCGAGATCGGCGCGTTCTGTGTCGGCCTGGGAGCTGACGGAGACATATTCCCCGGCGGCCATGGACATCGCGCCAGCGATCAGGGCCGCGACACCCACCAGCAGCAGCTCGGACCGACCTGCGGAGGCGGCCGCGACACCGGCAAGCAGGCTGGCCGTGGACAGGATGCCGTCATTCGAGCCGAGCACCGCCGCGCGCAACCAGTTCGAGCGATGCATCAGATGGTGTTCTTCGTGGCCGTCATAGCTCATGCGGGGGTCTCCCTTGCTGTCCGGCCAGACTATACCCGGCCTGCGGCAAGAAAAGCACGGGCTTTTGTCGCGTGCGCCACTGTGTCAGCCAGCGCCAGCGTCCCCACCAGCGCAGCTGGCAGGGTCAGATGGCGATTTGCGGGCGCTGCGGCGGGGGAATGCGCCGGATCGCCATCATGAACAGGCTGAGCATGTCGGCGAGCCATGGCTCTGTATGGGCGGACTTGCCGCCGGGCGGCCAGCCGAGACGCCACGGGGTGACGCGGGCGGCGGAGTTTCGCGCAATCTTGCGCGGGGTGGACCGGGCAAGGCGAAGGGCGATGGCGTGCCGGTTGTCGATCGCCTGCTGCAGGGCCTCAAGACGGGCGATGAGCCGGCCGGGGTTACAGGTTGGGGCGGGCGGGCCAAAGCCACTTTGCGGAACGGGGGTGGTCTCGCCTTCGAGATAGTGGCGGACGAAACTGGGCATGAATTCATAGAGTGCGAAGGTTGGAGTCTCGGGCTGCGGCGCGGCTGCACCCGGCCCTTCTGGTTCGGCTCCGCTCACCATGGCGGGCCTTATCGGCACATGCGGTCTTTGCGGTGGCAGCGGGGTGGAGTGCACCTTCTCGGCCAGAAGCGCGATCAGCCGGCGCACAAGCGCCTCGGCGGGGCGGATGAGGCGCAGCACCCTGGCATGGGCAAGACGCGAGATGCGGGTTGGGGCCACGCGTTCGGCGACACGAAGGATCGCCCAGGCCTGCGCGATCAGGCCGGCCAGAAGCGGCAGCGCTTTCTGCATCGCGATGGAGACGTGATAGTCGAGCCCGGACATTCAGGGGAGCATAGTCGGGCGCATCCGGGGGCGGATAAATCGGGGTGCGAGGACAGGCCGAAACCAGGCCGATTTCAGGTCAATTGCAGGTCATTGGCCGGGATGAGCGGGGTTGGGAATAGCGAGGCCCTAAGGCTAAACAAGCGGGTGTCTTTCTACGTCTACATCATGACGAACAAGCCGGGCGGCGTGCTCTATACGGGGATGACGGACGACATCAATCGCCGCGCCTATGAGCACCGGGAGCATCTGATCAAGGGTTTCACCTCGAAATATAATTGCGAGATTCTGGTCTGGTACGAGCCCCATGAAACGCGAGAAGCGGCGTTTGAGCGCGAGCGCCGGATCAAGGAATGGAAGCGCGACTGGAAGATTCGCCTGATAGTGGAGATGAATCCCGATTGGCGTGACCTGGCAGATACACTTATTTGAAGATGTCCGATCACCCCGGCGAAGGCCGGGGTCTCGTGCGGCAGGGACTGACATGAATTGCCCGAGATCCCGGCCTTCGCCGGGATGAGCGGGGTAAAATACAACGTCATTGTGAGCGTCCTTCGACAGGCTCAGGATGAGGGTCGAACCATGAGGAAACCCGGCGCGCCCGCCTTCGTGGCCGATACCCGCCTGCGCGAGCACAGGCTTCGCTCACCATGAAGCCTTTGGAGGTGTTCTGCATTTTCAGGTGCTTCACCGCGGCTTGCTTGCCCCGGCGAAGGCCGGGGATCGCGGTGCCCATCTCCCGCCCCCGGACTGAGCCTTTCCTTCAGGAGATGGACCCCGTGGTCGAGCCACGGGGAGGCGCCATTCATGGTGGGCGGCGCGTGTCCGATCCGTCTCAGGCCCTCAAGCCCAAGCGGCAGAGCCGTGCCTGCGGCAGCCTTGACCGCCTGAAACAGATCGTAAATGGCTGGCTGTGGCCGAATGGCGGGGTCCCGCCATTCGGCATACTTCAAATTTGGCCTAGTTAAGCGAACCTTAACCTTGATACCCTACCAATGCGGGGAGTTAGGTCCCAATGTAAAAAAAATATACACCTAGAATTTACCATGACAGGCAACGAGCTTCGGGAAAAAAGGCAGTCTCTCGGTCTAACGCAAGAGATGATGGCGAATGAGTTGCGAGTCTCGAGACAGTCAGTTTCAAGTTGGGAAAAGCGAGCGGACGAGAATGTTGACCACATTGTTAGCTTGGCTATCGAAGCCCTTTGCAGAGTGCCCGAACTTCGCAGCATCGCCGCAGATGGCATAGACCTAACCAAGCGGAGCCCAGCATGACCCTGCGTGAATGGTTCGCTTGGATGCTTCTGGCGCTGCTCCTTATTGCCACTACCGCATCCTCAATTTTTGGCGCTGATCAGCAAATATCGCTGCGATTGTTCTTTGTAGGATACAGCGGAAGCATTCTCGGGTTGTGTGCGCTTCTCGTAACAGCGATCTGGTGGGCTTGCGTGCGGCGGCATTCTGATTGATCGGACGCTAAGCCTTTGAATTGAATCAAAAATAGAATCACCACAACCTCAGAGTCCTCGACAATGAAGAGGAGATCGAGAATGGAATCGTGCACTGATAGCAACGGCGACAAGTGGGAAATCTACAAGTCGTCTGATGGTTGGAGATGGCGTCGAACCGCGAGTAACGGGCGGATCGTCGGCGCTTCCACGGAAGCATATGCAAATAAGTCGGACTGTATCGATAATGCCAAGCGAAACGGCATGAAGTGCACGCCTCGCTAATAGCATTCGCGTCAAAGTCGGAGGCCCGGCGTGGTGCAACACGCCGGGCCTCTTTTTTCGAACACACAATTCTCGACAATGAAGAGTGTGATTCGATACTTTGCTGAATAAGACCTAAACTGTCACAACAACCTTCCCCTTGGCCTTGCGGTTCATCAGTTCGCTGATGGCGGCAGCGCCTTCGGATAGCGGGTAGGTGTTGGAGACGTGGGGTTTGATCTTGCCGGCCTCGTACATCTCGAACAATTCCTTGATGTTGGCCTCATTGGCTTCCGGGTCGCGGGCGACGGCGGCGCCCCAGAAGACGCCGACAATGTTGCAGGATTTGAGCAGCGTCAGGTTGAGCGGCATTTTCGGGATGCCGGCCGGAAAACCGATGACGAGGAAGCGGCCATCCCAGTTCATGGCTCTGAGGGCCGGTTCGGCATAGTCGCCGCCAACCCCGTCATAGATGACATCCACGCCGCCGCCGCCAAGCTCCTTGATCTTGTTGGAGAGGGTTTTCTGCTGGTCGCGGTCCAGCGGGCCTCGATCATAGACGAAGCCTTTGGCGGCGCCCTTTTCCATGGCGAGGTCGACTTTTTCCTGGGACGAAGCGGCGGCGATGACTTCCATCCCCATCGCTTTGCCAAGCTCGACGGCGGCGAGGCCGACACCGCCAGCCGCGCCAAGGACGAGCAGGCTCTCGCCCGGCTTGCAGTTTCCGCGATCCTTCAGGGCATAGTAAGAGGTGCCATAGGTCATCAGCAGGGCGGCGGCCTCTTCATAGGACATGGATTCCGGGAAGGGGCGCACGCGGGCCTGGTCGACCACGGCTTCCTCGGCCATGCCGCCCCAGCCAATCGAGCCCACGACGCGGTCGCCGACCTTGTATTTGGTAACATCCTTGCCGACGGCCTTGATGGTGCCGGAAATCTCGCCGCCGGGGGAGAAGGGGCGCTCTGGCTTGAACTGGTACATGTCCTGGATCATCAGGACGTCGGGATAGTTCACGCCGACGGCTTTCACGTCGAGAACGACATCGGTGTCGCCCGGCTCAGGGGAGGGGACGTCTTCCAGAACCAGGGTTTCCGGGCCGCCAGGTGATTTTGAGAGCAGGGCTTTCATGCGCGTTTCCTCTTGCGTTTTATGCTGTGTAACGTGATTGACGGGCCGAACCTATCGGTGGCACCGGGCCGTGTGAAGCGCTATCGCGCTGTAAGGCCTTGATCTGTGGAGAATTGCCGCATGGCGAAAAGCTGGGCTCTTGCAATGCATGGTGGGGCGGGGCCCCTGCGTCCGCGTGACCATGCGGCGTCCGAAACGCATATGGCGGGCCTGCTGCGCGAGGGCGAAACCATGCTGGCGCGCGGCGAGGCGGCGCTGGATGTGGTGCAGAAGCTGACCATGGCGCTGGAAGAGTGCGGGCATCATATCGCCGGACGGGGGTCGTCTCCGAATGCGATCGGCCAGTGGGAGCTGGACGCCGCGATCATGGACGGGCGTACGCGCAACGCCGGGGCGGTGGCGTCGCTCCGGGGCTTCAAGAGCCCGGTGACGGCAGCGCGTCTGATCATGGACAAGACGCCCCACGTGCTGATCGTCGGCAAGGGCGCGGCGATGATTGCGCGCAAACACAAGCTCGCGCGGGTGCATAGCCCGAAGCAGTATTACAAGCCGGCGGTGAAAATCCCGGTGAAGAAGGGCGAGCTGGCGCATGGCACGGTTGGTGTCATCGCGCTGGATGTCGAGGGGCGGCTCGCGGCGGCGACGTCTACGGGCGGGCTGCTCGGCAAGACGCCGGGGCGCGTTGGCGATACGCCGATCATTGGCGCTGGCATCTGGGCTGATGAGCGGGTCGCTGTCTGCTGTACGGGGCAGGGCGAATATTTCCTGCGGACCAATGCGGCCGCTGATGTTTCCTCGCGTGTGCGCTATGGCAAGCAGGATCTGCGGTCGGCGGCGGCCGGGTCGCTGGAGGATCTCAACCTGCTGGGCGGGGATGGCGGGATGATCTGCATGGATGTGCTCGGTCATGTCGAAATGCCGTTCAACGCAGAGACGATGAAGCGCGGCGTGGTGACGAGTGCGGGCCGGTTCGACGTGGCGACGATGCGATGAACGATCATGACCTCAAATTCTTCATCGCGGGCGTGATGATCGTCTTCGTCTTTGCGCTGGCGGTGCAGATGCGGTTGATGGCCGGCGTGGCGCTGAAGCGGGCGGCGAAGGCGAAGTTTGACGGGCTGGATGAGACGCAGGCGCGGCTCGCTGTGGCGGGCGCTGTAGATGGCGAGGCGGACGGTGAGGCGGCTGGATACCTGGCGGAGACGTTTCCCGGGGCGATCCGCCATATCCGGCTCGCGCGGAAGGGCACGATTGTCATGGCGGCGGCGCTGGTGGGCGTCATCGCAGCCTGGCGGTTTATGGGAGGCTGAACGGGATGCGGGGTTATTTCGCGATTGGGGCGGAGGGAATTTCCAAGCCGATGAACCTTGGCGCGCTGATGCGCACGGCGAATGCGTTCGGGTCGAGCTTTGTTTTTTCGGTCGGCGCGGCAGACCGCGTGAAGCTCGCCTACAAGGCGGACACGTCGAAGACGTTCGAGAGCGTGCCGTATTATCAGTGGGACACGATTGACGAGATGGCGCTGCCCAAGGGCTGCCAGCTGGTCGGCATCGAACTGACCGATGATGCTGTGGAGCTGCCGGAGTTCAAACATCCCAAGGCGGCGGCCTATGTGCTGGGGCGGGAACGGGGCGACCTGTCGGCTGCCATGCTGGCCAAGTGCGACCATGTCGTGAAGATCCCGACCAAGTTCTGCATCAATGTTAGCCTTGCCGGCGCGCTGGTGATGTATGACCGGGTGCTGTCCATGGGGACATTCCGGGACCGGCCCGTCATGCCGGGTGGGCCGAAGGGTTGAGGCTGTCGGGGTGTCTCTCGCCTGATTGAATTGTCGTGATCGCAATAGGATCTGGCTAAGGAAGCGATGCTAGGCTGGGCGCCACCGTGCGGAGGCTTTGCGATGTTGAAGATCTGTTTGACCGTGCTTTGCGCCATGATGCTGGCGGCGTGCTCTGCTGAGACGGGAACGAAGGCGCAGGGGCAGCAGGCGTCTGATGAGCCGCCTTTCTACACGGTCTACAGGAATGGCACCGGGCCCCTCACCATGGAGGAGCTCCAGATCAACATCCCGGTAGAGCTTGATGCCATATACACAGACAAGACTCGCGCCTGCTTCCTGGCGAAAGTCGAGGCGCTTGCTGCCGAGGCTGGCGACCCAGAGAGACTCGACCCGGCGGACGTGGCGTTCCTGCCGACCGATGGCACCTGGGAGCAGCTTTCGCGTTTTCACAGGCGCAACCTTCTGGCCCAGGCGATTGTCAGCCGCGCCGGCGGCCTCTGCTGAGACCAAACAGCACTGGATTTTTTTGCGTCTGTCTGTTTATCCGGGCGGTAGCCAGAGGAGTCCGGTTTTGATGACACCGCATGAAAGGCAGACGCAGCGAGACCAGCTGCTCGAAGCGGCCCGCAAGCGGGTGCTGATCATGGGCATCCTGAATGTGACACCGGACAGTTTTTCCGATGGCGGCACCCATCAGGGGCTTGAGGCCGCAATGGCGCATGCTGAACAGATGCAGGCGGAAGGCGCGGATATCATTGATGTGGGCGGGGAATCGACGCGGCCCGGCGCTGATCCTGTCAGCGAGGAAGACGAGCTCGCGCGGACCATTCCAGTGGTGCAGGCGATCTCGGGGCCAGGCAGGGCGCCTGTTTCGATCGATACCTACAAGGCGGGTGTGGCGCGCGCGGCATGCGAGGCAGGGGCGGTGATCGTCAATGATGTGACGGGCGCGTCCGATCCGGGCATAGTGGCCGCGGCGGCGGAGGCAGGCGCAGCCTATGTGCTGACCTATAATCGCGGCGCCATCGACCCGGAGCTGCATGCCGGGCAGGATATGATAGCATTTTTTGAGGCGGCGATCGCGCAATGCGAGGCTGATGGCCTGCCGCGTGAGCATATCATTCTCGATCCGGGCGTCGGCTTCGCAAAATCCTATGAGCAGAACTTCCAGGTCCTGGCGGCGACGGATGCGCTGGTTGCGATGGGCCAGCCAGTGCTGATCGGCGTGTCGCGCAAATCCTTTATCGGCCGGCTGACGGGGATCGAGGTTGCGGCAGACCGCGATGCCGGGTCTGTGTCCGCCGGACTGGACAGTTTGCGGCGCGGGGCGCACATGCTGCGGGTCCACAATGTCGCCGCGCACCGGCAGGCATTATCCATCTGGGAGGCCATCGAGCATGCAGCGGACTGAGCGCGTCTTTGTCGAAAACCTCGCCATTCACGGCTTTCATGGGCTGATCCCGGCGGAAAAGACGCTCGGGCAGAAATTCTTTGCCGATATCGAGTGTCTGGTCGTGCGCAAGGAGGCACCCTCCGACACGATGACGGATGCGGTCGACTATGGGAAACTCTGTGATCTGGCGCATGAGATTTCAGCAAGCGGCCCGTTCAATCTCATCGAGACGCTGGCCGAGCGGATCGGGCAAGGTGTGATGAGCGCGTTTCCGCTGGTCGCGTCCGTGCGGGTGCGGATCCGCAAGCCGAATGCGCCGATCCGCCATTTCATCGATCATGTCGGGGTCGAGATCGAGCTTGCCCGGAATGACTAGGGTCGCCCTGGCGCTCGGGGCCAATCTTGGCGATGCGGCGGGCAATGTCTCGCTCGCTTTGCTGAAGCTGGACGATGCCGATGGGCTGACGCTGATCAAGAGTTCGCGGCTTTATCGGACACCGCCCTGGGGTGTTGAGGACCAGCCGGATTTCATCAATGCGTGTGCGCTTTTTGAAACTCAACTGTCGCCGGAAGCGCTTCTGGCGCTCTGCAAGGGGCTGGAAACGGAGATGGGCCGTGTGCCGGGTGAGCGCTGGGGGCCGCGGCTGATGGATATCGATCTGTTATGGATGGAAGGCGAAACGCGGGCGAGCGAAGGGCTGACCCTGCCGCATCCAAGGATGACGGAGCGGGCCTTCGTGCTGGTGCCGCTGGGGGAGATTGCGCCGGATCTCGTGATCGACGGGACGTCGGTGGCCGGGCATGTTGGCGCGCTTTCGGATGATGACCGGTGTTCTGCTGTGCCGCTGGTGTAGCCCCACCCCGATCATCCCGGCGTATGCCGGGATCTCAGGCAAATGCAGTCGGACACAGCTGCGCGAGACCCCGGCCTTCGCCGGGGTGACCGGTTCTAAGTTTTTGAGGAAGCGCCCTAGCCGTTATAGATCGAGCCGGCGGGGGCGAAGGCCATGATGAGGGTGATGGCGGCGATGACTCCGAGCACGACCAGGCTGGCGCTTTTGGCGATTAGGCTTCCGGTATTCATCTTTGTCTCATCCTTCTTCATCAGGCCCCCCTATGCGGCCCTTTCTGTATGCGGGCCATCTGGGGATCATCTGCTGCAAATAACATGCTGGTCCCCGAATAGGTTCCATGCGGGGCCGGAATGGGGCCGTTTTCGGGCAGTTAACAAAGTCTAAATTTTAGAAGGATTTAGTGGATTAGACCGGCGTCTTTTACGGCGCTCTGATAGGAGCGGGAGACCGGAACTTCGTCGCCGGACTTCAGTTTCAGGACGATTTTTCCGCTCTCGCGGGCACTGTCGGCAATCCCTTTCCGGGACACCCACCAGGAGCGGTGAACCCGCAGGCCATCGACGCTGGCAAGCTCCCGGTCGGCATCGGCCAGCCGCATCAGGATCAGCTCGCTGCCAAGGCTGGTATGGACGCGGCAATAATGATCCTCGGATGAGACCGCATAGAGCTCGGCGGTGCGGTATTTGACGGGCAGGCGCTCAAGGAAGGTCTCGATGGCCTCCCGGTCATCGGCCTGATGGACGAAATCCGGCCCCGCCATGTTGAATGCCTTGCCCAGGACAAAGCCGAGCAGCGTCATCGCAACCGAAATCACGAGAACGTAGAAGTAGAGAATCCAGACCGGTTGTGGGCCGACGCTGATATAGCCGAACGACACGGCCTGCATCAGAAACATGAACATCGTCACGCCCAGGGCGGTCACGGCTGAAACAATGATGATCATCAGCCAGTCAGGGCTATCCGGGCGGAGCTTGTAGAGCGCCCAGACAGTGGTTTCGCCGATGACGCTGCCAACAAGGATCAGGAGCCACCAGAATACGAAAACCACCGGGAAAGGGGCGTCATCCGTGGCGCCATAGGGGCGCAGGAAAGCCAGAAACAGCGCAACGCCGGTCAGGATGAGAAATTCCCGGCCCCGTTTCTTCCAGTCAATCGCGATACGCAAGCTGTAAGCCCCATGTCATTCACGTTTCGCGAATGACATTGGCTGCATTTCGCGAAGGATACCAGTCGGTTCATGCAATCTGGCTCGAAGCGGCTCAGCGTCGCTGCAATCTTCATGGGGTCGGGCCGAACAGCCCGCTGACCACAAACCATGGAGATACACATGACCAAGACGTCCATCCTGATCGCCGCTTCCATCTGCGCCGCAGCGCTCGGCCCGGTTGCCCTTGCCGCACCCCTGACCGTGACGCTGACCGATATCGAGTCCCAGACGGGGGTGATCAGCATCGGTGTGTTTGATGAAGAGGGCTACAAGAGCGGCAAAGCCGTGACCGGCGCGAACGTCGCCGCTGATGGCGCGTCGGTCAGCGTGACGATCGAAGGGCTCGAGCCGGGGGAATACGGCCTGAAGCTCTACCATGATGTGAATGATGACGGCGAAATGAACACCAATCCGTTCGGCATGCCGATCGAGCCATTCGCTTTCTCCAACAATGCCAAGGGCCAGTTCGGGCCGGCAAAATGGGACGCGGCCCGTTTCGAGGTGTCCGAAGAGGGCGCCGAACAGACCATCGTCATCAACTAGCCGCTGAGCCAATTCGCGCCGTCAAAGGAGCTTCAAACATGACCCAACTTTCCCGACGCCATTTTCTGACTGTGGGGGCCGCTGGTACCGCTTTCGCCGGACTGGGCCTCTCGCCAGCCTTTGCAGATATGCCGGATATGCCCGGCTGGCATCTCGGCTATCACACAGCGCCTGCAGGCGGGTTTGACCCGGCGCCGATGCGGCTGGTCTATGGCCGTGCACCGGCCGGCCTTGAGGGCACGCTTTATCGCAATGGTCCGGCGCAGTTTCTCTATGGCGAAGACGACTATGCCAGCCACTGGTTCGATGGGGACGGCATGGTCCAGCGCATCGAGATTTCCGACGGCCGCGCGGTTCATTCGGGACGCTTTGTCGACACGGTGAAACGACGGATCGAGCAGGCCGAAGGCCGCTTCATGGCGCCCGGTTTCGGCACGATGGGGGACCCGGACTATCCCGTGATGGGCCCCGACGATGTGAATGCCGCCAATACGTCTGTGATCGTGATCGATGGCGAGCTGCATGCCCTGTGGGAGGCTGGGTCGGCCATTGCGATGGACGCGAAGACGCTGGAAACAAAAGGGCCGAAGACATGGCGCGATGACCTCGCCGGGATGCCGTTCCTGGCTCACCCGAAGACCGAGCCTGATGGCACGGTGTGGAATCTTGCCATGAACGGGCCGAATGTCGGGGTTTACCAGATCGCCGCCAGCGGCGCGCTGACGTCTTTCGGCGTGCTCAATATCGGCAAGGCCGCCTACATCCATGACTGGGCGATGACCGAGCGCCATCTCATCATCATGGTCCAGCCCTGGATCAATGAGGCGCTGCGCCCGCCGGTTGTCGAGGGATTTGAGTGGCGGCCCGAAGAGGGCTTCCAGTTCCTCATCGTCGACAAGGATGACTTTTCAAACCGGCGCTGGGTGCAGGGGCCTGCGCGCGCTTTCTATCATACCGGCGCGGCCTGGGCGGAAAGTGACGGCACGATCCGTCTTGATGCGGCGCTTTATCGTAACCCTGTTCTGGGGCCGGGCGGCGGCGTGGACGAAATCCGCGGCAAGATGCCGGCGCGCGAGGACCGCTTTGTCAGCGACCTGACCCAGATCGTCCTGCCCGTGAGCGGCGACGCCAAGCTGATGGAAACGGGTCTCGACGGTGAGTTCCCGCAAGTCGATCCGCGTCGCCACGGTCTGCCCCGGCGCCTGACGGCGCTTGTCGCGGGCCAGGCCGAGACCCATCCGGGCGCGACAGCCCTCTCGGTTCACGACTGGGATAGCGGGCGCACCGACACGTTCGATTTCGGCCCGTCACGCATGGTCGAGGAATTCCTGTTCGTGGCGAAACCCGGCTCGCAGGCCGAGGCAGATAGCTGGCTGGTGGGACCGGTTCTGAACCTGAAGACCGGCACAAGCGACATCTGCGTTTTCGATGCGGCTCACCTGTCCGACGGGCCGGTCTGCATCTGGCGCGGCGAGCGGGCCTGGCCGCTCGGTTTCCACGGCACCTGGGCTTGAGAGGGGGCAAGACAATGAGTTCTTCAGATTACACACCGGCGCCCGTGAAACTCGGTCGTCCGCGCCTATGGAAAATGCCAAAATATGGCTGGACGGTGGGCCTGTCGCTGCTGATCTATACGGTGCTGACGGCGATGATCCTGAGATCGGCGGGCGCGATGCCGCGCTTCCGGTTCGATCCGGCGCCCATCATAGAGTCCGGCATCGCGATACAGGTTCATGTGACCGCTGCGCTGGTAACGCTCGCCATTGGTGTCTTCCTCTTGGTGGCGCCGAAGGGCTTCCGGATGCATCGCACATTCGGATGGGCCTGGGTGATGTCGATGGGCGTCACAGCTGCGTCCAGCTTCTTCATCATGACGATCTTCCAGAATTTTGTGAGCCCGATCCATGCGCTGTCGGCGTGGACACTGCTCGGCTTGCCATTCGGGATCGCGGCGGTGAAGCGCCGCGAGATCGCCAAGCATCGTAAGACCATGACGGACATGTTCGTAGGCGGGATGGTGGTGGCTGGAATGTTCTCGCTGCTGCCCGGGCGGATGCTCTGGGACGTTTTCTTTGCGATGTGAGTCAAATACACCTTTCGGACCTGCAAAACGCCCGGCATAAAGGTCGGGCGTATTCTTATCAGGGCAGGAGGAATTTCATGAAGGTTCAGGCATTGGTGGCGGTTGGGGCGCTTTCGCTCGCATCCTGTGCAACGCAGGACGGCGGGTCCGTTTTCCCCAACCTCTTCGAGCCCGCCCCGACCTCAGCGGTCGAAGCCCTGAACCGGTATTATGAGGATTTCCCTGAAAGCCAGCTTCCCAAAGCGCCGGAAGGCCTTCCGCTTCCGGCATCCGACGCCGTTATCAGCCGGGTTCTCGTCGCCTCCTGCAATGATGAAGAGCTGGAAAGCCCGACCCTTGCGCGCCTCGCCGAGGAAGACGCAGACCTCTTCCTGATGATTGGCGACAATGTCTATGGCGACCGCGACGGGCGCAACTATGCCATCAATGATGTCGAGCTGACCGAGCTGCGCGAGAGCTTCTCTGATCTCAAAGACCGTCCGGAATTTCAGGCGGTGCGCGCCAAATTCCCGATGATGGTCGCATGGGACGATCATGACATGGGCCAGAATGATGGCGGCAAGGATTTTCCCTTCAAGGCACTGGCCGAGCGCGTCCACGAAACCTTCTGGGGGCTGACCGATGAAGATGTCGGCCAGTGGCCCGGTACCTATTATGCCCGCGCTTTCGGGCCTGAGGGCAAGCGCGTTCAAGTCATCGTGCTCGACACGCGGTTCTTCCGCTCGGAACTGACGCCGACGGATGAGTATGGCGCGGTTGGCAAGGAACGTTACATGCCGCCGCCCGCCGGCGCGTATCAGGACATGCTCGGCTCTGCGCAGTGGACCTGGTTGCAGAACCAGCTGCAGGCGCCAGCGGACATCCGGCTCGTCGTTTCCTCGATCCAGGTGATGCCGACGACGCATGGCTGGGAAGCCTGGTCGACCATGCCGGAAGAACGCCAGCGCCTCTTCGACATGATTAAGAAAACCGGGGCAGACGGCGTGGTTTTCCTCTCCGGTGACCGCCATACCGGCTTTATCTATGAAGAGCGCGGCGTCCTGCCTTATGCCGCCAATGAACTGACGGCCTCGTCGCTCAATGTGTCCTTTGCGACCGAGACCTCAGAGCGCGATACCCGCCAGATCGGCGCAGGCTTCCCGCCGGAGAACTATGGCGCGGTTGAAATCGACTGGGATGCGAAGAAAATTTCACTTGTCCTGAAGGACACGAATGGCCAGACCGCACGGCGCAATGATATTGCCTTTTCGGAAATTGGAGTCGATTAAGCGGCTCTGAAACGAGGGGCGATTCTTAAACGAGGGATCGCCGGACGCTATGGCCGATTATCGCAATGTCTGGGTACTGATTGCCGCTGTGGTTTTCCTGCAGCTGGGCGGCGGCGTGCTTGGCGTCGTTACCCCGCTGGGGCTCGAGACACTTGGCGCTTCGCCGGCCCTGATCGGTGCCGTCGCCGCAGGATATGCCGTCGGCTTCATGGCCGGCGCATGGACGTCCTCAAACGCCATCATCGCTTTCGGCAATATTCGCGTCTTCTCAGCGGCCGCGGCCGTTTGCGGGTCCAGCGTGCTTGCCATGCAGCTGGCGCTTGATCCCTGGGGCTGGTCGGTGATCCGCGTGGTGCAGGGCGCAGCGTTCGCCTGGATGTTCTCCAGCATTGAAAGCTGGCTGAGCTCAGCGGTTTCGCCCAGGAGCCGGGGCAGTGTCAGCGGTTTCTATCACCTGATGTCGAAAGTCGCGCTCGTGGTTGGCCCGTTCTTCGTGACAGGCCTCGCGCCGATTGATTTCAGGCCGTATCTGTGGTGCGCGATCTTCCTCACCCTGTCCTTGCTGCCGATCTGCCTGACGCGGCGCGGAGAGCCGGCCCCGCCAAGCTCTGAATCGCTGCCGCTGACGAGGCTGTTCCAGCTTGCGCCGGCGGCGGTGATCTCGGTTTTCCTGGCCGGTGTGATCAATAGTGGGACGATGGCGCTGTTGCCGATCTATGCCGGGATCGCGCTGCCAAATGTCGGCGGCGGTGCAACGGGCGCAGCGGCGCTGGCTGCGGCCGCAGCCTGGACGGGTGGAATGATCACGCAATGGCCGGCCGGACGCATCTCGGACGTTGTCGACCGGCGGATCGTGATTGCGGTCATGGCGGCATTGGCAACCGTTGCGGCGCTTGTGCTCGGCCTGTTTCCGGGGCTGCCGGAGCTTTACATCATTATCGCGCTTGGCGTGTGGGGAGCCGGGTCGCTCTCCTTTTACGGGATCGGCGTCGCGCATGCGATTGACCGGGCCCATCATTCGCAGATTTCGCGCGTCATGTCCGGCCTGCTCTTTGTCTGGGCCGCCGGGTCTGTGATCGGGCCGCCCCTGTCGGGGTTTGCGTTCCGGCTGCCATTTACGCAGGGCGGACTGTTTTTGCTGGCTGCGGCCCTGTCCGCTGTCCTGATCGTTTCCATGCTGTGGCGCCGGGCTGCAAGGAAAGAACCGCCCAAGGAAGACCATGAGCCGTGGAATATTACCCTGCCGACCATGGGTTCCAGCGGTGAAATTGACCCACGTGCGGAGTAGGGCGACCTAGGTACGCATTCCGGACCCACGCGGTTGCTTCAACAGATTGCAGTGTTATAAAGCGCCACAAGTTTCAATGGGGCGGGTCCGCCGCCTCATGCCGATATCAAAGAGGCCAAATCTCCATGAACATTCACGAATATCAGGCCAAAGCCGTCCTGAAATCCTATGGTGCACCCGTTGCGGAAGGTGTGCCGGTGCTCTCGCTCGATGACGTCCAGAAGGCCGTCGATACGCTGCCGGGGCCGCTCTGGGTGGTCAAAAGCCAGATCCATGCCGGGGGTCGCGGCAAGGGCAAGTTCGTGGAAGCCGAAGCCGGTGAAAAGGGCGGCGTTCGCCTCGCCTTCAACAAGGAAGACGTCCACAAATTCGCAGAGCAGATGCTCGGCAATCACCTCGTCACCGCGCAGACCGGCAAGGACGGCAAACAGGTCAACCGCCTCTACATCGAAGACGGCGCTGACATTGACCGCGAGCTTTACCTCTCCATCCTGGTCGACCGCGCCTCCGGCAAGCCAGCCTTCGTTGTGTCCACCGAAGGCGGCATGGACATTGAGGCGGTCGCTGACGAGACGCCGGACAAGATCCTCACCCTGCCAATCGACCCGATGGCTGGCGTGACCGACAAGGACAGCGAGAAACTGTGCGATGCGCTGAAGCTCGACGGCACGGCGCGCGAAGACGGCATGAAACTCTTCCCGACGCTCTACAAGGCCTTCATCGAGAAGGACATGTCGATGCTCGAGATCAACCCGCTGATCGTCATGGAAGACGGCCATCTGCGCGTCCTTGATGCGAAGGTCAGCTTTGACGGCAACGCCCTGTTCCGCCACCCCGACATTGTCGAGCTTCGCGACAAGACCGAGGAAGACGAAAAAGAGATCGAGGCGTCCGAATGGGACCTCGCCTATATCGCCCTCGACGGCACGATTGGCTGCATGGTCAACGGTGCAGGCCTCGCCATGGCGACGATGGACATCATCAAGCTCTACGGCGAAGAGCCAGCGAACTTCTGTGACGTTGGCGGCGGCGCGAATGCCGAGAAAGTGGCGGCGGCCTTCAAGATCATCATGAAGGATCCGAACGTCAAAGGCATCCTGGTCAACATCTTCGGCGGCATCATGAAGTGTGACGTCATCGCCGAGGGCGTGATCGCGGCGGTGAAAGAGACCAATCTTTCTGTCCCGCTGGTCGTTCGCCTCGAAGGCACGAATGTCGAGAAGGGCAAGGAGATCATCAAGTCTTCCGGCCTCAACGTCATCCCGGCTGACGATCTCGACGATGCGGCGAAGAAGATTACCGAAGCGGTCAAGGGCTAAGACGCCAAGATGCGAGCTTATCTGTCCGCAATTTTCTGTGTCGGGATCTGCGCAAACGGGTTTGCGCAGAGCTCTGACGATGACGCATTGGCGCCAGTGTTCAGTTGCATTGAGCAATACGCGCCGGACGTTGAGCGGTCAGTCACCGACCTTTCGGACGCAGCCATTTTCTTGGCAGGAAGTGTTTGTTCGGTTGAAGGGGCCGCTTATCAAACTCAGCAGCAGCGCTTGGCATATGCGAAAATGCAGGAGCAGCAACGTCAGCGCTGCGGGTCGATGGACGCGACATCGGAAACCTATGAGTATGTTTGCGGAGAATTCGGCGAATATCCCGACAGCTTTCTCGATATCAGTGCCTCTTTTGGCTACTTGTCAGCACCGACTGAGGCGAGAGCGCATGCTGCCAAAATCCTTTTGAATTTAAGAATTGCTCGCCTTGAGGGTGAGCAGACCGGAGAATAGTGAATGTCCATCCTTATCGACAAAAACACCAAAGTTATCGTCCAGGGCCTGACCGGGAATACCGGTTCGTTCCATACCAACCAGGCGCTGGAATATTACGGCACCAAGATGGTCGCCGGGACGCACCCGAAGAAGGCCGGTCAAAAGTGGACCGCCGACAATGGCACCGAGCTTCCGATCTACGCCAATGCGGGCGAAGCGAAGGAAGCCACCGGCGCCAACGCCTCGGTGATCTATGTGCCGCCAGCCGGCGCAGCAGCTGCCATCGAGGAAGCCATCGATGCGGGCATCGAGCTGATCACCTGTATCACTGAAGGCGTTCCTGTTCTCGACATGGTGCGCGTGAAGGCCAAGCTTGAAAAATCGAGCTCCCGCCTGATCGGCCCGAACTGCCCGGGCGTCCTGACCCCGGAAGAGTGCAAGATCGGCATCATGCCGGGCAAGATCTTCCAGAAGGGCTCTGTCGGCGTGGTCTCGCGCTCCGGCACGCTGACCTATGAGGCTGTGTTCCAGACCTCGCAGGCTGGCCTTGGCCAGACGACAGCTGTCGGCATTGGCGGTGACCCGGTCAACGGCACCAACTTTATCGACGTGCTTGAGAAATTCCTCGGCGATGACGACACGAAATCGATCATCATGATCGGTGAAATTGGCGGCTCTGCCGAAGAAGAAGCGGCCCAGTTCCTGATCGACGAAGCCAAAAAAGGCCGCAAGAAACCAATGGTCGGTTTCATCGCTGGCCGCACCGCGCCGAAGGGCCGGACGATGGGCCATGCTGGTGCCATTGTTTCAGGCGGCAAGGGCGATGCTGAGTCCAAGATCGCAGCAATGGAAGAAGCTGGCATTCGTGTGAGCCCGAGCCCTGCGCGACTCGGCGATACCATGGTAGAGGTTCTTAAAGGTTAGTCGCGGACTATATGGTTCGGATGGCGGCCAGACGAGGCCCTTAAAAAGACCCCGACGGGCCGTCCAACAGGTTTTAGGACGGTAAGAAGATGGCAGATGACGGTTCCGCAGTGACGGGCAAACGCAGCGCGCAGAACAGCGCGATGCTGGACACTGCATTCCTTTATGGCGGCAGTGCCGTCTGGATCGAGAAGATGCAGGCGGCCTTTGCGCGTGACCCGAACTCGGTGCCCGAAAGCTGGCGCGATTTCTTCCGCGAGCTTGGCGATGGCAGCGAGGATGCTGCCCGCAATGCCGATGGCGCAAGCTGGAAGCGTGAGAGCTGGCCGAAGCCTGCCGATGCCGACCAGGTCGCTGCCTTTGATGGCAATTGGGCCGCACTGGAAACCAAGCTGGCCGACAAGGTCAAAGGGTCCAAACCGGCGGCTAGCGCTGAAGATGTTGCCGGCGCCGTCAAGGATTCCATCCGCGCCATCATGATGATCCGCGCCTACCGGGTTCGCGGGCATCTGGCGGCCCAGCTCGACCCGCTGGCCATGAACAATGATGCCGACCAGCCGGAACTCGATCCGAAAAGCTACGGGTTCACGGAAGCGGACATGGATCGCAAGATCTATATCGATGGCTATCTCGGCCTCGACTATGCGACCATGCCGCAGATTCTCGAAATCCTGCAGCGGACCTATTGTTCGACGATTGGCGTCGAATTCCAGCATATCTCCGCGCCGGAAGAAAAATCCTGGCTGCAGGAGCGTATCGAAGGGCCGGACAAGGGCGTCGCGTTTACCCCTGAAGGCAAGAAGGCAATCCTCGCCAAGCTGATCGAGGCAGAGACGTTCGAGCGCTTCCTGCACCGGCGTTATCCCGGCACCAAGCGCTTCGGCCTTGATGGCGGCGAAGCGGCTGTGCCGGCGCTGGAGCAGATCATCAAGCGCGGCGGTGCGCTCGGCGTGAACGAGATCATTGTCGGCATGCCGCACCGTGGCCGTCTCAACATGCTGGCCGCCGTGATGGGCAAGCCGTATGAGAAGATTTTCCACGAATTCCAGGGCGGCTCGACGCAAGGCGCTGAAGGGTTCGGCTCGGGCGATGTAAAATACCACCTCGGCGCGTCCTCTGACCGCGCCTTTGATGGCAATGAAGTCCACCTCACCATGAACGCCAACCCGTCTCACCTGGAAGCCGTTGACCCGGTCGTACTGGGCCGCGCGCGGGCCAAGCAGGCGATGGAAGCCGAGGAGACCGGCGTTCTCGACCGCTCGCACAAACTGCCGCTGCTGCTGCACGGTGATGCTGCCTTTGCCGGACAGGGCGTCGTGGCTGAATGTTTCGCGCTGTCAGGCCTGGCGGGGTATCGCACGGGCGGGACGATCCACTTCATCGTGAACAACCAGATCGGTTTCACGACGAGCCCGATGTATTCGCGCTCCTCGCCTTACCCGTCCGATGTCGCCCTGATGGTGCAGGCGCCGATTTTCCACGTGAATGGCGATGACCCGGAAGCGGTCACCTATGTGGCGAAAGTCGCGACGGAGTACCGCCAGAAATTCGGCAAGGACGTCGTCATCGACATGTTCTGCTATCGCCGGTTCGGCCACAATGAGGGTGACGAGCCAATGTTCACCCAGCCGGTCATGTACACCAATATCAAGGGTCATGAATCGACCCGCGAGATCTATGCGCGCCGTCTCGTTGAAGAAGGTCTGGTCTCGGCTGAAGAGGTTGAGCAGCAGGTCAAGGATTTCGAGGATTTCCTCGACAAGGCCTTCGACGAAGGCAAGGATTTCGAGGCGACCAAGGCCGACTGGCTCGACGGCGAATGGGAAGGCCTCGGCCTGCCTGAAGACGATGAGCGCCGCGGCAAGACGGGTGTTTCGAAGAAAAAGCTGCAGGAACTGGGCGATATCATCACCACCGTTCCCGATGGTGTGGACATCCACAAGACGCTGCGCCGAGTCATAGATGGGCGCCGTGAGGCGATCAATTCCGGCAAGGGGCTCGATTGGGCCACAGCGGAACACCTCGCCTATGCAACGCTGCTCGATGAGGGGTTTCCGGTGCGCCTGTCCGGCCAGGATTCAGGGCGCGGGACGTTCTCGCAGCGCCACAGCCACTTCGTCGACCAGAACACCGGTGAGCGCTACACGCCGCTGAACAATCTCGGCGACGGCCAGGCGCATTATGAAGTGATCGACTCGCTGCTGTCTGAAGAAGCGGTGCTGGGCTATGAGTATGGCTACTCGCTGGCGGACCCGAACTGTCTGGTTCTATGGGAGGCGCAGTTTGGCGACTTCTCGAACGGCGCGCAGGTCTTCTTCGATCAGTTCATCTCGTCGGCAGAGCGTAAATGGCTGCGGATGAGCGGCTTGGTCTGCCTCCTGCCGCATGGCTATGAAGGCCAGGGGCCTGAGCACTCCTCGGCCCGCCTCGAGCGCTTCCTGCAGATGTGCGCTGAAGACAATATGCAGGTGTGTAACCTCACGACGCCGGCCAACTATTTCCATGCGCTGCGCCGTCAGATCCACCGCGACTTCCGCAAGCCGCTGATCATCATGACGCCGAAATCGCTTCTGCGTCACAAGCTGGCGACCTCGGCGCTGGACGATCTCAACACGAAATCCTCTTTCCACCGCATCTTGTGGGACGATGCAGAGACGCCCGGCCGCGAAGGCAAGGTGAAGCTCGCCAAGGACAAGGATATTCGCCGCGTCGTCCTGTGCTCGGGCAAGGTCTATTACGACCTGTTCGAAGCGCGTGAGGAAAAGGGTGTCGACGATATCTATCTGCTGCGCGTCGAGCAGTTCTACCCTGTGCCGCGCAAGTCGCTCATGCAGGAGCTGAAACGCTTCAAGCAGGCCGAGATGGTCTGGTGCCAGGAAGAGCCGCGCAATATGGGCGGCTGGACCTTCATGCGCGATGAAATCGAATGGGCGGCCAACCAGGTCGGCTGCAAGACGCCGCGTCCGAAATATGCCGGACGCCCCCCCGCTGCCGCGACGGCGACCGGCCTGATGGCCCAACATAATAAGGAAAAAAATGCTCTCATCGGTGCTGCGCTGGGTGACCAGCCGGTTGAAGACAGCATTGTCTCCGCCTGACCCTGACACGACCAAGATACGAAACGGACAAGTTATGACTGATATTGTAGTCCCCCAGCTCGGCGAAAGCGTCTCAGAGGCGACGGTCGGCCAGTGGCTGAAAAAGGCCGGGGATTCGGTCTCCAAGGATGAAGTGCTCGTCGAGCTCGAAACCGACAAGGTTTCAGTCGAAGTTGCCGCGACGGCAGACGGCACACTGTCTGAAATCGTCGCTAATGAAGGCGATACGGTCGAGATCGGCTCGGTCCTCGGACGGCTCGGCAGCGGCAGTGGCGCGGCGGAAAAGTCTGCGCCTGCCAAGGAAGACAAGTCGGCTGCAGCCGAGAAGAAGGACGCGCCCGCAGAGACAAAAGCGGCGCCCGCGAAGTCTTCTGGTGGCGGCGAGACCGTCGATGTGGCCGTGCCGGCCATGGGCGAGAGCGTCACTGAAGGCACGATCTCCGAATTCACCAAGAAAGTCGGCGACAGTGTCTCCAAGGATGAGACCATAGCAGAGATCGAGACAGACAAGGTCGCGCTTGAAGTGCCGGCAACCGCAGATGGCACGATTGCCGAGCTGCTGGTGTCGCCGGGCGACACGGTCAATCCGGGCACAGTGATCGCGCGGATCAGCGCGGGCGCTGGCGGCGGCGGTACGGTCGCCAAGGAAGCGCGTGTCAGTGAAGGCGCCCCGACAACTCAGACGCCGGCAGAAACAGGCGAGTCCGCCTCAGGCCAGGAAGACCGCCCGGTCTCTCCTTCGGTTCGCCGCGTGGCGAGCGAGGGCGGCGTGAACCCGGCTGATATTCCAGGCTCAGGCCGCGATGGCCGCGCCACCAAGGCCGATGCGATCGACTACGTAAATAATGCTGCCAAATCGGCCTCGTCTTCCAGCCAGCCGCAGCAATCGCGCGCCCCACGCGAGATCGGTCCGCGCGAAGAGCGGGTGAAGATGACGCGTCTGCGCCAGACCATCGCCCGCCGCCTCAAAGAGGCGCAGGACACCGCCGCCATGCTGACCACATTCAACGATGTGGACATGTCGGCCGTGATGGAGCTGCGCTCGAAGTATAAGGAAGGCTTTGCCGAGAAGCATGGCGTGAAGCTTGGCTTCATGGGCTTCTTTACCAAGGCGATTGTCTCGGCGCTGAAGGAAATCCCTGCGGTGAACGCTGAGATCGATGGCACTGATATCATCTACAAGAACTACTATGATATCGGCATGGCCGTCGGCACCGAAAAAGGCCTTGTCGTGCCGGTGATCCGCGATTGTGACGAGCTGTCGCTGGCCGGTATCGAGCGTGAGCTTGGCAATCTTGCCAAGAAGGCGCGCGACGGCGATCTCTCCATTGCTGACATGCAGGGCGGCACGTTCACCGTCACCAATGGCGGCGTCTACGGCTCGCTGATGTCGACGCCGATCCTGAACCCGCCGCAATCGGGTGTGCTCGGCATGCACCGCATCGAGCAGCGCCCTGTCGCGATCAATGGCAAGGTCGAGATCCGCCCGATGATGTATCTGGCGCTCTCCTATGACCACCGCATCGTGGACGGCAAGGAGGCTGTGACCTTCCTCGTCCGCGTGAAAGAAGCGCTGGAAGATCCGGAGCGTTTGCTTCTGGACGTGTAGTCGACCTGGACATGAAATCTGGAGACGCCCGGTGAGACTTTACCGGGCGTTTTCTATTTGGGCAGGCCCAGAGCTCTCGTTCTATAGGCGCTTGGCGTCTCGCCTGTGATCGTCTTGAATGCCCGGTTGAAGGTGGACAGCGTGGCGTATCCGGAATCTATGGATATCGTCAGGATTGGCAGCGACGCTTTTTCAGGATCGGCCAGCGCTTCCCGGGCTTCCGCGATCCGGTAGCTGTTGAGATAGGTTGAAAAGTTCCGGTAGCCGAGCGCGCTGTTGATCAGCTTGCGGGTCTGGTGTTCCGGCATGTTGAGCCTGTCTGCAACGCGTCCAAGGGACATGTCGTGCTCGCGGTAGGACTTTTCGGTCTCCATAAGGTGCTGCAGCCTTGCCGAGGCGCCCTGAAATGCCGGTGAGAGGGCCTTTTCGCTGATCGTCTCCGCCTTCTTTGGAGGCGTGAAGAGGCGTTGTGCGTCAAGGCGCGCCGCCCACAGCAGAATGGCAAGATTGATCGCAATCGTTGTCATGTCGAACGCGATGGCCTCAGCCCGAAGACCTAGCCCGAAAATCTCGATCACGCTGATGACAAGATAGCTCGTAACAACCACGAGGACGAAGCCGACCCGGACCTTGCGGCGCGTATCGACAAGGTCATCGCGAAACCCTGAGACGGCGACCCAGATAATGTGGGCCATGATGACGAGTCCCGTCAGCAGCGCGACAGCGTTTATGGCATCGCGGGCTGGAAGGTCGAGCCCGACCACCGGGGCGGCAACGGCGAACATGACAAGGCTGGTGAAGACGAGGACGGCCCATTCCAGCGGGCCCATGCGAAATTCGTCTTCCATCAAAGCGCGGCCGAGTAGCCAGTTGAGGCCGAGAACCGGAACATTGAGCAGATAAGCGAGGCTTTTGGCGCCGCCCTGAAGTGCCAAAGGTTCAGGCAACAGGCTGAGCGAATAGCCGATTGTGCCGATAAAGAGGAAAATGGCGATCCGCGCAGCCATATGGTGCCACGCATCGCGTATGAGAAAAGCGACCACGAGAAGGGTGAGCGTGTTGCCCGCAAAGCTGAGCGCGATCTGTAGCCACAGCATAAGAATCCTTCCGGCCGCATTCGGACGGCGGCAGTATCCATTTCGTCTCTTCCGCCAACAAGGGCATTTCCGAAGAATGCGAGCAATTTCGAAATTGCCCGGCTTTTATAGGAAATTGCGGAGAGGGATGACGGTGGATGCATCAGAGATAGGGCCAGGCCGAGCTTGTTCGGCACTATCAAGGAGTATGACCTATGAGCCTCACACGATTTCTGTCCACAAGCTTGCTCGCATCGGTGGCGCTTGCGGGGTGTATTGCGAACGCCGAGACGCAGACGCCAGGCGCTGTGATCGATCCGCAGCTGGAGGGTGCACTTGCATCCTTCGATGTCCCCGGGATTGCGATGGCGACACTGGCCGATTGCGAGCCTGCCGCGATCAGTGTGGCGGGTGAGGCCAATATAGAGCGCGCCATTCCGGTTTCGTCCAGGACCGCGTTCGAGGCCGCTTCCCTGTCCAAGCCGGTCTTCGCCTGGCTGGTCGTGAAGCTTGCCGATGAGGGCAAGATCGATCTCGACCGCCGCCTTGCTGAAGATTTTGCCTATTCGCGCATTTCAGATGCGGACAAGTATGAGCAGCTGACGCCGCGGATGATCCTTTCTCATCGCACGGGTCTGCCGAACTGGGTTGGCGATACTGACGATCCGGACCGCAGGGACATTGTGCCGTTCGAAAGTGATCCGGGCACGACTTATAGCTATTCCGGTGAGGCGTATGAATTGCTGCGCGCCTATGTCGAGGCGCAGACAGGTCGCTCGCTCGAGCAACTGTTCCAGGCTTACCTCGGCCAAGTGATGCCGGATTCGACCTTTTCGGGACCTCTGTCTGATAAGGTCGAACCGTCTCTCGGATACAGGTCGATGAGCCAGCCGCAAAGCGGCCGCGCGCTCGATATTGGCGGGGGCGGCTCAGCCGGGGGGCTGGTGACGACCATCGATGATTATGCGGCCTTTGTCAGCCACGTCTGCAAGGGCAATGACCTGTCCAGTGAAGCGCTGACCGCGATGCTGGAGCCGCAGTCCCCGGTCCCGGCAGGCGACTTCCCGGCCCCGGCATCCTGGGCGCTCGGCTGGAACACGATGCAGCTCGGACCGGAAAAGTTTGTCATGCATGACGGCAACAATGGTGAGTACCGTACAATGACGGCCTTCCTGCCGGAGACCGGCGAGGGCTATGTTTTCCTGACCAACGGAACGAATGGCGGCGATCTCATTCTTTCGCTGATCGAGGCGATGCAATGATCGGCCGGTTTATGAAGGCGGCGTTTGCGGCGGCGGCGTTGGCCGCAAGCGTGCCGGGCTTCGCTGACGAGGCGGCCCTGTCGCAGCCGGAATCAGATTTCGAGGCATTCTGGGCGCTCTATGACCAGAATTATGCTCTGTTCGAGATAAAGCACATCGACTGGGATGCGCTTTATCACATCTATCGTCCGCAGGTGACAGCGGACACGGGCCGCGACGAGCTGTTCAATATTTTCACCGCGATGACGCGGCTGCTCAATGATGTGCATGTAACGGTGGAAGACCAGACGTCCGGCCGCTTCAGCCGTTCAGGCGGGCGCAGTCTTGGAACTGGGCCCTTCGAAACGGGCGAGTTTTCGATCCGCCTGATCGAGTCCGATTATATCGAGGGCGAGCTGGAAAGCCGGGCCAACGGCGCGATGGCTTTTGGCTGGCTGCCAGAGGGGATCGGTTATCTCCGCATCGCGTCTTTTAAATACCCGGACACGAGTTCAGGCACGATGGACCAGCTGATGCAGCGCTTTGTGGATGCCCGTGGGATCATCATCGATGTCCGGCAGAATGGCGGCGGGAGCGACCGGATCTCTGAAGACATTGTGAGCCGGTTTGCGCTTCATCCTCATGACTATATGCGCGTGTCAGAGCGGGTGCCGGATACCGATGATGGCGAGGGCTTCAATGCTGCTGTGACCTGGTCGGTGCCAGCCAAGGGCAGCGCATGGTCCGGCCGGCCGGTCGCGGTTCTTACCGACTCACGCACAATCAGCGCGGCGGAGAACTTCGTCATCGCGATGAAGACATTGCCACATGCGACGATCATCGGTGACACGACAGCAGGTGTCATGGCGGATGCGCACAGGATGCCTGCGGGCGAGGGGTGGCGCTTCGGTGTGCCGGTAAATGTGATGCGGGACATACACGGCGTGAGCTGGGAGGGAATCGGAATCGTGCCGGACTACTGGATCAGGAACTCAGCCGCTGATCTGAACGATGGTGAGGACAGGGTTCTCAGTTTTGCGCTCGACTTCATGCAGGCTGCATCGAGCGTCGGCCCCAGAACGAGGGTCATCAGGCCGCCGAATCGCGAGGGCGGATAGAGCTCAGCCTCGCCTGATCCCAAGCTCCCAGGCGGCGTCGTCATTGCCGTCGCCTTTCCAGGCGGCGTAGGCGACGGAGCCTTCCAGTTCGGCGGTCTTGAGCAGGGTAACCGGCCAGTCATCGGTGTCGATATCGGCCACGTGGATCGGGTGAACACCCCAGAGAAGTTGCGCCTTGCGCAGGCGCGACGTGTCTTCCGACCCGTAAAGGATCATGTAGCGGCCGCGATGCTTGGAGAATTGCGCGAGCCGCCGTGCTGAGCCGGTGCGCAGGGCCAGGGCCGTCGCTTTTTCGGCAAAGGCGAGCGACTGGGCCGAGCGGGCAATGACGTCCACGGTCAGCTCCTGGCTGCGGTCGCCCATGAACTGTTTCAGGGAGTCGCGATAATCCTCGGCATGCTCTGTGGCGCGGATGATGCGGCCCATAATGGCAACAGCCGTGGCGGGGTGGCGGCCAACAGCGGTCTCGGCTGACAGCATGACCGCATCGACGCCCTGATAGATCGCGGTGGCGACATCGCCGGTCTCTGCGCGCGTTGGCGCGGCATTATCGACCATGGATTCCAGCATCTGCGTCGCAACGATCACGGGGCGGCCAATGGCGCGGGCGGCGCGAACAATGCGGCGCTGGATGATCGGCACCTGCTCTGCCGGATACTCAACGCCAAGATCGCCGCGGGCAACCATGACACAGTCTGCCGCGGCGACGATGTTCTCAAGGTCGTCGATGGCGGCTGGCTTTTCCAGCTTGGCGATGAGCGGGGCGCGGTCCTTGATGATGGCCTTGACGGTTTCGATGTCGTCAACGGACTGGACGAAGCTGAGGGCGATGAGGTCCACGCCAAGCTCGAGGACGAAATCGAGGTCTTCGCGGTCTTTCTCTGTGAGGGCCTTGAGCGGCAGCGCCTTGCCTCGGACGGTGAAGCCCTTGCGGTCTGACAACTCAGCCGGAAAGTCCGATTTCACGCGCGGCGTCTCGCCTGCGGCCGTCACGGTGAGCGCAATCATGCCGTCATTGCAGAGCACGCTGTCGCCGACCTCGAGCGCGGCCAGGATTTCCGGGTGCGGGACGGGGATGGTGTCCGGCTTGTCGGTCTCTTCGGCGGCGACGAGATCATACTCTTTGTTGAAGCCGAGTTTGAGTTTGCCGCCCGGAAAGGCGCCGACGCGGACCTTTGGGCCTTGCAAGTCAGCCAGCACGGCGAGGGGGCGGCCGATCACCTCTTCAGCGGCGCGGATATTCTCGAAGGTCTGGCGATGATCGTCATGGCTGCCATGGCTGAAATTCAGGCGGAAGATGTCGGCGCCGGCCTCGGCGAGCAGGCGGATGTTCTTGGACGAGCGGCTGGTCGGGCCGAGCGTGGCGACGATCTTCGCATTGCGGCCACGAAGGCGGGGCAGGTGGGACATGCAGGGCGCTCCGGGCTTTCGTCGGGTAAAGTGCAGTTGTGCCTTGGTTCTGCGTTCGAATAAAGAGGCAGCGCAATGCTGGCGAGCCTGACGCGAAATTTCCAATGTGTCTTTGCGGAGCTGGGTCCGGCGGTCTTCCTGTCAGGCTTGCCTGTGGGCCCGGATCGCTGGGCGTGTGGCAGGCGAGGTGAACCCGGCTCTTTAAACATTGAGGGAAATCAAGAGGTTACAGCTATAGATCGCGCGTCTTAAGGAGAATTAACCTCAATTGCGGAACGCCATCTGGGAGCTGCCCGTTAGTTGGGCATAGCAGAATGCTACAAAGGAGACCCAGAGATGAAACGCACACTTATGACCGCTACAGCTGCGATCGCCCTGATGGCCACACCGGCCGTCGCACAGATCGTTGACAATGATACCGGCGTCACCGCAGACACCGAAGTGACAACTACGGTTCCTGAAACCGCGCTTGAGACCGGCTCTGACGTGACGACGCAGGTTCGCACTGAAGCCGACACGATGAAGAAAGACGCCGAGGACTGGAAAGAAGACCAGACGGCTGATGTCGAAATCGAAACCGACGCTGAGACCGGTGTTGGCGGCGAATATTATGAAGACGAAGCCGATGCCGCAGCTGATGCTGATCTTGATGCTGACATCGAAGTCGAGACACGCTCCGAAACCTATGGCGACTATGTCGATGACGAAATGCCTGAAGGCGCTGACGTCGACGTTGAGACTGATCTTGGCGCCGACGGTGAAGGCGGTGTCTATTATGAGAGCGAAGAAGACGCTTCAGCCGATGCTGACCTGAACACCGGTGCCGATGTCGAGACCGACGTTGAGACTGAAATCGAAACAGACGTCGAAACCGATGATGAAGCTGGTACGGGTGGCCCTTATGTCGAGAGTCGCAATGATGCGATCGAACAGCTCGCCAATCTGAATGCCGCTTCTGACGCTGACATTCCTTCGGATGTCGAAGCGCTCGATACGAATGGCCTGAACGACTACGTTCTCAATTCCATTTCGACTGGTGAAATGACCGTTGAAACGGAAACGGACGTTGAAGCTGATGCCAATGGCGAGTGGTAACATCCCCCACTCGACAGAGTAGAGTATCCGAACACCCCGCGAGCCTCAGGCTGGCGGGGTTTTCTTATGCCTCAAGCTCGACGTCCCAATATAGGTAATCCATCCAGGTCTCGTGCAGATGGTGGGGTGGGAAGCGGCGCCCGATTTCCTGCAGCTGATAGTTGGAAGGCTGCAACGGCTTGCGGTTCGGGATCATCCCGGCATCAACCGGCATGCGCCCACCTTTCTTGAGGTTACAGGGCGAGCAGGCTGTGGCGATATTCGTCCAGCTCGTTCGTCCGCCTTTCGAGCGCGGGATCACATGGTCGAAGGTGAGCTCCTCGCCTGAGCCGCAATAGACACACTGGAAGCCGTCACGCAGGAAGACATTGAAGCGGGTAAATGCCGGTGAGCGATCCTGGCGAACGAACTCGCGCAGCGCGATGACCGATGGCAGGCGCATTTCGAAGCTGGGAGAGCGAACAACCTGGTCATATTCGGCAATGATATCGACGCGGTCGAGGAAGACGGCTTTGACGACATCCTGCCAGGGCCAGAGCGAGAGCGGGTAATAGGAAAGCGGTCGGTAATCCGCGTTCAATACGAGAGCTGGCCGACCCTGCGGGGGCTTTGTCAGGACTTCGGGCATAAGCTGGGCCCTCCAATTATCCTGCTAAATCTTTTGAGCGCTTCGTTAGTGAACACGCACCTCCATCGATTTCCTGGGCATCATTACTGATTCCTCATCACGAGTTTATGACAGTTTCGAAGATTAGCTAGACCCCAGCGCACTTTAGGGGTCTTTGCTTTGTTTCCGTTTGTCTTTTTACTGGTTTCGGGTTTCCCCAAACGTCGAGTGTGTGGCATGGATACCACCATGACCCGACCGCTCCTGCCTGCCCTGGCCATTCTCGCGCTGATCCTGCCCGTCGCTTGTCAGGGACGCGAAAAAACACTGTCCCCGGCGGTTGATGGTGTGGCCGTTGATGTGTCCACCGGCGCGCCTGTCGAGGATGTGACCGTCAGCGCCGGGCGCGGGGCCGAAACGGACGTCACGGACGAGGAAGGACGCTTCAGCCTGGGCGCTGTGGTGGCGTCCGATACGTCCATCCCGCTACCGGCATCGGGCGTCTATCGCGATACCGCCGTCCTGGAAGCACAGGCCGACGGCGCGCGCGCTTACGGCCCGGCAGATTTCATTTCAATCGGCAAACGGGCGCTCTCGCCGGTGACATTGTTCCTGATGGGCTGGGACGCGCCTTATGTGCGCGGCGATGTGCCGGAAAGCTGCGAGCTCAACGATGATGAGATCTATGCGCTTCAGGTGCTGGGGCTGGAGGACCGCGACGTGATGCGCGGTGTTTTTGCGCGCGAGCTGGAATACGCATTCGCCTACGAAACCTGGCTCGACCAGACGCTTGTGCGCCGCCTGCCCAAGCGTTGCGACGTGCAGACACCGCAGTTGAGGGTCTGGCTGGACGAGATCGACCGCCTGTTCGACGGTCTCGGCGATTGATTCTCCTGCCAAATCGGCAAATCGTGCACCTCGGTTAATCCTGTAGTCATGACCCGTATGGCAGGGATGGGGGCATGTTTCCAAAGCTGCGTCTCGCTTTTATTGCGCTTGCCGGATTGCTGATCGCAGCAACGCCGAGCGAGTTCACGCGAGAAGAGCTGAAAGCGCTGGAGGCTGAACGCGACGCGGCATTGCGCCAGCTCGAAGCGCTTGAGAAGGCCGAAAACAGCGCTGTGCGCGATGTCACCAATCTGGAAGCCAATCTGATCGCTGCGGCGATGGAGAGCCGCCGGCGTGAAGAGCAGGCGGCCGCTTCAGAGCTGAAGCTTATCGACCTGTCGACGCGGCTGACCTCTGCGCGCGCCGAACTGATCGAGAGCCATGAGAACCTCGAAGATGTGATGACGAGCCTGGCTGTGTCGGGCCGCAACCGGCCGCCCGCCCTGATCGCGTCACCGCGCGAGGCAAACCAGGCGATCCGCGCCGCCATCCTGATGAGTGCGGCAGCCCCGGCGCTGAATTCGCGCACCGATGCCCTGGCCAGTGAAATCACCGAGCTGAAAACGCTGGAAGCGCAGATCTATCGGGAGAATACCCGGCTCGAGACAACCGAGGCCCGGCTGGCAGTGAAGAAAGCCGAGATCGAGCAATTAGTGGCGACCAAGCGGGCCCAGTATGAGAGCGTCAGCGGGGAAGCGGCTGCACTTCGTTTGCGCGTCGAAAAGATTGGCTCTGAAGCCAAAACGCTGCAGCAGCTCCTGGCCGCGCTTGAAACCGAAGCGCCGAATGCACCCGGCATCAAACCCGGTGCGCGTATCCAGCTGGCCGCCAATACGAGCGGCGGTGTGCGCACCGATGCTCCAACGCCGCGTCCGGCCGCTGTCGTGAACGCCAACCTCAAGCCGCTGGGCGCGGAGGCGCTGGGCGGATTGCTCCGGCCAACGAATGGGCTTGTGTCGCGCAGCTGGGGGGACAGCCTTCCGGGCGGGGAATCCTCCAAGGGGATCTACATACAGCCGCGCCGTAATTCTGACGTGGTTGCCCCTGTAGATGGCACGATTGAATATGCCGGCATGTTCCGCAGCTACGGTCAGCTCTTGATCATTTCCACAAGTGATGGCTACCATATTCTACTGAGCGGTATGGGCCGTATTTATGCGGCTCCCGGCCAGACGGTGAAGACAGGCGAACCCGTGGGTCGCATGCCAGACCGTGAAATCCCGGCTCCGGAACTCTATTTAGAGGTAAGGAAGTCCGGTACACCAATGAATCCAGCGCGCTGGATGAAGGGCGGATAACCGCCGCGATAGGGAGAAGACGATTATGCGTGCAATGCTCACAGGTGCAGCCATCGGAGTGGTTCTTGGGGGTCTTGCTGTTGGTTTGTCGTCTTTTGCCTGGCCGGAAACGAAGCCGCTCGACAGCCGCGCCGAAACTTACCGTCAGCTTGATCTTTTCGCTGAAGTCCTGGCGCGCGCCCGCGCTGACTATGTGACAGAGATTGACGAAACCGAAGCCATGGAAGCGGCCATCAATGGCATGCTCGGCTCGCTCGACCCGCATTCCTCCTACATGGCAGCCGAAGATTTCGAGGCCATGCAGGTCCAGACGTCCGGCGAATATGGCGGCCTTGGTATCGAGGTGACCATGGAAGACGGCTTTGTGAAAGTCGTCACGCCGATGGATGATACGCCGGCCAGCCGGGCTGGCCTGGAAAGCGGTGACCTCCTGACCGCGATCAATGGTGCGCCGATCGTCGGCCTGAACATTGACGATGCCGTCAAAGGCATGCGCGGCCCGCCGGGCAGCGAGATCATCGTCACCGTGCTGCGCGAAGGCGAAGAAGCCTTCGATGTCACGCTGGAACGCGAAGTCATCCGTCCGAAATCCGTGACCTGGGAGGTCAAGGATGACGACATCGCCTATTTCCGCGTCTCGACCTTCAATGAACGCACCACCGAACTGCTTGAAGAGGCCATTTCTGGCGCATCCCGCGAGATTGGCGGGCGTCCTGCCGGTCTGATTCTCGATTTGCGCAATAATGGCGGCGGCCTGCTCGATCAGGCGATCTCCGTCAGCGACAAATTCCTGTCGGGCGGCGAAGTCGTTTCCACGATTGGCCGGCGCCCGGGTGATATTGCCCGCTATAATGCGCGCAATGGTGAGGTTTATCGCAATGTACCGATCGTTGTGCTGATCAATAATGGCTCGGCATCGGCCTCTGAAATCGTCGCCGGCGCGCTGCAGGACCGCGGTCGTGCAACCATTCTGGGGACAACCAGCTTCGGCAAGGGGTCCGTCCAGACGGTGATCCCGCTCGGCGCCGACCGCGGGGCCATCCGCCTCACCACGTCGCGCTATTACACACCATCGGGCCGCTCCATCCAGGCGACCGGCATTGAGCCGGATCTTGAGGTCGCACAGTCCCGGATCACCGAGGAAGAGCTGGCGCGTATCAAGCGTTATTCCGAAGCGGACCTGCCAAACGCGCTGACCAATGAAGACGGGGTCGAGCGCCGCATTCCTCACATGCCGGACGACCAGCCGCCGGAAGATTATGAGGGCGAGGATTATCAGCTCGACCGTGCGATCGAGAAACTGCGCGGCGGACTGCTGACAAGCACCCAAAACTCTAACGCGGGTTAACAGGTGTTTGCGACTTCTTAACCAATCACCTGCAATCTGATCGTTCGAGATTAGAGCTGGTTGATTGATGGAGAGGCGTTTACATGAGTGATCGTAGTGTCAGGGAGCCTTCGCCCCTGCGTAGCGGCATAGTCCATACGACGCTCAGCTTCGCTGCTTACTCCAGCGTTGCGGCCATAGCCGTAGCTGCCATCCACTTCACCGGTGAACCGAGCGCGGCCAGCCCTTCGCTGCAGATCGCGCTGTTCGAGCCATCCGATATCGAGCGCCCGCAGCTGAAGACCCGCTTTGCGTCGAATGATGCCGCGAGCCCCGCCGCTGCCATGCGCGCTGACGGCACCGCGGCCAATGTCTATGAAGGCGCCGATGACGAGCCAAGCCTCGGCGTCGATTATGATGATGGCGCTCGTCTGGTGCGTGCTTCCATGGATGATTCCGACAAGGTGCGCATCAATGGTGTGTCTGTCGCGTCCGGCCAGTCCTGGCAGGAAACCCGCGAAGTCACGGCCCTGCCGCGCGCGCCGATCAGCGATGTCAGCGAACGCACCTCGCTCGGCTATCTGCCAAAAATCGCAGAAGATGGCCGCACGCCCGCCGGGGCCTATGCGCGGCCATTCGCCAATCCTGAGAACCGGCCAACCGTTTCGATCGTGCTGGGCGGTCTGGGCATCAATTACACCCACACCAAGTCGGCCATTGAAGAGCTGCCGCCGGAAGTAACCCTCTCTTTCGCGCCGACCGCCCGCAATCTGCAGACCTGGATCCACCAGGCCCGCGCGGCTGGTCATGAAGTGCTGCTCGAAGTGCCGATGGAGCCGTATGAATATGGCCGCGAACGCCCGAACCCGCAGGCGCTGGCTATTGGGCTTTCCGAAAACGAACTCAATGGCCGCCTCGACTATCTGATGTCGCGCGCGACCGGATATTTCGGCATTACAAATTATCAGGGCAGCAAGTTTGCGACCGACGAGACGGCGACGGCCGAGATTGCAGCGGCGCTTGCCGAGCGCGGCGTGGCCTTCGTTGAAGATGGCAGCCTCAACCGCTCGGCCTTTGTCGATGCCGCCAAATCCTCCGGCCTTCGCTATCGCCAGGCCAATATGCCGATCGATGCGCGCCCGGACGGCAGCGAAATCGAGAACAAGCTGTTGGAACTGGAAGTGCTCGCCCTCGAGAACGGCTCATCGCTTGGCTCCGGCTTCGCCTATCCGATCACGATCGATATTCTGAAAGCCTGGACAGAGCAGCTGGACGAAAAAGGGATCGCGCTGGCGCCCGTATCGGCTGTCACACGGGCCCGTCCGAAACCAGTTCCACCCACGGTTGTGGAAGAACCCGGTAAAGTCGATACAGCTGAGGCTGGGCAAGACGGCAAGGACACCTTAAGTACAGCTGGGTGAAGACCAAAACACTGGACCCGAAACTCTACCGCCCCAATGTCGGCCTCGCGCTCTTTTCAGACGCGGGACACATCTTCGTTGGCCGTCGCATCAATGGCCGCGGCGCCTTTCAGTGGCAGATGCCCCAGGGCGGTATCGATGAGAATGAAGACCCGACCCATGCCGCGCTCCGCGAGCTCGAAGAGGAAATCGGCGTCACCGAAAAGCTTGTCGACGTCCTTGAAGAGACGACCGACTGGCTGACCTATGAATTTCCCGCAGAGGTCAAACGGCGTCTGCCGGGGCCGTATATCGGCCAGCGCCAGAAATGGTTTGCGCTGCGCTTCAAGGGATCTGACAGCGACATTCGCCTCGACAAGCATACGCCTGAATTCGATGCATGGCGCTGGGCGCGCCTGTCAGAGCTGCCGGGTCTGATCGTGCCCTTCAAGCGGCCCGTCTATACCGAAGTGTCGCGCCGCTTTGCCCGATGGGGCGCTGAGGACTAGTCGACCGCGCCGATATAGGGCAGGCCGCGATATTTGCCGGCATCATCCATGCCATAGCCGACCAGAAAGCGCCCCGGGGCGTCGAAGGCGTGAAAATCGACATCCTCCTCGCCGGACGGGGCTGATGGTTTGCGGGCCAGCGCGACGGTAATGACTTCGCGGGCACCCTTTGTCATCAGGTGCGAGCGGGCAAAAGCAAGCGTGCGGCCGGTATCGAACACATCGTCTATGATCAGCACGCCGCGATCCTTGACCGGGCGGACAATGTCAGCGCGGACCAGAACCCGGCCTGAGCTTTCGCGCTGATCGCGGTAGCTTTCCAGCCACAGGGCGTCGAGCACAGGGTGGATGCCCCGGCGGGCCAGGGCTTTCATCAGGTCGCTGGTGAACGGCGTCGCGCCGACCAGAATATTGATGGCCGACCATTCACCGGTGAGCCGGGGGGCGAGGCGGTCAGCCAGCGTTTCAATTCTGGCCATCAGGTCCTTTTCATCAAGGACCACATCAAACTTCGGATTATCGCTGCTCATTCACTCTCTTCCCCAGCTGGCAGACGCACATCGGCGACGGTGTCCGTATCTGCCACTGCCAGGGGTGAGGATGCAAATTGCAGTTCCAGCTCAAACGCCTCGAAAGGCGGATTTTCCACGCGGGTCGTAAATTTTCCAAGCGCGCCGGGGGGAATCCGGGACGGGGTGACCGGGGCGAAGGATTCGCCGATCATCTCCCCTGATTCGTCGAGCAGAATGACGCGCACACTCGGTGCCTCGCGCTCATGCTTGGAGGCGTTCTTGACGTCTCCCGTGATCTCGAGAATGGGCGTTGTGCCGTCAAAATAGCGCTCAGCCTGCGTTTCCTCGAATTCGAGGCCAAACCGGTTCACTTCAAACCCAATCGCCTTGAAGGTGGAGGCTGATTGCGGCCAGGCGTCGACGACGCGGTCACGGAAGATAACGCTTCCTGCAATGGCGGCACCGAAAAGACAGCCGACGATGAGCCAGGACATCAGGGCGACAGACCGGCTCTGGCGGAGGCGGCGGGCGCGGACTTTCTCGCGATAAGCCTCGTGTGCGCCGGCAATCGGGCCCTTCTCGCCCTTCACCTCGCCTTCAGGTCCGACAAACCATGAGTGATCGCAGGCTGCGCACTTTACCGTACGGCCGGATTCACCAATCGTTGAGTCGTCGGCGAAATACTGGGTGTCGCATTCGGGACAGGTGAGGATCATGGCTTGGACATTCGGGCAATTCGCTGGAATAGTCGATTAGATGCTTACAGGATTGAAAGGTCGTTAATGAACCGTTTCAGGCCAGACTTCTCCGACGAACCGGCCGTCGAACTGAATGGCGTGTGCCTGCGTTATGACACAGCTGACGATGTCCTGTCAGATATCAATATCAGGCTGAAGCCTGGAAGCTTCACTTTTCTGACGGGCGCTTCGGGGGCGGGCAAGTCATCTTTGCTGAAATTGCTTTACCTTGCGCTCGCGCCAACCACCGGCGAAGTCCGCCTGTTCGGCCAGCGCACAGGGACGTTGAAGCGCAAGCAGCTGTCGGCGATCCGTCGCCGGATCGGCGTAGTGTTCCAGGATTTCAGGCTGCTTGAGCATCTGACCGCATTCGAGAATGTTGCCTTGCCGCTTCGCGTGAGCGGGCAAAAAGACACCGCCTATCGCACGGAAGTCGTCGACCTTCTGCGCTGGGTTGGACTTGGCGAAAGGCTGCATGCGCGTCCGCCACAGCTGTCTGGCGGTGAGCAGCAGCGCGTGGCGATTGCCCGCGCCCTGATCAACAAGCCGGACATTCTGATCGCCGACGAGCCAACCGGGAATGTCGATCCGGACATGGCGCGGCGCATTTTCCGTCTCTTCATAGAGCTCAACCGACGCCTCGACACGACCATCATCATCGCGACACACGATATGCATATCATTCGTGAATTCGAATCACCTGTGCTGCGGCTTCAGCATGGCATTCTGGTTGAAGACGTGGAATTTCAGCAGGCTTGATGACCAAGGCGACACCCCTCCTGCCGGAAAGCGATGCCCGGGAAGCGGCCCTGTTCTTTGTGGTCGCCGCGCTTTGCTTTCTGGCCGTCCTGGCGGCGCTGACGGCGCGCGGCACCTATACTGCCGCCAAGGCATGGTCGGCGCAGGTTGAAGGCCAGATGACCGTTCGACTCATGGATACTGACCGGCGCGGCGCTGAAGAGGCCGCCGCGATCGTGCGCGGCGTTCCGGGCGTGCGGTCGGCTGCTGTGCTGAGCCAGGAAGAGCTGGAAGACCTGCTTGCGCCAAGCTTTGGTCCGGGCGGCATTCCGGAGGGTGTGCCGCTGCCGCTGCTGATCGCGGTGGAGACGGTTGCGGACGCGCCAGCTGAAGCATCTGCGGTCAATGCGGCGCTGAAGGCGGGCGGGTTCAACGCCGTCGCCGAAGCCCATTCGACCTATGCGGCGGAGGCGCGCCGGGCGCTTGGGACGCTGAGGATTGCCGCGATTGGCGTCGTCGTGCTGCTTGCGGCGACGGCGATTGCCGTGATTGCATTTGCGACCCACGCCGCATTGCTGGCGCGCAAGGATATTGTCGACGTGCTGCATCTGGCGGGCGCTGAAGACAGCTTTATCGCGCAGCTCTTCTCGCGCCGCTTCTGGACGCTGGGGCTGAAAGCGGGCGCGGCAGGGTCGGTGGCGGCCCTCGCGGTGACGGCGATGATCGTGTTTTCGGCCCGCAGCGCCGGGTCGCAAAGCCAGCTCCTGCCACAGCTCTCTCTCGATTTCTGGGATCTTGTTATCCTTGCCGTCACGCCGGTCGCGGCAGGTCTCGCGGCCCGCTGGGCGGCGCGCGGAACGGTCACTCACGCTCTACAGGCGACGCTGTGAATACGTTGCGATCAATCATCTTCGTGATCTGGCTGTATGGCGGGATGGCCGTGGTTGGCATCGGGGCGCTGCCAACACTGCTCCTGCCGCGGCGCTTCGCCGTCGGGGCGGTCAAGTTTTACGCGCATTATCTGCGCGTTGGCCTGCGCCTGATCTGCGGTGTGCGGGTCGAGCTTCGCGGCCGTGAACACATTCCTGAGGGGCCGCTGCTGATCGCCGGAAAGCACCAGGCGATGCTGGATGTCTTCATCCCTTTCATCCTGTTTCGTGACCCGTCCCTGATCATGAAGCGTGAATTGCTGTGGTATCCCGCGCTTGGCTGGTATGCGCTCAAGGCAAAAATGATCCCCATCGACCGGAGCGGGTCGACCAAGACGCTGAAGAAGATGCTGGTGGATGCCAAGGCGCGGGCCGCCGAGGGACGGCAGGTCCTGATCTATCCGGAAGGCACGCGCCAGCCGGCCGGGGCCGCGCCTGATTACAAGGCTGCCGGCGTGACGGCGCTCTATAATGCGCTCAACCTGCCGGTGCTGCCGCTGGCGACGAATTCGGGCCTCTGCTGGAAGCCGCGTGGCATCACACGGCGGCCTGGCCTTGTCGTTTATGAGGCATTGCCGCCGCTGCCGGCCGGCATGAACCGCAAACAGATGCTGCCACAGCTCCAGGAGGCGCTGGAGACGGCGTCGGACCGCTTGCTGGAAGAAGGGCTCGCCGTTCAAGGACGGACCCGCGAAGATCTCGCCTAGGCGCCAGATTCGGGTGGAGCGAGCCGCGGTCTCAGACTATCAAGGACTGAGCTGATCTGGACCCTGCCGTGACCCGACCGACCACCGAAGCACTGACAGAGGCCTGCGAGCACCTCGCCACCTGCGATCCGGTTTTTGCGCGCGCCCATGAAAGCGTCGGCGTTCCGGACTGGCGCTATGGCGCGCCGGACTATGCGGTCATCGCGCGAATGATCGCCTTCCAGCAGATCACCACAAAGGCCGCAGCGACCATTTGGGGCCGTGTCGAAGCCGCGCTGGGTGAGGTGTGCACGGCGGGCATTCTGGGCGCGAGCGAGGAGACTTTGCGCGGCTGTGGCCTGTCGCGGCCGAAGATCAGGCATTTGCGCTCAATTGCCGAGGCGGTGGAGAGCGGTGCGCTCGATCTGGACCGCGTGCACAGCGCCGAGATGGACGCCGCCCGCAAGGAGCTGATCGCCGTCAAAGGTATCGGGCCGTGGACCGCTGATCTTTTCCTGCTCTATTGCGGCCGCCTCGATGCCTGGCCGTCCGGCGATGTCGGGCTGATGGAATCCTACCGATTGCTGAGCGAGGCCGATACGCGCCACGAGAGCAAGGCGTTCGACGCGCTGGCGAATGAATGGCGGCCCTATCGGGGCGTCGCGGCGCACTTGCTGTGGAACTGGATCAATGCCGAGCGGGCAAAAACCTATGCCGCCGATGGCGGCGGCTAAGCGACGCCAGCTTTCAGGAAATCATGCATGTGAACGACGCCGACGGGCGTGGTTTCTTCAGTGATGATCAGCTGGGTGATCCGTTTTTCGTTCATCAGGGCCAGCGCCGCAGACGCCAGCATTGACGCGGAAATTGTCGTTGGATTGCGGGTCATGCCCTCGTCGATGACCATGGCCATGCGGCCCTTGGCGACGAGGCGGCGGATATCGCCATCGGTAACCATGCCGATGAGGTCACCGCCTGGCTCGACAATGGCGAGGCAGCCAAGACCCTTCTGCGCCATGACATCAAGCGCTTCGGACATCATGGTGCCGGTCTGCACGATTGGCAGTTCATCGCCGACATGCATCAGGTCACCGGCGGTGCGCAACATGGCGCCGAGTTTGCCGCCGGGGTGGTAGAGCTTGAAGTCGCTGCCGGTGAAGCCGCGTTGCTCAAGGACGGCCACGGCAAGCGCATCGCCGAGGGCCATCATCAGGGTCGTGGACGTGGTTGGCGCGCGGGTCTCGTCGCAGGCCTCAGGCGCGTCCGGAATGGTGAGGCAGATGTCAGAGGCCTTGCCGAGCGCGCTGTCAGCGACGGCTGTCATCGCGATCAGCGAGATTGAAAAGCGGCGGGTATAGGTCAGCAGGTCGTCGAGTTCTTTTGTTTCGCCGGACCGGGACAGGGCGATGACGACATCGCCCTTGGCGATCATGCCGAGGTCGCCATGGCTGGCTTCGGTCGGGTGCACATAGAGGGATGGCGTGCCCGTGGAAGACAGTGTCGCAGCAATCTTGCGGGCGACATGGCCGGACTTGCCGACGCCCGCCAGGATAACCCGGCCCTGACAGGCGACGATGGTCTCGACCGCCTTCACAAAGGTCTCGTCCAGCGCTTCGAAAAGCATTTCCAGCGCGTCTATTTCCGTACGGATGACGCGCTGCCCCGACGCGAGAATGGTTTCGTGACTCATGGCTTTACTCTTTTGCGGCGATTGGCGGTCCGATGGGCTCCAATGTCACCCAGCGGACCAGCATGGCACGTTGTTTTTCAGGTACGACAGGCGCGATGGCGAGATAGTCATAGCCAGGCTCACTGCCTGCATTGCGCGGTGGGATGTTGAAGTCGAAGCTGACTTCCCTGAACTCCCGCGTCAGGATGAATTCCTGCCAGCCGGAGGCCTGCGAATTACCGAGCGCATAATCAAGCTGGATGCCCTCGGCGCCGTAACGGTCTGCCGCGCGCGCCGAGACGGTGACACGCAGCTTGCGACCGGCAAAAACAGTCTCAAGGTCTGTGGCCAGGACGAAATGCGGGCTGCGCAGGGGATCGCCGTTCAGGGCTTCGCTATCGGCCTCGATGTACAGGACGGACTGACCGTCAACTTCCTGCAATTCGATGGTCGTATGTTCGGCGCCAGCCACCATTCGGTTCAGCTGCTTGCCGCTGATTTCAATGCGGGTGTAGTCAGTGTTGCCGCCGCTGACAGGGCCAGATGGCAGGCGGTTCATGCCCGGAAAGAGGGCAAGACCCACCAGCACAGCCGCGACCAGAATCGCGACAAGAAAGAAAATCCTGTCAGACATGTCGGCCTTTGGTGAAAATATGCCCGGGCGCGGTAGTGGAAATCATTATGGCGGCTTGATAGCAATGCCTGCACAAAGAGGCGAGCCTTAAACCCATCGGAGATTCAGCACGGTATGACTTCTTCTGCGCTTAAGCGGCGTGCGCGCGAAGCACGAAGCTGGATGCTGGACGCGTGTTTCCCCCTCTGGGCCGAGCACGGGCTGGCAGGACACGGGCTTTATCATGAAGCGCTGGACCTTTCGCATCGTCCGGTGAACGCTGATGAAGCCCGCGTGCGCGTGCAGGCGCGGCAGACCTATGTCTTCAGCGAGGCGCTTCGGCTCGGCTGGGAGCGTGAGCGGGCTGAAAGGCTGATCAAGCTCGGCGTCAATACGCTGAAAGGGCCGGCTCGCCGGGAGGACGGCCTGATCGGACGGGTGCTGGCGAGCGACGGGTCAGGGCTGAAGGATACAACCGCCGATCTCTACGACACGGCCTTTGCGATCTATGCCCTCGCCAACGCAGCCGAGGTGGGCGAGGACCATGCTCTGGGTGTTGCCAAAGACGTTCTGGCGGCGGTGGACCGCGGTCTCGCTGATCCTGAATATGGCGGCTATGCCGAAACTCTGCCGAAGGGCGAGTACAGGCTTCAGAACCCGCATATGCATTTGCTGGAGGCCTGTCACGCCATGCACAAGGCTGACCCGCATGGCGGACACCTCGCGCGGGCGAACGGGATTATTCAGCTGTTCACGACGCGGATGCTGGACGCCGACACCGTCACGCTTGGCGAATATTTTGCCCCGGACTGGTCGCCGGTGAGCGGCAAGCATTTCGAGGAGATCGAGCCCGGCCACCAGTTCGAGTGGGTGTGGCTGCTGCAACGCCATGCCGCGCTGACCGGGGACGAGCTGCACCCGGCGATCCTGAAGCTCTACACATTTGCGCTTGGAACGCTGGATGAAGACGGCCGGGCCTTCACGACGTGCCGCCGCGACGGGACGATTGTCGATGGCGCCCGCCGGACCTGGATGCAGACAGAGGCGCTGAAGGCGCATCTGGCCATGCTGGAGCTTGGCACCGAGGATCCGTGCGACGCCCAAGCGGTGAAGAGTTTCGACATCCTGATGGACGAATACCTCACGCCCGAGGGCGGATGGATCGACAAATTCGACGCTGAGGGCCAGGTCGTCACCGAAGTGATGCCTGCCTCAACCGGCTATCATGTCGTGCTGGCCTTTGCCGAACTGATCCGGGTGACGGGGGTGTAGGCCGGGGCGGACAAGTCAGGGATCGGGCATTTCGGCTGCAGCTCTGGATTGCGGCGCTTCTGTCCCCTACAGATTACAGCAGACGAGGGGATATCTTCATGAAATTTGGCCTGTCCGTGCCATTTCGAACGCTGCTGAATGCGGAATCGGAACAGCTGAGCATCCACCGTGTCGAGGCCGCGCGGCAGCTTGAGAAAGCCTTCCAGCCTGTGTCCGAAAGCAGCGATGTTGTCGAAGTCGAGGTTCTGGAGCCTTCGGTGGACGATACGAAACGGGGCTTGAAGACCCTGTCTGACGATTCGGTGCCCTGGTTCTGCCGGTCGCTGGCCAAGGTGACCTTGTCGTCTGCTTATTTCGATAAGGCGAAGCATGCCTTGTCCGAAATATATGATGGGCCTGAATGGAAGGCGGCAATCGCCGGTCTTGAGCTGACCGGCTTTGTCGAGTGTTTTGACAATACGCTGGCCGTGGGCAGCTTCGAGGGGCAGATCGACCTGTCGGAGATCCCTCAGTCGGTTTCGGCCACGGCGTTCGAGCGTTTCCTCTCCGACCTTGCAGAACGGGCAGTCGAGCCGTTCAATAATGATATTCTTGCCGGGCCGCTGGAGGCGCTGTCCAAGGGCCACATCGGCGCGAAACACAGCTTCACGCGGCCCAAACAGGCCTATGAGATCTTTTCCGATCTCAATGAGCACGCCTATCCGGGCTGGAACGATTCGATCCCGGCCTTCTTCTGGGCTCACAGGGTTTATGTGCTGGATGATGCCATCAGACAGTCGCCGGAGGCCGCACAGCTTCTCAGATTGGACGACATCAATGCGTTTGGCACCCGCGTGAAGGATGATTGCACCTTGCACGTTGGGTCGAGTGTGGTTGGCGAGGCGGGCATGGTTGCCGAGTTCCTGCGGTCCTGCGCCATTTCGCAATACTTCTATTGCCTGTTCGACATCCTGAATTCCAATCAGAACCGGCTGTACCGGGAAATTGCGTCCAAGCCGTCTATGAAACTGATGAAGCGATCGATCCGGAAGTATAACCGGATGGAGAATTTCATCGACTATACCGGCAATGAGCTATCGAATGCCGAGATATCCTTTCAGGGCACGCGCCGGGTCCTGTTTGACGGGCTGAACCGGGTGTTCGGGACGCGGCAGCTCATTGAGGCCGTGTGCAAGCGCGATGAGCTGGTGCAGTCACGGCTGCAGCGTCGGTCATTCCTTCTGCAGCGGGCCGATCGGCGAACGCTGCAACTCGTCATTTTTCTTCTGGGGGCCGCTCAATTACTGTCGCTTGTTGTCGATCTTTTTGATTTTTCAGGCGAGTCGCGGACGTTCCAGGTCCCCGGCGCTTACGATCTCTTCAGGTGGATGGACTTCAATATCACCATGCATGTGGCCATCGTCCTTGTGCTAGCAGGAGCCTTCTATGCCACAATCAAACGAGAGTGATGTCCTGCGGGAAATGGTTGCGGCTTGCCGCGCGCGCACCTTGCCGGCGCGTCTTGAGGCTGGCCGGGCCCGTGTGGAATCCGACTATGCGGCCTTGCTGCAGCTGCGCGAAACGGACCCCAATGCCCGGATCTATGGTCTGACGACGCTGCCTGGTCATCGGGACGATGAGCAGCCGGACGCCGATTTCGAGGAGCGCTACCAGCATGCGCTTGTCGAGAGCCACTGCGTGCCCACGCGTGAGCAGTTTCCCGACGAGGTCGGCGCCTTTGTCACCTATGCCAAAGCCTATTCGGTTGCCGCGGGGGGCAGTCTGATCTCGCCGCAATTGAACCGCCTGATCCTGTCGGCAGCCAGCGATCCCGGCTTCGTTCCGGCCATTCCGAGACATGCCAGCTATTCCTCCGGTGATGTTATTCCCGCCGCGCACTGGACGCGCCAGCTCCTGCGCCGCGATCCCGGCTATGCGCTCAAGCCGGGCGAGGGCATGGCGATCATCAATGGCGCTTTCGTGCATATTGGAACCTCCGTCTGGGCCATCGAAAAGGCCGAGCAGGTGTGGCTGAAATTTCTCGCCAATACGCGTGATTTTGTGAGCCGTGTGCCGGGCGCGGCGGGGGCGCGGACCGAGAGGGGCGCAGGCCGGACAGCGCTGTCGGCGCGGGCTGCCGATTTTGCATTCGAGGATGCGCGGGCACAGCAGGGCGATCAGCGCCAGCCGCCGGTCTCCGTTCGCGCGATCGAGCAGACGATCGACGCTTTCGCCGGTTCGCTTGGCCATTTCGCCGACGAGCTGGACGCTCATCTGATGCGGCCGAGTGGAAACCCGCTGATCAGCCAGACTGCAGCAGGCGATTATGAGGTGCGTCCGAGTGGCTCATTTGTCCTGCCGAGCCTGACGATTTCAGCCGACGCCGTGATCAACACCCTGCTCATGACGGCCTGGCATGTGACGCGCAGGATTACCTATTTTCTCAGCGGAGAGGTTGAGGCCGTCGCGCAGGATGGCGCCACGGCGGACAATCCGCTGGGCCTGATCCAGTGGCCAAAAATGGCGGTCGCGAAACTCGAAACCATGCGCCTGAAATTTGCTGGCCGCGCCTTCCTTTCTGGTGGCTCGACATCGCAGGGGATTGAGGATTTCTGGAGCCATGGGGTTACCGTGGCCGACCAGCTTGCCGAAGCGTCGGCCATGCTGAGCGAAATTCTGGTTCTTGAGCATGCGGTGATGAACCATCACCAGACGCCGCAGACAGCCGACATCAACGTCGCCGCCGACGCGCTGGAGAGGCGCATCAGGGAGATGCCTGCGGCGATCCGGCGACTGTGAACGTTTAATCAAAGAAGCCCAAAAGCGCACATTTCTTGCGTGCGCGCTTTGTGTCGCGCTTGGATTTGGCATGGTCATGCTCTAAAGGCGGAACTTGTGGAAGAATAGTGACGGGACATCCAGTATGCCGACCCTTGCCTTGATCAGACACGGCCAGAGCCAGTGGAACCTCGAAAACCGGTTCACCGGATGGTGGGATGCCGACCTCACAGCCAATGGCGAGGCTGAGGCAAAGCGCGCCGGAGAACTGCTCAAGGCTGAAGGCTTCGAGCCGCGCCAGGCCTTCTCGTCTGTGCAGACCCGTGCCATTCGCACGCTGTGGCTGACGCTGACGGAAATGCAGCGCGTATGGTTGCCGGTGGAGAAGCACTGGCGCCTCAATGAGCGCCACTATGGCGGGCTGACAGGGCTCGACAAGAATCAGACCGCTGAAAAGCATGGTGATGAGCAGGTCCATATCTGGCGCCGCTCCTATGATGTACCGCCGCCGCCAATGGAAGCGGGGAGCGAGTTCGATCTCTCAAAAGACTCACGCTATGAAGGCATCGAGGTGCCAGCGACCGAAAGTCTGAAACTGACCCTGGAGCGCGTTCTGCCGTTCTGGGAGAGCGATATCGCGCCGGTCCTGTCTGCTGGCACCGATGTGGTAATCGCGGCGCATGGTAACTCGCTGCGGGCTCTGGTGAAGCATTTGTTCGCCGTTCCGGACGAAACGATTACAGGCGTTGAGATTCCGACTGGAAATCCATTGCTCATTGAGCTCGACGGATCACTGAAGCCGACGGGGGCGCGGTATCTTGACGAAGCGCGCGCGCGCGACCTGCCAGCGCTGCCTTAAGCCTTAATGCCGAACACACGCTACATCCTGCGCGCTGCGGCGCCTGACGCCATCGGTATTCTGGCCGACGTGGCCGGCTATATTGCACGCGCCGGACTGAATGTGGCGGAAAGCCAGGATTTTGGCGATCCGGACTCCCGGCGTTTCTTCATCTGGGTGGAGTTTGAATCGTCCGAAGCGTTTGACCGGGTGAGCTTTGAAGCCGGTTTTCGCGCGCTGGCGGAAAAGCGCGACATGGCCTGGTCGCTGCGGCGCAAGAATGACGTGCCGCGGGCGCTCATCATGGTGTCGAAGGGTGATCATTGCCTGAATGACCTGCTTTACCGCCATCGGCGCGGCCAACTCGGCGCAGATGTCAGCGCGGTGGTGTCGAACCATGACGACGCCCGCTGGCTGGCCGAGCGCCACGATTTGCCATTTCACCATGTGCCGGTCACAGCCGCTACCAAGCCAGCCGCCGAAGCGCGTTTGCTGGAACTGATCGACGAGACCGAGAGCGATTTCGTGGTGCTTGCGCGGTATATGCAGGTCTTGTCCGATGGTCTCTGCCGTGAGCTATCCGGGCGCTGCATCAATATCCACCATTCCTTCCTGCCAAGCTTCAAAGGGGCCAAGCCCTATCACCAGGCGCACCGGCGAGGCGTAAAGCTGATCGGCGCGTCGGCCCATTATGTGACGGCCGATCTCGATGAAGGCCCGATTATCGCGCAGGACGTGACCCCCGTGGACCATCGCCTGACGCCGGAGCGGATGGCGCAGATTGGCCGCGATATCGAAGCCCGGGTGCTCTCTCGCGCGGTGACAGCGCATGCAGAGGGCCGCGTTTTCCTCAACGGTGTCAGAACAGTGGTATTTGAATGAAGCTTGATCACGAAACCTATATGCGCCGCGCCATTGCGCTCGCCAGGGTCCAGCACGGCCGGACCGGCAAGAATCCGGCTGTCGGCTGCGTGATCGTCGGGCCAGATGGAAAGATTCTCAGTGAGGGGGCGACCGGTGATGAAGGACGGCCCCACGCTGAGCAGCTGGCGCTGAGTGGCATGAAGGGCAAACCTGCAATCGGGGCGGTCGCCTATGTGACGCTGGAGCCGTGCCGGGAACGCTCAACGGGCGAGGATGCTTGCTCCAGACGGCTGATCGATGCCGGTGTCGCCAAAGTGTTCGTGTCTGTGATGGACCTGCATCCGCAGGGCACGGGCGGTAAAGGCGCGCTGGAAGACGCCGGTGTGCCGGTAGAGACAGGCCTGCTCGAGAGCGAGGCTGCAGCGCTTTACGAGGATTTCTTCGCGTCGCTGGACTGAGAGTCGGCGCGCGGATCATTCCACTCTTCGGCAATGCCGGGCTTGCCGCGGCGAACCAGCCAGAACATGCCGATCAGGTCGGCGATGCCTGCGCCGAGGCGTCCGAGAAAGCCATACTTTGATGATCCGTGCCAACGGCGCCGGTCATTCACCAATTCCTCGCGAACCTCCCATCCGGCCCGCTTCATGAGCGCCGGGAAGAAGCGGTGCATGCTGGCGAAATAGGGAAGCTCCCGAAACGCATCCGTGCGCATCAGCTTCCAGCCGCAACCTGTATCGGTGGCGTCGTCCCGCAGCATGAAACGGCGAATGCCATTGGCCACGCGCGATTGCAGCCACTTGAAGCCGGAATCATTGCGGCTGTTACGCTTACCAGCGATGAGGCCAAGCTTTCCGGTATTGCCGGGCGCGATGATTTCGGCCCAGAGGCGTTTGGTGTCGGCGATATCGTTCTGGCCGTCGCCATCAATCAGCTGCGTCCAGCGGCCGGAAACGGCGCGCAGACCGGTCATCAGGGCGGCGGACTTGCCGGCACGGCGTACATGGGTGCGAATGATGACGCGGTCTGGATGCTTGGCCTGGGCTTCGAGGAGTTCAGCGCCGGTCGCATCGGCCGAGCAGTCATTCACGCAGACGATTTCATAGTCGAGATGGGCAAGCGCGCCGTGGACCTCGTCGAGAAGCGGGATGACGTTTCCTTCTTCGTTGAAGAAAGGAATAAGCACAGAGATGTCGCGCTGTTTGCCAGCATGTGCCTCTGCGGTCACTGGCCCGCCTCAATGCGCCTGGCGAGCGCGTCGATGCGTTCAGCCGCGTCCGAAAGGGCTGAAGCGGCTTTCTGCTGGCTGAGGTCGGCAGGTGCGGAACGGCGCGCGGCATCGAGTTCGTCAAGCAAGGCGAGGGCTGCAACGAGCAGCAGGCGCGCCTCGCCGATATCGCCAACGGCATCGGCAATCTGGCGCACGCGTTTGTCGAGGCTTCTGGACAGCTCGACCAGACGGGCTTCCTGACCTGGCGCACAAGCGACGGCGTATTCCCGTCCGCGAATGGTGATATCTGCCTTGGCCATTAGCTGGAGCCTTCACGGTTGAGGGCGGCGCGCACTTCATTGATGGCCGAGCCAAGCGCTTCTGAGGCTTCGTCGGCCAGCGCCTGCAGCTGGCGCTCGCGGGCCAGCGAGGCGTCCAGCTCATCGGCCAGACGGGCGCGGTCGGCAATCATGGCGGCAAGCTCGCGTTTGACAACGCCGGGGTCGCCGGCCCGTTCAAACAGCGTATCAAGCGCTCCCTCAAGACGGGAAAGGGCCTGATCAAGACTCTCCGCAGCTGAATTCAGTTTATCCATATGCTTTCCGATAGCAGGATGCAGGCCAATTGGCCAAGCGGCTTGACATCAAAGGCAGTAGACGTCCAAAGCAGCGCAAAAACCAGAGGGGTACTTATGGCTGTCGAGCACAAAGATATGGCAAATGCGATCCGTGCCCTGTCAATGGACGCTGTCGAGCAGGCAAAGTCGGGTCATGTCGGCCTCCCCCTTGGCATGGCGGATGTCGCGACCATCCTCTGGACGCATTATCTGAAACATGATCCGCGTGACCCAAATTGGGCCGACCGTGACCGCTTCGTCCTGTCGGCGGGCCATGGTTCGATGCTGATCTATTCGCTGCTGCATCTGACAGGCTATGACAGCGTGAGCCGCGACGATATCCGCAATTTCCGCCAGCTCGGCGGCAGCACACCGGGTCACCCGGAAAATTTTGTCACCAAGGGTGTCGAGACGACGACCGGTCCGCTGGGCCAGGGGATCGCGACGGCAGTCGGCATGGCCATGGCGGAGCGTCACCTCAATGCGCGCTTCGGCGATGAGCTGGTTGACCACAAGACCTGGGTGGTGGCTGGCGATGGCTGTCTCATGGAAGGCGTCAGCCAGGAAGCGATTACGCTCGCCGGGCACCTCAAGCTGAACAAGCTGATTGTCCTGTTTGACGATAATTCCGTCACGATTGATGGCTCAACGGACCTGTCTGACGATACCGACCAGTGCAAGCGCTTTGAGGCGGCTGGCTGGGCGACCAAGCGTATCGATGGCCACAACACCGAAGAAATCTACGAAGCGCTGGAATGGGCGCAGAATCAGGACAAGCCAGCCATGGTCGCCTGCAAGACGATCATTGGCTATGGCGCGCCAAAGCTGGCCGGCACTGGCAAGGCGCATGGCGGCCCTTATGGCGCGGAGGAAGTCGCCGGCATCCGCGAGAACATCGGATGGTCGCACGAACCCTTCGACGTGCCCGAAGACATCGAACAGGCCTGGAAGCGCGAAGGCGCGCACGCCGCGCATCTGCATGATGAGTGGAAGACGCGCTATTCCAAGGCGTCTGCAAAAGCCGATTTCGACAAGGCGCTGGCCGGTGAGCTGGGCGACATCGAAGCCGTCGTCAGGGCGCACAAGAAAGCCGTCGTCGAGGGCGGCGAAGACAAGGCGACGCGTCAATGGTCGGGCGCGGTGCTCGAAGAGCTGACGAAGTCCATCCCTGAAATGGTGGGTGGTTCGGCAGACCTGTCCGGTTCGAACAACACCAAGACCAAGGTGACAGAGCCGATGACGCCTGCAAACTGGGGCGGGCGCTACGTTCACTACGGTATTCGCGAGCACGGCATGGCCGCGGCGATGAACGGCATGGCCCTGCACAAGGGCATCATTCCTTATTCCGGTACTTTCCTTGTCTTTGCAGACTATTCGCGCGCGGCGATCCGGCTTGGCGCACTGATGGGTGAGCGCGTGATCCACGTCATGACGCACGATTCCATCGGTCTTGGCGAAGACGGACCGACCCACCAGCCGGTCGAGCATGTCGCTTCGCTCCGCGCGATGCCGAACATGCAGGTCTTCCGCCCGGCAGACGGTGTCGAAACGGCCGAATGCTGGGAGCTGGCGCTGAAGCAGACAAACGGCCCGTCGACCATCGCCCTGACCCGCCAGAAAGTCGCGAGCGTGCGCAAGACGCATACCGACGAAAACCTCTCGGCCAAGGGCGGCTATGTGCTGTCACCGGCCAAGGCCGACGAAAAGATCGTGATCATTGCGACCGGTTCTGAAGTCGAAATCGCCATGGCGGCGCAGGCCGATCTGGAAGCCAAGGGCATTGGAGCACGCGTTGTCTCCATGCCGTGCGTCGAGCTGTTCGAAACCCAGCCTGCGAGCTATCAGCGCGAGACGCTTGGCGGCGACCTGCCAAAGATCGCGGTCGAAGCCGGTGTGCGCTTTGGCTGGGACCGCTGGATCGGCTTTGATGGCGGCTTTGTCGGCATGGACAGCTTCGGTGCGAGCGCGCCTTATCAGGACCTCTACAAGAAGTTCGGCATCACGTCTGAGGCGGTTGTGGCGCTTGCCGAGAAACTCGCCTAGTCGCCCACATACTTGGCTCTTGGGCGGATCAGCTTGCCTGAGGTGAGCTGCTCTATGGCATGAGCGACCCAGCCGACCATCCGCCCGCTCGCAAATAGCATGAAGGGTGCGTCTTCGGGCAGGCCAAGCTCAACGGTGAGCGCGGCCAGCGCCATGTCGATATTGGCCGGTTTGCCGATCGCATCCTCGGCGCCCGCTATGGCGTTTTCCACCGGGCGCGAGGGCGATAGCCAGGTGATGAGGGCGGCGGCCCGCGGGTCGCCATCGGGATAAAGCGGGTGGCCAACGGCGGGAACGCGTTCGCCGCGTGCGGCCAACGCTGCGAGGGCGGTATTCGGGCGGGTTTCGACGGCGTGGCGCAGATAGGCGAGCGCACGTGCGGTCGCTTCACCATGCAGCGGTCCGGTCAGGGTTGCGCAGCCTGCAAGCGCGCACGCGGCCAGCGATGCCCCTGTCGAGGCCGCGATGCGAGCGGCAAAGGTCGAGGCATTCAGCTCATGGTCGGCAAGAAGAACGAGTGTGCGGCGAATGAGGTCTTCCGCGTCGGCGCCGACGCCCCAGAAGCGGGCAAGCCTTGTATGAAATGGAATATTGGCAGCGTGGCGGGTTATGGCGTGCGAGGCGCTGTCGAGAAGCCGCGCCCCGTCGAGGACCAAAGTCTCATGTCCGCGCCCGAAGCCGGGAAGGGCGGTGGCCGCTTGCGCCGCAAGACTGGACAGCAGCCGTGACTTTGCGGCGGCGCCCGGTACGGCCGTCAGGACAGGGGAAATGTCTGGATATTCCTCGGTCTGCCACAGAATGGCGGCGGCCTCTTCCAGCGTCGCTGTCTCAGCGAGCGTGATGGCGCACTGGCCCCGGTAGACGAGCGTTCCATCGCGGACCGTGGTGATCGCGGTTTCCATGACCGGGTCGCCCCAGGCAATTGCGGCCTTTGCAATTTCGGTCCGGTTTCGGCCTGTGCGTCGCCTTTCGACAAAGGAATCGATATCTGAAGTTGAATAAAGGCTGATGCGGGAATCATGTTCGTCCGGGCGCGACCGGATCGCCCCTCGGCTCACATAAGCGTACAGTGTCTGCGATTTAACGCCGAGCCGCTCCATGGCAAGATCGCGAGGGATCCATTTCATATATTGATTCTATTGATCAAGATTGACGCTGATGGGTTGATACCAGATATCTCTCCTGAAAAACAGGAGAAATCGCAATGGACTCAGGACTTGAAAACATTGTCGCCGCCGAAACCGTGCTCTCGGATGTTGATGGACAAGCGGGCCGGCTGGTCATCCGAGGCTGGCCGGTGGAAAAACTGTCGGCGTCGCTCGGCTATGAAGAGACACTTGGACTTCTATGGAACGGTTTTTTTGACGATCTAGGAAATTCGAGCGCCATTCAGCGCCAGCTTGGCGAGGCGCGGCGGGCCGCCTTCAGCCATGTCGGTACATTCGGGCCAGCTGTCAGCGTCGTCTCCTATCTGCGTACCGGGTGGGGCCTGCTGAAGGATGACGAGACATTGGCGAGCGCCATCGCGCTGCCCGCGGCCGCAGCGGTGTTTACGGCAGCCGCCATTCGCGAATTGCAGGGCCTGGCACCGATCGCGCCGGATGCGTCTCTCGGCCAGGCGGAAGACTTCCTGCGGATGATCCGGGGTGAGCGGGCATCAGATGACGAAGTGAAGGCCTTCTCGGCCTATCTTGTGACCGTCTCGGATCATGGTCTGAACGCCTCGACCTTTGCAGCGCGCGTTGTGGCCTCAACGCGGGCGGGGCTGGTTTCAGCGGCGCTCGCCGGATTGTCTGCCCTTAAAGGCCCTCTGCATGGCGGCGCGCCCGGGCCTGTGCTGGATATGCTCGACGACATCGGGACGCCGCAGAAGGCTGAAAGCTGGATCGATGGCGCGCTGGCCCGCAAGGAACGGCTGATGGGCTTTGGTCACCGGGTTTACCGGGTGCGTGACCCGCGCGCCGATGCGCTGAAGGCGGCAGTTGCGAAGCTGCCGGGCACGACCGGCCGCATCGAATTTGCCGAACATATTGAGCGGGCGGTGCTGGAGAAGCTTTCCCGGAAATATCCGGACCGGTCTCTGGAAACCAATGTCGAGTTCTACACGGCCATCCTGCTCGAAGCGCTGGATATTCCGCGCGAGGCGTTCACGGCGATCTTTGCAATGGGGCGAATCCTCGGCTGGGTGGCGCATGCCAGCGAACAGATCGATGAGGGCCGGCTGGTTCGACCGAAATCAGTCTATACCGGGCCGGTTCCGGAGATGGTTTAAACGATAGCGGTTGCAGTCATCGCCCGGCTCTACCTATAAGCCTCCCGAGGCTAATGGGGAGATCTGGCGGGCGATGATTTACGACATCCTGTTCATGCTGATCAATGCGCTGGTGGTGCCGGCGTGGTTGTTGCTGGTGCTGGCACCAAGATGGCGGACGACACAGCTCGTCGTGCATTCGGGGATTTATCCGCTTGCTTACGGCGCGCTTTATACGATTTGCCTGATCGCCTCGATCTTCTTCGGGCAGCGGGCCGAAGGTGTCGGCATGGACTCTATAGGGGCTGTTTCGGCGCTGTTCGATCATCCGAATGGCGTGATTGTCGGCTGGAGCCACTATCTCGTTTTTGACCTCTTCGTCGGCGCCTGGATTGGCCGGGACGCGCTGCGCCGCAACCTGCCGCATATGGCGGTCGCGCCCTGCATGATTGCGAGCTTCCTGTTCGGGCCGGTGGGCCTGCTCGCCTATATGCTGGTGCGGCTTGTGAAGGGCGAAGGCATCAGCCTGTTCGAAACGCCAGCGGAAGAGGCGCGCTAGATCATGGTTGCGATTGGGACACCGCTTTCGCCATCGGCGACGCGCATCATGTTTCTGGGCGCTGGCGAGCTTGGCAAGGAAGTCGTGATCGAACTGATGCGGCTCGGCGCGGAAGTGATCGCCGTGGACCGGTATGAGCATGCGCCGGGTATGCAGGTCGCCCATCGCAGCCATGTCATCGACATGACGGATGCGGCCGCCCTTCGCGCGCTGGTCGAGCAGGAGAAGCCGGACCTGATCGTGCCGGAAATCGAAGCAATTGCGACAGACGAACTGGCGGGGATCGAGAAGGCCGGGCTCGCGACGGTCATCCCGACAGCGCGCGCGACGCAGCTCACCATGAACCGGGAAGGCATTCGGCGGTTGGCCGCGGAAGAGCTGGGTCTGCCGACCAGCCCGTATGCGTTTGCATCGACGGGGCATGAGCTTGCGGAGGCGGCGGAAAAGATAGGCTATCCGGTGTTCGTGAAGCCGGTCATGTCGTCTTCCGGCAAGGGACAGTCGCACGTTAAAACCGAGGCGCATATTGATCATGCCTGGATCTATGCGCTGGAAGCAGGCCGCAAGCGCGAGACGCGCGTGATCGTGGAGGGCGCGGTTGATTTCGATTTCGAGATCACGCTGCTGACCGTGCGGGCCGCAAACGGGACGGTGTTCTGTGAGCCGGTCGGGCATCGCCAGGAATGCGGTGACTATGTCGAGAGCTGGCAGCCCCAGCCGATGAGCGAGGCGGCGCTGACGGCGGCCAGGGACATGGCCCGCAAAGTGACCGATGCGCTGGGCGGATATGGCCTGTTCGGGGTCGAGATGTTCGTCAAGGGCGACATGGTCTGGTTCTCCGAGGTCAGTCCGCGCCCGCATGATACAGGTCTCGTCACGTTGGCGACGCAAAACCAGAGCGAATTCGCGCTGCATGCGCGGGCCATACTGGGTCTGCCGGTTGATGCGGATCTTCGCAATCCCGGCGCGAGCGCTGTCATCTATGGCGGCGTTGATGCGGACGGGGTTGTGTTTGAGGGCCTGGAAGAGGCGCTTTCGGTGCCCGGCTCTGACATTCGCCTGTTTGGCAAGCCTGTGAGCTATAAGAAGCGCCGCATGGGTGTGGCGGTTGCGCGCGGTGAGACGGTGGAAGAGGCGCGCGAGCGGGCGCGTCAGGCGGCCTCCCGCGTGCGGGTTCGCAAGGCCTGACGCCTAGTCGTCGAAGGTGGTAGGCTGGCTTTTCAGAAGCTCAGGCGACACTTCAACATCAACCGAAGAGAAAAGCCCCTGCGCGACCGCTTGCGCGACGGCTTCGCCCCTGTCGGAGACGCCGAGCTTCACGTAGAGCCGCTTCACATATGTATCGACGGTGTCTTTGGAGAGATTGAGATTGGCAGCGATGGTCGCCTTGCTGCGGCCATGTGCGATCGCATGCAGCACCTCCAGCTCGCGCGGGGAGAGCTCTGGCGGGCTTTGCAGCTGCGAGTCTGAAAGGGCGCAATACCGCAGAAACGAGATCTGTGTGGCAATTTGCAGGCTCGCCGTGTCTGGATTCTCGCCCGCTTCTTTCGAGTTCGGGCGGCTGATGCAGGCAATGCCGATCCGGGCAGCCGGTCCGAATGCGGCCACAGCCACACCTTGCTCCATGCCCCATTCCGGCAGCCGATCCATATATTCGGTCTCCCGTCCGCTCAGTTTGGAACGGTCGAGCCGGTGCCAGACAATTGGTTGCGGGGTGCGCACGGCCAGTTCGGGAAGCGGATCCACGGCGTAGTATTGACTGCGGTACAGGGCCTCCCACTCGCGCGTGAAGCCGTGATTGGCCAGACGGCCATCCGGGACGCGGACCTTGCTGACAGGTGTCAGATAGAAGGCGCCGTCAAAACCCAGGTCGCGAAAGATGTCACTGGTCTGGTTCCTGAGCGTCGGAACGTCAGGCGAGGAGAGGAGTGCGACCAGCTTGTCTTTCATCGCCGCAATATACAGCGCCGCAAACGAAACGTCGATATTCCCGTTAGAATTGTTCTACGTGCAACGAAACCCACAGATTGTGCGACAGAGTGCGACAGAACATGCGGATTCCCGGGTCAGCGCTGGACCAAATTGGCCAAGGCGTCTAGACCCGGCCCGAAACCTGCATCTTCGCGGGCGCTAATGCCATTTGGAGGAAAAGATATGGCTGTTCGTGTCGCCATTAATGGATTTGGCCGGATCGGCCGGAATGTTCTTCGGTCTATCCTGGAGAATGGACGCACTGATATTGAAGTGGTTGCCATCAACGATCTGGGCCCGGTCGAGACCAATGCACACCTTCTGAAATACGATTCGGTTCACGGCACGCTGCCGATGGATGTCTCTGTCGAGGGTGACACGATCAAGGTCGGTGGCCAGTCTTTCAAGGTGACCGCGATCCGCGACCCGAAAGAGCTTCCGCACGGCGAGAACAATGTCGACATCGCGATGGAATGTACCGGCATCTTCGCCGACAAGGAAAAAGCGTCGATGCACCTTACCGCGGGTGCAAAGCGCGTTCTCGTTTCGGCTCCGGCGTCCGGCGCTGACAAGACCATCGTTTATGGTGTGAACCATGATGTGCTGACGGCGGACGATCTGGTCGTCTCCAACGCGTCGTGCACCACGAACTGCCTGTCGCCTGTCGCCAAGGTGCTGAACGATACGATCGGTATCGAAAAAGGCATGATGACGACGATCCACTCCTATACCGGCGACCAGCCGACGCTGGATACGATGCACAAGGATCTCTATCGCGGCCGGGCTGCGGCCACCTCGATGATCCCGACATCGACCGGCGCTGCCAAGGCTGTCGGCCTGGTCCTGCCGGAACTGAATGGCAAGCTCGACGGCTTCGCCATCCGCGTGCCGACCCCGAACGTGTCGGTCGTTGACCTGAAATTCATCGCCAAGCGCGCCACGACGGTCGAAGAGATCAATGATGCGATCCGCAAGGCCGCTGATGGCCCGCTGAAAGGCGTACTCGGCTATACGGACGTCAAGAACGTCTCCATCGATTTCAACCACAACCCGCACTCCTCGGTGTTCCACACCGATCAGACCAAGGTCATGGACGGCACGCTGTGCTCGGTCCTGTCCTGGTATGACAATGAGTGGGGCTTCTCGACGCGGATGAGCGATACGGCCGTCGCAATGTCCAAGTTTATCTAGGGCGAGGTTTCGAACGGGAGACGCTCGCTCATGAAGCCGCCCATTCCAAAAGAATTCTGGGATGACCGGTTTTCCGGAGACGAATTTGCCTATGGAGATCGCGCCAGCCGTCTTTTGATGGGCTGGTGCGATGTCGTCTCCTCCGAGGCGAAGACAGCGCTCGTGCCCGCCTGTGGAGAGGGGCGCGATGCCGTCTATCTCGCATCGCTCGGTCTAGACGTGACAGCGGTAGACATGTCCGAGCTCGGGCTGGCCAAGACCGAAGCGCTCGCGAAGGCGCGCGGCGTGATGGTCAAAACGGTCCAGGCGAACCTCTTCGAATGGGATTGGCCGGACGCCGGATTCGACGTTGTGGCCTCCATGTTCGCGCATATGCCGCCAGATGCGAGGCCAAAGCTTCACGCACTGTACAAGAAGACGCTGAAGCCCGGCGGACTGATTTTCATTGAAGGCTTCTCGCCTGAGCAGATCGCCTATCAGAAACGATACAATTCCGGTGGCCCGCAGGAGGTGGACATGCTCTACGCGGCGGGGATGATCCAGGGCGATTTCGACGATCTGGAAACACTGGCCTTCTGGACCGGTGTCGAGACGCTGAATGAAGGCAAATATCACACGGGGCCTGCGGCGCTGCTGCGCGCCGTGTTCCGCAAGGATGGAGACTAAACATATGGCAGATTTCAAACGGCTCGACGATGCAGACGGGCTCGCCGAAAAGACGGCCCTGGTTCGCGTCGATTTCAATGTGCCGATGAATGATGCGGGCGAGGTGACGGATGATACGCGCCTTCGCGCGGCGCTGGACACGGTGCAGGCCTTGTCCGGCAAGGGTGCCAAGGTTGCGCTGCTCGCCCACTTCGGGCGGCCAAAGGGTGAAGTGAAGCCCGAAATGAGCCTGAAGCCTGTCGCTGAGGCCTTTGCGAGCGTACTGGGCGCGCCAGTGGCGTTTGCGTCCGATTGCGTCGGCGAAGTGGCCGAAAATGCCATCCACTCCGTCCAGGGCGGCGGCGTTGTCCTTTTGGAGAATACGCGCTTCAAGCCGGGCGAAGAGAAGAATGATCCGGATCTCGCCGACGAGATGGCAAAGCTCGGCGACCTTTATGTGAATGATGCGTTTTCAGCCGCGCATCGCGCACACGTCTCCACTGAGGGCCTGGCCCGCCGCCTGCCGGCCTATGCAGGCAAGTCCATGGAGCGGGAGCTCGATGCGCTGAATGCGGCGCTTGGGTCGCCTGAGCGACCGGTGCTGGCTGTGGTCGGCGGAGCGAAGGTTTCGTCGAAGATCGACCTTCTGAAAAACCTCGTCTCAAAAGTGGACATGCTGGCGATTGGCGGGGGCATGGCGAACACCTTCCTGGCCGCGCGCGGCGTGAATGTCGGCAAGTCGCTGTGTGAGCATGACCTCGCCGATACGTGCCGGCAGATCGAAGCCAATGCCAAAGACGCGGGCTGCGAAATCCTGCTGCCGGTGGACGTGGTCGTGGCGAAGGAATTTGCGGCCAATGCCGAGAACCGGACTTGTGCGGCCGGCGATGTCGCAGAGGACGAAATGATCCTCGATGCTGGCCCAGCGACAGTCGAGGCGCTGGAAGCGGCCATGGACCGGGCGAAGACGCTGGTCTGGAACGGCCCGCTCGGCGCGTTCGAGCTCAATCCGTTCGATGTCGCGACGGTTTCGGCTGCGCGCAGCGCGGCGTCACGCGCGAAAGCTGGTCATCTGATCGCTGTTGCCGGTGGGGGTGACACGGTTGCAGCGCTCAATCATGCAGGGGCGGCGGAAGACTTCACGTTCGTGTCGACGGCCGGTGGCGCTTTTCTTGAATGGATGGAAGGTAAAGCTCTTCCAGGCGTGGAAGCACTGAAGCATTAGGGGACAATAATGCGGACAAGCTGGGTGAAACGACTGATCGTCGGCGCGTCGGCGCTCGCTGGACTTGCTCCGGTTGGTGCGGCCATTGCCGAGCCGGCCGTCGCGCTGAAAGAGGGGCTGAACTGGCTGGCGCCCACACCGCAAATCAAAACGCTGCTAGAGGCGCCGTTTGTAATGGTCGTGATCGATCCGCCGCTTCTCAGGACGTTTGACCCCGAAGGCCAAAACAAGTGGTTCAGTGACCAGATCAAGGAAAAGCGGTTCAATTTCTGCCACGAACAGATGTGGGATAACGTCAGCCGCGACAATCGCACAAGCGATCGCTGGGATGAGCAAACCCAGTTCGACCATGTTGAAAACAGTTCCTCCGTCATGGGTGATATTCAGTTTGCAGAGGAAGGCGAGCGTTGGATCCTGTATCGAGGGCATTCCGATGGTATGACGATTATTCCGGCTCAGGAAATCTGGATCGCCGCGATTGCGCCACAACGATATCTGTTGGCCCTGATTGAAACAGAGCTGCTTTGGGACGACGGCTTCAAGGAAATGGAGAGTGCAAGGGTCGACTATTTCGAGGTGGCCTTGCGCCCGCTGGATGGCGGCGACCTGAGTGCGGTCATTGCTCAAATTCCAAAGGTCGCCAGGGAGCCGGACGAGATCTTTGCGCAATTTATTCGCTGCGGTGACTTAAATGAGGACCTAAAGGCCCAATAACCGCAGCGTCGGCGCGTTTGAGATAAAATATCTAAATCTAGGGAAAAATATTGATGGCAAATGCTGAAATGACGAAACAGGCGAGCGAGAAGGACGGCTTTATTGCTGCGCTCGACCAATCGGGCGGTTCGACACCGAAGGCGCTCCGGCTCTATGGGGTGAGCGAAGATGCCTATTCCAATGATGAGGAGATGTTCGGCCTCATCCACGACATGCGTGCACGGATCATCAAGTCACCTGCCTTCAATGGCGACAAGGTGATGGGCGCGATCCTGTTCGAACGCACCATGGATGGCGACATCGATGGCACGCCGACGGCGAAGTATCTCTGGGAAGAGTGCGGTGTCGTTCCTTTCCTCAAGGTCGACAAGGGACTGGCAGACGAGAAAGACGGCGTTCAGGTGATGAAGCCAATGCCGGACCTTGATGCGCTGCTGGAAAAAGCGGTCGCCAAAGGCATTTTCGGCACCAAGATGCGCTCTGTGATCAATGCGGCGAACCCGGCGGGCATTTCCGCGGTCGTTCACCAGCAATTCGATGTTGGCCGCCAGATTCTCGGCCATGGCCTCGTGCCGATCATTGAGCCGGAAGTCACGATTTCGATCGCTGACAAGGCCGAGGCTGAAGAGATCCTTCTCAAGGAGATCAAGACGCAGCTCGACGCCTTGGGCGCGGACCAGAAAGTGATGCTGAAGCTGACGCTTCCAGAGAAGGCGAACCTCTACAAGTCGCTGGTTGATCATCCGAATGTGATGCGGGTTGTCGCCCTGTCGGGTGGATACTCGCGCGAAGAAGCGAATGACCGGCTGTCGAAGAATACCGGCATGATTGCAAGCTTCTCACGTGCGCTGACCGAAGGCCTGTCTGCCGATCAGGCCGATGACGCCTTCAACAGCATGCTGTCCAACTCCATCGACAGTATCTGCGAAGCGTCTCGCGCTGGCTGACCGCCCACGGATCACGTGACAAATGTTTAAGTGAAAAGGCGGCCTTTCGGGGCCGCCTTTATCATGACGCGCGCCGGCAAATCGCGTACGGTCTGGCCATGCTAGAGATGCGACCCTGTTGCGAAACCTGCGGCAAAGACCTGCCAGCCGATGAGACTGGCGCGGTGATCTGTTCCTTTGAGTGCACCTATTGCAAGGACTGCGCGCGCAATACCCACAAGGGTATCTGCCCCAATTGCGGCGGCGGCTTCTATCCGCGTCCCCTGCGCAAGGGCAAGGCGCTGGCCAAACACCCGGCGAGCACAGAGCGCATTATCAATCGGCCGTCCTAGCTGAGCGGCAGCAGTTCGAGCAGATAACCGTCCGGATCTCTTGCGAAACCGACAATGGCACCGCCGACCGCTTCGGAGGGCGTTGGCTCACGGATGATCTCGTATCCGGCGTCACGGATCCTGGCGGCGAGCGCGGCCGGGTCTGGTGAGCGCAGCACGAGCTTGATACCATTGCTGCCAAGCGTGCGCTCGCTGCCATCGGTCCACTCCATCAGGACGATGGCGCTGCCGCCGCCCGGCATGACGAGGACAATCTCGTCCATATAGTCGAGATTGAACGTCGCGACGGGGCGCATGCCGATCACGTCGGTGTAGAATGTGTTGGAGACGTCGAGGTCGGCCACACCAATGCCGACAGCAGAGAGGGATGTGGCGGGCGTTTTCGGCATGTTGTCTGTCTCCTCAGCGATGGTGGCCGGACTGGCGCATGCACCAAGGATGGCGAGGCTCAACGCGGCGGCGAATATCTTCATGGTTTCCTCCAAAGCCGGGCTCTGCTTGCCCGGTCCGCCGAAGAGAATGTCGCGATAGTTTCCTATAATCAAGCTGCAAGATGGAACCTGCTGGCCGGACAGCGCTTGAGTCTTCGAGCGGGACGCGCCGCCAGAAAAGGGAGCCCAGAATGCCAATCCTCTACGAACATCCGCTGTCGCCTTATGCGCAGAAGGTCAAAATATCGCTTCGGGAGAAAGGCATCGAATTCGAAAGCCGCCCGCCAGCAGGCCTCGGGACCGGCGCTGATAGTGATTTCCTGCGCGGTAATCCGCGCGGCGAAGTGCCTTTCCTTCGCGATGGAGACGCTGCGATTTTCGATTCGACGGTCATCCTAGAATATATTGAAGACAGGTGGCCGAGCCCGCCCATGCTGCCGCAGACCCCGGTCGAACGGGCGCGCGCCCGACAGATCGAGGAGGTGATGGATACCCATTATGAGGCGATCAATTGGGGGCTGGGAGAGCTCAACTATTTCGAACGCGCCGAAGGGGAGCTGAAAGCCACCATGGAGAAACGCGCGGGCAAGCAGATTGCGGGTCTTCATGACTGGCTGGAGCGGCGGCTTGGCAACCGGACCTGGTTTAATGGCGAGACTTTCGGATGGGCGGATTTGTGTGTTTTCCCGCATGTGAACGGGTCGACGCGCTTTGGCTTCGAGCCGAAGCTCGGCAGCGCGCTGTCTGATTGGAGAAGCCGTGCGATGCGCCGCGATAGCGTCGCAAGGACGGCGACAGAGGCTGTCTCCGCCATCAGCAATATGGAAAACGTGGCGGCCGCTATTGAAGCCGGACTGTTCAAGCGGGAATACCGCGACCACCGTCTGGAATGGATGATCAAGTCCGGCGGTCTGGACGTCGTTCTGGACGGGCTGAAGCGCGACAATATCCGCTTCACGCCGGACTTCGGCTGACGAAGTGTTTCATTTGGAATGAAGTCGACATACACAGTCGCGCCATGACCGAACCAAAACGCCAGCGCACACGCCTCTATCTCATCACGCCGCCGGAAGTGCCGGATGCCGACGCCTTTGCCAAGGATGTCGAGGCCGCGCTGCAGGGCGGCGACGTTGCTTGCCTGCAGGTGCGGATCAAACCGGGTGGTGTGCTCGACGAGGCCGGGACCGAAGCGGTCGCGCGCGCGCTGCTGCCGGTCTGCCGGAAGAATGATGTGGCGCTGATCATCAATGATAGCGTGGATGTGTGCGAAAAGGTCGGCGCGGACGGCGTCCATCTCGGGGCGATGGACATGCGCGTGAAGGACGCCCGCAAGCGCCTCGGCAAGGATCTCATCATCGGCGCGACGGCCAAGAATTCGCGCCATGTCGCCATGGAGGCCGGAGAGCAGGGCGCCGATTATGTCGCGTTCGGCGCTTTCTTTCCGACTGAGACCAAGGCCGATACCGTCCCTGCCGAGCCTGAGCTGCTGGAATGGTGGCAGGCGGTGATGGAAGTCCCCTGCGTCGCGATTGGCGGGATCACGGCAGAGCGCGCCAAGGCCATTTCGCTGGTGGGCGCCGATTTCGTGGCGGTGAGTTCAGCGGTGTGGTCGCATCCGGGCGGGCCGAAGGCGGCTGTGGCCGCGTTCAATGCGGCGCTGGATGAGGCGGAAGGCGCTTTTTAGCGGGCTCGCGCGGCGGCTTCGTGGTTCGACGTCGCTCACCATGAAGCCTTTTGATGATTGTCCCTGAAGCGTTCAGACCTTTGGTTTGTCGAGGCGCAGGACCGACAGGACGAACTCTGAGAGCACGCGCAGGATCAGCAGGCGGATCACGACAATGAAGGGTGTCTTGATCACGCCCCACAGGGCTTCGTCCCAGTCATTGTCGAACCAGGTGATGTAGTGCCAGAGGTCGTGCAGGCCCCACCACAGAATAACAAGGATGCCGACATAGAAGAGGAACTTGGTGAGCACCTCGCCCATTGGCTTTTCGAAGCTCAGGAAATTCGAGATCATGTTCATGGGTGCCCCCTCTATTGGATTCAGCCCCTAAGGTGCAGAAATAAACTGAATATTCAGTGACTGTCCATATCAGCAGCGCCGGGCTGCTTGACCAGGCCCTATCCCCCGGCTACGCCCGCGCCCACAGGTTTATCAGGAGCTATCCATGGCCAAAATCAATGGAAACGAAATCAAGCCCGGTAATGTCATCGAGCACCAGGGGTCGATCTGGCGCGCTGTGAAGACCAATTCGGTGAAGCCCGGCAAGGGCGGCGCGTTCAACCAGGTCGAGCTGCGCAACCTTATCAATGGCTCGAAACTGAATGAGCGCTTCCGCTCTTCAGAAACGGTTGAAAAGATCCGTCTCGAGCAGCGCGATTACACCTATCTGTACGATGCCGGTGACGCACACGCTTTCATGAACCAGGAAAACTATGAGCAGATCGAGATCCAGAAGGATTTCATCGGTGATCAGGAAGTCTTCCTGCAGAGTGACATGACGGTCGTTATCGAATTTTACGAAGACAAGCCGATCGGTATTTCCCTGCCGGATCAGGTGATCCTGACGATTGAGGAAACAGAGCCTGTGGTCAAAGGCCAGACGGCTGCCAACAGCTTTAAGCCGGCCGTCTGCGAGAATGGCATCCGGGTCATGGTCCCGCCATTTGTCGGTCAGGGCGAGCGCATCGTCGTGCAGACCTCCGACACGACCTATCTGAAACGCGCCGACTAGGAAACGACATGTCCAAACCCTCCCCCGTCGGAACCGTGATGATCAATGCCGCCCGCCAGGCCGGGCGCTCGCTTGCGCGCGATTTTGGCGAGGTGGAAAACCTTCAGATTTCCAAGAAGGGGCCTGCCGATTTCGTCTCCAATGCCGACCACCGCGCCGAAGAGATCATCTATGAAAGCCTCTCCAAGGCACGGCCGGGCTATGGCTTCCTCATGGAAGAGCGCGGCGTCGTCGAAGGCACAGACAAGTCGAACCGTTTCATCGTTGACCCGCTCGACGGCACGCTGAACTTCCTGCACGGCCAGCCGCACTATGCTGTGTCGATCGCGCTGGAGCGCGAAGGCAAGCTGCTGACGGGCGTCGTTTATGATGTCGCCAAGAACGAGATTTTCTGGGCTGAGACGGGCCGCGGCGCGTGGCTCGACCAGCGCAAGCTGTTCGTGGCGAACCGCAAACGCCTCGAAGAGAGCGTGTTCGCGACCGGCACGCCGTGGATCGGCAAGGGCGAGGCTTCACACCGCCAGTTCGCGCAGGAGATCGCGGCCATCACGCCGGTGACGGCCGGCATTCGCCGCTATGGTTCTGCTGCGCTTGATCTGGCTTATGTCGCTGCGGGCCGTTTCGACGGCTTCTGGGAACGCGGCCTCAAGCCGTGGGACATTGCGGCGGGGATCGTCCTGGTCCGTGAAGCCGGCGGTTTTGTTGACGAGATCGAAGGCGGCGACGTTCAGACGACGGGCAATATCATTGCCGCGAATGAACCGCTCCTGCCGAAGCTGAAAGAGCGTCTGCGCAAAGCCAAGGCCTTCGGGGAATAAAGCCCGATTCCGCTCATCCCGGCTTTGGTCGGGAAGAGCGGCTTATAGCTACTCCGCTGCCGCCGCGAACTGCATTTCAGCAAGCCGCGCATAGAGTCCGCCTTTTTCGACAAGCGCGTCATGGCTGCCTTCCTCGACGATGCGGCCATCATCCATCACGATAATGCGGTTAGCGCGGCGGATCGTGGAGAGCCGGTGCGCGATGACGAGGGTTGAGCGGCCTTCGGCGGCGGTCGCGATGGCTTTCTGAACGAGACCTTCGCTTTCGCTGTCGAGGGCGGATGTCGCCTCATCGAGCAGCAGGATCGGGGCTTCGCGGACGAGCGCGCGGGCAAGGGCGACGCGCTGGCGCTGGCCGCCGGACAGGCTGCGGCCTTTCTGGCCGATATCGGCATTGAGCCCGCCTTTTTCCTCAAGAAAGCGCCAGGCTTCGGCCATGGTCGCGGCCTTGACGAGGTGCTCGTCGGAGACGGCGCCGAGCGCGCCGAAGGCGATATTCTCGCGGGCCGTGCCGGTGAAGAGGGCCGATTCCTGCGGGGCATAGGCGAACTGGGCGCGCCAGAGGGCCGGGTCTGTGTCGCTGGCGGCGACGTCATCGACGAGGATACGGCCAGATTGCGGGTCAAACAGGCGAAGCGCGAGGCGGAAAACGGTCGACTTGCCGGCCCCCGATGGGCCAACAAGCGCGACGAATTCGCCGGGCTGCACATCGAGCGAGAAACCCTTCAGGGCGGGCGCATCCTCCGTGCCATAGGAGAAGTCGACCTTGTCGAAGACGAGATGGCCGCGATGGTCTTTCGCGGTTGGCAGGATAGTGGCGGGCGCGCGGATTTCCGGCGTCTCATCGAGGATTTCGGTGGCCCGGTCTGCGGCGCCGGCAGCCCGCATGACCTCGCCCCAGACCTCAGCAAGCATGCCGAAACCGGAGCCAGCATAGAAGGCGTAGAGGATCATCTGGGTGAGCTCACCGGGGGTCATGTTGCCATTGGCGACGGAACGGGCCCCGAGCCAGAGGATACCAACCATGCCTCCAAGCAGCATGATGGACACGGCGAGGATCATGAAGCTGCGGGCGGTGATCCGTTTCAGCGCGGCTCTGAAGACGGCTTCTGCGGCGGCGGTGAAGGAGGCCTCGCGCTGTTTTTCCTGGCCATAGGCCTGCACGAGTTCGATCGCGTCGAGCGCTTCTGATGCCTGCGCGCCGGCATCAGCGAGCTTGGTCTGCGCCGTGTTGGAGGCACCGCGAATGATGCGGCCGATGAACATGACCGGGAACATGGCGAGTGGGATCATCAGGAGGAGGGTGCCGCCGAGCTTCCAGTTGGTGACGAGCATCATGATGATGGCACCGACTGTCGAGAGGATGGTGCGGGTGGCGAGCGAGGCCGATGAGCCAAGAAAGGTCTCGATCAGCGAGACGTCTGCGGTAAGGCGCGACACCGCTTCGCCGGAGCGGATATTGGCATGGAAGCGCGGGCTGAGGCTGAGCAGTTTTGAATAAAGGTCCGTGCGCAGGTCAGCGGCGACGCGTTCGCCGAAGCGCGAGACGAAATAGAAGCGAAGCGCCGAGAGAATGCCCATCGCGATGGCGGCGGCCAGGACGTAGAAGAAGTAGCGGTCAATCGTCTCGAGGAGCTGCGTGCCTCGCTCCCCGCTCTCGCCAGCATCAACGGCCTGACCGAACAACCACGGGATGGTCAGGGCCGACATCGCGGCTACAACAAGGAAGATGGCGGCGATGAAGACGAGGCCGATATGCCGCTTCACATAGGGCCAGAGCAGGGCAAGCGGCTTGACGCTTCGGCCCTTCGGACGATCTGCACCGGCCTGCTGCCCTCCGGTTTCGCGCCGGTCGTTGACCGTTTGGCTGCTCGTGTCACTCATCGCATTACACCTTGATTGCGGCGACCCCCTTGCAGGGGCGGTCTCTTTCTACTAAGACCCCGCTTTCCGAATTTCACAGAGGCCAAACCGCACAGGTGCAGCCGCTGACCCGCAAGGAATAGAGACGATGAAAGCCGAAGGCCATCCCGATTACCACTTCATTACCGTCGTCATGACAGACGGTACCGAGTACCAGACCCGCTCGACCTACGGCAAGGAAGGCGACAAGCTTACGCTGGACATCGATTCCAGCTCGCACCCAGCCTGGACCGGCGGCACCCAGCAGCTCGACCGCGGTGGCCGCGTGTCGCGCTTCAAGGACAAGTTCAAAGGCTTCGTGTAAGCCTTATCTGACTCCATCAGACAGCAAGCCCCGCCCGAAACGGCGGGGTTTTTTGTGTTTGATTGTCGAGATTGGGTCAGAAGATGTCTGACACGCTTCACGCCGTTCTGGGCGCGCATTTGCCTTGGTAGACTTTGGCCATAGCTGAGATGAGATCGCTACGGAGATCAAACCATGCGCGCTATTGGCCCTGCCTTGCTGGCTGTGCTGCCTGTCGCAGAAGCGGCGGCGGAAGTTGAGTATTTTTCAGAGGCGATTGTCTCATCCTCGGTGATTGACCGAGGCGAACAGATCGGTGGACCGAGCCTTCAGGTCGCCGTCGGCGCCGATTGGGTGATTGGCCCTGGCGAGGTCTATGGCGCGCTCTATCGGCTGACGCCGCTCGGCCAGGACCAGGAAGCCTTCGCCGACGAGTTCGACTATACGCTCGGCTATGCCTGGGACGGCGAAGGGTATGCGGCGGATATTTCGGCCAGCTGGCTGACCTATCCAGGCCTCGCCGATGAGCCGAGCCTGGAGCTGGCTGGAGAGATCGGGCTTGATGCGCCGCTCGGCCCGACGATTGCGGCTTTTTACGACACTGAGTTTGAGGATTACGGGCTGGAAGTGACGGCCGGGCCGGAATGGGATGTCGGGAACTGGTCGAGCTATATGATTGCCCGCGCCGGTTTCGTTGAGCCGGGAGACGGGTCTGATACACGCACCTATGGCGGCTTCGAGATCGGCGCTGTCCGGCCCGTGGGCGAAACCGCCGAATTTGGCGGCTATGCGCGCATGGAGTTCGCCAATCAGGACAGCTTTGCCGACACGGTTGAAGGCGGCAATATTGTTGATGTCACAGATTCAGGTCTCGCCGTCGGGGCCTTCGTCGCCGCCACTTTCTGATTTTTCGACGCGCGGCGGCACACGGTGTTCGAGAGCGAGATATTCCTCTGAGCGCATTTCGTGGAGGCGGCTCGCCGTGCGCTGGAATTCAAAACTGCCATCACCGGCCGGATATAGCGTGTCGGCGTCTGCGGCCGAGGTCGCGACGAGTTTGACGCGTGCCTCATAAAGCGCATCGATCAGGGCAACAAAGCGGGCCGCTTCATTGCGTTTGTCCTTTGTAAGCTTCGGAATGTCGTCGATGAGGACGGTGTGAAAATTGGCGGCGATGGTGAGATAGTCCCGTGAGCCAAGCGGGCGGGCGCATAGCTCGTCAAAGGTGAAGCGCGCCACGCCCGCCGCCTCGCGCGGGACGAGCAGCTTGCGGCCTTTCACATGCAGGAAGCACTGATTGGGCTGCGCGCCGAGCGTGAGGCGGTCAAATGCCTTGTCGAGGCGCGCTTCGGCCTCGTCGCCCGTCAGGACATGCCAGACAGGGGCTTCCTTCAGGCGTTCCAGCCGGTAGTCGCGTTCCGAAGCGAGGTGGAAGACCTCGCATTGATCCTTGATGATGTCGATGAAGGGCAGGAAGAGCTGGCGGTTGAGACCGTTCTTGTAAAGCTCGTCAGGGTGGCGGTTCGATGTGGCGACGACCGTGACGCGGCGCTCGAACAGATCCTCGAACAAGCGGCCCAGGATCATCGCGTCGGCAATCTGCGTGACCTGAAACTCATCGAAACAAAGCAATTTCGCCTCTGAGGCGATCAGTTTCGCCACTGGGGCGATTGGATCATTTCCAGCCTTGCGAACCCGGTGAGCGGCGCGGCGGCGCTCAGTGTCGCTCATCTCCCGCCAGGTATTCATCTCATCCTGAACCCGGCCCATGAATTCATGAAAATGGACGCGTTTGGAGGGAACGGGCGAAAGCTCATGGAAGAGGTCCATCAGCATGGATTTTCCGCGCCCGACGCCGCCCCACATATAGAGACCGCGAATCTGCGGCGGTTTGCTGAAAAGGCCGCCGGAGCCGGCATTCTTCAGCCGGTCAAGCACGCCGTCGAGTTTGCGGGCCGCCTCAAGCTGGGACGGGTCCTCGATCAGCTGGCCATTGGCGATCCGGGCTTTGTAGGCAGACTCGACACTCATTCTCGATCACCCGCCTCCAAGGACCCTGGCCACCTGTTCGGAGAAGATGTGCAGAGCCCCCGGCTCAACAGCGATCGTGGCAAGCAGGCCGCAGATCGCGCCGCCAATATGCGCTTCATGTCCGATGACGCGGTTCTCATTCTGCGCCAGCATGATCGAGATACCGATGAAGGCAATTGCGAAAACGACGGCAGGCATCGGGATGATGAAGAGGATCAGCGTCGCGAACGGCATGAACAGGCAGAAGGACAGGATGACGCCGCTGGTTGCGCCTGAGGCCCCGAGCGCGCGGTATTCCATATTGCGGAAATTCTCCAGATACGCCCAGACATTGCCGCCAAGAAGGGCGGCGAAATAGACGATGAGGAATTTCGGCGTGCCGAGAACGCTTTCAATGATCCGCCCGAACTGGAAAAGGACGAACATGTTGATGAGCAAGTGGAAGACACCGCCGTGCAGGAAGCCTGAGGTCAGGAAACGGTGATATTCACGCCGCTGGCGGATGCCGGCGACATAGAACAGGTTTCCCATCAGGAATTGCGGGTTCGACCAGGCAAATATGCTGGCGGCAACGTTTACCGCGATCAGGGTAAGGGTGGCCGGATAGGCGGCAAAATTCTCCATCAGGAACGCCTAACCCAGCTTCGCGCCGAGTGCATCGGTTTTCCTGTAGAAAATGCCTTATGCCGCCGCGATTTGTGCCTGGGCTGGCGCTTCCATCTGTTCGAAGAAGAAATCGAGCATGGCTTCGGGGCGCTGGATGAAGCGATTATAAGGCAGTTTTGCCTTGAAGACCGGCGCTTCAGATATGTTGCAGCCGCAGCGAACCGCGGTTTCGACGATCTTGTCGCGGTCCGCATGGGCTGTAGACACCGCGATGCGATGACGGCCCATATTGGCGATGCGGGCAATCGTCATGTCGCCATCATAGCTGTCAGGAAGCGTCAGTTCGGTGACGACCAGATCGAAGCGTTCCAGGCGCAGGCGCCGCTCAGCTTCCATGAGGGTCGGCGCGAGGACGAGGTCAATCTGCACGCGGGCCCGGGCGGCCTTGTCCGCAGCAATGGCCAGCATGTCTCTGACTGGCTCATGATCCTCAATCCACAATACTTTCATAACTCTACCCTGTTTCGTCCAGTGACCGGAGCACCATCAGCGCTCCCCCTCAGTTATGAACAATCTGGCAGCTTCTGCTTACAGCTTGGTAAAGCAGAACTTGCTGAGTTCTTTACAGATTCACTTTTCTGGCGAGCCGCAGTTAAAGCGATGCGTGATACAAAATCCGTGATAAGCTAAGCAATGACAGGCGATTCAGGCGGAAGATCTGCGCCCGGGCAGGAACAGAGCATGGAAGACGCGATTAAAAAAAATAATCAGGTGTCTGTTTTTCTTGAAGGCCTTCAAGAAACCGATGCGCACATCGTCGACACGCTGATCGAGGAGCGGTGCCCGAGTTTCGTCTCGCACTGGAGCTGGCCGGTCGTGCGCCCGACGCTCTATTCAATGCTTGGCTACAAAAAAGCGCGGAACATGGCCGATGCGCTGATGCAGCTGAATGGACGTCGCTCTTTTGAGTACCTGTCCCAGGAACTCGATGTCGATGTGTCGATCGACCAGCTGCACCATCTGCCGGAAAAGGGACGTGTGGTGGTCGCCGCCAACCATCCGACGGGCCTGGCTGACGGTGTGGCCGTGTGGGACGCGCTGATGCAGAAGCGCCAGGACATCGTTTTCTTCGCAAATGCCGATGCGATCCGCGTCAATCCGCAATTCCAGGATGTCATCATCCCGATCGAGTGGGTCGCGGAGAAGCGGTCTCCGGCCAAGACGCGCGAGACGCTGAAGCGCGCGGCCGAAGCCTTTGCGGAAGAAAAGTGCATCGTGATTTTCCCGTCCGGGAAGCTGGCCAAGCGGATCGACGGGAGGCTGACCGAACAGGACTGGTTCCCGACCGTGGTCAGCCTGGCGCGCAAGCAGAAAGCGCCTATCGCCCCGCTACATGTAAAGGCGAAGAATTCCTGGCTGTTCTACAAACTCAGCCAGATCAATGGCGAATTGCGCGATATCACGCTGTTTCACGAGCTTCTCAACAAGAAGGGTGCGCGCTTCGATATGAGCGTCGGTCCGCTGATTGCGCCGGACGATCTGGCAGGGGACGCGTCGGAGGTCACGGACCGGTTGAAGCATCATGTGGCTTATGAACTGGCGAAAAATCCGGACAAGCCATTCAATTAATCGGGGAAAATCTGGAACTTCCGGTCTGTCTGCACCTTACTGACTATTAACGGTTTAATTTGGAACCGTGTCAGAAAGGGGAGAATTCATGGAAGAATTCTGGAACAACACTGTGCAACAGGTGCAGGATTACGGGCCGAAGATACTCTTCGCCATCGCAATCCTCGTTGCCGCTTATCTTGTCGCACTGCTGGTCAAATGGGTCATCTCGACGGCGATCAACAAGACCGGCTTCGGCAAGGGCCCCGTCGATCCTGACGGGAAAGCGACAAAGTCATTGGGCGACAGTCTCGGCATAGCCGCGTTCTGGATCGTCATGCTGATCGGCGTCATACAGGCGCTGACACGGCTTGAACTGACCCAGATTGTCGATCCGCTCAACAATATGCTGGCTGATGTCCTTGGGTATCTGCCGAACATATTCGGTGCGGTGATCATCTTTGTCCTGTTCATGATTGTCGCGAATGTCGTGCAGAAGACAGCGAAGGCGGTTTTTGTCTTTGCCGATCCTGTGCCGCAACAACTCGGACTGGCCTCAAAGCCCGTGAACATCTCAGGCATTACAGCCACCGTGCTGGCCGCGATTATCGGAATTCTGGGCGCGATTGCAGCCTTTGACGTGCTGGCGATTGAAGCGATCTCAGGCCCGGCAAATGACATGCTGCGCGATATCGTATCGGCCATACCGCGTATCCTGATTGCGGCGATCCTGCTGACGGTCTTCGTCCTGATCGGCCGCTTCGTGCATAATCTCATCATGCGGACACTGCCTGGTTTTGGTGTGGATTCGGCCGTTGCTGAACTCGGCATCCTGAAGGGCGCGGACAAGGGCCTGACGGCCTCCAGTGTCATCGCCAAGGGCGCCATGTTCTTCATTGTGCTGCTTGGTCTTATTCAGGCGCTGCGTGCGCTTGAGTTCGATGTGCTCACCAATGCGACCTATACGGTGCTTGATCTTGCAGCCTCTATCGTCTTCGGCGCGGTTATCATCGTCGCGGGCGTTATCATTGCGCGGCTGGTGAGCGGCGCGATGGCTGCGACAGGTTCAGGCATCAGCGACACGGCTGCGAAAGTGGTGAAGTGGTTGATTGTCGGCCTCGCCATCATCCTCGGTATTTCCCGCATGGAGCTGGACCCGACCGGTGGTGAGTTCGTGTTGAACGTCGCCGAAATGCTGGTCATGGGCGTGGCCGTTGGTCTCGCCATTGCTATTGGCATCGGCTTTGGCTGGGGCGGCCGCGACTGGTTCGCGCGCCAGCTCGAGAAGTGGAAAAGCTAGAGCGCCACTTTTCAAGCCTCACAATTGAAGAAGGCCGCTCCCGAGGGGGCGGCCTTTTTGCATTCCTGGGGGCTTTGCGGCGATCAGACCTGCTGCTGATCCGCGCCGGTCAGGGAGCCGTGGCAATGCTTGTATTTCTTGCCGGAGCCGCACGGGCAGGGCGCATTGCGCGGCGTGTTGGACCAGTCATCCTCAGCCTGATGCAGCGGTGGCCCGGCATGCGGATCATTCGGACCTTCGATGACATCCGGGGTCATCTCATTGTCGCCGGTGTCCGGATCGAGATGGGTTTCCTGCATGGCGGGCTGCTGCGGGGCCTGTTCGCGGCGTAGCAGCTGCTGACGGGCGGCGGCCATTTCGGCGCGCTGCTCATCGGTGGCTGGCGGTGCAATGCGGATGTTCATCAGGATGCGAGTGACTTCGGTGCGCATCGTGTCGAGCAGGTCATTGAAGAGCTTGAAGGCTTCTTCCTTGAACTCGTTCAGCGGGTCGCGCTGACCATAGGAGCGCAGGTGAATAACCGAGCGAAGCTGGTCGATCTGCTGCAGGTGCTGGCGCCAGCGGCCGTCCAGGACTTGCAGGAGGACCTGCTTCTCGACCTGCTGCATCTGCTGTTTGCCGACCTGTTCGACCTTCTGTTCGAAAGCCTGGTCGGCGGCAACGCGGATACGTTCGGCGATCTCGTCATTGGCGACGCCTTCTTCGCTGGCCCACTGAGCGATCGGCAGGTCGATGCCGAGTTCGGTTTTCAGCGTTTCGGTGAGGCCATCAACGTCCCACTGTTCTGCAAAGGCTTTTGGCGGCATGGCGATGGCGACATAGCCGTCGATCACATCGTGGCGCATGTCTGTGACAACGGCGGTGACATTGTCGGCGTGCATGAAGTCACGGCGCTGCTCGAAGATGGCTTTGCGCTGATCGTTGATGACGTCGTCATATTTGAGGACGTTCTTGCGGATTTCGAAATTGCGCTGCTCGATTTTCTTCTGGGAGGTTTCGATGGCCTTGTTCATCCACGGATGGGTGATGCCTTCGTCTTCCTTGATGCCGAGACTCTTCATGATCGAATTGAGACGGTCAGCGGCGAAGACGCGCATCAGGTCATCTTCAACCGAGATGAAGAACTTCGATTTGCCGGGGTCACCCTGACGGCCTGTACGGCCGCGCAGCTGGTTATCAATGCGGCGGCTTTCGTGGCGTTCGGTACCGAGCACGAAGAGCCCGCCGGCGGCGAGCGCTTCCTTCTTGCCGACTTCGATGTCGGCTTTCAGCTCGGTTTCCATGGCCTTTTCTTCCTCTTCGGAAGGGTCGCGGCCATGCTTTTCCTTGAACTCGTCAATTGCCTTCCAGAGGCGCATTTCGAGGTTGCCGCCAAGCTGGATATCGGTGCCGCGGCCGGCCATGTTGGTGGCGACGGTGACAGCGCCCGGCAGGCCGGCATCGGCGATGATCTCGGCTTCCTGCTCGTGGTGGCGGGCGTTCAGAACCTTGTGGGGCACCTTGGCCTGCGTCAGCAGGGTGGAGATGATTTCGGATTTCTCGATAGACGCGGTGCCGAGCAGGACCGGCTGGCCCTTGGCGCGCGCATCGCGGACTTCCTTGATGATTTCCTGATACTTGGCCGACGCGACCCGGTAGACGACATCATCATCGTCAATACGCTGGATCGGCTTGTTGGTCGGCAGCTGGTAGACGTCCAGCTTGTAGATATCTGCAAATTCGTCGGCCTCGGTGATGGCGGTACCGGTCATGCCGGCGAGCTTTTCATAGAGGCGGAAATAATTCTGGAAGGTAATCGAGGCGAGGGTCTGGTTCTCCGGCTTGATCTCGACGCCTTCCTTTGCCTCGATCGCCTGGTGGAGGCCTTCGGACAGACGGCGTCCTTCCATCATGCGTCCGGTGAACTCGTCGACCAGCATGACCTGGCCGTCCTTCATCAGATAGTCCTTGTCGCGGTGGAACAGCTTGTGCGCGCGCAGGGCCTGATTGGAGTGGTGGACGATGGTGACGTTCTGCGGATCCCAGAGCGAGCCTTCCAGAAGGCCGGCTTCTTCCAGCATCTGCTCCATCTTCTCCATGCCTTCTTCTGTGAAGACGCAGGAGCGTTGCTTTTCGTCGAGTTCGACATCGGTTTCGTCGTCGAGTTGCGGGATCAGCTTGTCGATGGTGCGGTAAAGGTCCGAGCGGTCGTCGGTCGGGCCGGAAATGATCAGCGGGGTGCGGGCTTCGTCGATCAGGATGGAGTCGACCTCGTCGACGATGGCATAGGCGTGGCCGCGCTGCGCCATCTGGTCGAGCGAGTATTTCATATTGTCGCGCAGATAGTCGAAGCCGAACTCATTGTTCGTGCCGTAGGTGATGTCGCAGGCATAGGCCGCCTTGCGTTCCTGGTCGTTCAGGCCGTGGACGATGACGCCCGTGGTGAGACCCAGAAAGCTATAAAGCTTGCCCATCCAGTCCGCATCGCGGCTGGCGAGGTAGTCGTTGACGGTAATGACGTGAACGCCCTTGCCGGCGAGCGCATTGAGATAGACAGCCAGCGTCGCAACGAGCGTCTTGCCCTCACCGGTGCGCATTTCCGCGATCGCGCCCTGATGCAGGACGATCCCGCCAATCAGCTGCACGTCAAAATGCCGCATGCCAAGCGAGCGGACAGAGCCTTCGCGAACCACCGCAAACGCTTCTTCGAGAATGTCGTCGAGACCAGCGCCATCGGCGAGGCGCTTTTTGAATTCGTCTGTTTTTGCTCTCAGCTCGTCATCGCTGAGCGCCTGCATGGACGTTTCCAGAGCATTGATCTTCTCGACGCGCTTTCGCATCGGTTTGATCCGTCTGTCATTTGAAGAGCCGAAAATCTTGCGGGCAACTGAGAGCATGGGGTCTCGCACCAATCTACGCGGTTGACTTGGTTAGGCCCTCCTGCCTTGAACTTCTTTACAGGAGGTGCACACGGAAGTGTATGCAAACGGGCACACTAACCTCTCGACCAGTACCCGCCGGAGACTTAAGAACGCCGCTGTGGGGTGTCAATGCGGATGGGTGTACGTGAATCAGAAGGGAAATTGCATGAAATCCTCCCGGGCTTTGCTTCTCGGACTCTGCGTATCACTCGGCCTGATGGCGGCGGCATGTGACACGGAGTTTACCAATCCCGCGCGAAATCCTGTCGGATTCGACGCTTCCACAGCAGCCGTCGTGAATGGTGAGCCGATCTATATCTCCGATGTCGAGCTTGAAGCGGTTGCCCAGGGACGCATCGAAGCGGGCGAGGCTTTTGGCCCCGACCACACGGAATATCAGCTTGTTCTCGAGCAGCTGATCGATCAGCGCCTGCTCGCGCAGGAGGCCGTCCGTCGCGGGCTCGACCGGTCCCCGAGCGCGCAGCGGCGGCTGGAAACAGCGCGTGAGCGCCTGCTTGGAAACTTCCTGATGGAGGACCTCGTCGCCACCGAAGTGACCGACGCGGCGATCGACCAGATGTATGACGAGCAGGTCAAGCTGCAGCAGATCGACGACGAAGTGCGCATCCGCCACATCCTGTTCGACACCAAAGAAGAGGCCGAGGCCGTGCTGCCCCGGGCTCGCAATGGGGAAGATTTTACGGCGCTGGCATTCGAATTTTCCAAGGATACGCGCACGCGCCTCGATGGCGGGTCCTTTGGCTGGGTCTCGCCCAATGAAATGATCGACCCGTTTCCGTCCGTCATCGCTGATACGACGGTTGGCGAGATTTCAGAGCCGTTCGAGTCCGAGCAGGGCTGGCATATCCTGAAAGTCGAAGACCGGCGCACGCGCCCGCCCAAGACCAAGGATGAGATGCGCCCGGAGATCGTCACCTATCTCACCTTTACCAAGATCAGCCAGATCCTGCGCGACTTGCGGACCAATGCCAGCATTGAGCAGCGCGATGGCGGGCGCGCCCTGGAGCCGCCACCGCTGGTCGAGGAAGACGACGCGGGAGCAGAGCCGGAAGCTGGTGGAGAAGACACCGCACCACAACCGGATGAAACGCTTCCGACCGGCGAAGACGAAGGCCCCAGCGAATAATGCAACTGACACCCTCTCCTTTTGCGCCGGCGGAGTTTCCGGCGCTCCCGACCGTCAAGGGCGTGCGCGCGGCGACGGCATCTCGCGGTTTCTATGCAAAGCGCGGCGTCGAGCGCGATGACGTTTTCCTGTTCCTGATGCCGGAAGGCACCTCGGCGGCGGGCGTGTTTACCCGCTCGCACACCGCTTCGGCAGATGTCGAATGGTGCCGTGAGGCGTTAATCAAGGGCGCGGGAAAAGGACGGGCCGTGATTGCCAATGCGGGCAATTCCAACGCCTTCACAGGCGTTGCGGGTGTGAAAAAGAATGAAGCGACGCTGGCGGCCATGGTCGAAACGCTGGGCGTGCCGAAGGAGGAATGTTTCCTGTCCGCGACCGGCGTCATTGGCGAGCCGCTGCCGGACCCGGCCTATGTCGGCAAGATGCTTCCGGAGCTTGGGAGCAAGCTGGGTGCGCCCGACTGGGAGGCCTGCACGCGTGCCTTCATGACCACCGATACGTTTCCCAAGGGCGCGGGCGCGACAAGCGAGATTGATGGCACTGAGGTCGCCATTTCGGGCATCCTGAAAGGCTCCGGCATGATCATGCCGAACATGGCGACGATGCTCTGCTATGTGTTTACCGATGCGGCGATCGCCCCCGATGTGCTGGATGAGCTGCTGCGCGAGGCGGTCGAGCCGACGCTGAACTCGGTCACGGTCGACGGCGATACCTCCACTTCCGACACATGCATGCTGTTTGCGACGGGGGCCTCCGGTGCGCCGATGATCGAGAGCGGGTCGGACCCGCGGCTGGACGCGTTTCGCGAAGCCCTTGGCGGCGTCTTTCGTGATCTCGCCCACCAGCTGGTAAAGGATGGCGAGGGCGCGAGCAAATTTGTCGAAATTCGCGTCGAGAACGCTGTCACAGCCCGTTCGGCCAAGGCTATCGGCCTCAGCATTGCGAACTCGCCGCTGGTGAAGACGGCCATCGCAGCCGGAGACGCGAATTGGGGGCGGATCGTCATGGCCGTCGGCAAATCGCTGGAGCCCATCGTTCGTGACAATATGCGCATCTGGTTCGGTGATCTGCTGATCGCTGAAGGCGGGCTGCGGGCGCCGACCTATGACGAGGCCGCCGCGAGCGCTCACTTTGCAAAAGACAGTATCGAGATCCGGGTCGATGTCGCTGCCGGTGATGAGGCCTGGACGGTCTGGACCTGCGACCTGACCCATGCCTATGTCGACATTAACGGCGCCTACCGGACATGACGAAGCGGCTTCTGCTGGTCTCTGCGGCGGCGATCTTTGACGGCGATGGGCGCATTCTCCTGGCTCAGCGGCCTGAAGGAAAGGCCATGGCGGGCCTGTGGGAGTTTCCGGGCGGGAAGGTTGAAACGGGCGAAACCCCGGCCGAAGCGCTGGTCCGTGAACTGCAGGAAGAGCTACAGATCACCGTCGACGCCCTAAAATTGAAACCGATAAATTTCGCAAGTTTTGATTATCCGGATTTTCACCTTTTGATGCCACTTTTTCAGGTGAATGACTGGGTTGGTGAGCCTGTCGCACTTGAGGGCCAGACGCTCGAGTGGGTCAGACCAGCTAATCTTCACACCTATCCTGCGCCTCCAGCAGATATTCCGCTTTTTGCGGACCTGGCGGCGCGCTTCTGAAGGGGTCCACATGGTCCGGCATCTTGTTCTCTCCCTAATCGGCGATACGCGCGCAGCTACGGCAGTGGAGTACGGACTTCTCCTCGGGCTCATGGTTATTGCGATTGTTGGCGGCATCACGGCGGTTGGCGCTCAGACGACCAATAATATCGACTCGGCCGCGCAGGCTTATCCGACCTAAGCCTTCTGCCGCGTGACAATTGACGCGGGCGTCTTACCGATCATGCTCTGACTGGAAACAGACCGGAGCAGAGCATGAGCGAGCCGCAGCCTTTTACCATCGATATTCGCCAGCAGGTGCTTGAACGCATCCGTCAGCGCGTGCGCGACTATCGTTGGTTTCCGGCCCCTGATTCGGGCGGCGAGTGGCAATTCGGCATGTCCACCAGGGTGATGAAGGACATTCAGTCTTATTGGCTCAATCGATATGACTGGCGAAAGGTCGAAGCCGAACTCAATGCCTGGCCGCATTACATGGCGGATGTGGATGGGCTGGAGCTGCACTTTCTGCACATTGTCGGCGAGGCAGGCGGCAAAAGACCCCTGCTGCTGACCCATGGCTGGCCTGGCTCGTTTTATGAATTCTACGAGGCCATTGGCCCGCTCGCCTTCCCGTCGAAACATGGCGGCAAGGCCGAAGATGCTTTCGACCTCGTGATCCCGTCCCTGCCGGGCTATGCCTTCTCGGGCAAGCCGTCTTCACCGATAGGCCAGCGCCGAACGGCTGAGCTGTTCGATAGGCTGATGCACGATGTGCTGGGCTATGAAAGCTATCTGGCGCAAGGCGGCGATTGGGGCAGTGTGGTGACCGGCTGGCTCGGTTTCAATCATGCGCAGGCGAAGGGCGGCGGCTGCGCAGCGATCCATCTCAACATGTTCGGCCTGCGCCCGTCTCCGGCGACGCCGACGACGGATGCGGAGCGGGCCTGGATGGGGAAGGCGCAAGCGGCCATGCAGGCAGAAGGCGCCTATCTGATGGAGCAGGCGACAAAGCCGCAGACCCTCGCCATGGCGCTGATGGATTCGCCGCTTGGGTCGGCAGCGTGGATTCTTGAGAAATTCCACGCCTGGTCAGACCTCTCTGACGGAGACCTGCTGAGCGTCTACAGCCGCGACCAGCTGATCACGAATGTCATGCTCTATCTCGTCAATGAGGCAATCGCGACGTCGGTCTGGTATTATGCAGGTTTCTATATGGAAGGGGGCGGCAGCCTGCCGGAAGGCGAGCGCGTCGAGGTGCCAACAGGCGTCGCCAATTATCCGGGCGACACGTACATGCTTTCACCGCCGCGCAGCTATTGGGATCGCGGCTACAATATCCAGCACTGGTCAGACATGCCGAAGGGTGGGCACTTCGCGGCAATGGAAGTGCCAGACCTGTTTGTCGAAAATATCAGAAACTGGGCGCGGACGGTCTAGGGCGACCGGCTACATCGCCAGATTGATGAGCGTGATCATCAGCTGAATGAAGAGCGCCAGGCCGGCTAGGCCCACAATGGTTGCGATCCACGCGCCGCCAAATCCCAGGCCGACGCCGATGGCAATGCCCGCACCAGCCATCAGAATGAGCGAGACGAGCCAGTTAATGCCGATGGACAGGGTGAAGACCATGTAGCCAACAGCGACCAGCAGGATCAGGCTGCCCCAGGCGCTGGCTCTCATGAAGCCAGAATACATGCTGGACTGGGCGTCGATGTTCATCTCGCCATGTGTGTAATTGCTCTCGGCCATTGGTCGTCTCCAAAGCGGGGTCTTCCACGCCGTTTTATTTATACCGGGGCCAGCGTCAAGCGGCCAAGTGGTCGCGGGCTGCGGCGCGAGTGTCTGCGCTAGTTCAGCTTTGACTTGTCCGGTTGCTTTTTCGGGGTGAAGTCAGGGTGAAGCGGAGCGGCCGGAACGCCCTCCTCTTTCAGGGCTTCGCGTTCTTCATTCGTGGTTTCACCCCAGATCGGGCGGTGGTCGCGTTCGCCATAAAACATGCTTCGCGCTTCTTCGGCGAACCCGTCGCCGACATAGTCATAATTTTCCGAAATGTGCTGGCGGGCCTTTGCGGCGAGTTTGCCGAAGACTTTTTCAGGATCGCTTGCCCCGGATTTTTCGGAGGGCCGCACAGATGGCGCCATGACCTGTTTGCGGACCGCCGTGCCCGAGCAGGACGGGCAAGTGACCAGCCCGGCTTTTACCTGCTTGTCGAACCCTTCAGACGAGCCGAACCATCCGTCGAAGCTGGCATCACAGTCATCACATTGAAGCGCGTAGCGGATCATCTTCCAGTCTCGTCAGGCTCCTTGCAGCATCGGGTCGAGCTTGCCGGCCCGGTCAAGGGCAAACATCTCGTCGCAGCCGCCAATATGGGTGTCTCCCACAAAGATTTGCGGGAACGTCCGGCCGCCATTTGAACGCTGAATCATTTCCGCTTTCTTGTCAGGGTCCATGCCCGCATCGATCTCGGTGAACTCGGCGCCCTTCTTCTTGAGGAGGGAGACGGCCCGTGAACAGAAAGGGCAGAAGCTGCGCGTATAGATGGTAACTTTGGACATTCAGGCTCCAGAAATTGGTATCTTCAACTTATATGGTGACGTCTGAAGGCCTGACAACGCGTGCGAGCACCAGCACATACACCTCAGCCGCCTTGCCCTTCTTCAGGGCACGCGTGCACGCTGCAAGGGTCGCGCCAGTGGTGAACACATCATCAATCAGAAGAATATGCGCGCCCTCGATGCTTTTGAGACGGCTGGGGCGAGCCATGAAGGCGCCGCGCACATTGAGGTGGCGCTCACGCGCAGACCGGTTGCCTTGGGTCGGCGTAGGCCGGGTGCGCTTCAATGCGTCGTGACTGCAAGGCTTACCCGTCTGCCGGGAGAGTGCATCTGCGAGCCAGCCGGACTGGTTGTAGCCGCGAGACGCAAGCCGCCGGTAATGAAGGGGAACGGGGACAATCAGGTCCGCGCGATCAATAATGTCCCGCCCGGCAAGTGCCATCCAGCGGGCATAGGTGGCCAGGCCATCGCGGCGCCCGGCGCGTTTGAGGTCGAGGACCGGTTTGCGGGACGCGTCGTCATATTGCAGGGCGGCGCGTGCCGCATCCCATTTCGGGGGCCTTGCCACGCAAGCTGCGCAGATGCCGGCATCGCCAAGATCGGCCTCAAGCGGCAGGGCGCACTTTTGACAGCCCGAACCGCTCAGGAAGGTAAGTTTCGCGAAGTCATCGGGTGCGATCAGACCGTCGCCGCCATGATGTTCGCCCGAGACAAGCGAGCGCGATGGCCAGACAAAACTGCCCAGCGACCGCAGTCCGGTCTTTGCTGCACGCGACATGCGGTGCATATCGAGATCCATGACACCTACCCCACCCAAGCTTTTTGACTCGGCGCAATTGCAGATGCACCGCGACCGGGCCGCCAAAACCTATGGTGAGTATGACTTCCTGAAGCGCCGGGAGTCGAGTCAGCTCATTGAAAGACTGGAAGACGTCTCGCGGACGTTCTCGACTGTGCTGGATTTCGGGACGCATGACGGCACGGCAGCCGAGATGCTGGCCCAGCATGACCAGGTGGGTTCGGTCGAGGCGGTGGAGCTTTCAGATGGGTTCCGGCAGCTTGCAGAGGCGCGGGGCGTATCGGTTCGGTCGCTGCAGGGCGAAGCATTTGACCTTCCGGCTGAACGCTATGATCTGGTCACGAGCATCCTGGCACTGCACTGGGTCAATGACCTGCCGGGCGCGCTGATCCAGATCAAGCAGGCGCTGAAGCCGGATGGGCTGTTTCTCGGTTGCCTGTTCGGGGCAGGGACGCTGAACGAACTACGCACCAGCCTGCTGGAAGCCGAAGCTGAGGTGACGGGCGGCGCGACGCCGCGCGTGTCACCGCTGCCGGGCCTGCAGGATATGGCGGGGCTGTTGCAGCGTGCCGGCTTTGCGCTTCCCGTGGTCGATGTGGCGCCGGTGACGGTGCGCTATGGCGATCCGTTCAAGCTGCTGGCTGACCTGAAGGGCATGGGCGAGCAGGCGGCTTTTGCGCCGAATGAAAAGGCGCCGCGCCGGCCGCTCTCGCCGCGTATCCTGGCGCGCATGGCGCAGATTTATGCTGAGCGGTTTTCCGACCCCGACGGCCGGATGCGGGCAACGTTTAATGTCGTCTGGCTGTCCGGCTGGGCGCCCGATGCGAACCAGCCCAAGCCTTTGCGGCCCGGCAGTGCGAAGCATTCGCTGGCTGATGCGGTGCGCAAGGCCGGCGAGTCGAACGACAAATAAAAAATGCCTTCATCCTGAGCAAAGTGGAAGGATGAAGGCTTTTTATGGTTTGCCGGTGGCTTTTAAAGCCTAGTTCTTGAAGGCGCTGAACACGTCGTCGGCGCTCGGCTCGTCGCCGTTTGAGGATGGCTGGACCGCTTCTGACGCGGCATCTGCATCTTCGGCAGGCTTCAGGCTCGGGCCTTCGCTCTGCTTGTTGGCGTCTAGCTTCTTGCGGCGGTCAACGGCTTTGTTGACGACTTCGTCGAGCTCGATCTGCGAGCAGAGGCCGAGCGTCACCGGGTCAACCGGTTTGATGTTCTGCGAGTTCCAGTGGGTTTTCTCGCGGACATTGGTGATGGTCGCCTTGGTCGTGCCGATCAGCTTGGAGATCTGCGGATCGGAGACTTCCGGGTGGTTGCGGATGAACCATGCGATCGCATCCGGCTTGTCGGCGCGGCGGGCGACCGGCGTGTAGCGCGCGCCCTTGCGCTTCGGCTGCGGGATGTGGGCGATTTTCGACTCCGCCACTTTCAGGCGGTAGTCAGCATTTTCTTCGCCCTTGCGGATTTCTTCGCGGGTCAGCTCACCGCGCGAGATCGGGTCGACGCCGCGCATGTTCTCGGCAACGTCGCCGTCCGCAATGCCTTTCACTTCCAGCTTGTGCAGGCCACACAGGTCCGCGATCTGGTCAAAGGAAAGCGTGGTATTGTCGATCAGCCAGACGGCTGTCGCCTTTGGCATCAGAATATCGGCCATTTTGGGCTCCGTTTGCTGTCTCTAAAACGCAAGCCGCCCGACCTTTCGGCCGGGCGGTCAGGGTTCCAGAAGGGGAATTATTCCTAACGTCGCAGAGTATAAGCGCTAAGCGCGAAAAAGGGAAGGTCAATGGAGCAGGGTTATCAACCCGCCTCTTTCGCCAGTCCGATCCAGCCGTCGATTTCTTCCGGGTTCGGGGCGCTGGACCCGGAGATCATGCGGCGGGCTTCCGGGGTTTCGACGAAGGACATGGACGCGGCCAAGAGGTCGGAGGCGCTGGCATTGGCGACCGACTCCACGCTGCGATAGCCAGCGCCGACGAGGATCTGGACGTCATGGACGCGCAGGCTTGGCATGGCCATTTTGAGGCGGGTCTGGTCCTGCCAGTCGGCAAAGCTTTCGGGCGTGATATAGCCGCTATCGAGCGCGTCGGCGCTGACCATCGGATCGGCATCCAGCAGGTCGGCGACGGTCGTGATGTCGATAGTCGCCAGACGCTCGGCCGTTTTCGGGCCGATGGACGGCGCGTCGACGACATCGCTGTCGAGGGTGAGGTCTGAATCCTCGGAGATGATGATCTCATCGTCATCTGAATCTGAAGATGCGGCGGCCGGGGCCGGTTCGTCTTCCTCTTCGGCGGTGGTTTCGATGATGGGCTCCGGCTCAGGCTCAGATGTTTCCCGAAGGACAGGCTCGGGGGTGGGTTCGCGTTCCAGGACCGGTTCCGGTTCGGGCGTGATTTCGGGCTCTGGCTCAGCGACCGGGGCAGGTGCCGCGGTCTCGACAGGTTCGGTTTCGGTTGCCTCGGGCGCTTCAGCCGGGGTGTCTACGACGGCTTTGGCGACCGGCTCTTCAGTCTCTTCTATGCGCGGGGTGTGCTTCGTGCCGGTGGGTTTGGGCAGCTCAGCATCCAGCTCGGCAATCGGCTTGCGCAAGACGTCGCGGGCGTGGACCTTGCGGATCGCCTTGTCGTCATCCGGGAGCGTCTTGATGACCTTTCCGGTCTCCTGCAGCTCCTTGTACATCCTGGCGACGATGGCCTTGTCGGCGGCATTGTCCATCTTCTTGGTGACCCAGCGGATCGGGATGTCGAGCGTGGCGAGATAGCCCTGGAGCTTGAGGCTCACTTTTTTCGGCTTTACCTTCGCTTCCTTGATGGCGCGCACATAAAGCGTTGCGATGCCCTTGGTGGCATAGGCGCAGAGGTCGGCGATGGCATCCAGCATCGTGTCATCAAGACCGGCAGGCGGGTTCTTCGCGCCGACATGAATGTCGTAATGGTCGATGAAGGTTTCATAATGCGGGTGCGAGCGCTGGGCGCCGGCGAGCACCATATCTGCAACGAATCCCGGCCCGTCGCCGGCCTCAATGTCCGGATAGCCCTTGGCTTCGATGCGGCGGACAATCTCGTCTCTGGATTTGGCAATCGACCATTCCACGGCACGGTGGATCGAGCCTTCTTCCTCGGTCTGGCCGGTGTGGAAAGGCTGACAGGGATCGGAAAAATAGTGGCTCATCACGCCCAGGGCATAAGCCGCATCATTCCACTTCCTGGCGCGAAGGGCTTCGACGGCGCGGCCATACCATTCGGTCGCTGCGTCCTGTGCGCCGCCCCAATTGCCTTCGGACACGTGCAGCACGTGGTTCTTGAAGTCCTTGAAGTCGGTGTCCGGGGCTTTGGCGCCTTCCAGCAGCCACATATGTTCGGAGACAAGCAGGTTTCGCCAGTCTTCGGCGTCGGGTCCATCAATGAGATTGAGCGCTTCCATCGCGATGAAGTGATGCGTCGAGCGGCAACGATGCGCGACAATCACGTTCTGCAGAAGGCTGGTGGTCATGATGGCTCCCCTTGGTTTTCTCAAGGAGGCATGAGAGGCCCGTTTTGGTTAAGCCGCCGTTAACCCAGATTGACGGGAGGTTACCAAGCGCGGGACCTAGTCGGCGAGGGAGGCCTTGAGGTCAGCCATCGGGAAGAGCGGGCCCGGATCGACGCGCCTGTAATTGTCACCGCAGCCGGAGAGTTGCCGCGGGTCGAGGTCGGAATGGCTGAAAATGTCCTCGGCGCCGAGGCTGTAATCGGCCGATAATTTTTTCACGAGCGCTTTTGTCGACGCGATCTGGATGGCGGGAAACGGGTCCTCTCCGTCACCATTATTGACAAGCTCTATGCCTATCGAACGCGTGTTCACATTTTCCCGGACGCCATGGAAACTGACATGGCCTGCGGTGCGCAAATCTGGCCTCTGTTGCGCAATCGCGCCGTCGCGGCCGATGATGTAGTGAATGGACTTGTCGTCCTGCTCAAAAAACCAGTCACGCCAGAACGTGGCAGAGCCAGTAACGTCCGCGAAGTGGATCTCTCCGGCTTCGCAGAGCGGGCCGCCAATCGTATGGATGACAATCATGTCGATGGCGCCCGGCTCTCTTGTTTCGCCGCCATTGTGAGCGTAGTCGGCGGGCAGGCGGTCAATGGCGAGCGCGTCGGGCTCGGCCTCGATGAGGTCTGCGGGGCGGCCATAATCGAGCCAGTCAATGATCGGGTCGAGGTCGCCGACAATCGGTTCGGCGAGGCTCTCGATAAGGGTCAGGCCGTTCATGCCATTTGCGAAAAAGACGATGCCATCGCCAGACTGGGGCTCTAGCGCCGCGAAGGCCTTGAAGGGGCCATTGTCGCCCCAATGGAAGATGATCGGCGTTTTGCCGGTCTGGACGCCCCAGCCGAGCGCCCATGTCACCTGGTCGCTCTTTGTGGGTGAGGCTGGCGTCCACATTTCGTCGGTCAGGCTGTCGTTGCCGCAAAGGCCTGCGAGGAAGGCCGCATAGTCATCAGCTGTCGTGGTCATGGAGAAAGCGGCGCCCGAATTTGGCGGGTTCTTGAGCGGGCGCCCGTCCTGCTTGCTGCCGGATGCGTCATGTCCGAAGGCCGGGCTCATGCCGTCGAGAGGCTTGCTTAGCGATGTGCGCGGAAGGCTGGCGCCGTACCGCTCGCGGAAGAGCAGGTCCAGTGACTTGCCGGTTTGGTCCTCTACAAATGCCTGCAGGAGCTGAAATGCTTCGCCGGAATAGTTGAATTGTCTGCCGGGTTCGAAATTGAATTCTATGGGGCCCCAGGTTTCCCGATCCGTCGGGTCGGACGCCCAGTTTGGCAGGCCGCTACGGTGCTGAAGGATGAGCCGCGGGGTTAGCCGCGCATAGAGCGCCTTGTTTGGAATGCGGGCATAATTGAAGGTGTCGGCAAGGGGTTCGTCCAGATCGAGAACGCCTTCGTTTGCCAGCGACATGACAAGTGTGGCGAACACGGTCTTGGTCAGCGATGCGGCCTCAAATGCGGTGTCGGCTGTGACCGGTGCGCGCGTCTCGACATCCTCGACGCCGAAATGGCGGGTGGACGTGACCTGGCATGATGAAAGACGCGCAATCGACAGGCCGGGCACGTGCGTCTGTTGCATCAGGGTCCTGATGGCGTCATCGGACGGGATGAGGTCTGGCGCCGGGCTTTCAGATGCAGGGGTGGTTGTGCATGCGCCGAGACCAAGCGCCAAAGCGCCGGCTCGAAGAATTTTGAGAGATCTGCTGATGAACATGCTGGCCTCACCCGAAATCCAGAGGGGTAGAGCCAGACTAGCGCAATCGTGTGACTATTGAAGCTGTTCGAGCTTTTCGCGGGCGGTTCTGAGCGCGTCCATCAACACTTCGTCGCGGAAAGGCTTCGATACGATGGGGCAATCGCCAAGGCCGTCCGGCAGATTTTCCAGCTCTTCATAGCCCGTGCAGAAGACGATTTCGACGCCCGAAACGCGCAGGTCCATGGCCAGATCGAAGGATTTCACGCCGCCAAGATTGCCATCCAGAAGGGCAATCTTCGGCAGATCCTTTTCAATTGCGGCGCGGGCTTCGTCCACGGTGCCGACCGGGCCGATGACCCGGTATCCGGCTTCAGCGATGCGATATTCCAGATCCATGGCTGTGAGCACTTCGTCCTCAACGATCAGGACGGAGGGAAGATTGGTCGAGTGAGACGGCTGCGCGGGTTTAAGCGGGGTTTGGTCCGATTTGCGGGTTGGCACTTTGCTGTTTTCCCGATTGGTTCGGATATAGAGGCGGGCCTTCAGACCGTCATTGGTCCAGTCGCGGTGAAGCTCTCCCTCGGCGAATTCGCGGATAAGCCGGTCCAGCAGGGTCGTTCCAAAGCCGGTCTGGCTGGGCAGGTCATCAAGCGCGACTCCGGATTCGTTCCAGAGAAGCTCGATTTCGCCTTGCTTCAGCTCCCAGCTGACATCCAGTCGGCCGTCTGGCAGCGATAGCGCCCCATATTTGGCCGCATTGGTTGCAAGCTCGTGCACGATCAGTGCGAGAGACTGCGCGGTTGAAGGCTCAAGGATGATGGATGGGCCATCAAGAAACGTGCGCTTCTCGACGCCGTCATCATACGGGGAGATTTCGTCGCGGATCAGCATCTTGAGATCGGCGCCGTCCCAGCGGGAGGCTGCCAGCAGGCTGTGGGCGCGGGCAAGAGAGGCGATCCGGCCTTCGACCGAGGCCTTGTAGCTCTCGACATTGTCCGCTTTTGTCAGACTGACAACGGCCTGGGCAACAGACAGCGCGTTCTTCGCACGGTGATCGATTTCGCGCATCAGCAAGGTCTGGCGTTCTTCTGATTTCTTCTGGTCCGTGACGTCGGTATTGGTGCCAAACCAGCGCTGGATCTTTCCGTTTTCGTCGCGGATCGGCAAGGCCCTGGACAGGAACCAGCGATACTCGCCGCGATGACTTCTGATCGGGAACAGGTCTTCCCAAGGCTCGCCTGTTGCAAAAACTTCCGAGAATTTCGCAGAGACGCGGTCGACATGGTCTGGATGATGAACTGATTTCCAGCCCCATCCCGTCATCTCGTCAATCGTGGTGCCCGTATAATCGTACCAGCGTTGATTATACCAGAAGATGCTGCCGTCCGGCTGAGCCATCCAGGCCAATTGGGGAATTGAATTGGCCAGGGTATGAAAGGCCGCCTCCATTGAGGCAGCGTCCTTACGCAAGGCGTCGAACCGATGTGGCATGTGAGACCCAAATTGCTGCTCGCCCAGAGGCGTATCCTCGCGAACATGGACAAAGCTAACACACTAAAAAGGTGTGCGCGAATCATAATTCTCCCGTGTGGAGAGCGGTCTAACGTGCGGTTTGACCTAGGATAAATCAAGCAGCAGCTTGCCGATATGTCCGCCTTTTGACAGGGCCGCCTGCGCGGCCTCGGCCTGATCAAAGCCGTAAGTTTCATCGATCACGGGCTTGATGTCGCCCGAGCCGACGAGAGGCCAGAACTTCTCTTCGATTGCCGCGCGAATGTCGGATTTCTCGGACACCGGCCGCGCGCGAAGTGTTGTACCCGTCAGGATGAGGCGCTTCAGCATCAGCGGCATCAGGTTAAGTTCGACCTTCGGTCCGTTCAGGTAAGCGATGTTGCAGATCCGGCCATTCACTTTGGCGGCGGAGATGTTTTTCTGGACGTAATCGCCGCCGACCATGTCGAGCGTCACGTCGGCGCCGCCGCCATCACTTACGATGGCTTCAAAGGCTTCGGTCTTGTAGTTGATGGCGCGCGTCGCGCCGAACCCCCTGGCGGCCTCGCATTTTTCATCGGTGCCTGCGGTTGTCCAGATGTCGGATGCCCCGGCGGCTTTGACCATCTGGATCGCCATGGAGCCGATGCCGGACGTGCCGCCATGGATGAGGATGCTTTCGCCGGCCTTGAAGGCGCAGCGCATGAAGATATTGGCGTAAACGGTCATCATGGCTTCTGGCAGGGCAGCGGCCTCCAGCAGGGACAGATTGGCCGGAACCGGGAGAAGCGAACCTTCATCTATCGCGGCAAATTCGGCGTAGCCGCCGCCTGCCAGCAGGGCGCACACCTTGTCGCCCTCTTTCCATTTGGTGACCTTGGCACCGACCGATTCGACCGTCCCTGAACATTCCAGGCCCATGATGTCGGATGCGCCGGGGGGCGGTGGATATTTGCCTGCCCGCTGGACGAGGTCTGCGCGGTTGAGGCCAGCGGCGGCGACCTTGACCAGTACCTCATGATCGCCGGGCGTCGGCCGCTCGACATCTGCAACTTTCAGCGGTTGTCCGTCTTCGGCGACGATGGCCTTCATCATGTCAGTCATAGGGAGATTCCTGCTTGATTTGTTGGCGTCTGTGCCTTTGCCTTGTGGGCAGCATGCCTAGAGGCACAAGGGAGATGGATCAATGTTTGAGGAACAACCGCCGAAGCCCGCCAAGCTCGACCTTGAGAGACTGTCGGTTGACGAACTCAAAAGCCGCGTGGAGGCCTTGAAAGCCGAAATCGAGGCGTGTGAAGCTGAAATCCGCAAGAAGCAGGATCACAAATCGGCAGCAGACAGCATCTTTAAAAGCTGAGCGGTGCCTCATCTTAAGACCCCTTAAACGGGTTGCCCCGTAAACAAAAAGTATCGCCCGCTTAACAGGCGAACCCAATAAAGCCGACGACAAGAGCCCGAGATTTTCATGGCCCTATCCCCTGACTTCAATGACGACGATTTCAACATGCCCGACTTCACCGCGAGCCGGGTCTTCGAGAAGGTGTTCGCGGATGGCATGGCGCTTGTCGAAGAGACGGCCTCCTATCTGGATGGTCCGGGCCGGGACATGTCGCAGAAATTGCCACGTGAAGCCGGACTGACCTATGCCGCGTGGAGCATGGAGCTGACGACGAAGCTGATGCAGGCGGCCAGCTGGCTCGTCATGCAGCGCGCCGTTCGCGATGGCGACATGAAGCATGATGATGCGCTCGCCAAGAAATACAGAATCAGCCGGGATGGCCCGCCCCTCGATCCGTCGAAGCAGCGCGGCCGCGGCCTGCCTGACCATTTCCTTGACCTGGTCGAAAATGCCGAAAACCTTTTCAGCCGCATCTGCCGCCTCGATGCTGCGATCTATCTGGCTGGCAGTACGGGCGACACCAGCCCGGTCATGAAGCAGATCGAAGAGCTTAAAGCCGCCGCAGAAGATGGCGCCTTTGACCCGCTGCGCGTCTGGGGCCGGGCCCGATAAGTCCGGGTGCCGTGGGCGTGCCGTGCCGTTTAGGGTAAGCGCAATCGGACAAATTTCGACATTCGTAGAAAGCCGGGTTTCAGCCTTGGCGGATTAGACTTCGCGCGAATGCGAGGGCGCCCCATGCGGTTCATACAGGATAGTCGAGCCAGCACGGCGATGATGTTCGCCCTGTTCCTCGTCCCTTTGCTGATGATGGTTGGCGCCGCGATCGACATGACGCGGCACAGGACAGCGACCGTCCAGGCGCAGACCGCGCTTGATGCAGCACTGCTCTATGTGGCGCACGAGTCCGGAAAACGTGAAGACAGCGTGCTCGAGCAGGAAGCCAAGGCCCTGTTCAGAGCGGAGATGACCCGCCGCAACCTCGATTATAAGGCGTTCCGGTTCCAGCGGGTCGACAACTCGCTGACGGCGACGGCCGAAGTGTCCATCGACACGACGCTGCTGGCGCTGGCGGGCATCGAATCCTTGTCGGTCAAACGCGAATCCGGGGTCAAATTCAGCGATAGCCGTGTCGAGATGGCGCTGGCGCTGGATACGACGGGCTCGATGAAGGGCGACAAGCTGGCCAAGCTCAAGGACGCGTCGGTGACCCTGGTGAACAAGCTGGCCACCGGCACATCGGACCCGGAACGACGCAAATTCTCGCTTGTGGCCTTCGCGACCTGGGTGAATGTCGGGCCCTCGAATGCGACCGCAGAGTGGATCGACATGTCCGGCGACTCCATTGTCAGCGCGACCAATCTGCTGCCGGATGTGAACCGGGCGGTGCTCTATGAGAAACTCGGGCAGACCTGGCCGGGCTGTGTGGAAGCGCGCTCTTATCCCTATGATACTGATGATACGGCCCCGACCCTTTCAGACGCGGAGACGCTGTTCACCCCGGCCTTCTATCCTGACGAACCGGATGATCGCAGCCGCTACCCGAATGACTATCTCGACGATACGGGCGTGTCCTCGAACATCATGGATATCATCCAGCATGTCTCGAAATACGGGCTGACGCCCGGTTTCGGCCTGTCCGACATGGATGGCGAGGAAGTGATCGAAATCAAGTCCGACTATGACTACTATTACGATATCTCGACGCCTGTCGGCCCTGGGTTCATGTGCGCCATCCGGCCGATCATTCCGCTGACGACCGATGCATCGCTGATCACGTCCGAGATCGACAAGCTTGAAGCGCAGGGAAGCACGAACATCACCGAAGGCATCGCCTGGGCGTGGCGGACCCTGTCGCCGGAGGTGCCTTATACGGGCGGTGTCGCCTATGACGATGACAAGACCCAGAAGATTATTGTCCTTCTGTCGGACGGGAATAACTCTATCGGCCGGCGCGGTGATGCGCGTGGCAGTGACTATTCGGCATACGGCTACATTGCCAATGGGCGCCTCGGCCTGTCGGCAGGGGCATCACAACGCGACATCTATGACGAGATGGACGCGCGCACGCTGGAGAGCTGTACCAATGCCAAACGAGCGGGCGTCATTATCTATACAATCCGGCTGGAGCTGAGCGGTGATTACCGGTCCGAGGCCTTGCTGAAATCCTGCGCCACCTCACCCGGCCATTATCTCGACGTGCCTGATGCCGATGACCTTGAGGCCGTCTTCAGCGATATCGCAGACGATGTCCTCGACCTTTACCTGTCGAAATAGGGCTAGCGCCGCAGAACGATCCTGAGATTGTCTGGCGGGACTTCGCGGCCGCTCTTGTCGACGAAGGCGGCGCGCACCGCTTCGCGGCTTTTCGTGTCGGTGAAGCTGACCGGTGGCTGGCCGTCGCCGTCGAGCCAGGTGTCGCCCCATTGTGTCAGCGCGATGAGGATCGGGCGGAGGGCCTCTCCCTTTTCGGTGAGGACATATTCAGGCCGCGCCCGGCGTCCCTCGACCTTGTAGGCCCGCTTCTCCAGCAGGCCCGTCTCGACCAGCGCCTTCAGACGCCCAGAAAGGATGGTGCGCGGCGTGCCAAGCTCTGACTGGAAATCGTCAAACCGCCTTATGCCATACATGGCAGAGCGCAGGATGAGCATCGTCCAGCGGTCGCCGATCTGCTCAATCGAGCGGGCGAGATTGCAGTCGGATGGCGGAACGGGCGATTTGCGAGATAGCGGGATCATGATTCTGGACCCTGCATGGGTTCGACTTCCAAATCCAGCCCCGCGTGAAGATGAAATGCGAATTTTCTGGATGTGACGATCTGAGCCTCTTACAACAGAGGCATGACGAATCATCCGCTATCGACACATCTGGCCGATACGGCAAAGTTCACCGCCTCGCACGCAGGCATGGTCCCGGAAGTGGACTCAAGTCTCCCCTGGCTGGTCTCCGGCGCGGTGCTGATGGTCCAGCAGGCCTGCGTCATCGCCTTGTCGGAAGCGGGCGCGGAGCTGCCCTTGATGCCGGGGCCGAATGAGCTGGTGGCGCGTGTTGCTGATGAGACCATTCTGGCGCAGCCGTTTACGGTGCCGCTGAAGCCTGCCCAGCATCGGGCCTTCGAACCTCTGGTCGCAGCGCGTAATGATGTCATGCACCCACGACCGACGGGACTGAACATTGATGCGGCCCGCTTGCCGGACGCGATTATTGTCGCGACGACAATCACCCGCCATCTCGCGCTGACGCAGCCGGTTCGACGGTTCATGATTGCCGACACCGATCAGGCGGCGATCAAGGACGCGCTCGGCCAGATTGAGACCTCGGTTGAATTCTGGCGGACCGTATTGGTGGATTGAGCACGAAGGGCGGGTCTGACGGCTCAGTCGCTTCGCGAATAATGGACTTGCACGACTTGCTGCGAAACGTCAGCGACCCTCATGGATCGCTTCGGCGGCGGCCTTCAGCTCAGCATCGGACAGCGCGTCGAAATCGAGTTCGGCCAGACGGGTGAGGCGCTTCTTCAGGTCAGCATAGATGTCTTCAAAGGCGATGCGTTGGCGCGACATCTGCTCGACGGCGGCCGGGTCCGGCAGGCCCCAATGCACCTGCACCGGATGGCCGGGCCAGACCGGGCAGGTCTCGCGTGCGGCATTGTCGCAAACCGTGATCACGATATCCATGCGCGGTGCGCCCGGCTCGGCGAATGTGGTCCAACTCTTGGATTCCAGATCCCAGACATTGTGACCTTTGGATTCCAGGACGCTGATCGCCATGGCATGCAGCTCGCCTCGCGGTCTTGAGCCGCCGCTATAGCCGCGAATATCGGGCAGACTCGACGCGATCACCTCGCCCATGATGGAGCGGGCAGAATTGCCGGTGCAGAGGATGAGGACGCTGCGTGTTCTCATTGCGCAGGCCTCACAATCGCCGCGACGGTTTTGAGAAGATGGCGTCTTGTCGTGCTTTTCATACGCTCTTCCCGGTTTCCCAATTGGATTTTCACATTAAGCTAACCACTTGCAAGAGCCAGACACCCACAAACGGAGATGCCCTGATGCGTGTAGTCATTTGTGCCACGGTCGTAGCGAGCTTGCTCGCCGGCTGCCAGACAGAGACGTCCACCAATCTGAAAGCCGAGGAGACCCCGAGCGACGTGACCGTAGAAGCGACAAAAGAAATTGTCCTGCCGACAGGCGAGAATGACCCGTACCTCTGGCTCGAAGAGGTCGAGGGCGAAAAGGCGCTCGACTGGGTGCGCGCGCAGAATGACCGCACGCTGGATGAGCTTCAGGCTGACCCGCTCTATGATGAGTATTACAATGACGCGCTCGACGTCCTGACATCGGATGAGCGTATTCCGTACGGATCCATCCGGGATGGCTGGGTGTATAATTTCTGGCAGGACGAGACCAATGTGCGCGGCCTCTGGCGCCGCACGCCGCTGGAAAGTTATGCGACGGAGGAGCCAGAATGGGAAACGATTGTCGACTTCGACAAGCTGGCTGAAGAGGAAGACAAGAACTGGGTCTATAAGGGCGCAAACTGCTTCCAGCCGGAAGAAGACGGCAAGTGGCTGTGCATGGTCTCGCTCTCGGATGGCGGCAAGGACGCCGTGATCCAGCGCGAATTTGACCTGTCCACGAAGACATTTGTCGAGGACGGCTTTGTCACTGAGGAAGCCAAGCAGGGCCTCGCCTGGGTCGATGAGAACACCGTCCTGATCGGCACCGACTGGGGCGAAGGCACGGTGACGCAGTCGGGCTATCCCTTCGTGGTCAAGCGCTGGACGCGCGGAACGCCGCTATCCGAGGCGGTTGAAGTCGCGCGCGGCGATGTCACTGACGTCGGTGTCTGGCCCGCCGTCATGGAAAAGGAAGACGGCACCCGCCTTCAGATGGCTGTGGAGTCCGACACCTTCTTTACCTCGACCTATTGGTGGCTGCCGGATGGCGAGGACGCAAAAGTCCAGCTGCCAATCCCGCCAAAGTCGACCCCGCAGGGCATCTATCAGGGTCAGCTCCTGGTCACGCTGGAGCAGGACTGGGCCCCGGACGGGCAGCCTGTCGCCTTCAAGTCGGGCGACCTTGTGGCGTTCGAACTCGACAAGTTTCTTGAAACCCGCGCGCTCCCGGCGGTCAGCCTTGTTTTCAGCCCCGACGAGACTCAGGCCGTCAACGGTGTGGCGATTGCCAAGGGCGCTGCGCTGCTGTCGATTCAGGAGAATGTTGTCGGCAAGGTGCTGAAGCTGGAGCCGGGGTCTGGCGCCTGGACGACGAGCGAGATTGCGCTTCCGGGCACGGGCCAGTCCGGCATCGCCTTTGCCAACAAGGATGTCGATACGGTCTTCCTCAATTATGAGGGCTTCCTGACGCCTGACTCGCTGCTGCGTTATGATGTGGCATCTGGTGATGTCTCGCCGCTGAAGAGTCTTCCGGCGAAATTCGACACGGCCGGTCTCAAGGTCGAGCAATTCTTTGCGACGTCCACCGACGGCACGGAGATCCCGTATTTCATTATTCACAAGGAAGACATGCCGCTCGACGGCACGACGCCGACGCTGCTCTATGGCTATGGCGGCTTCCAGGTGTCGATGAACCCGTCCTATTCGGCGGTGCGTGGCCGACTGTGGCTGGAGCAGGGCGGCGCCTATGTGCTCGCCAATATTCGCGGCGGCGGCGAGTTCGGCCCGGAATGGCACCAGGCGGGCCTCAAGGGCAAACGCCAGATCATCTATGATGACTTCATCTCGGTCGGCGAAGACCTGATCGCGCGCGGCGTCACTTCGACCGAGCATCTCGGTATTATGGGCGGCTCGAATGGTGGCCTTCTCATGGGTGTGATGCTGACGCAGCGCCCGGACCTTTGGGACGCGGTCGTCATTCAGGTGCCGCTGCTGGACATGCTGCGCTATCACAAGCTGCTGGCGGGCGCGTCATGGGTCGATGAGTATGGCGATCCGGACGTGCCGGAAGAACGGGCCTTTCTGGAGACAATTTCGCCGTATCAGAATTTTGACCCGGATGCGGACTATCCGATGCCCTTCTTCCTGACCTCGACAAAGGATGACCGGGTGCACCCCGGACACGCCAGAAAGATGGCTCATCTTTTTGAGCTTGCTGATAAACCCTTCTTTTATTATGAGAATATCGACGGGGGTCATTCAGCAGCGGCTAATCAAAAAGAAACCGCGCGCAGGTCTGCGCTTGAATACACCTACTTGAACCGCCGGCTATTCCCCACAGCCGGTCGGTAACGTCCCCAGTTTGGTCCTCTCCCGACGGGGAGGGGGCCAAACACCTGTCTTCCTTCCCCAAGGCGAGCCTTGACTTGAACCGGCCTCAAGCGCCCCTTTCGATGAAGACAGATATCGGAGGACGTTATGGGCGAGCTTTCTGGAAAAACAGCGATCATCACCGGCGCGGCAAGCGGGATCGGCCTTTCAGGCGTTGAAGTGTTTGTCGAGGCGGGCGCGAATGTCGTGGCGGGCGACCTGCAGGACGAGAAGGGCCAGGCGCTGGAAGCGCGGTTCGGCTCGGACCGGGTTCGATACGTTCACTGCGATGTCACCAGATCTGATGAGCTGAAGACCCTGTTCGAAACAGCCAAAGAAGCGTTTGGCGGGCTCGATATTCTCTGGAACAATGCCGGCCATGGTGGCACGCCAACGGGCGTGGAAGACCTCGACGAAGAGGGCTTCGATGCGACGATGAGCCTGCTGCTGAAGTCGGTCTTTGTGGGCACGAAGATGGCTGTGCCGATGATGAAGGAGAAGGGCGGCTCCATCATCAATACATCCTCCATTTCTGCTGTGTGCGCGGGTTATGCGCCCATCACCTATTCGGTCGCCAAGAAGGGTGTTGCGCATTTTTCCAAACTCGCAGCGGCCGAGCTTTCGAAATACAAGATCCGCGTCAATGCGATCCTGCCGGGCTTTATCGCGACGTCGATCTTTGGGGCGTCACTCGGTCTATCGCGTGAACAGGCCGACCAGATGGCGGCGCTTGTCGAACAGCAGGGCGGGCGGATGCAGCCGGCCGGGCGAACCGGGCAGGGCAAGGATATCGCTGAGATGGCGGCCTATCTGGCCTCGGACAAAGCGGCCTTCATTACCGGCGGCGAGTTTCTCGTTGATGGTGGCATGACGGTCGGGCCGCGCCATAGCTGGGATGAAAGCGATGGCGGGCCGCTTCTGGATGCACTTGGCATCAGCGTCGAACAGGCCGAACAGATGCGCCTTGCCATGCAGGCCGGCAAACCATAGGGCGCTAGCTGTTTGCGTCGGCTGACAATCCTGGAATGGTCTCGACGGCGGTCAGCAGGCCTTCAAGCGTGTCTGCGTCGGCGACCTTGCGGTCTTTTTCGTCGAAGAGCGCATAGCCTTCGCTGGTCTTGCGCAGCGGGAATTTGCGCCAGTGGGCCCGAGTGCGATAGAGCCAGACTTCTTCAGGTTCTGCCCCAGCGGCCGACCAACCCGTCCAGACATGATCTGCTGGGACAGAGCGCCATAACTTGTCTATGGCATCGAGGTCAGATTGGGAAAATTTCTGCATGATTGATCAGGTAAGCCAGAATAATGCCAGCGGCACGGATGATGGCGAACCTACAGGTCCGCGCCTGTCTGGCAATGCCCTCGGCGCGGTCTTCATGGTGCTGTCTGGCTTGGGCTTTACCGTCTACATCGTCCTGTCGAAGGAGTTATCGAAGGAGGTCCACCCGGTCTTTCTCGCCTTCTGGCGGTCGTTCATCGCGTGCATGATTTCAGTGCCGGTGATCCTTCGCGTGGGACTTCACAAGATGAAGACCAGGCGGCCGGGCCTTTTGCTGATGCGGTCCATGTTCGGCACGCTCGGCTTTACGCTGGCGATGGTGGCGGTGTCCGATTTCTTCACCATGTCGCTGTCTCAGTTCAATGCGATCAGCTTTTCGCGTCCGCTCTTCGTTACGGTGCTGGCGGCGATTGTTCTGAGGGAGATGGTCGGGCCTCATCGCTGGGGCGCGGTCGGCATCGGCTTTGTCGGTGTTTTGATCATGGTGATGCCGGGCATTTTCGTCTTCTGGCAGCCGGGCGCTTTCGATAATCTGAACCTTGACATGGGCACCCTGTGCGCGCTGGCAAGCGCCTTCTTCCTCGCCTTTGCAATCGTTCTGGTGAAAACGCTGTCGGCCGAGCTCTCGGCCATCGCCTTGCTGACCTATGCAAACGTTCTGTCGTCCATCCTGCTTTTGCCATTCTGTATTATTTACTGGTCCAACCCCTCGCTTGAGACATGGGGCTGGATCATCTTCATGGCGGGAACGGGCTTTGTCGCGCAGTTCTGTTACATCTCAGCCGTGAAAGTCGGCGATGCGTCCTTCATCTCTCCGCTCGATTATCTTCGCCTGCCCATGGCCACCGTGGCGGACCTCATCATCGTCGGTTTTCTGCCGGGAACGAATGTCTGGATCGGGGCTGGTATAATTGTGGTGGCGGCGATCTACATCACATACCGGGACCGCAACAAGAAGGCCCAGCCGGTCACGATACTGAAAGGCCGCTAGGCGACCCCAAGGCAAAAGGCTTGCGCCAGACCACAACTTATGGTCGGTTCGGTTCAGAGTTAATGGGGGATATTATGGGCGATAAAGAGCTCGACTTCGGCTTTATTGTTGAAAAGACCTTCGGCGTGATCGGCGAGCGATTCGTTGAGCTGATCCTGCTGGCGCTGATTTTCGTTATCGTGCCGCAGATTGTCCTCTCATTCCTGATTTCGTCGATGTTCGACAGCGCTGTGGCCAGCGGATCGATGATGCCGACCTTCTCGCTTGGTATGATGCTTGGCTCAATCGTTGCGGGCCTGCTGCCGCTGCTGATGCAGGCCGCGGCGGTTCACACAACGGTCGAAGCACTGACCGGACGGCCATCGGATGTTGGCACGTCGGTGGGCGTTGCGATTGCGGTCTTCCTTCCCCTGCTCGGGCTTTCGATCCTGATGGGGCTCGGGCTGGCCATTGGCTTCATGCTGCTGATCATCCCGGGGCTCATTCTGCTGACCTATTGGGTTGTGGCGGTGCCGTCCTTTATCGTCGAGGATACCGGGATCATCGGTGCGTTTGAGCGTAGCGCCGAGCTGACAAAGGGGCAGCGGTGGCGGATTTTCGGGCTGATCGTTCTTGTCTGGATCGCTTATGCCGTCGTCGCCTACATTATCACGATGCTGACCGGCGGCGCGATGGCATCGGCAGCTTATGCGCAGAACTTCACCCTCATGGGCGCAATCGTGAACGGTGTTCTGGGTGCGCTCAGCGCCATCGTTGGATCGGTCGGCGTGGCCGTGCTCTATGTGCATCTGCGCGATCTTCAGGATGGCACGTCTCTGGACACAATCTCTGACGTTTTCCGCTAGCGGCAAAGAAAAAGGGCCGGCAAATAGCCGACCCTTACCCGTCCCTGGGTAAACTTTATCGGGTGCCTGGTGGCCTCAGCCGCCGCCACCCTTTTTGCCGCCGCCGCAGACATGACAGCCGCCGCCCTTATGCTTCTTGCCGCCGCCTCTGAAGCCGCCACGGAAAGTGAGCGAGGCTGCGGCATAAGACGTGGCGCTGGCCGATGAAGACGCGCTGGCATAGGCGAAACCGCCGCCACCGCCATAATAGCCGCCATCGACACCGCTACCGACGCCGCCATTGAAGCCGGAAATATTGATCCGCATCCCGCGCTCCACCAGAACCGGTGGGCGTGATGTCACGACCGGGCGAGGGGTCGGACGTGTGTCGCCGCAGCATTCGCCGCCCGTCGTATAACGATTGACGTAGGTGCGTGTTTTCGATTCGTCGATATAGGTGCGGGTCGATGTGCTTTGCGCTTTTTGAGGGAGCGGCGGGCACGACCAGGTGTCGGTCTCCGCATCAACGAGATAACAGCCTGGCTCGGGCGGTGTCAGCTCAGATGCTTTCAGTGGGCTCGGGCCCTTGTTGACCGGCCGATTCGCGTATCCATCTGCAACAGCTGGGGCTGCAAACAGGGCAAGAGATCCTGCGAGCGCGGCAAGTCTGTAGCATATTGGCATGCAATTCGCCTCCTGAGCGAAAGATTCGGTCTGTTCTGGAGGGTTTCACGCAATCCAGAGGCCAGATGCCAGTAAACGCTGTGCAGGCGGCGTGTGCAAACAGGTTAACCTGAGAGGCGAAATTTTTCTTGCGGCGCGAACGCGCGGGGCATCAGAAATCGTAAGTGATGCCTTTTCGTTCCCAGTCGCCAAAGCGGGTCGGTTCGCGATTTTTCGGACCACCCGATTCCTTTGCCCGTTCAGACTCAAGGGCTTTTTCGTGCTCCAGCTGCTGATCGCGCCGGGCGCGGGCTTCTTCTAGGGCGCGCTGGGCTTCGGGGGAGAGCGGCTTGGTCATGATATTTCTGTCATCCAGTTCGCAGGTCACTGACATCTGCGTTAACAAATTCCATATAGTCGATGGTATCAAATTAGACCCTGACGGCTGCCAATCAAGGAGTTCAAACCAAGTGGGAACCGCCAAGACATTCATCCTGCTCGCTGCCATGACCGCATTGTTCATGGCTGTCGGCTATCTCGTCGGCGGCGCTGTCGGGATGGCGATCGCTTTTGCCATCGCCCTCGTCATGAACATCTTCTCATACTGGAACGCTGACAAGATCGTCCTGAAGATGCAGGGCGCACGGGAGATCACTGAGGAAGAGCGCTCTCCGGTGTTGCGCACCTTTGCCAGCGACACACGTGCCCTGGCCGAGCATGCCGGCCTGCCTGCCCCGAAAATCTACATCATCGACACCCCGCAGCCCAACGCGTTTGCGACCGGGCGAAACCCGCAAAACGCTGCCGTGGCCGCGACGACTGGCCTTCTTAATATGCTGACGCGCGAGGAAGTCTCAGGCGTGATGGCGCATGAGCTGGCCCATGTTCAGCACCGCGACACGCTAACCATGACAGTGACCGCAACCATTGCAGGTGCGATCGGCATGCTGGCGAACTTTGCGCTCTTCTTCGGCAATCGCGAGCGCGGCGGCATCATTACATCGATTGCGATCATGATTTTCGCGCCGATGGCGGCCGGTCTGGTTCAGATGGCGATCAGCCGCTCGCGTGAATATGAAGCTGACCGACTGGGCGCAGAAATATGCGGTAATCCGCAATGGCTGGCCTCGGCGCTGCAGAAAATTGACCGGGGCGCGCGCGCTGCGGTCAATCAGCGCGCGGAAGCCAATCCGGCTATGGCGCATATGTACATCATCAATCCGCTGAACGGCCAGAAGGGCGATAGTCTCTTCTCGACGCACCCTTCGACGGCAAACCGTGTCGAGGCGTTGCGCAAGATGGCGGCGGACATGACCGCGCCCATGGATGATACGGCGAGCGCGACCAACCAGCGCGCGGCTGGCCCCTGGGGATGAGCGGCGCAAGATCCCGGCAGGCGGCTGCTGACCTTCTCATTGAAACTCTCGACAATCGCCGGACGCTCGACGAGGCGATGTCGACGTCGCAATTCTTCGAACGCCTTAGCGGGCCTGACAGAGGGTTCGCGCGGGCCATGGCGAGCGCTGCGCTTCGGCAGCTTGGGCGGATCGACAAGGGGCTTGCGCCCTTCCTGACGCGCTCACTTGATACTGCGACACCGCCAGCGCGCGCCTTGCTGCGTATCGGCGCGGCGCAGGCCTGGCTGATGGAGACGCCGCCGCATGCGGTGGTCAGCGAGACCGTCGACGCTGCCAAGAGCTGGGCGCGCGCGAAATCGGCGTCGGGCTTTCTCAATGCCGTGCTTCGCAAAGTGGTTTCGGACCGCTCGCATTTCGACAAGGCCCCGGTAATCGCGGTGTGGCCGGACTGGCTGACCGTCGCGATGATGACGAGCCTTGGCGTCGAAACGGCGGCGCGGATCGCAGAGGCGCAGCTCACCGAACCGGAACTGCACCTCACGCCGAAACAGCCCGCAGACGCAGACGCGCTCGCCGCAAGCCTGGAGGGCCGGGTGATCGGGCCAGGAAGCGTCTCGGTACCGACCGGCAAGATCGCCGAAATGGAGGGCTTTGAAGGCGGTGACTGGTGGGTGCAGGATGTTGCGGCGGCGCTGCCGGCAAGATTGCTTGGCGCGCAGGCTGGAGATCGGGTGTTCGATCTTTGCGCCGCGCCCGGCGGCAAGACAATGCAACTGGCGGCGACCGGCGCAGACGTGGTCGCGCTGGACCGATCGGCCTCCCGCCTGGAGCGGGTGAAGGACAACCTTGCCAGGACTGGGCTTGGCGAAAAAGTCGAGATTATCGCCGCCAAGCTCGAAGACTGGACGCCATCGGCGCCGGCCGACCGGATCCTGCTCGATGCGCCATGTTCGGCCCTTGGCACGCTGCGCCGCCACCCGGAAGGCGCATGGATCAAGTCGCCTGATGATATTGCGCGCTTTCCTGAGGTGCAGGCGCGGCTGTTGGAGGCATCGTCGAAAATGCTCAAGCCGGGCGGGACGCTTATCTATTGCGTCTGCACGCCGCTTGCCAGCGAGGGGGCCGACGTCATCGAGCGTGTTCTGGCCTCTGGCGATCTGGTGCGGAGCCCGATCCGCCGGGAAGAAGCCGGGGACTTTGCCGCTGGCGTGACAGAGGCGGGCGATGTGCTGACCCTGCCGAACGGCGAATACGGGCATGATTTCTTCTTCATATCCCGTCTGACGCGAAATAAGACAGCTTAAGCCCTTCAATACCGACAAATCGCCACAATATTGCCTGCGCGAATTCATATCAGGTTCAGCGTTCCAATCGGATAATGAGCCGGTTGAATGTGCAAAGGAGCACCAAAATGACAACTGAGACCAATACCGTTCAAACGCCGAGCAAGATGATGGCCGGCGCTTTCGCTGCCCTGACGCTCGCGCTTGCGGGTTGCGCCAGTGGCTATGGTGCCAACACGGTGAGCCCGAACGCTGTCGGCTATCAGACCCAGGTTCGCTCTGGCACGGTGACGACCTATCGCGAAGTGCAGATCAAGCCGGACCAGTCCTGGCTGGGCACGGCGACTGGCGCAGTCCTTGGCGGCCTTGCCGGTTCTGAGCTTGGCGGTGGCGACAAGGCCCAGACCGCTGGCGCTGTTGGCGGCGCCGTCCTCGGCGGCGTGGCGGGTAACGAAGCTGGCAAGGCGATGAACACGCGCCGCGGCTTTGCCTACACGGTCCGCTTCGACAATGGCGAAGTCGCCGAAATCATTCAGGGTGGAGACATCTTCATCCAGCCCGGCACCCGCGTGAACGTCACTTATGGTGACAAGGTTCGCGTCGTCCCGCTCAGCGCCTACTGATTTTATCACGCAGCGCGCTGTTGTCGCGTGATGTAGATTGCCGCCGTCAGCCTTGTGCTGGCGGCGGTTTCGTCTTAGGCGGTAGCCATGTCTGACGTCCTGATTTCACCTTCGATCCTGTCTGCCGATTTCGCAAAACTCGGCGAGGAAATCCGCGCTATCGATGAAGCCGGAGCCGACATGATCCATGTCGATGTGATGGATGGCCATTTCGTGCCGAACCTGACTTTTGGTCCGCCGGTCATCGAGAAGCTTCGTCCGCACAGCGACAAACCTTTCGACGTTCATCTGATGATCGCGCCAGTTGACCTGTTCATCGACGCGTTTGCCAAGGCAGGGGCGAATATCCTGACCGTGCACCCTGAAGCCGGCCCGCACATTCACCGCACGCTGCAGGCGATCCGCGCCGCAGGCATGAAGCCGGGCGTCGCCATCAATCCGGGTACGCCCGCCAATGTGGTGGACCCGATCATCGATGACATTGACGAGATTCTGGTGATGTCGGTGAACCCCGGCTTTGGCGGCCAGAGCTTCATCGAAAGCCAGCTGCGGAAGATCGAGATTTTCCGCAAGAAAATTGATGAAACAGGCCGCGATATCATCCTCGAAGTGGATGGTGGACTGAACCCTGAGACCGCTCCGAGGGCTATCTCTGCAGGGGTGAATGCAATCGTGGCGGGTTCTGCGGTGTTCAAGGGCGGCCCAAGCCAGTATGCTGCCAATATTGCGGCTCTTCGGGGCTGAGTAGCCAAGCAGGCCCAGCAACAGACAAGCCATGACAGTAGAGTTTGCAAAATCTGTCCCTGCCATGCGCCGTTCGCCTGAAGAGGACGCCGAGCTGTGGGCACGGCTGACCGGCCGAAGCGGCGAAGAGTCGACGGCAAGTCCCATTCACCGTTTGAAGATTGCCGGAGCCGCGCCTGATGGTTTCGGTGTTTATCCGCGTGCGATTTCCCCGGCGGACGATATGCGCGGCGAAAGCCTGATGCGCGATGTGTGGCGGATCGGGATGGACAAGCTGGCGCTGGATGGTGGCCGCGCGCCCTGGTCCGGCCAGCTGCCGTCAAAGCATTTTGCCGACCGCCTGCATCGCTTCGACTGGCTGCCGGATGTCTTCACACAGGGCGAAGCCGGCGGTGACCGCGCCCGCTTCCTGGTTGATGACTGGATCGAGAATTTTGGCCGGTTTCATGGTTTCGCCTGGCGCGCGGGTTGCGCAGCCGATCGCATCTGGAACTGGATGATCTGTGGCCCGGCCCTCTTCGAGGTGGGTGAAGAAGAGGTCATCCATAGCCGCCTCGACGCGCTCGGCCGTCAGATACGACACGTTGAATCCCTACATGATGACTGCACCGAGCCTGCCGCCCGCTGGCGGATATCCGTGGTGCTGGTGCTCAATGCCCTCTGTCTGAAGCGCGGCAAGGGGCTCAGCGAGGCCCTGACGCGGCTGGAAAACGAGTGCACGGCGCAGATTCTGCCGGATGGCGGACATGTGACGCGTGCGCCGGCCCGTGGGTTGAGATCGATGCTGGAGCTGTGCGTGCTACGCGATGTGATCCAGCGATCAGAACGGACCGTCCCGCCCTTTATCCAGAGCTGGATTGAGCGTCTCGGCGGCATGGTCGGGTTTTTCCGGGCGGGCGATGGGGCCCTGCCGCCTTTCAATGACGGGCACGAAAGCCTGCCGGAGATCGTCGATGCGGCGATCGCGCAGCTTGGGGCGTCGCCGCGGCGGTTCACGGTCGCGCCAAAATCTGGGTTCCACAAGCTGGTCAAAGGCGCGACGAGCCTGTTGCTGGATGCGGGAAGCGCGCCTGAACAGCCCTTTGGAGACCGCGCGCATGCCGGTGCGCTCGGCTTTGAGTTGCATGACGGGGCGGCCCGGCTGGTCACCTCGTGCGCGTTCAGCCCGGAGATCGATATTGACTGGCAGGCGGCGGTGCGGCGCACCAGTGCGCACTCGACCTTGATCCTTGCTAGCGAAGATTCGGCCCCTTTTGTTCGAAATGATGAAACCGGCCTCACCTTTCCGGACGGGCCGGAAGGCATCTCGGCCAAGCGTCTGGAAGAAGCTGAAGAGATATGGCTCGACGCCCAGCATGGCGGCTACAAGAAGCAGTTTGGCCTGCTACACCGTCGCCGCCTGTTCATGTCGGGAGATGGACGCCGCCTGGCCGGAGAAGACTCGCTGGCACGCCCGGTTTCGCAGGGGCCTGCCAATGATGCGCGCACAATCGCCTATACGGTGCGGTTTCACCTGCACCCGACCGTGACGGTCATGATGGGCGACAATTCCATTCGACTTGAAGCTGAAACCGGGGCAGTGTGGCGTTTCAAGACAAGCCATGAGGCGGCTCGTCTGGAGAAAAGTTTTTACCTCGGGCGTGGCGTGATCGAAAAAACCTCCCAGATTGTCCTCAGCGGCCGTGCACAGGCCGATAGTGACGGCTCCAGTCCGCCAAATTGTGTCCGTTGGGCCTTTCTGAAGGGCCGTTCTGCATGACGCCGCGCGACGAAGCCCGCCGCGCCATGGCGATGACCCTCGGTTTTGATACCGTGGCGGCAGCGATTGCGATGGCCATCGCGGTGATATCAAGATGGCTTTCGACTGGCGGCGCGCCGCCCGATGCCGTCCAGGCAGTCGCCATGGCGACGTCGACCTTTGCCCTTGTTGGCCTTGCATCCTTCTATCTTTTGCGCGTGCATCGCCAGGTCTGGCGCCATGCAGGCTGGACCGATGCGATCAAGATCATTCAGGCGGTCGGCCTTGCGACGCTGATGTTCCTGCCGGTCATGTTCCTCTGGAACCGGCTGATCGGATTTCCGCGCAGCGCGATTCTCATCGCAGATATTATCTGGCTCGCCATCATCTTTCTTGGCCGCATGATCGCCCTCGGGCGGTCGACGCGCCGGCCATTCCAGATTTTCTTCTCTCGCCTGCAGCGTGATGCGCCGATGACGCTGCTGATCTGTAAAGCGATCGAGGCTCCGGCTGTGTTGCGGGCGCTGAATCAGGACCAGGCGGGTGCCAAGGTGCGGGTTCTTGGTCTGCTTGAGCCAGACGGCGCCGAGTTTGGCCGCGCGATCCGGGGGGTTCCGGTCATGGGCGGCCTCGATGATCTCGGCAAGGTTCTGGATCTGCTGGCGGTGCGCTATGGCAAGACACCGCTCGTTGCCGTTTCCGGGTCGGCGCGTGAGCGCCAGTACATGACGCAAATCCTTGAAGAGGCAGCAAACCGCAAAACCGAGGTCATGACACTTGATGCGGGCGGAGATGGTGGCTCGATGCTGCCGGTCCGGCCAGCAGACCTTTTAAAACGCCGCGAGCGCATTCTGGACAACCGCCCCGTGGCCGACCTCATCGAAGGCTCGCGCGTGCTGGTGACAGGCGGTGGCGGAACGATCGGGTCAGAGCTGGCGCGCCAGTGTGCGGCCATGAACCCGGACTCTCTGACTCTATTCGATGCCTCGGAGTACAATCTTTACGAGGCCGACCTCGCGCTTCGCGGAGAATTTCCGAATGTGCGCATCAATTCCGAACTGGGGGATGTGCGCGACGAGATCCGCGTCGGCCGTGCGATCAAGGAGGCCGATCCAGACGTCATCATCCATGCGGCCGCGCTGAAACATGTGCCGCTGATGGAGCACAATGTCTGCGAAGCAATCCTCACCAATGTCGGGGGCGCTGTGAAGACCGCCCGCGCCGCCATTGAGAACGACGTTGCCAAAATGGTGTTCGTTTCAACCGACAAGGCTGTGCACCCCGACAATGTCATGGGAGCCACCAAGCGTCTGGCCGAGATTGCGATGACCCGCCAGGCGCGTTCGTCAAATCTCGCCGTGTCGATGGTGCGGTTCGGCAATGTTCTTGGTTCGTCGGGCTCGGTCGTTCCGCTGTTCGAGCGGCAGATCTCGCAAGGCGGCCCGGTTACGCTGACCCACCCGGATGTGACCCGCTATTTCATGACCGTCGAGGAAGCCTCGGCGCTCGTCTTGCAGTCGACGACCCATAATGGCGCGCCCGGCACCTCGTCACTTTACGTGCTGGATATGGGCGAACCGATCCAGATCAAGGCACTCGCCGAAGCAATGATCCGCCTGAAGGGGCTGGTGCCCGGCCGTGATATCGAGATCAGGACGACCGGTCTTCGCCCGGGCGAGAAGATGCATGAAATGCTGACTTACAATCATGAGGAAGTGCATTCCATCGATATTGAAGGCATCTACAAGGTCGCGTCCGAACATGTGATCGCCAATGATTTTGATGAGCAGCTCGACGAGCTCTTGGAACATGCCCGCCAGCGTCGCCGCGACGAGGCAATCCTGGCGCTGTCGCGTCTCGTTCCCGAGTACAAGCCCAAACACCTGCGCGACTGAGACAGACTGATCGGTTGACCTTGTTACGGTGCGTGCTACGGCAGCGCCTGACCTGCCCTTTCCGGAGATTGCCTGCCCATGTCCGAGCGTTTCAAGATTCGCCGCGCACTTCTGTCTGTGTCCGACAAGGAGGGGCTGGAGAAACTGGCGCAGCGGCTCGCCTCCCACGGTGTTGAACTGATCTCTACAGGCGGGACATCCAAAGCGCTCAACGCGGCCGGCCTTGAGGTTCGCGATGTCGCGGACCTGACGGGCTTTCCGGAGATGATGGACGGGCGGGTGAAGACGCTGCATCCGGCGGTTCATGGCGGACTGCTCTATCGCCGCGACCTCGACACGCACATCAAGGATGCCGAAACCCATGGCATCGTCCCGATCGATCTTGTCTACATCAATCTCTACCCTTTCGAAGCGACCGTCGCTTCCGGGGCCGATTTCGACACCTGTATCGAGAATATCGACATTGGCGGGCCGGCCATGTTGCGGGCTGCCGCGAAGAATGGCGACTCGGTCGCTGTCTGCACAGACGCTGATGACCTGTCGGCAGCGCTTGCCGAAATGGATGCCAATGAGGGCGAAGTGAGCCGCGATTTCAGCCGCAAGCTGGCGGCCAAGACGTATGCGCGCACGGCGGCTTATGATGCCGCGATATCCGGCTGGTACGCTGCCCAGCTCGAAGAAGATGCGCCAGACTGGGCGGCTTTTGGGGGCACGCTCGCGCAGAGCCTTCGCTATGGCGAAAACCCGCATCAGGCGGCCGCTTTCTACAAGACAGGCGAGCGGCGCCCCGGCGTCTCCAATGCACGGCAGGTGCAGGGCAAGGAATTGTCCTACAACAATATCAACGACACCGATGCGGCCTATGAACTGATCGGTGAGCTTGGCGACGAGACGCCCGCCGTCGCGATCATCAAGCACGCCAATCCATGCGGTGTTGCCCTGGGAGAGACGGCGATCGAGGCCTATCAGGCCGCGCTGTCCTGCGATTCGACGTCGGCGTTTGGCGGTATCGTGGCGCTCAACCGCATGCTGGATGCGGAAACGGCCGAGGAGATCACCAAGATTTTTACCGAAGTCGTCATCGCGCCCGGCGCGGATGAAGGCGCGCTTTCCGTGTTCGCGAAAAAGAAAAATCTCCGTCTCTTGCTCACCAATGGTCTTCCGGACCCGGTTGCGCGCGGCAAGGTCGTGAAGTCGGTTGCTGGCGGTCTGTTGGTTCAGGATCGCGACTTTGGCCGCATCGAGGCGGATGATCTGCGAATTGCGACCGACAAAGCGCCGAGCGAGCAAGAGCTGAAGGACCTCATCTTCGCCTGGCGTGTGGCCAAGCACGTCAAGTCCAACACCATCGTTTATGCCAAGGATCAGGCGACTGTGGGCATTGGCGCGGGCCAGATGAGCCGGATCGATTCAGCGCGCATCGCTGCGCGAAAGGCTGAAGATGCCGCAGAAACAGCTGGCTGGGACGAACCGAAGACGAAGGGCTGCGTCGCCGCGTCGGATGCGTTCTTCCCGTTTCCGGATGGCCTGCTGCAAGCTGCGTCAGCAGGGGCCACAGCGGTCATTCAGCCGGGTGGATCCATCCGGGATGACGAGGTCATCAAAGCGGCGAATGAGGCCGGAATCGCGATGGTCCTGACCGGCATGCGGCACTTCAGGCACTAATCCATGGACAAGTCTGCGGGAAAGATCGACGAGCAGAACCAGCACTGGCTGCAGGTTCGTGTCTATTATGAAGACACCGATTTTACCGGCATGGTCTATCATGCGAACTATCTGCGCTTTTTCGAACGCGGGCGATCTGATTTCCTGCGCGATGCGGGCGTTTCACATCAGTCGCTGCTGAATCGGCCCGATCCGGCGGCATTTACGCTGACCAATGTGAATGTCGATTTCAAAAAGGCTGCCCGGGTTGATGACCTTCTCGATATCCGTTCACGCTACATTGGCGTAGAGGGCGCTCGCATTGTGTTTCAGCAAACGGCGTTTCGCGGCGAAGACATCGTGGCTGAGGCCGAAATCACCGCTGTCATGATCCATGCAGACGGGCGCCCCCGCCGGCCCGTCCCGGAAATGGTGGAGCAATTGAAGACCTTTATCTTCAAGGGCTGAAACCCGGTCATTCACTGACAAATCGTTAACCAGTTCATTCCAATGCTGCGCCTGCTGCCATGAAAGGCGGCGGCGTCAAGTTTCCGCCTGATTTCCATTGGATATGGGAGGGGCATGCCAATTCTGGCTCCGAACGGCTGCGCGGGATGTGCAGTGTCAGATGCACAAATAACGAGGATTTTCATGGAAAGCGAAGCTCTCTCCCAGGCGCCTACGGAAGGCGGCTTCTCCCTACTAGGCCTGCTTCTAGAGGCAGACCTTGTGGTGAAACTGGTGTTGATCGTGCTGTTCATCGCCAGTCTGTGGTCATGGTCTGTGATCATCGAAAAGCTGTTCACGGTTGGCAGCGCCCGCAAGAAAGCCAAAGCCTTCGAGGACGCTTTCTGGACAGGCCGCGCCGATGATCTCGATGCGCGCCCGGGGGCAGGCAATAGCGATCCGGCCTCTCGTCTGTTCGCGTCCATCTCCCGAGAATGGAATGATGCGCGCCGCATGCCGCCCGGTGATGATGCCAATCTGCTGATCGGCCGGGCCGAGCGCTCGCTACGTGCAGGCGTCGACCGCGAAGTTGGCCGGGTCAGCAAGGGCCTCGGCGTTCTCGCGACGATTGGCTCGTCATCACCCTTTATCGGCCTGTTCGGCACCGTCTGGGGTATCATGAACGCCTTCATCAACATTTCCGAAAAGCAGGACACGTCGCTGACCAACGTCGCGGGCCCGATTGCCGAGGCGCTGTTCGCGACCGGCCTTGGCCTCATCGCGGCGATCCCGGCGGTGATTTTCTACAACAAATTCACCGGCGACCTGAACCAGTTTGCAGACCGGCTGGACACCTTCAGCCAGGACCTTCTGGTTCGCCTGTCGCGTCGCACCACCGAGAGGAGCTAGGCCATGGCAGGTGGTTGGGCAGCCGGACCCTCAGGCGGAAAACGTGGCCGCCGCAGCATGGCCGCTGAAATCAATGTGACGCCTTTTGTCGACGTCATGCTGGTGCTGCTGATTGTATTCATGATCACGGCACCCTTGCTGACGACGGGCGTGGAAGTCTCGCTGCCAAAGGCGTCGGCTGAAAATCTGCAGGCGCCGAAGTCGCAGCCGCTTTCGGTGACGCTGGACCTGAATGGCAAGATGTACATTCAGGACACCGAAGTCAGCTCTGAAGACCTGGTCTCGACGCTTTATGCGATCGCTGGCGAGGGCTATGAGGAGCGCATCTATCTGCGCGCTGATGACGGCGTGAATTATGGTGCGGTGATGGAAGTCATGACCCGTATGCAGCGGGCCGGCTATCGCAATATCGCCCTCGTCACCGACCCGAAAGCGCAAGGACAACAGTAGGTCATCATGATCCGCGGCATTCCTGCCTCCCTCCTGCTTCATGCCGCCGTGATTGGCGCGGGCTATATCGCATGGCCCTATGTCGGCGCAGACGTGCTGGAAGAAGAATTCGTGGTGGTCCCGGTCGATCTTGTTGACCTCGGCGAGATCACGAATGTCGCGCCGGTCCGTGAGCAACCTGAAGAGGTTGAGCCGGAAGAAGAGCCTGAGCCGGAGCCCGTCGAAGAGGAAGAGCCGGAAGACCCTGTCGAGGAAGAACCCGACGAGCGCGACATACCAGAGGATGATATCGCAACATCATCCGAGCAATCCGCGCCGGAAGAAACCGAAGATGATGTGGTGCCGGATCTCGAACAGGAACCGGAGGAAGAGCCTGAGCCGGAGCCTGAAGAACCAGAGCCGGAAAAGCCCAAGGCGCCGAATCCGACGCCAAAGCGCAATCCGCTCGATGACTTCCTGAACGATGCCGACTCGACGTTCGAAAGCGAGCGCGAGACCAAGCGCCGGACCGATCCGCCAAAGCAGGAACAGACGGAAATCAAGGATATCACCCCAGCCCAGGAGCCGCGCAAGGGCGCTGGCGAACGCTCGGCCAATACGGTGCGTATCGAGCAGATGCTCTATAACCAGATTCTTCTCTGTTGGGACGGGGTCGATGACCAACCGGAGCCTGGCCGGTTGAATGTGCAGATGCGTGCTCAGCTCGATGCGGAAGGCAACCTCATCGACGTCGAACTCGTTCGACCAACGCGCGCGCCCATCGGAGATAGATCCATGGCGTTGGCGATCGAGCGCGCGTTGCGCGCTGTGCGCAAGTGCCAGCCATACCGGTTGCCGCGCGATGAATATGCCGAGTGGAAGATAATGAATGTAAATTTGGGCTCCAGATTTGGAGACACCGGACAATGATCAAGTGTAGGACCATGAACATGCTAAAAAAACTGACCGCAACTCTCGTCGCCGGGCTCGCCATGCTGTTCCCGGTGGCCCAGGCTGAAGTTACCGTCAACATATCGCAAGGGGTGCTGAAGCCCACCCCGATTGCGATCCCGTCCTTCGAGGCGAGCGGCGATAATGTCCAACTCGCTGCGGACATAACAGCGGTGGTCCAGAACGATCTTCTCTCGACAGGCCTGTTCACGATCACGCCGCAGAGCGCGCATATCCAGCGCGACCTCTCGATCAATGCGCAGCCTCGCTTTGCAGACTGGAAGATCATCCAGACCGATGCGCTGGTTGTTGGCGAAGTTGATACGGTGACTGTCGAAGGGGTCGAGTTCATCCGCGCGTCTGTCCGCCTCTGGGACGTCTATGGCGAGGAAGTGATGCGTCTTGAGGGCCAGGCCGGCCGCCGCTTTACGGCCAAGCCGGAAGACTGGCGCCGCATCGCACACAAGATTGCCGATGCGATCTACACCCGCCTCACCGGCGAAGACCCGTATTTCGATTCCCGCGTTGTCTATATTGCTGAGACCGGTCCAAAGGACGCCCGCGTCAAACGGCTCGCCATCATGGATTCTGATGGAGCGAATGTGAAATATCTGACGTCCGGTACCTTCACGGTTCTGACGCCGCGCTTCTCGCCGTCAAATCAGCAGATCACCTATATGTCTTATGAGAATAACCGCCCGCGCGTTTATCTCTTCGATATCCAGAACGGCCGCCAGGAAGTGCTTGGCAACTTCCAGAACATGACGTTTGCGCCGCGCTTCTCACGCGATGGACAGTCGGTCCTCCTGACGCAGGCCAATAGCGGTAATTCGGACATCTTCATCCGTGATCTCGTGACGCAAGGCACGCGGAGGCTTACCGATCACCCGGCGATCGATACCTCGCCGTCCATGTCGCCAGATGGCCGCCAGATCGTGTTCAACTCTGATCGCGGCGGCAGCCCGCAGCTCTACATCATGAATACCGATGGCACGCCGCTGACCTGTCCTTCCGGTGGCCGCGACACGGCCTGCCGGATCACATTCGGGTCTGGCCGTTATTCCACACCCGTGTGGAGCCCGCGCGGTGACCTCATTGCCTTTACCAAGCAGACCTCCGGCAAATTCCATATCGGCGTTATTGGCGTTGATGGGGAAGGCGAGCGTCTGCTGACCGAAGCCTATCTCGATGAAGGTCCGGAATGGTCCCCGAACGGACGCGTGATCACGTTCTTCCGTGAGACGTCGCCCGGTGCAGGTCCAAAGCTCTGGTCCGTCGATCTGACGGGCCGCAATCTTCGCCAGATCCCGACGCCGACAGATGCGTCGGACCCGGCATGGTCGCCTCTTTTGAACTGAGGTCTTGCCGATTCAAGTATAGTGTTGAAAATACCACAGCGTGTTGATCAAGAATCAGGTCGGACTATCAGCCACGAAGTTGACAAATTCGGCGGTTATAGGCGCACGTTGAAACGACCATAGCAAGGAGTTACCAATGCGTCGTACTGTAATGTCTACCGCTTCCATCGCCCTTCTTCTCGGCGCGGCGGCTTGCGCTTCCAAACCAGAGCCAGCCCCAGTCGCACCGACCCCGGTTGCTGAGAAAACAGCTCCGGCTACAACGGGCACGGTTGTCGAAGAGCCAACCCGCGTCATCGACTCCGGCCCAACTGCCGGGTCCATGGAAGACTTCACGGTCAATGTCGGCGACCGCGTCTATTTCGACCTCGACCAGTACCGCCTTGATGCAGACGATCAGGACATCCTGCAGCGTCAGGCTGCCTGGCTGCAGTCCTATCCGGGCGTGCGCATCCTCGTCGCTGGTAACTGCGATGAGCGCGGCACCCGCGAGTACAACCTTGCTCTCGGCGAGCGCCGTGCAAGCATTGTGAAAGATTATCTGGTCAGCCTCGGTGTCGACCCGGCACGCATCGAAACCGTTTCTTACGGTAAAGAGCGTCCGCTCGCGACCGAATCCAACCAGGCTGCCTGGGCTCTGAACCGGAACGGTTTCACCCAGATCCTGTCCGGCGCTACCAGCTAGGACAGTTGCCAACCGTAATGATCAAGCCGGGTGCCACAATTTGGCCCCGGCTTTTTCGTATGTGGAAATGCTGAACACCCGATCTCGTGGAGTCTTTGTCTATGAACCGTCTGGCTTTCGCCTGTAGTCTGCTCGCCATGTCATGCACCCTTGTGCCGGTCGCCAGTGCCCAGCAGGGCGCTCCTATCGTGCGAGGTGCCACCAGCGGCAACCTTGCTGACGCCGTCCAGGATGTCCGTCAGCAGAATGCCCAGCTGAAGCTGAGCATATCGCGGCTCGAGGATCGGAATGCACAGCTCAACGGCAAGATCGAGACGCTTGAATTCCTTCTCTCTCAGTCGCGAGATGAGATGAACCGCATGCAGAATGACGATGCGCAGATTGCTGAAGAGCTGGAAAGCCTGCGCAGCGCGAATGCGAGCCTCAATAGCCGCCTGCAGGATCTTGAGGGCGACATTCAGGCCATTATGAGCACCGGCCTTACCGAAGAAGGCAGCGAAGCGGTCGTCGCCGCCCGCAGCACCCCGCCCGAGATATCCGACGATGACCGTGCGCAGGTGGCCAGCACCTCCTCATTGGGGTCTGAGACGCGCCGTATCATTACCCGGTCGACAAATGCGGGCGAAATCTCCGGTAATCCAGGCCAGCAAGGCTCGCTCGGGACATTGATGGCAAGCGACCTGCCGGGCGAGGCTGGACCGCTCTTCGCGACGGCGAAATCGCGCCTCCTGAAATTCCAGTATGAAGAGGCCGAACAGGCGTTTCGCGCCTTCCTTGACCGCTTCGGTGATGATCCGCAGGCCGGTGAAGCGCAGTACTGGCTGGCAGAGACCCTGTTCCAGCAGGAAGCCTTTGCTGAATCCGGTCAGGCCTACACGCAAATGATCCGCGATTATCCCGATAATGCCCGCGCCCCTGATGCGCTGGTGAAACTTGCGCGGTCCATGCGGCTCGTCGGTGACACGGAAAAGGCCTGCAATGCGCTCGCCATCCTGCCAGAGCAGTACCCCAATGCGTCGGGCGTGACGCGCAATCTTGCGGCGCTTGAAAGCACGCGGTCGGGTTGCGACACCTAGGCGAGCATACTCACGATTTGATTGATCGCATGGCGGCGGGGCGAAAAGGCCCCGTCGCCATTGCCGTTTCGGGTGGCAGTGATTCTGTTGCCCTGTTGCTTTGCGCTCACGACTGGGCGAGCAGGGCAGGGCGGGACTTGCTGATCTTGACGGTCGATCATGGCCTGAGGCCTGAAGCAGCAGAGGAGGCCGCCAGCGTTGTTGAGCGCGCGGCGGCACTTAGCCATAAAAGCCGCCTGCTCACATGGGAGGGCGGTGCGCCGAGCCAGGCGCAGGCTCGAGAGGCCCGCCACAGGCTTCTCGCTGAGGCGGCGAAGGATGCCGGCTCAGAGCTTCTTTTGCTCGGCCACACGCGCACGGATGTCGAAGAGACAATGCTGATGCGGCTCGCCCGGCCGACCACGCTGACAGCCTCTGTGGGGCCGCAGCCGGTTTCGGTTTCGCCGGTCTGGCCGGAAGGCCGGGGACTGCTGATTGGCCGTCCGCTACTCGGCTTGCGACGTCCGGAGATCATGGCCTCCCTGTCGGCAGCCGGGGAGTCCTGGATCAGCGATCCCAGCAACGAGTCCGGCGCCTATGAACGGGTGCGCATCCGCAGGCTGGTCCGCGGCCTTGATGAGGCGCGGCTCCACAGGATTGCCGCGCGAGCGATGATGCTGCGTGCGCTTGAAGATGCGAGGCTGGCCGCACTCGTGGGTCGACGCGTCGAGGTTGACCCGAGTGGATTGATGTCTGTCGATCTGCAGGGGTGCAAGGCACCTCAATTGCTTATGCGCCGCTTTTTGGCGCTTCTGCTGCAGGCGGCGTCTGGTGGCAGTCGCGCAGCGCCGGCGGCGTCTGTTGATACGCTGGCGCTGGATGTTGCGAGCGCAGGGCCGACCAGCCGCGTGACACTCGGTGGGGCCTGGATTCAGCGGCGGGGCGCCGAGCTTCTTATCGGACGTGATCCGGGTGAGGCCCGCCTTGAATGGCGCGGTGGTGTCTGGGATGGCCGATATGTGCAGGGCGCGTGCAGCCTGGACCGCCCGGACCTGCCATTCCTGGTCCGCGAGTGCGTTCCTGATGCGCCGTGGAAGGAGATCGTATCTCAGCGCCTCAGCGTCTGGGCTGACGCCCTGCACTTTGGGGCTGAACTTGGCTCAGAGCTTGCTGGCGATTACCAGACGCCGCGCCTGAGCCCGGCCCAGACATAGCCGCCGAGGGTCGGTGCGAACCATTGCTTTGATGGCAGGTTGACCGTTTTTGGATTGAGTGAGCCGTTCAGCGCATCGTCCATGGCCCGCACGACAATACCCCGGCTGTGGGCGGCGATGCGCCACAGATAGGTGTGAAAATTGTCGCCGCGCTCCACGTCTACACTGGACTGATACAGAACCTCGCCCGTATCGACGCCCTGATCGATCAGGTGCACAGTCGCGCCGAAATGCTCCGGGTCGCCATTCGCGAGGGCGAAATAGCCGCCGAACATGCCGCGATAGGCTGGATTGATACCGGAATGATAGTTGATGAAGGGGGCGTCGACGCTCTCAAGCGTTGCCGATGAGATGATGCGCGTTGAAACGACGAACACAGCCTTCGGCCCTGCGGCTTTCAGCACCCGGCGGCAGGCGTCGGAATTGACCGAAGGCACGCGTATGATGTTGGAGCAGAGGCGTGGCTCCGGCTCCAGATGGTGGCGGGTGATCATGTCATTGATGATCCGATCGGTGCCGCTCTTCGTCATCTTGATGGGTAGACGCGCCGCCTGCATGCTGGCGACCTTGAGAGGGCCGAGCATTTTGCGGCGGCGTTTCCAGAAGAGCTCTTCAGGCTCACCCTTTTCGACGATGACTGGAAAGTCGCCGAACCGGTCCTGAAGGGCGTTGATCATGATCCAGCTGTGCGGTCCGCCGGAAGTCAGTGCGATAATGTCCGAATTGTCAGCCATTGAAGTCCCCAAAAGTATCTGGGGACAACATTGCAAGTCGCGTGCAAGATGAATCCGGGCGCGAAAATTCGCGTGAAATTTAACCGAAGTCGGCGCGGAGTCAGCTGATCTTGCGCACCGCTTCAGCGACCTCATTGACTGCCGTTTCCATCTCATCGGCGTCTTCGGCTTCGGCCATGACCCGAATGAGGGGTTCGGTGCCGGACTTGCGGATGACGAGCCGGCCGGTCGAGCCGAGGCGTTTTTCAACAGCGGAGATCGTGTCCTTGACTGAGTCCTCTTCAAGCGGTGCGCCGGAGGAATAGCGAACATTGACCAGCTTCTGGGGGATCGGCTTGAAAACGGACGCGACCTCCGAAAGGGGCTTTCCGCTTTCGACGAGAACCGCAAGCACTTGCAGCGCGGCGATCAGTCCGTCACCGGTCGTCGCATAGTCAGACAGGACAATGTGGCCGGACTGTTCGCCGCCAAGATTGAACCCGTCCTTGCGCATCTTTTCGACAACGTAGCGGTCGCCAACCTTGGTGCGCTCAAGCTTCAGGCCGAGAGAGTCGAGATATTTTTCGAGGCCGAGATTGGACATCACCGTGGTCACGACGCCCTTTTTGGAAAGCTTCTTCGCTTTCTGCCAATGGGTTGCCACGAGGGCGATCAGCTGGTCGCCATCAATCTCATTGCCTTTTTCGTCGATCAGGATGCATCGGTCGGCGTCGCCGTCGAGCGCGATGCCGATATCGGCGCGGTATTTGAGGACCGCTTCACGAAGGGCGAGCGTATCTGTGCTGCCCACTTCGCGGTTGATGTTGAAGCCGTCCGGGTTCACCCCGATGGGAAAGACCTCTGCGCCAAGTTCGTAGAGCGCAGTGGGGGCGACCTTGTAGGCGGCGCCATTTGCGCAATCGATGCAGACGCGAAGGCCTGACAGGCGCATGCCGCGCGGAAAGGTTGCCTTGACGATCTCGACATAGCGCGCCTGGGCGTCATCGACCCGGCGGGCGCGGCCGAGCTCTTCCGGTGAGGCCAGCTTGTCGTCGAGCGCGCGGTCCATACGGCTTTCGATCTCAAGTTCGATATCGTCTGACAGCTTGAAGCCGTCCGGCCCGAACAGCTTGATGCCATTGTCCTCGAAGGAATTGTGGCTGGCGGAGATCATCACGCCGAGATCGGCGCGCAGCGACCGCGTCATCATTGCGACGCCAGGTGTCGGCAGCGGGCCAAACAGGGTGACGTCCATTCCGACAGAGGTGAAACCGGCGACAAGGGCCGGCTCGATCATGTAACCTGACAGACGCGTATCCTTGCCGATGACGACAGAGTGACGCCGGGCGCCGCCGCGACGGAAGTACTTGCCGGCGGCCATGCCGAGCCGCATGGCGATTTCTGGCGTCATCGGGGGCGTATTGGCTTTCCCGCGAATGCCGTCGGTGCCAAAGTACTTACGCGACATCCAAGCTCTCCTGTTTCCTCTGGGGCGTTCCGCCGTCGGCATGCCATATGCGCAGGTCACGTGCCAAGTCTGGACGCCTAATTCTAGCCTACACCATGACGCAGAGACAAAAATATCGAATTAATGCCGAATGGCTGTCACAATCCGACACGGTTTTTGCAATGACGTAACGCACTTGTGTCTCATATGGCGGGTACGACAGCTGTGAACCGAATGGATTGAGTTTGTATGTGTGGAATTATTGGCATTCTTGGCGATGAGCCGGTGGCGCCGCGGCTTCTGGAGGCGCTGCGGCGTCTTGAGTATCGCGGCTATGATAGTGCGGGCGTGGCCGTGCTTGATGACACTGGCAAGATGCACCGCCGCCGTGCCCCGGGAAAGCTCAAGAACCTCGAGGCCGAACTGGCTGAAAAGCCGCTTTCTGGCTTCCAGGGCATTGGTCATACGCGCTGGGCCACGCATGGTTCACCGACCGTGGTCAACGCGCATCCGCATGTCTCCGGGCCTGTGGCCGTGGTCCACAATGGTATCATCGAAAACTTCCGTGACCTTCGCCAGGACCTTGAAGCCAAGGGCCACAAATTCGAAACGGAGACCGATTCTGAAACCATCGCTCACCTGATCGCGTCCAATATGAAGGCCGGGATGAGCGAAGTGGAAGCGGTGAAGGCCGGGCTTGCCCGCCTCGAGGGCGCTTTTGCGCTGGCCTTCCTGTTTGAGGGCAAACCGGACCTGCTGATCGGGGCCCGCAAGGGCTCCCCGCTCGCCATAGGGGTCGGTGATGGGGAGATGTATCTCGGATCCGACGCGCTGGCCGTCGCGCCGTTCACGAACAAGGTTGTGTACCTGGAAGAGGGCGACTGGTGTGTGCTCGACCGCGAAGGCTACAAGGTCTTCAACGAAAAGGGCGATGAAGTTACGCGTGACGTGACGCTGGTGCAGGGCGCTGGGGCGGCGGTCGAGAAGGGCAATTATCGCCACTTCATGCAGAAGGAAATCTTCGAGCAGCCAGACTCCACGGCGCGCACGATCGGCGCCTATGTCAATGTCCTCAAACAAACCGTCGAGCTGCCGGGCGAGAACGGTGACGCGATTGACTGGAAAGAGATTACCAGCCTGCACATGGTGGCCTGCGGCACAGCGCATTATGCGACCCGCGTGGCCGAATACTGGTTCGAGCAGGTCGCTGGCCTGCCCGTAAAGACGGATATCGCATCGGAATTCCGCTACCGCGAACCAGCCCTGCCAAAACAGGGCGGGCTGGCGCTATTTGTCAGCCAGTCCGGCGAGACGGCCGATACGCTGGCCGCGCTGCGATACTGTAAAGAAAAAGGGCTGAAAACGGCGGCGGTCGTCAACGTGCCCACCTCGACTATTGCCCGTGAAGCCGATCTTGTTCTGCCAACTCTGGCGGGGCCGGAGATTGGCGTTGCGTCCACGAAAGCCTTCACGGCGCAGCTGTCGGCGCTTGCTGCGGTCGCAATTGCGGCGGGCCGGGGCCGCGAGACGCTGTCGCGTGACGCAGAAATTCGCCTCGGCAAGGCGCTGACCCAATTACCGCGCCTCATCTCGTCCACCCTCGCGCTTGATGAGCGGATCGAGAAACTTGCGCGCGACATCGCGAAAGCGACGGACGTTATCTATCTGGGGCGGGGAGTTCATTACCCGATTGCCCTTGAGGGCGCGCTGAAGCTGAAGGAAATCAGCTATATTCACGCCGAGGGCTATGCGTCCGGTGAGCTGAAACATGGGCCGATTGCGCTCATCGACGAAGAGACACCGGTTGTTTTCGTGGCACCGTTTGACGGGCTTTTCGACAAGTCATTGTCGAACCTGCAGGAAGTTGCCGCGCGCCGGGGCGAAGTGATCCTGATCTCCGATGAGGCGGGCCTGCGCGCTGCGGGTGATGCGCCGGCGCACCGAATTGAATTGCCGGACTGCGACCCCTTCGTTGCCCCGATCCTCTATTCAATTCCCGTGCAGCTTCTGGCCTATCATGTCGCTGTCGAGAAGGGCACGGATGTGGACCAGCCACGCAATCTCGCAAAGTCAGTGACGGTCGAGTAGGGCGCGCCATCAAGGCATCAAAAAACCCCGCCAGCGTTGTGCTGTGCGGGGTTTTTCATTGTCGTTGTTCCACCCGGTGGGGTGAAAGCATCATACGATCGAACCCGCCGTCAGCAGGGTGAGGCCAGCAAGCGCGGCCGCAAGCGGCAGGCTGAGCAGGGCAGCGAGGAACCCCTGGCGGGTTTCGGTGTGGGAGGAAACGCTCATTGTTTTTTTATCCTTCAAGCATTTGCGGAACGGACACGCTCATCCGTTCCATGCACATCTATGTAGCATGGCTTGAAAAATAATCAATGAATAAATTCAAAAATGTTCAGTGTTCATCTTCCGGGGTCTTTTCCACCCCGTGCTGGAGGCCCGCAATCAGGATGTCGAGCGCGCCATTCAGCTCTCTGCGGAGCTTTGGAAGCGTGAGGCGGGTGAAGAGCTGCGGGAAGCGGAATTTCATCAGCGCGGACTGGACCATCTCGGCTGTATAATTGCAGTCGGCAATCGGCGCGAACTCACCCCGGTCGACACCATCTTGCAGAATGGTGCACAGATAGATGCGCTCCTGGGCAAGGCCCTCATTCATGAAGAGCGGGCGCTCATCGCCAAGGACTTCCGCGACTTCCAGGATTTTCGCTTCCCGCTGGATGGCGTCGTAAGTCTGGCTGAGATTGTAATGAAACACACGGCGCAGGCGCGCGGATGGAGAGCCGTCACTACGCGCGATCTCGGAATAGGCCTGGTAGAGCTCGGCATTGAATTTACGCGCCATCGCTTCGGCGATGTCGATCTTGGAGGAAAAGAACCGATAGATGTTGCCAGCGGACATGCAGCAGTCCTTGGCAATTTCCGACATGGTTGTTTTGCCATAGCCGTAGTGTTTGATACGGTTCATGGCCGCTTCGAGAATCTGTTCTCGTGTATCTGTTTTACTGCTCATGGCCTCACAGGATAAGGAAATAGACTGAATGATCAATGAATTCTTCAGCGCATATGTTCCAACCGGAGACGTCTCCTGATGCAGAAAATCGGAATCCTCGGCGCGGGTGCCTGGGGCACGGCGCTCGCCTTCACCGCGCGTGAGGCCGGACGCGACGTTCACATCTGGGCTTTGGAGGCCGATGTTGCGAGCGCGCTGAGCGAAGGGCGCGGTAACCCGTCCTATCTGCCCGGGCTGGACCTTCCGGCCATGCCGACGTCCACAAATCTTTCCGATCTGTCCGGGTCTGACGCCATTCTGTCGGTTGTCCCGGCCCAGCATGCCCGGCAGGTCTTCACTGATCTGGCGCCGCACGTCACGCCTGGCACGCCGGTCATGCTGTGCTCGAAGGGCATTGAGAAATCCTCCCTCAGCCTGATGACGGATGTGCTGCACGAAACAATACCTCAGGCTGTTCCTGCGGTTCTGTCAGGGCCAAGCTTCGCCGCCGATGTCGCCCGCGGCCTGCCGACCGCTGTGACGCTCGCCTGCGCCAACAAGGCGCTGGGTGACGCGCTGATGCAGGCGATCGGGCGGCCGACCTTCCGGCCCTATTGGTCGAATGACCTGATTGGCGCAGAGGTGGGCGGCGCGGTGAAGAATGTGCTCGCGATTGCCTGCGGTATCGTCGAGGGCATGAAGCTCGGCAAGTCCGCTCATGCTGCGCTCATCGCGCGCGGGTTTGCCGAGATGACCCGCCTGACCGTTGCGCTGGGCGGGCAAGCCTCCACCTTGTCGGGCCTGTGCGGGCTCGGCGACCTGGTGCTGACCTGTTCGTCCGTCCAGTCACGCAATATGAGCTTCGGCAAGGCGCTGGGCGAAGGGCAATCGGCCGATGATATTCTCGCAGAACGCAATTCCGTAACCGAAGGCGTTGCGACAGCGCCTGCCCTCATGGCGCTTGCCGAGCGCGAGGGCGTGTCCATGCCGATCTGCAAAGCGGTGGACGATATCTTGAGCAACCGGATGAGCCTGGACGCTGCGATCAATGCGCTGCTGTCGCGGCCATTCACACAGGAAACGAACTGACATGCCGCAATTTCTGATCAATGCCCGTGACAAAGCGGGCGCGCTTGAACTTCGCATGGCGAACCGGCCAGCGCATCTTGAATGGCTAAAGGCCCATGCCGAAAAGATCCTGATGGTCGGACCGGTCTTTGCTGATGATGGCGAGACCTTTGCCGGCTCTGCGCTTGTCGTTGAGTTCGAGACGCTTCACGAGGCTGAAAACTGGGCCGCGCGAGACCCTTACGCGCAGGCGGGCCTGTTCCAGTCTGTCGAGATCATGCCGTTCAAATGGGTGATGGGGTCGGGAAAGCCATGAGGAAACTTGTCAGCGGCAATCTCAATTATTCGAGCTGGTCGATCCGGGCGCTGCTGATGGCGCGTCATGTCGGGCTTGAGGTCGAGGAAGAAATTGTCCCGCTCGATTTTCCCGATACGACGACGCGTCTCGCCGAGATCAGCCCGACCCGTAAAGTGCCGCTGCTGCTGTGGGATGATGAAATTGTCTGGGATTCGCTGGCCATCATCGAATGGCTGGCCGAGCGCTATAAGGGCGTCTGGCCGGAAGATGCTGTCGCCAGAGCCAGGGCGCGTGCCATTTCGGCGGAAATGCATTCCGGCTTTCCAACGCTTCGCAAAGCCTGTCCGATGGATATTCGCTCCCGGCATGGAACGCCCGAGCTGACAGCGGCGCTGCAGGCGGATATGCAGCGCGTCGACACGATCTGGTCTGAGACCCGCCAGCAGTTTGGCTTGCGCGGCGACTTCCTCTTCGGTGACTGGTCTGCAGCCGATGCCGTCTATGCGCCTGTCGTGACGCGGTTCATCACCTATAATCTGCCGCGGAGTGAAGCCGCCCAAGCCTATATGGACGCCGTGATGGCGCATCCCTTGATGGTGCGGCTGGCCGAAGAGGCCGCGGCCGAGCCCTGGTGGATCAAATATGATGAGACCGGGCGAAGCGCTGGAACTATACCTTCGGGAAATTCATGAGGTCATAGCCAAGATCGTGGCGGAAGAGTTCGCCGACGCGCTGACGATAGATATCAAGCGCTTCGCCTGAGAACTGTTCTTCCAGCGGTGTCTTGCGAAACTGAAGCACATTGGCTTCGGCTTGCGGATCGACCTTTTTCGCCATCGCTTCCTTGGTGCCGGCCTTCAGCGCGGCGTCGATGGACTTCGGCGTCAGGGCGATCTTCCAGTGCGCCGCCATGCCGCCGAGAATGGCGCGTGGATTGGCGCGCGTATCCTCATAGTGGACCCGGTAAATCTTGTCCTGCGTGTTCTCGAGGATTTCGCCCCAGCGGTTCCAGAAGCGCGCGAGCCAATAGAGATCGCAGCGATAAACGGAGCCGGTCGGGTCGCCGCGCAGATAATCGAGCCAGTCGACGTCCAGCTCATGGTTCCACTTGGCATGGTGGCTGGCGAGGATGCTCATCGGGTGACGCACGAAGAGGACGTAAGGCGGCAGAGCCGCCAGCCGGCGCGCCCAGCCCCAGTCGGCAAGCCGGTGAGGGATGGTGTGGCTGAAAGCGAGGCGCGGCAGCTCCTTGTAAGTCGGCTTGTCTTTTGGCCAGCCAATATAGGGGCGAACGGCATCTTCGGAAAAATAGAGCGGGCGCGGCACGTTATAGGTGTCGGCGAGGGCCACCGAGAACATGTATTTTACCCAGTGCGTACCGGAATTCTTCGACGTGACCAGCACGCCGTCAAAGGCGCGATGGCGCAGGATGGAGTAGTTTCCCCAATTGTCCTTGCGGACGCGTTTGTCGAATGCGGTGCTCATGGGGTCAACTTGTAGTCTGGCGTGCGGCAACCTGCCAAGCAGTTCAATTCAGTCCGGCCTTGCGGCGCCAGATCTGGATGAGGTCGCGTTCCATCACGCTGACATCGCCGTCGGCCACAGCGACATTCTCCAGCATGCTGGCAAGATCGTCGAATTCCTTATGGCTCATGCCCGGTGTGCGCACGATGACGTCGCTCATTTTGCCCATGACGACATGCGAGGCCGGCGCATTGCGCGTCAGCCAACCGGCTTGCGTCACCATCTCATCGGCATCGCTATCTGAAAATTCGAAGTGCTCGATCATCTCGGCGCGCATGGCCGCTTCCTGCTTTTCGGTGATCGCGCCGCGCGTGCGGGCGATTTCGAGCATCATGACCGCAGCGGCTTCGCGTGGATCCTGGACGGCGCTGAGGCCACCTTTGCGCGCGCGATGCTTGAAGCTGAGCTCGCGCGGTTTGTTCGCAAGACCTTTTGCGGCGTTAAATCCATCTTTCGCCGCGCCGTGCAGCATTTTCAGCCGCCAGTACCAGACCGCGATAAAGGTCAGGAATCCAAGCAAGGCGAGAAAAATGTGCATTAAAAAAACTCTCCGGCAGTCCCCCGCCGGAGAGTTTATAGGGTTCGCCTTCGGATTAGAAGACGTGATCTGGTCTGGCTCAGTCGCCTTCGCCCGCTTCCATTTCTGGCTCTGCATCGTCGGAGGGGGGGGCCTCGACAGCATCTTCAGCCGGCGCGGCCGTGTCTTCATTCATGTGTGCCTGCGTGACGACATAAGCGCGGACGGCTTCGACATCTTCCGGTGTCAGGACGTCAGAGAAGGACACCATGCCATTGGCGGCAAGATTGCCGTCGATCACAACGCCCTTCCAGGCCTCGGCGCTGGCAGTGTAAGTCGACCAGCGCAGGTCGGGCAGGACGCCCGAGCTGATGCCCAGCATACCGTGGCAGACGGCGCAGTTGCGGGAGTAGTGAATGAGACCGGCCTGAAGCATCTCTTCATCACCGAATGGGTCGGCTTTGGGTTCAGGCGCGACGATCAGGTCTGTGTCGAGCGGTTCGATCTCTCCTTCGCCGCCAAGCTTGAAGGTAATGACCTTGCCAACGGCAGGCGGCACGGTGTCCTTGAACAGGAAGCCGGCAGCAAGCCCGTAGGCATGGCCCCAGCCTGTCGTGATCGTGACGTATTGGTCGCCGTCGACCTCGAACGTGCCAGGCCCGGAAAGGGCGCCCGAATGCAGCTGCTCTGACCAGAGTTCGTCGCCGGTCGCTGCATCGTAGGCCACGAATGATCCGTCGAGCTTGCCCTGGAAGACGATGCCGCTGGCGGTCGACAGCAGGCCGCCATTCCAGGCCGCATCATGCTCCACAGTCCAGCGGGCTTCCTGCGCGACAGGGTCCCAGGCGACCAGCGTGCCCTTGGCCGCCGCACGAAGGGCCTGCACCGTCCCCTCAGGATAGCGAAGCGGCATACCGGCAGAGAAATCCATTCCGGTGTTCCACTTGGCCGGCTTCGACTTGAAGCGCGGGTCGGCGACATAGGCCTGTCCGAGCTCCATGGCCGGGATATAGACGAGACCGAGATCCGGATTCATCGCCATCGGGTGCCAGTTGTGAGCCCCATAGGGCGCGGGAACCTGGACAAACCCGGTATAGGTCGCCGGGTCATTGTTGCGCGCCTCAGGATTCTCGATCGGCCGGCCATCTTCATCTAAGCCCTCGGCCCAGTTGATGGCGGCATAAGGCTCGCCGGAGATCAGCTCACCGGTTGCGGCGTCCACGACATAGAAAAAGCCGTTCTTCGGGGCCTGCATGGCGACGCGGCGGGTCTCGCCATTCTCGCCAAGCGGCAGGTCCGCCAGCATGATGTGCTGGGTGGCTGTATAATCCCAATTGTCGCGCGGCGTGGTCTGATAGTGCCACTTATACTCGCCCGTGTCGGCATCGACCGCGACGATTGAGGAGACGAACAGATTGTCGCCATCGCTATTGGGGTCGCGCAGGTCGGCATTCCATGGCGACCCGTTGCCGACACCGAAGATGACCTGATCATTTTCGGTATCGTAGACAATGGAATCCCAGACGGTTCCGCCGCCGCCATCGGTGACCCATGCGCCGTCATCGCCCCAGGTGTCGTTGGCAAGCTCTTCGAAGATGGCGTCAGAAGCTGCGCCGTCCGGTTCCTTGTTCGGGTTCGGGACGGTGTAGAAGCGCCAGGAGAGGTCGCCGGTCTCGGTATCATAGGCGGACAGGTAACCGCGAACGCCGAGTTCTGCGCCGCCATTACCGATCAGGACATTGCCTTTGACGATGCGCGGTGCGCCGGTGATCGTATAGGGCTTGGACTGGTCGACCGTGACCTTGCTCCACACCATCTCGCCGGACTTGGCATCGATGGCTTCGAGGCGTCCGTCGATGACACCGACAAAGACCTTGCCATCATAGACGGCAACGCCGCGGTTCACGACATCGCAGCAGGCGTTGACGCCGACAGACTTGTCGACTTCCGGGTCATAGACCCAGAGCGCGTCGCCGGTGACCGGGTCGAGTGCATAGACGACGGACCAGGTGGAGGTCACATACATCACGCCGTCGACCACGATTGGCGTTGATTCAATGCCGCGCCCGGTTTTCAGATCATAAGTCCAGGCCGGCGCGAGTTCGGAAATATTGTCCTTGGTGATGCCGGTCAGCCCTGAATGGCGCTGCTCGTCATAAGTGCCATTATAGGTCAGCCATTCCTGCGGCGTATCTGCCGCTGCCAGAAGGCGCGCTTCGTCAACGTCGGCGGTGCCGGTGGTGTCTGGCGCTTCGGCCTCATCGACAGGCGGTGCCGGTGGGGTTTCGACGTCTTCAACGGTATCAGACGGGTTACCGCACGCGGCCAGCATCAACGCTGACAAAGCGGCGGTCGCTATCAAGCGAACAGATTTCATGATCACTCCTGAGTTTGCCTCTCCCTGGGCCCCCATCTTTGCGCGGGTCTACCCTGATAAGCGGTATGCTAGCTTTTTTGGAATGCTTGTCGAGGCAGACCCGAGGGAAACTGGCTAGAGGCCTGCGGCGGCCATGAGATCAGCGCGGGCGTCGTCTATCGCAGCGCCGACAATCTCTTTCCATTCGGCGATGGAGCCGGCCTTGTCAGCGCCGTCCGGGAAATTGAGCGAGCGGGACGCATTCACGATGCCGCCAACAAGGCGGTTTCCGCGTGGGACGAAGCCGGCAAGAGCCTGTTTTGCGCCAGCGCCCTGCGCGCCATAGCCTGGCACCAGGAAGAGCGCATCCGGGGCGAGCTCACGCAGGCGTCTGGCTTCGTCCGGGCCGGTCGCGCCGGTGACCAGCATCAGGCCGGACCAGCCACTCTCCCCTTTCAGCCGCTCGATCATCGGCGAGAGAGCCTCGACCACGCGCTCAAAAAGCGGTGCGCCTTCCATGTCGCGGGACTGGAAGTCCGCCGATCCGGGGTTTGAGGTGCGAGCGAGCACGACGACGCCCTTGCCGCACTGTTCTGCGGCTTTCACGTGCGGCTCGATTGTGTCGAGACCCATATACGGGTTCACGGTCAGCGCGTCGCAGGTGAAGGGTGATGGTTCTTTCAGGAAAGCGGCGGTGTAGCCTTCGGCGGTCGAGCCGATATCGCCGCGCTTTGCATCCATCAGCACCAGGAGGCCTGCGTCGCGGGCACCGGCAACGATACGCTCAAGCGCCCGCAGGCCGGCCCAGCCATGACGCTCGAAAAAGGCGATTTGCGGTTTGACGACACCGGTCTTTCCGGCAGCGACCTCGACGAGGGCCTCTCCCCACCGTTCGATACCTTCTGCCGTATCGCCGCCGAAGAGCGCCGGAATACGCCCGGCGTGCGGATCAATGCCGACACAGAGCGGACCATGCTCTTCGGTCGCTTCGATGAGCCGGTCGGCAAACGCTCTCAAGAGTCGTCACCAACGCGGCAGGCGACTTTGACCACTTGCAGACTCTGACGCGCCCGGTCGGCAGAGCCGCCATAGGTCTCAGGGGCGAAGGGCGCAGGCCGGTCGCCGAGCGGTTCTATCCCCTGCTCGGAGAGGAAGGCGGCAATGGCTTCTGGCGACGCGCTGTAGATCCGGCCGCGGCGCGGGCTTTCGGCAACGATGACGCCGCGGACCCGGCCATCGGAATCGTAGACTGGGCCACCGGAAAGGCCGCCCAGTGACCCGGTGAGATCGGATGTGCGTCCGGTCTCTGCCCAGGTCAGAACCGGCTCTTCGCCTTTGCGGAGGCCGCTTGTGACGAGCTTGGAGCGCGAAATGAGCCGGCTTGCCGCTTCGCCGGGCCGCCCTTGCGGGTAGCCAACGTGAAAGCCGTAGGAGCCGATGCGAAGGTTTGGCGAGGTATCGAGCGCGACCGGCGACAGGCTCGGATGAGCAGTCAGCAGCGCTAGGTCAGTGGAGGGCGAAACGGAGACTTTCTCGACGCGCAAATAGCGGTTTGGGGCGACGAGCAGCGAAACATCCTCGCACCCGTCCACGACATGACGGGCGGTCAGCCATTGGCCGTCCGTGTTGATGGAAAATGCGGTGCCGATGCCGTCACGCGGGCTGTCCACGCGGACGAGGACGGTTTCGTCGAAGGCTGATGGCGGCGGCAGGGTGGCGCCTTCGCGTTCAACCGAGTCCGGCGTCGCCGGCGGCGCATCCTGGTCTGGCACATTGGAAAAGACACCGCCAACAATCGCGAGAAGGGCGAGCGTGTAGATCAGCCAGTCAGGAACGAAACGCAAAGGGGCTTCTCCTCCTTAGAACCGTTGAAGCGCAGGGTCCCAGAGGCCCGCAGCCAGTAGCATGGCACTTGCGAGCTTGGTTCCGATCAGCACGATGGCAGCCCCGGCCTCATCATCCTGAATACGCTTGGGCAAGTCTCGCAGCATCAGGTCCGTCAGTCGATAGGCAAGAAGCTGCAAAATGAGGGAAACAATGCCCCATAGCATCAGATCGAGCAGAGAAACGCTGGACGCCAGGCAGGACGCGAGCGGGATAGCGAGCCCCACGATGGCGCCAGCAAGCGCCAGACCTGCGGTTCCGTTGCCGCCTTTGACCAGCGCCAGTTCCTTCCATGGAGTTAAAAGGACATAGACGGAAACGGCGAGGATAAGCATGAGGCCAGCGGCCCCGGTCCAGAGCAGGAATGTCGGAAAACCTTCCTGGAATGACTGTAATACGGAACCCATGAATTTACCGGCCTGTTGTCTTGGATAGACTTGTCCTAAACAAGCTACAGCTCTCACTCAAGGACAATGGAGAAAACATGCTGCATCGCGGAAAAACGGCGCTCGTCACAGGCTCATCGAGTGGAATCGGCAAGGCGATTGCTGAGGCGTTTGCCGCAGAGGGCGCGAATGTCGTGCTCAATGGCCTCGTAAAGCCGGGCGAGGACGACAAACTCGTCGAGGAGTTCGAAAGCAAGTATGATGGAAAGTTTGGATTTTCCGGCGCGAACCTCACCGATCCAGAGGCCATTGAGGGCCTCATCGGATACGCGACGCGCGACTTTGGCGGCGTGGATATTCTGGTCAACAATGCCGGCGTCCAGCATGTCGAGCCAATCGAGGATTTTCCGGTCGCCAAGTGGGATCTGATCATCGCGCTTAATCTGAGCGCCGCTTTCCACACGACGCGCATGTGCATGAAGCCGATGAAAGAAAAAGGCTGGGGCCGGATCGTGAATACGGCCAGCGCTCATGCCCTCGTCGCCTCGCCTTACAAGTCAGCCTATGTCGCGGCCAAGCACGGCATTGCTGGCCTCACCAAAGTGGTCGCGCTGGAAGGCGCACAGCATGGGGTTCGCTGCAACGCGATCTGTCCGGGCTATGTCCACACGCCTCTGGTCGATGCGCAGATTGGCGACACCGCCAAGGCGCGCGGCATGACGGAGGAGCAGGTTGTGAATGACGTCATTCTGGCGGCCCAGCCGACCAAGGAGTTCGTCACCGTCGAACAGGTGGGCGCCATGGCGGTCTTCCTGACCAGTCCGGCCGGCGACCAGATCAATGGCGCCCTGATGCAGATGGATGGCGGCTGGGTCGCGCAGTAGTCGCTAGCTTTCAGCCTCTTCCACTTTGCAAATCCCGGCCTTGTAATCGCCGACCACGCGGATGACCTCATCGCCATCCGGCTCGACCCGCTGGCCGGAAATAAGGTCGATCAGGACGCGTTCGACGAGGCTGTCGAGGCGAGTGACGACATAGCAGTCTACAGTCGGCTCGGCATGCGCGTTGCCGACGCCGCTATCATCGGTGAGGAAGAGATAACGACCGCCTGTGATCTGGCTCATGGCGCGCATCAGGAACTCGGCTGTGTCATCGACACCGCTCGCGGCGAGCGGAACAACATGAATGCCCTTGGTGCGGGACAGCAGCGCGCTTTCCCAGGTCGACTGGATGTCCTGATCGTGCGGCGGCGCATCGGCGACAAGCATGTTGACCTTTACGGCGTCGTCGCGCCAGGCGAAGTCCAGCCCGGCCTTCATCGCGTCCTGCATGGCTTCTGGGAAGTCGCCGCCACCGCCCGCGCTCTGCGCTTTCAGATACTCGACGAAGGCGTCGAGATCGCCAGTGAGGTCAAAATCGCGCACGACATAGGCGTCGCCCGTGTCGCGATAGACGATGAGGCCGGCATGGATGTCGAGGCTGCCCTGGCTGTCACGCACGCGGTCCAGAATGGCGATCAGCTCGCTTTGCAAATAGCGCATTTCGTCCGACATTGAGCCGGTAGCATCGACCGTCAGCAACAGGTCGAGCTTGGTGACCTTGGACGCATCCGACGAAAAGCTCATCTCGACAGGGGCGTCTGGCCCACCATCGGTGAGATCGATGGTCTTCTTGATGCCTTTGCTACCGGGCGCAGAGGCCTTGATGACGACGCCGTCGCCCAGCGCATCAAATCGCGGATAGAGATAGGCCATGCCGTCGGCGCCGGTGCGCAGCGGAAACATCGTCTTATCCTGACCGTTCTGGACGAGGATCTTGGCAAAGGGCACCGGCTTGCCAAGGCGGTCGGTCAGTTTCAGTTCGACCCGGTCGGCCGCGTCCACATAGGGAAGCTGCTTGCGGTTAATCAGCGACTTCTTCTGTTTCAGATAGGCCTCATAGAGGCCGGGATTGAGCACGTCGTCATAGTCCCCCGCCGTGAGCATGCCCGACTGCGGAAGCGGTTTGGGCTCTTTGACGCTTTTCTCGATCGTGTCCGTAGGGCTGCCGACCGGTGCTTCAGCCGGGGCCGGTTCCGCGCTCACAACCCCTGAAGCGGGCGGTGGAGGTGGCGGGGGTGCAGGAGGCGGGGGAGGCGGCGGAGGAGGAGGCGGGCTGTAACCGTCACTGCCGCCATCATCACTTCGTGACCCGGTAACGACGAGCGCATCAGTGTCTTCCCCTGAATGCTCCGTCGCGCAGCTGGCCAGAACGAGCACACTCGCCATGGCGAGCGCGGCAGTCTTTGTGAATCGCATGATACGTCCCCTTCTCCTGATCTGGACGCAGTCAGGATTAAAATCTGGACACAATCAAGGCAGGTCGGAGGCGATAGGTTGCCGAGGCTCGATTATTCGACTTCGGGTTCTTCCGGGATTGGCGCGACACGAAGGCCTGTGATCTGGTTGCGCGTCTTGCGGATGATGTCGAAGCGACTGCCGTGAAAGGAGAAGCGCTGACCGGGTTCAGGAATGGTCTGGGCCTCGTGAATCACGAGCCCGGCCACGGTCACGGCCTCATCATCGGGCAGCTGCCAGCCGGTCGCGCGGTTGAGATCACGGATCGTGACCCAGCCTTCAACGATGACAGAGCCATCAGACTGCGGGCGGACACCCTGGACGGGCACATCATGCTCATCGCGAATGTCACCAACGATTTCCTCGAGAATGTCTTCCAGGGTCAGGAGGCCCTGCAGCTCACCATACTCATCGACGACGAGGGCGAAGTGATTGCGCTCTGTCAGGAAGAGGTCGAGCTGGTCCTGAAGCGGGGTCGTCTCGGGCACGAACCAGGGCTCACGCAGCAGCTCAGTCATGTCGATATCGTCGAGGTCGCCCTTCTGGTGAACGACGGCGCGCAGCAGGTCCTTCACGTGCAGGATGCCGGTGATCTCATCGTCTTCGGCATTATAGAGCGGCAGACGGGTGTGCGGGCTGTTCAGCGCCTGCTTGATGATTTCAGCCGACGGGGCAGACGCATCGAGCATGGTGATGTTCTTGCGGTGGATCATCACCTCTTCGACGGTCATGTCCTTGAGATCCAGCGCGCCGACGAGGCGATGCCTGTCGGCTTCGTCTACACCGCCTTCAGAGTGGTGAAAGTCGATGGCCCCGCGGATTTCCTCTTCGGCGGTGAAGCTCGCATCCGGCGCGCCGGCGCCGACCAGGCGCAGCGTTGTGTTTACGATGGCCTGAATGATGAGGACAATCCATGAGGCGGCTTTCACCAGCCAGCTGATTGGCTTTCCAACCGACATGGCCATCGAGTCGGCCCGGGTGATGGCATAGGTCTTCGGCAACACCTCAGCAAAGACGAGAACGAGCACCGTCATTACCGCTGTGGCGACAGCAACGCCCACCGCGCCGGGCAGAAGCGAGGCAAACAGGGTCGTTGCAAGCGCTGAGGCGAGAATATTGACCAGATTGTTGCCGAGCAGGATGGCGCCGATCAATCGTTCGCGGTCGGCGATCAGGCCATTGACGGTGGCGGCGCGCTTGTTTCCGTCGCGCTCCAACTGGTGCATCCGGGTTCTGGAAGCTGCGGTGAGGGCTGTTTCTGACCCTGAAAAAAAGGCCGACATCCCGAGTAGGATCAGGATGGCGACAGCGGTTCCTATAATCATGGCTCAGCCCTGCTGAAGCTCCTCGTCTAGAAATTCGCGGACGTCTGAAAGGTCAGCGTCCGGCTGGATAAAGGCGCGGCCCAGCCCGCGTGCCAGGATGAGGGGAACGCGGCCGGCGCGTACCTTCTTGTCCTGCTTCATCGCTTCAACAAGCGTATCAGCTGGATAAGGCCCTCCTGGAAGGCTGTTTAAGTGTGTCACAAGGCCCGCCGAATCAAGCAGCTTGCTGGCGCGGATGCTGTCCTGCCCGGTCATGAGGCCAAGACGCACCGAATATCGAAGCGCGAGCGCCATGCCGGTTGCGACCGCTTCGCCGTGCAGCAGGGTGGACTTGAAGCCATTAGCCGCTTCCAGAGCGTGCCCGAAGGTGTGACCGAGATTGAGCAGCGCGCGAACGCCCGATTCGCGCTCATCCTGAGAGACGATGCGGGCCTTCGAGGCGCATGAGACCGCAACGGCATGCGCGAGCGCTTCGAGTTGCAGCGCGACGACGCGCGTCCCATTGGTTTCCAGCCAGTCGAAGAAGGCCGGGTCATCAATGAGGGCGTATTTCACGATCTCGGCATAGCCGGCGAGGCGCTCGCGCTCCGGCAGGGTTGAGAGAACGGACGTGTCGGCCAGAACCAGCTGCGGCTGGTAGAAGGCGCCGATGAGGTTCTTGCCCTGGCTCGCATTGACCGCTGTCTTGCCGCCGACGGAGCTGTCGACCTGGGCCAGCAATGTGGTTGGGATCTGGACGAATTTCATGCCGCGCTTCATCAGCGACGCCGCAAGGCCCGTCAGGTCACCGACAATGCCGCCGCCGAGGGCGATCAGAACATCATCGCGTCCGGCGCCTTCGGAAAGAAGCCAGTCCAGAACGCCGCCAAGCGTCTCCCAGGATTTCGAGCCCTCGCCATCAGACACGGCTTTCAGGTGCATTGTGAGCCCGGCGCTGCGGAGGCTGTCCTCCAGGGCGCCCGCATAGAGACCGCCAACCGTGCCATCAGTCAGAACGAAAGCACGTTTCTGTTTGACCAGCGGAGCGATGTGCGTGCCTGCTGTGGCAAGCAGGTCATTACCGATCAGGATATCGTAACTGCGATCATCAAGATCGACGCGAACGGATGTCGGGGGTGTCATTGTATCAGTCATGGCGGGCATCGGACCATTCTTCGAGTGCCTTCAGGATGGAATCGACGGTCGCCCTGTGCGGGCCTTCCTGGCTTGTCACAATCAGGTCAGCCTTCTCATAGATGGGGCGGCGTTCGTCGAGCAACCGGCTGAGCACGCCTTTCGGGTTGTCGGCCTTGAGCAGCGGGCGGTGGCTGCGGCGGGAAACGCGGCGCCAAAGGGTCTCCAGGTCGGCATTGAGCCAGATGGTTACGGCTTTCTCGCGCAGCAGGTTTCGCGTGTCAGGGTCAAGATAGGCCCCGCCGCCTGTGGCCAGCACATGAGGCGAATCGCCGAGCAGGCGTTCGAGTACCCGGCGCTCACCGCGGCGGAATTCAGCCTCACCATGAAGCGTGAAAATGTCGGCAATCGATAGCCCGGCGGCCTTTTCGATCTCATGGTCGCTGTCAAAGAACTTTCGGCCCAGCGCATCGGCCAGCCGCTTGCCGACTGTCGATTTTCCAGCGCCCATCAGGCCAACGAGGGCGATTGTGCGGTCGGACAGCGCCGCCTCAATTCTGCCTGCGTCTGCTGTGTAGTTGCTCTTTGCGGTCATGGGCTTTTCGGTTTCGCTATGACTGTCCTATACAGTCTCGGTGGATACGAGCAATGATTCCGGTGGAACTCGGCCGGGGAAAGAGGTTCCGTTTTGCGCAAGTGGCTAATCCTGTTTGTTGTCCTGATTTTGGGCGTCCTTGCAGCCTTGTGGTGGCTGGGCACCGAAGTCGAGGCGTCGAAGCCTGACCAGGGCGAAGTTCGCATGGAGATCGACAATGTTTTCTAAAGGACGGTGCGCGGGTTATGCCGCTGCGCTGGTCCTTGCTGTGCTCCCCGCAAATGCGCAGATCGAATCAGCGGGGCTCGATGACGTCGACAGCTGGGGCGTCAGCCTGCTCGAGCGCGGCGAACAAAGCCTTGGTGACCAGGTCTGGTCAGGCTCGGATGGCGACTACCTGCTGGAGCTTCTGAATGCGATCGACGTCGACCAGCTGACAGTTCCCGAGCGGGATGTTCTCAGCCGGGCTTTACGAAGCCCTGCCAATGGTCTGCGCGGAGATGATGCCGCTGCGGTTCTGGCCAAGCGCCTGGACCTGCTGGTGGCGCTCGGTGAGGACGGCGCGGCCAGCAAGCTTGCGCGGCAGTTCGATGAGCCCCCGGAGGGGTTTGATGGTGATGCTATCCTGTCCGACCGGCGTCTTGCCAATGGCGACCTCGACGTTGTCTGCCGCCAGATGGACCCGGCTGCGGAAGGGGCGTTCTGGGCGCAGCTCCGCGCGATCTGCACACTGAGCGATGAAGATTATGCGGCCGCAGAGCTATCCATCGAAATCGCTGCCCAGCAGGAAGGGGTTGAGCCCTGGTTCTCTGAGACAGCGATTGCCGTGCTCGCCGAGTCTGAAGATTTGCCTGATGCCCGTTACGGGTCAGGGCTTGAGATTGCGCTCTCGCAGCTTGCCGGGCTGCCCATCACCGAAGACACGATTGACAGCATGACGCCGGAGATCGCCGCCGAGATCGCTGGCGATGAGGATATAGACCTGACCCTGCGCCTGATGGCGGCAAGCAAAGCGGCGGCTGCCGGCGCCCTGAACCCCAAAGCACATCGCAGGCTGTATGCTGACCTGATCGAAACAGAGGGATTTGAGCCTGAAACCGCGATCGAGGCTGCCTTTGTTGTCCTCGCGCGCGAACCGGAAGCCGTGCCTGAGCCTGAGGTCGTCGCCCTGGCGCAATCGACGGGTGGTCCACGTGACCTGCGCGCCATGAACGAGGACTGGATCGAGCCCGTTCAGCCTGAAGACGTATCGCCAGACGCGCTGGAGGCCGAAACGGTTGATGAGATTTCATTGGCCGAGGAGCAGGCGCTTGCCGTGTCCGAAGCGTTGCGCCAGGCGGGCGGCCGTCAGGATGAGCTGCTTGCCGTTGCGCGCCTGTTGCAGGCTGACCTTGGCCAGCTCGCCATTAATGAGGATACGCGCTTTGCTGCGATTCCGTTTGCCGCCGCGTTGTTGTCGGTGGGCGATCAGGCAGGGGCTGTGCGCTGGCTCGACGGGCTTGATGAAGACGAGATCTCCAATGTCGATGCGTTCGATGCGGCGCTCTTGCGCGGCTATGCCGACATTGGCGGCGCCGAGCGGTCGGCAGAAGCGGCGCGGGCTGTCGCTGACACGCTGTTGGAGACGGGTATCGAACCGGGCCAGCAGGAACAGGCCCTGCGGCTGATGTCGCTCTGGTCTGGGTTCGACATGCCGATGCCGGTCCGCGCGCGTATGGTGCTGGCCGACGCCGATCTGCAGTCGCGGCGTATTGCGTCCGGCAAGATGGTCGCAATCGAGGCGGCTGCGCGCAATGATGCTCCGGGGGAAGCCTTGTTCTCCCTTCTGGGTGAAACGCGCGGCCAGCCACAACAGCTTTCAGGCGCTGATCTTCAGGACACGATTGAGGTGCTTCGCTTGATCGATGCTGAGGACGAGGCGCAACAGCTTGCGCTGGAAGCCGGCGAAATCTGGAAACTGGTGCGGCGCTAGATCGTCTCGTCCAGGAATGATGCACAGGCGTTGACCGCTGCGGGCCGTGAACGAGCCTTGCCGGTTTGGTCGGGCTTTTCGTCGTCTATGTATGGTGCCAGCTTATCAGACTGCGCCAGTGCGCCGGCCAGCACATAGGCCATGCCGCATGCGCCGAGCCTCGAAAGGTGGGTATTGTCCTCGATGCCGCTGGGGTATTGCCGGTTCCTGTCCTGCGGCGTGAGCCAGAGAAAATCCTTCTTTGTCTCCTCCGCGCCGATTGTCTCTAAATAGGCGAGGCCGAGTTCCGACAGGTTGACGAATGGCACGTCCATTTGCGCGGCGACGGTGCGGTAGGCCTCCAGATATAGCCCATGGGTTTCGACCATGGCGTTGCCCTCCCACAGACGGCGCGGGACAGGCGAGACGATCACGGCCGTGGCCTCGTGGTCCCGCACATCCTGCACATACTGGCGAAGAAGGTCCGGAAAGTCTGTTCTCGGATCAGCATAGCGTGAGGGCGTGTCGTCGCGCGCATCATTGTGCCCCATGCTGATGAGCACGATGTCTGTCGGCTGGAGGCCTTCCAGAATGTCGTCCCAGCGGCCTTCGGCGATGAATGTGCGCAGGCTTCGGCCACTAACGGCGCGGTTCTCGAATTGCGCGGCATCTGTGAGGAAGTAGCGCAAGGCCTGTCCCCACCCGGCTTGAGGGGCCGCGATGGCGGTGTAATCAGACGCCGTCGAGTCGCCGACAAGGATCAGACGCGGCTTGTCAGCATCCGAGCCGGAGCCGGGCGAGCAGGCTGAAATCGCTAGCGCCGCACCGAATGCAATCGCCTTCAGCCTGTCTCTGATCTGCATGACATCTCCCCTCGCATCCTCCAACCGTATCTGCGGCAGGCGTTTTAGACACACATGATGTACATGTTCGGCGAAGGGTTCGGAAAGCCCTGTGCACTGCTGGTCTATTCTCTGCCGAGCGGCGAAGGCTTCAGCCGGCAACGTCCATTCGCATGAGCGGGCCGGCGCAGTCGACCAGCCAGGCGCCTTTTCGGGCCTCAATGACGGTGCCGCCTTCGATGCGCTCCGGGATCGCATAGGCGTCAGGCACGTGCAGTGTCAGCCCCTCGATGGGTGATGCGCAGCGCAGCTCGATGGATTTACCAGTGTCTGACGATATGACATCAACGCCGACGGCGTCCCGTGCGGCCCACCAGTCTCCGAAGTCCGAGACCGTGCCCATCCATGCGAAGGGCTTCACATGGGCGATGAAGCCTTCCGCGAAGTCGAATTTGTGGTCGAGTATGTCCGGATGGCTAAGGACGACCATCGTCGCCCCATAAGCGGCCAGCCGGTCAGCGATTGCGATGGCATCATCGAGACGTTCGCCCATCAGGGGCGGCATCTCGTCCTCGATCGTGATCGGAAATTCGAAGACGTCGACATTGGTTTCAAAGCCGCGTCCAGCCATGAGCCTGAACGGGAAATGCGTCAGTGACTTGTTGGCCGTGACGGACGAACTGTAGGAATAGCCTGACCAGGAAAGCGCTTCAGGCAGCTGCGGCGGGATCCTCAGATAGCCGGGCCGGAAGGATTTTACCGGCTTGCCTGTTAGCGATTCGAGGATGAATTTGCTGACGCGCAGCTCGCCCAGAATGCTGGCATCGCTGGTATCGTTGGAATTGCGGACGAAGGGGCGGTAGGCCGGTATGGCTTCCTTGCCGGAGCCGAGACCAAATGTGTTGAACTGCAGAGAATGGGACACGCTGTGGCTGGCGATCTCAACGCCCAGCGCGTCGAGCTTTCTGACCTGCTCTGTGCCGTCTTCGTCCAGGAAGGTCTCGTCATTGAAATCCTTCATGTATTTGGTCTGGATGAAATAGGTCGAGCGGATGTCGTTCTGCTTTTCCATCTCGGCATATTTGATCGCGTTACGGACGGACTTCCGGTAGTCGACATCGTGCGTCATCATCACCGACAATGTCTTGCCATCTGGCACGGTGCCGAGCGTGATGGCATCGGCTTCGCCCTCGCGATAGATGGCCGCCACAAGACGCAGTAGCGTATCGAGCGTCGGCTGGTACTGGTTGGCATAGGCCTCGGAAATATCGTCTTCCTTGAAATTGTAGCCCTTCAGCAAGAGCTGGCCGAGGTCGATACCGAGGGCATAGGCTGTCCCGTTCTCATAGTCGCGGCGGACGATTGCGGCTGAGCCATCCTCGTAAACGGCCACCGGCGGCTGGAGCGGTGAGAGATAGGCATTTGTGCCGGGATTGGTCGCAAGCTTGGTCGCACTGCCAATCTTGATCCTCGACTGGCCCAGGGCTTCGAAATCGGCGGTGATGTCGTATGCGCCATCAAAGACGAGGTGGGTGTGGGCGCGCGATTCGGTCACGCTGTCGAAGCCGAAGACTGGCGCGAGGCCGCCGCCGAGCACATTGGTCGCGATCAGGGTGCCGCCATTCTGCGGAAACCTTGCCAGCGCGCGCAGTGTGTCAGTGTCCACTTCGCGGCCGGAAATGACGGGATAGACGAGGACGACATCATGGCTGAGGGCGCGTTGAACGTCCGTCGTCATGATGAAAGGCACGCCGATTGTCTTCAGGCCATGGGCGAGACCGAGCCAGTTTGATGAGTCACTTGTAACGAGGACGGCGAGCCGGTTTTCATCACCAGTGCCATAGTCAGAAAGCTGCGCGATTGGCAGCTCTTCGATCAGGCTCGGTTGTTCCGGGCCTTCGAGCGGTTCCCACAAACTCATCCGATCAGGCTGGAACAGGAAAGCCAGCGCAAGGACCACGCCCATAAGGACGAGGAGTATCAGACCGGCATAGAAAAGGCGCATTGCCCATCTCTAGCGGGCAAGCTTTAACAGCCGATCAATCGCGGGTCAGGCTGTTCTGGCCGCTATGGAGAGTGCCAGGCAAAGAGGCCTAGTCATTATCCATGCGCAGGGCTGCGACGAAGGCTTCCTGCGGGATTTCGACCTTGCCGAACTGGCGCATGCGCTGTTTGCCGGCTTTCTGCTTGTCGAGCAGTTTGCGTTTGCGGGTCGCGTCGCCGCCATAGCATTTCGCGGTCACGTCCTTGCGCAGCGCCGAAATGGTCTCGCGCGCGATAACGCGGCCACCAATGGCAGCCTGGACCGGGATCTTGAACATCTGGCGGGGGATGAGGTCTTTCAGGCGCTCGCACATCTGACGGCCCCGGCCTTCGGCGCGGTCGCGGTGAACCAGCATGGACAGCGCATCGATCGGCTCGTCATTGACGAGGATCGACATCTTCACAAGGTTCTCGGGGCGGTGGCCGATGATCTCGTAATCGAAGCTCGCATAGCCCTTGGAGATGGATTTCAGACGGTCATAGAAATCGAACACGACTTCATTCAGCGGCAGCTCATATTTCACCATGGCGCGGCCGCCGACATAGGACAATTCTTTCTGGATACCGCGGCGATCCTGGCAAAGTTGCAAAATGGAACCCAGATATTCATCCGGCGTGTAAATCGTCGAGGAAATCCACGGTTCGCGGATTTCGGCGATGCGGACGACGTCTGGCATGTCTGCCGGATTATGAAGTTCTATTTCGGTACCGTCTGTCATTGACATCTCGTAGACAACCGATGGCGCAGTCGCGATGAGATCAAGGTCGAACTCGCGTGACAGTCTTTCCTGAATGATTTCAAGGTGAAGCAGGCCAAGGAAACCACAGCGGAAGCCCATGCCGAGCGCGGCGGAGGTTTCCATCTCCCAGGTAAAACTCGCATCGTTGAGGCGCAGCTTACTCATTGCCGCTCGCAGATCGTCGAAATCGCCGGCGTCGACGGGGAAAAGCCCGCAGAACACCATCGGAACGACTTCCTTATAGCCGGCCAGCGGCGTGGTGGCCTGATTGCGCTCATCTGTGATCGTGTCGCCAACGGCCGTATCGGCGACTTCCTTGATCGAGGCGACGAAAAAGCCGACTTCGCCCGGACCGAGTTCGTCGACATCTGTCGGCTTCGGCCCAAAAATGCCGACCTTGTCGATCTCATAGGTCGACTTGGCGCGCATCATGCGGATTTTTTGCTTCTTCGTCATCACGCCGTCGACGATGCGGACGATGACAACCACGCCGAGATAGGGGTCGTAATAGGCGTCGATCAGCGACGCCTTGAGGGGCGCGTCGCGGTCGCCCTGATGCGGCGGCGGCAGGCGGGTCACAATGGCTTCGAGCACATCCTCGATGCCGATATTATTCTTCGCAGACGTCATGATCGCGTCGGAGGCATCGAGGCCGATAATGTCCTCGATCTGCTCTTTCACGCGGTCGGGTTCGGCGGCTGGCAGGTCGATCTTGTTGAGGACGGGCACGATCTCATGGTCCTGCTCAATCGCCTGGTAGACGTTTGCGAGGGTCTGGGCCTCGACGCCTTGCGAGGCATCGACCACCAGCAACGAGCCTTCGCAGGCCGCGAGACAACGGCTGACCTCGTAGGAAAAGTCGACGTGTCCCGGCGTGTCCATCAGGTTCAGGACATAGGTCTCGCCATCCTTGGCGGTATAGTTGAGGCGCACAGTCTGGGCCTTGATCGTGATGCCGCGTTCCTGCTCGATATCCATGGAATCGAGCACCTGTTCGCGCATTTCGCGATCGGTGAGGCCGCCCGTGACCTGGATCAGCCGGTCAGCGAGGGTGGACTTGCCGTGGTCGATATGCGCCACGATGGAAAAATTGCGGATCTTATCGCGAGGTGTCATGTCTGCGGCATATAGCGGGGCTTGGCCGCTGCGACTAGCGGGGACTTGCTGTCAATGCGGGTGAGCCACAGGGTTTCTGTAAACACTCGCGCAGTATAAAAGGCTCAAATGCCAGATACGCAGACCCTCATAGACAAGACTGTCGAGACCCAGCCCGGCATCACGCCGGAAGGATGGCTGACCGATAGCTGGTATCTGGGCTGTACGTCGAAAGAGCTGAAACCCGGCGGGCTGAAGCATGTCATCATGCTGGACCAGCCGATTGTGATTGGGCGCACAGAGCAGGGGGAGGCGTTCGCGCTGCGCGATGTCTGCCCGCACCGCCTTGTGCCGCTTTCGGCGGGCAAGATGATCGACACGGCGGGCGAGCCCACGGTCGAGTGTCCGTATCATGGCTGGCGCTTCGGGACCGATGGTGTCTGCCGCCATATGCCCTCCGTGCTGGAAGAGCAGCCCTATGAGGCGAGCCGGTTCAAGGTTCGCAACTATCCGGTGCACGAAAAGAACGGGATGATTTTCGTCTTCATTGCGCATGATCCGAAGTTCGAGGGCGAACCGGACGTGCCGCCGCCGGATTTTGGCGCGCTGCCGGACACGCCGAAATTCGTGATCCAGGAAGCGTTTAACGCGCATATGGATGACGCCGTCGTCGGTCTGATGGATCCGGCGCATGTCGCTTTCGTCCATTCGCAATGGTGGTGGCGCCCACCGAGTGTTGGCCTGAAACTGAAAGAGAAGCCCTTTGTGCCGCGCGACCGGGGCTGGGCAATTGATCGCCACCAGCCATCCTCAAATTCGCTGGCCTATAAGGCCATCTTCGGCGGCAAGGTGACGACGGAGATCATTTTCCAGCTGCCGGGCTATCGCTGGGAGATCGTCGAGAATGAGAAGGCGCGGCTGCTGACGCTGACCTGCCTCACGCCGGTCTACAAGAAGAAGACGGTGATCACGCAGGTGACCTGGTTTACCGGGGCGCCGCTGCTCAATCTGGCCATCCCGATCTTCAAGCCTGCGGCCCGGAAATTCCTTCGCCAGGACGGCGACATTGTCGACCTTCAGAATGAAGGCATGAAGTATCAGAAGGCGATGATCTGGATCGACGATATCGACGTTCAGGCCAAATGGTACCGCACGCTGAAAAAGGAATGGGCAGGCTCCAGAACCGAAGACCGCCCGTTCGAAAATCCGATCAAGCCGGTGACACTGCGCTGGCGGAGCTAGAGCCTAGCTCAGGTACAGCAGCGGCGTGAAACTGCCGAAAATCATGCGTCCGGCATCGAAAGGCATATCGCCGCCCATCCGCTCATCCTGCATGATCTTTTCCCATCCCTTGCCGCTAGCCGCCTTTGACGGCCATTCCACCCAACCGAAGACGACTGTTTCGTTGTCCTCAAGGGCCACAGCGCGCTGAAAGTCGGTCACCTGTCCTTCGGGCACGTGGTGAGCCCAGCCATCGACCGCGCGGCCGGCGCCATGTTCACAGAACAGCGCTCCCATCTGTTTGGCGGAGGCGGCGTAATCGTCCTTTCGGGCCGTGGGGACGGGAATGACGGTGCCGCTGATATAGCCCATGCCGTCGGCAGAGCCGGTATCGGCGATCACCTCGAAGCCGCCGAAAATCATGCGCTTGCCGTCAAACGGCATCTCGCCGCCAAACTGCTCCATGCGCGGGTCTTCCATCATTTTCTTGCTGGCGGATTCTGCGACGTCCGCTGATGGAAACTCAAACCAGGAAAAGACGATCTTCTCGCCAGGTTCGGCTTTTACGGCGCGGCGGAGATCGGTGACTTTGCCATCCCGCACGTCGTCTTCCCAGCTTTCGACCATGCGGGTGACGCCGAATTCCTTGAAGAGCGGGAAAGCATCGGACGCGTGCTTTTTGTATCGTTCCTTGTTCGCTTCGGGGACGGCGACAACAAAGCCCTGGATGTAAGTCATGGGCGCCTTCTTTCCTTGACTAAAAATGTTGATATCAACATAAATAAGAGAGTCAATGACGAATCAAATTCCATACGAGACAACGCTTCAGGTGAAGGATCACTGCCTGTGCCTTGCCGCGCAGCGGGCAGCCCGCGCTTTAGCGCGCCGATTTGATGAAGCGTTTCGTCCGCTCGGCATCACTAGTGGGCAGTATTCATTGCTGATGGCGCTGAACCGCCCGGAGCCGCCGCCGCTCGGACCGGTAGCCGAACTTCTGGCCATGGATCGCACCACGCTGACCGCAAATCTGAAGCCGCTCGAGCGGCGGGGCCTTGTCAAAATTATCCAGAACCCGGCCGATAAACGAAGCCGGTTGTTGAAGCTGATGGATGCTGGCCATGAGCTTCTCCAGCAAGCCGTGCCCATCTGGAAAAGTGAGCACGCGGCCATCGACGCAGAAATCGAGGCGCTCCAGCCAGATGTGTTGCGCAAAGGTCTCAGCGCGCTGGCATAGCAGTGGCATATACAGGTTTCGCGGCGTGCGATGCTTGCAAATCCCGGCTGTGCGCCGATTTGAATGGTCTCTACCACATTTAAATCGACAAAGGGCGCACCCCTCCGGATGAGCCATAATCTGCTTGAGCAATTCATACTTCTCTGGGTCGTCATCGACCCCATCGGCACAATTCCGGTGTTTATTGCCGTGACGGCTTCGGTCGCTGCCGAGAAGCGATGGAAAATTGCGATACAGGCCGTGTTTGCAGCGACGATGGTGCTGCTATTGTTTCTGATCGGGGGTCAATTCCTGATCAATGCGCTCGGGATCAGCCTGCCAGCGTTTCAGATCGCTGGCGGTATCGTGCTTTTATTGTTCGCGCTGACGATGATCTTCGGTGATTCCAAGCCGGAGTCCGAGGCGGAAGGCTATACCCGCACAAAGGCAGAAGGCTCGGTCGCGATCTTTCCTCTGGCCATGCCATCGCTTGCATCGCCCGGCGCCATTCTCGCTATCGTCGTGCTGACGGACAATAATCGGTTCAGCATTGAGCAGCAGGCTGTGACGGCCGGGATCATGCTGCTGGTGATGTTGGCGGCATTGATCCTGATGCTGTCGGCAACGCCGATCCTCAAGGTCATTCGGATGACAGGCGCCGCATTGGTCAGCCGGATCATGGGCATGATCCTCGCCGCCGTTGCGGTGAATACGGTTATTCTGGCAGTGATCGAACTGATCAGGACAGTCGAAATATAGCCTAGCGCGTCGGGACGGGCGCGTCGCCGCGATAGTCGTAGAAGCCGCGCTTGGCCTTACGGCCAACCCAGCCGGCCTCAACATACTTCACCAGAAGCGGGCAAGGGCGGTATTTGGTATCGGCGAGCCCGTCATGCAGGACCTGCATGATGGAGAGGCAGGTATCGAGACCGATGAAGTCGGCCAGCTCCAGCGGCCCCATCGGATGGTTCGCGCCGAGCTTCATCGCGGTGTCGATGCTTTCGACCGTGCCGACGCCTTCGTAGAGGGCGTAGACGGCTTCATTGATCATCGGCACCAGAACGCGGTTCACGATGAAGGCCGGATAGTCTTCGGCATTCGTCGTCGTCTTGCCGAGACGGTCTGCAAAACCAAGCGCCATTTCATAGGTCTGCTGATCGGTGGCGAGGCCGCGGATGACCTCCATCAGCTTCATCAGCGGCACGGGGTTCATGAAGTGCAGGCCGATGAACTTTTCAGGGCGATCTGTCGTGGCCGCCAGGCGCGTAATCGAGATGGAAGAGGTATTGGTGGCGAGGTAGGCGTTCGAAGGGACGGCCTCACAGACATCCTTGAAGATGGCTTCCTTGACCTCGCGTTTTTCCGTCGCAGCCTCGATGGCGAGGTCTACGGCGTTGAAGGTATCAAGACTGGTCGAAGGCTTGATGCGCTTGATCGCCGTGGTCATCGCGTCTGGCGTGATCATGTTGCGCGCGACCTGGCGGGCCATATTGCCTTCGATGGTTTCAATGCCCTTACTGAGGGCCTCATCGGAGATGTCATTCAGCCTGACATCATACCCCGCAAGCGCACATACATGCGCGATGCCATTACCCATCTGTCCGGCGCCAATGACACCAATCGTTTCTATCTGGCCCAAAATGCCCTCCATCAGAGGCAAAACCTAGACACGTAGACTGATTGTGCAGCGCGTCAAAGATCAAGACCTGTCAGCATATCGACGCACAATCGGGGGGACTTTGTGGCGCGGGGGGCACAGGCGGCCATTCCGACCCGCTCAGTCTTCCACCTCAGGGATGGGGACCAAACGGTCAACGAGCAGGGCACCTGGCCAGATCAGGATCATCAACCAGCCCGAAAAGGCGTACATCGGCGTAAAGGTGGCGCACAGGCCGGTGATGGTCACAGCGATGATCTGGACGCGGAACACCCAGATGGATTGCCGCGTCATTGCCCGCTCAGACGGCGTCAGGCCCAGCTGGTCTGCCTTTTTCAGGGCGTGCGCGTACATCTGACTGATGATGAGGTAAATGAGCCCATAGCCCAGGGCGAAGTAACCCATGATGGTGCCGGCGATTGAATAGGTGATGCCGGCCGCCTCAAGACGGCTCCAGTCGCCCATCAAGCCTTCGACAAAGCCGTAAAGCCCGTCGAAAATGAAGCGCAGCGGATAGGCGATAAACAGGACAAGCAGAAGCAAGATGCAATTGAGGACGATGATCTTGCCGTCGGCCACGCCGTATCGGCGGAAGAAGACATAGTGATGGTTCCAGATCATGAAGAGCAGAACAAAGGCGGCGCCGACCGGGAGGATCGTGAAAAGATGATCGGTGAGCTGAGTAAACGTCTCAGGCCTTGATGCGGAAGACACGATCATACCGAGCGCCAAGGCAAAAACGATATCCGACAGGTTCTCTATGCGGGTGACTGACCCGCCGCGCCATTCAAAGCGCGGATCATGGTCAAGTTCCCTCATCGCCGTTTCGCGGATCATGGGCATCTCCCAAGCAGGTGTTCAGCGTAATCGCCCGCCGGGCCTTTGGGAATAGGCCAGCAGCCGGGCGTGGAACAAGCTGTGGGTGAGGCCCATTTACTAAGCACCATGCCCGATACACATCCAGTCGATCCTGCCCCTCAAAATGACGATCGCGCCTCCGGCGCAAAAAAGGCCATTCTCTACCGCATGGTGATGGACAAACATATCTGTCCGTTCGGCCTCAAATCGCGTGACCTGTTGAAACGCAAGGGTTTCGAGGTGGAAAATCATCATCTTGCCACCCGCGAGGAGACGGATGCCTTCAAGGCAAAACACGATGTAAAGACAACGCCGCAGACCTTCATCGATGGCGAGCGGATCGGTGGCTATGACGCGCTGAAGCAATATTTTGGCGAGCCGCTGCCCGATCCGGACAAGAAGACCTACACGCCGGTGCTCGCAATCTTCGCCATGGGCGCGCTTATGGCGCTGGCGACGAGCTGGGCCGTCTTTGGAACGGTCTTCACCTGGCGGGCTTTGGAGTGGTTTGTCGCCATGTCCATGTGTCTCTTGGCCGTTCAGAAGCTCCGCGATCTGCGAAGCTTTTCCAATCAGTTCCTCGGTTATGACCTGCTGGCCCAGAAGTGGGTGCGATACGCCTATCTCTACCCCTTCGGCGAGGCGCTGGCGGGTGTGCTGATGATCGCGGGCGCACTGTTATGGCTTGCCTCACCGATTGCGATCTTCATCGGGTCGGTGGGCGCGATCTCGGTGTTCAAGGCCGTCTATATCGACAAGCGTGACCTCAAATGTGCCTGTGTCGGCGGCAATTCAAACGTGCCGCTCGGGTTCATCTCGCTGACAGAAAATCTCATGATGATCTTCATGGGCATCTGGATGCTGTTCTAGGCCTCGTATAAGCTAGCGTCCTATGAGCCATGCAAAAAAACTCGCCGAACTGATCAAGGCGGCTGACCGGGTGGTGGTCTTCACCGGCGCCGGCATATCGACCGAAAGCGGCATTCCGGACTTTCGCTCCCCGGGCGGCGTCTGGTCCAAGATGGAGCCAATCTACTTTCAGGACTTTGTCGCCTCGCGCGAAAAGCGGCGTGAAGCCTGGACGCGGGTGTTCAACAAGTCGGCCGGATGGGTCGGCGCGAGCCCGAATGACGGACATCGCGCCATCGCCAAGCTTGTCGACATGGGAAAGGTGACGGCGGTCGTTACGCAGAATGTCGACAATCTCCACCAGGATGGCGGCGTGCCCGACGACAAGGTGATCGAGATCCACGGCAATGCGTCCTACGCCAAATGCCTCGACTGCGGCATGCGGCATGAGCTGGAAGAGCTTCGCGCGCCTTGGGAAGCCGATGAGGAGATCATCTGCGTCAATTGCGCGGGCTTGTTGAAAACGGCCACGATCTCGTTTGGCCAGCCGATGCCCGAAGACAAGATGGAGCGCGCCACGGCAGAGGCGGAGACCTCCGACCTCTGCATCGTGCTCGGCTCATCGCTCGTTGTTTATCCGGCTGCCGGTATTCCGGTTATGGCTGTGCGGGCCGGTGCGCGCCTGGTCATCGTCAACCGTGAGCCGACCGACCTCGACCCCTACGCCCATCTGGTACTCAACACCGAGATCGGGCCGCTCATGCAGGATGTCATGAGCGAGCTGGAGGCCATGGATTAAAAAAAGCCCCGGGCCATGGACCCGGGGCTTTTCGATATTATCGATCTGGCGCTGGCCTAGAGAGCTTCGGTTAGCTCAGGCACAGCGTTGAAGAGGTCTGCAACCAGGCCGTAATCGGCGACCTGGAAGATTGGCGCTTCTTCGTCCTTGTTGATCGCAACGATGATCTTGGAGTCCTTCATGCCAGCAAGGTGCTGGATGGCGCCCGAGATACCGATGGCGATGTAAAGTTCTGGCGCGACGATCTTGCCGGTCTGGCCGACCTGATAGTCGTTCGGCGCGTAGCCTGCGTCGACAGCGGCGCGCGAGGCACCGATACCAGCACCGAGCTTGTCAGCCAGTGGGATCATCAGGCGGTCAAACTCTTCCTTCGAGCCGAGCGCACGGCCGCCGGACACGATGGTCTTGGCGGAGGTCAGTTCCGGACGGTCCGACTGGACGATCTTTTCTTCGACGAACTCTGACTTGAACGGGCCAGCTGGCGCGTCGATCTTTTCAACCGATGCCGAGCCACCTTCGCCAGCCGCATCAAAGGCCGTACCGCGAACGGTGACGACTTTCTTTGCGTCGGACGATTTGACGGTCATGATCGCGTTACCAGCATAGATCGGGCGCTCGAACGTGTCGGTGCCTTCAATGCCGGTGATGTCGGAGATCTGCATGACGTCGAGCTTGGCCGCGATGCGTGGGGTAACGTTCTTGCCCATCGTGGTAGCAGGCGAGAAGAGCGCGTCATAGCCGTCCATCAGCGGGACGATCAGAGCTTCCATGGCTTCAGCGAGCTGCTTTTCATAAGCATCGCCTTCAGCCAGCAGAACCTTGCGGACGCCGTCAATCTTGGCGGCCGCGTCTGCGACAGCGCCTGCATCCTTGCCAGCGACGAGGACGTCGATGTCACCGCCGAAAGCGGCAGCAGCCGTCACCGTTTTGTGGGTGGCGTCAGTCAGGGTGGAGTTGTCGTGGTCAGCAATTACGAGAACAGCCATTAGATTGCTCCCTTCGATTTGAGTTTGGAGACGAGCGTGGCGACGTCCTCGACCTTCTCACCAGCTTCGCGAACCGGTGGCTCGGTCACTTTCACAACGCTGAGGCGCGGTGTGGTGTCGACGCCAAAATCGCCAGGGGCCTTCTCATCAATCGGCTTTTTCTTGGCCTTCATGATGTTTGGAAGCGACGCATAGCGTGGCTCGTTGAGGCGAAGGTCAGTCGTGACAATTGCCGGCGTCTGAAGCGATAGCGTCTGCAGGCCGCCATCGATTTCGCGCGTGACGGTGGCTTTGCCAGCTTCCAGCACGACTTCGGAGGCGAAAGTTGCCTGTGGCCAGTCAAGCAGCGCGGCCAGCATCTGACCGGTCTGGTTGGAGTCGTCATCAATGGCCTGCTTGCCGAGGATGACGAGATCGGGGCCCTCGGCCTCGACAATGCCCTTGAGGATCTTGGCGACCGCCAGAGGCTCAACCGTATCGTCGGTTTTGACCAGGATGCCGCGGTCAGCGCCCATGGCGAGCGCGGTGCGGAGGGTTTCCTGCGCCTGTTGCGGCCCGATGGAAACCACGACCACTTCCTCTGCCGCGCCTTTTTCTTTCAGGCGGACGGCTTCTTCGACGGAAATTTCGTCGAAGGGGTTCATGGACATTTTGACGTTTGCAAGGTCAACGCCCGACTGGTCAGACTTGACCCGGACTTTGACATTATAATCGATCACCCGTTTGACGGGCACGAGCACCTTCATGGGCTGGCTCCTTATAAATTGATCCTGAAATCTGGTGGAGAACTAGAAGAGGCGGGCGCAACAATCAAGCTTAACGCTAACGTAAGGGTCAAATCGTCGCTGTAATGGGCATGGGCGGCATTTGTCGCCGCGAAAACCTGTAAGCGCTGGACAATCGGGCGGGGCTTCGATTGCATGGCTCAAAAGCGGAGAGCCCGACATGAAGTATCTGAGCGCCCTTATCCTCCTCCTTGTTTGCGCAGCCTGCTCACCCGAGCCGTCCGACGCGCCGGACGAAGCCGACCTGCAGGCCAGCAGCGAGACCGGCGAGCTCACGGCGACGAGCGTCATCGGTGACTGGTCCGGCCAGCTGAACATCCCGGGCGGGCCGCAATTGTGGCTGATCTTTCATGTCACGGAAGGCGAGGACGGCGCGCTTGCGGTAACGATGGACAGTCCCGCCCAGAGCGTGAACGGCATTCCCGGCGAGGGTGCGAAAATCGAGGAGGGGGTCTTCTCTGCCGAATTTCCCGCCCTTGGCGCAACCTTCACCATGCGGCCCGGCGAGGGCGACGAGATGAACGGCGTGTGGTTGCAGGGAATGCCGATGCCGTTCACGCTCAAGCCCGGCGACCGGTCGCCAGAGCTGGACAGGCCGCAGGAACCCAAGAGCCAGGATTATGTCGTGGAAGCGGTCCGTGTGCCCGGCGCGGAGGATGGCGTCATGCTGGCGGGCGAGCTCACCCTGCCGGAGGGCGAGGGGCCGTTCCCGGCGGCCGTGCTGATCAGCGGATCAGGGCCGCAGGACCGCAATGAGGAACTGGCGGGCCACAAGCCATTCCTCGTGATCGCCGACGACCTGACACGGAAAGGCTATGCTGTGCTGCGCTATGACGACCGGGGATTCGGCGAGAGCACAGGCGATTTCGGACAGGCGACAACGGAAGATTTTGCGCTCGATGCGGCGGCGGCGCTTGCCTATCTGAAGGCAGACCCACGGATCGACCCGGAGCGGACGGCCTATATCGGCCACTCCGAAGGCGGGCTGGCCGCGCCGCTCGCCACCCAGACCGAGGAGGCTGCCGCTCTGGTCTTGCTGGCGGGACCTGCGGTGACGCTTGGTGAGGTGATGCTGGAGCAGTCGGAAGACATTTCGCGCGCCGCGGGTGCCTCGGACAGTGCGGTGGAGGCCTCCGCCAATTTCAGCCGCAAGACATTCAATCTCATCCGCGAGGGCATGAGCGAGGAGGAGATGCGCGCGGCGCTGAAGGAGATTATCGCAGACTCAGGCCTGCCGCCGTCACTCGAAGACTCGACGTTCAAACAGATTCAGGGCCCGTGGCTTGCCTGGGCGCTGGACTATGATCCGGTCCCGGCGCTCGAGGCCTATCAGGGGCCGGTCCTGGCGCTTTACGGGTCGAAGGACCTGCAGGTGTCAGCGCAGACCAGCGCGCCGCTCATGGAAGAGGCGCTGTCCAATCCGCAGTCCGAAGTGGTCGTGCTGGACGGGTTGAACCATCTGTTCCAGCCTGCGGGGACTGGCTCACCAGATGAGTACATATCGATTGAGACGACGTTCGATCCGGTCGCGCTCGATACGATGAGCGACTGGCTGGACGACGTTCTTTCGGAGTGAGCCCTAGGGCTTACTCGGCGTCTTTCTGGGCGTCTTCGAACCATACCTCTACCGGACCCTTCAGCGTGAGCGTAAGGGGTTGGCCTTTCCGGTCGACGGCTTTCCCGGCGACGATGCGAATCCAGCCTTCTGACAGGCAGTATTCGACGACATTGGTGCGTTCCTGTCCCTTGAAGCGGACGCCGACGCCGCGCGCGATCAGCGCTTCGTCATAGTGCGGGCTGCGAGGGTCAAGGCTCAGGCGGTCAGGCGGTGTATCACTCATGGCGCCATGCTTTGCCCTGAGAGTAGCGAACACTCAAGCCCTGAAGCGCTTTTGGCGACATTTCAGGCGACAGACTGGCGATGATAGACCGATTTGTTCGTTGGCGCTGTGCCGTCCGGAAGATAGACGATCTGGACGACGCGCATCGTATCATCATCAATCAGGGTGCGGGTGGCATGCATCAGCGTCTGGCCCTTCATGCCCGCGCTTGAATTGAGCTCGCTGCGGCTTTCGGCAGTGATGGTGAGGCTGTCGACAAGATCGCCGCCATTGAAGGGCTTCGGTTCACCATCGGGCGTTCCCTTGAACGAAGCTTCGTGAGGTTGGCCGGCCAGATCGGTCCAGGCCATGTCGAAGATCAGCTCATCGCCATCCTCGCGAATGACATAGGTGCCGGATTTTGGCGGGTCGCCCTGCTTGTAGTCGCAGGATGATGGGTCCAGCTCCCAGTGGCCGATAAAGCGTTGATGCAGTTTTTCGCTCATGGGGCGACTCCTAACGGTTCGCGCCGGGCACCCATTTGACGTCTTTGGTGCCATTCTCATTGGCCGCGCGGGCGGCCACGAAGAGCCAGTCCGACAGGCGGTTGATATAAGACAGGGCATGCGCGCTGACACGCTCGTCTTCATTGGCCGCAAGCTTGGCGACATCGCGTTCGGCGCGCCGGCAGATCGTGCGGGCGACGTGAAGATGGGCTGAGAGGGCCGAGCCGCCCGGCAGGATGAAGCTGTCGAGTGGGGCGATATCGGCGTTCATCGCGTCGATTTCGCGCTCCAGCCGCTCTGTCTGTGACTTGACGATACGCAGCGGTTCCCATCCGAGCTCCTTGCCGCGGTCTGGCGTGGCCAGGTCTGCGCCAAGGTCGAACAAATCGTTCTGGACGCGGTGGATGGCGCTCGCCATTTCGTCCCTGGCTTCAAGGGCAGCGACGCCCAGTGCAGCGTTGACCTCGTCCACGCTGCCATAGGCTGTGACGCGGCCATCCCATTTGTCGACAGGTTCACCTGTAGCGAGCCGGGTTTTGCCCTTGTCACCGCTGCGCGTGTAGATCTTGTCGAGTTTGACCATGGCTCCTGCCTAGTTGAACGCGCCCACAACAAAGCCGAGACCGCAAAGCAGCGCAATTGCAATGGCCTGAATAAGCACCCTCAGGCGCATCAGCTTGTTTGACCGGCTCGCCTGATTTTCATCCGTTCGCGTCAGATTGACCAGTCCCAGCACGAGAACCACGACAAGGATCACGAGCGCGATGTAAAAGCCGATTGTCAGAATATTGGCCATCGAAGTCAGGCTCCTCGTTTGCTTGACGTTATGTACGCGCGAAGCGGATGGAAGTCATCACCACCAGGCTGTGCCGCCTCGACGCAGCCCGTTTTGAAGTATTCGGCAGGTAACAAATATTTCACCTGGGATTGCATTGCTGAACTCGCGCGAAAAGCGTATTTTGATTCTGGCGGGGCAAGCGTGCCCTGTCGATTGTGGGACACAAGATTTGTCCCGTCCGCAAAGGCAAACCGCGATGAAATCGCAATCTGTCAAACCATCTACGAAACCGGCTGCCAAGCCAGCTGCAAAGCCAGGCAAACCATCAATCCCCGGTAAGCCTAAGGCTAAGTAATACAGCAGGCTGGCGCCTGAAAGACCCGGATGCCGCCCCCGCATCCGGGTCTTTATTGTGTAGAGAGATGACGAATTGTTCGGCGCCGCGAAGTAGAGCCCGAATTTATTGTGATTTTTATTTGGTTGCGAAATTTGAAATCTGGGGCACGATTCCCGTGTCCGCACTGATTCGGTGCGGCGATTGATTGGTATAGTCCGCTCTAACACAATCAGGACCAGGACATGGCAACAACAACCAAGAAGGCTACGGCGAAAAAGCCAGTAGCAAAAAAGCCGGCCGCCAAAGCCAAGCCCGCCGCAGCGAAGAAGCCTGCGACAGCAAAGGCTGCGACCGCCAGGAAACCCGCTGCGGCGAAGAAACCGGTGGCCGCGAAGAAGCCAGCCTTGGCCGCAAAGAAACCTGCCGTAAAAAAGCCGGCAGCGAAAAAAACGGTCAAGAAAAAAGCGGCCTGATCACGGTCGTACGCGTACAGATCGCCCGCCCATTCGCACGGCGGATGGCGCGGGCATCTTTCTTCGAGAAAAAGCCCGCATGGCCTTCATATGGCCGCTTTCAACCCCATTTATGCGAGTGCGTGATAAGATGCATGCGCAAACAGGGGAAAGACGCTGCCGCAAAGCGGGGCTAAAAGGCTTTCTCCATAACCGATACGGAACCGATGCCCGTTTCAGGGGTCAGTGAAGTAGACTGGAGAGAAAATATGGCGATCAAGACATCCGTCGCTTTGAGCCCCGAGCAGGGACTCAGCCGATATCTGACAGAAATTCGCAAATTCCCGATGCTGGAAAAGCAGCAGGAATTCATGCTGGCCAAGAAGTGGCAGCAGGACGAAGACACCGATGCCGCCGAGCAGATGGTGACGTCTCACCTGCGCCTCGTCGCCAAGATCGCAATGGGCTATCGCGGCTACGGCCTGCCGATGGCTGAGGTCATCTCCGAAGGCAATGTCGGCCTGATGCAGGCGGTCAAGAAATTCGACCCGGACAAGGGCTTCCGCCTCGCCACATATGCCATGTGGTGGATCCGGGCTGCGATCCAGGAATACATCCTGCGCAGCTGGAGCCTTGTTAAGCTCGGCACCACGGCCGCCCAGAAAAAGCTTTTCTTCAACCTCCGCCGCATCAAGGGCGAAATCAACGCGCTCGACGCGGGCGATCTCAAGCCCGAGCAGGTCAAGCACATCGCCGAACAGCTCAACGTTCCTGAAAAGGACGTGCGCAGCATGAATGGCCGGATGAGCGGCTCTGATGCCTCCCTGAATGCGCCGATGGGCACTGAGGGTGACATGGAATGGCAGGACTGGCTGACCGACGATGAGCCGGGCCAGGCCGAGACCTATGCCAACCGTCAGGAATTCGACAGCCGTATGGAGCTTCTCCAGGAAGCCATGGCAGATCTCTCAGAGCGCGAGCAGCATATTCTTCAGGAGCGCCGCCTGACCGATGAGCCGAAGACACTCGAAGAGCTGTCAGAGGTTTACAATGTCAGCCGCGAACGCATCCGCCAGATTGAAGTGCGGGCCTTCGAAAAAATCCAGAAGGCGATGAAGCGCATGGCCAAAGATCAGGGTCTGCCGGTTTCCAGCTAGATCGAGACTTTTGTCTCTGAGGGCTCCGGGTCCTCGGCCGGTGGGTCGAGGAAGTCCGGGGGCTTCACGCCCATGATGACCGCTGCAATCAGCGATGCCACCGCGACTGTAAACACGATGACGGCAACCAGCCCGCCGCCCACACCCAGCGTGCGGGTCAGATAGTTCACAATCTCCTCATAGCGAAACACACCGATCGCGGCGGCGATGGCGCCGGCGGATTTCAGCGCGGTCTCGATATGGCTGGGATAGGTGCGCAGGTGAAAGAAGATGAGCAGCATGGCCCAGACGCCGAAGCCGAGCGCGAAGAGTGGGGCGGTGACGCGGTAAGCGTTCGACGTGCCATCGCCTGTCAGCAGGGTGGAGGTCGACAGGTAGGCTGCGTTCATCAGCGGCCATAACAGAACGAGCGCGCCGCCAGCCGCCAGCGGAAACGAGACTTGCTGGACGGCTTTTCCGTAGAGGCGGGTCAAAGGCTTGCGCAACCACACCAGCAGGATGCCGATGAAGAGAAGCGTCAGCAGGAAGACCATCTTGAACGGCAGGACATAGCGATGGATCGCCGCGAGCAGGGAAGGGTTGTCTGCCTGCAGCGCGTTCACATGGGCGCGGAAGTCCGTCTTGGCCTGGCAGCAGGCGGCGACCGAAGTCCGCGTACCGGTCGCGAAGCAGAGCTTTTCCTGATCGGCGGCGATCCCATAACGCAGCCAGTCTTCCTCACACCGGGACTGAAAGGAATGCAGCCCGCCATCGACATCCGCCATGATGTGAAGCTGGAGCAAGGCTTCACCGATCGAGGCGCGGCGCGCGGCTGGGTCTTCGCTCTCGCGGCTTTCGTCAGCAACGATAGCGTCCGGCGCGACCTCGAAAATGGACCGTGTATTCGACGCGGCAAAGGCTGACGACAGAAGGAAGGCGAGCGCGCCCATGACGACGCCCACGGAAAGAAGGGTCACCCACCCGCCTTTGATCTTGCCGGTGCCGAGTGCATCGACAAGCAGCACGGCGGGCCGCCAGAACGCGATCAGGGCGAGCAGGCCGGCAATCGGAAAGAACAGGAAATTATGCGCGAACAGGGTCGCCATCTGGATGGCGAGACCTTCTGGCGCGAATTCATAGAAGAGGACGCCGACCTCCGCGAGGAAGGCCGTATAGAGCACCGCAAAGAAGACCGTTACCGCGATGCGCGATGCGATATGTGTCATCTGCCTCTGTCCCACCCATTGTCCCTCAATCGGGAGTGATGGCCGACCCTAGCGTGAAAAGCCAGTCCGGGGAATAAAGGGCCATGCCGATAATCCGAATCGAAAACGCCGAAGATCCGCGCCTCGCGCCCTATATCTCGATCCGCGAGCGAGACCTGACCGGCCGCGCCGATGGACGCTTTATTGTCGAGGGCAAGGTGACGCTCGGTATTCTGGCTGAGCGGTCGCGCTTCGACATCGAGAGCGTGTTCATTGGAGAGAGCCGGGTGGAGCCGCTGAGTGAAACACTGGCGAAGCTGCCGCCCTCAGTGCCGGTCTATGTCGCGCCGCAGGCGGTGATGGATGAGGTCGCGGGGTTCGCGATCCACCGGGGTGTTCTGGCTTGCGCCAAGAAAGGGCCTGCCCTGCCGCTCGCCGACCTGGTGTTGAATGAGACCGTGCTCGTGCTCAATGATATTTCGAACCATGACAATGTCGGTGCTGCGTTTCGAAACGCGGCGGCGTTCGGTGTTGGCGGTGTCTTGCTCGATGAGCGTAGCTGCGACCCGCTCTATCGCAAATCCATAAGGGTGTCGGCCGGCAGTGCGCTCTGGTTGCCCTTCCGCCATGGCGGTACGGGTGAGGATCATATCAGCGCTCTGGAAGACGCCGGCTTCGATATCTGGGCGATGACGCCGTCTCTGGAGGCAGAGGCGCTGCACGCCGTCCCGGCCGGAAAAAAGACCGCGATCCTGCTCGGCGCTGAAGGGCCCGGCCTCCCGCGCGCGTTGATTGATCGCTGCCGTCCCGTGCGAATTGCAATGGCGCCGGGCTTTGACAGCATCAATGTCGCGACCGCAGGCGCGGTTGCGCTCGCCCATCTGTACACAACCAGATAGCTGCGCTCCGAGAGACGTGTCGGGGAACAGGCAGGGCACACGCCCCGTTGCTTCATTGATCAAATGACCAAACAGGAGAGCAGAATGCTCAAAGTGATACTTCCCGCCGCCGCAGCCCTTGCGTTTGTAGGCGCGATTCACGCTGATCCGCCTGGCCATGCCAAGGGCGATAATCTGCCGCCGGGTCTTGCCAAGCAGAACAAGGTGCCACCGGGCCACGCCAAGAAGATGTGGAAGCGCGGAGAAGCGCTGCCGCTTCGCTATCGTGATGGGCGCATTTCCGATTGGGAACGATATGATCTGCGGCGCGCACCCGACGGCTATCGCTGGGTCCGCGTCGACAATGAGGCTTACCTGATTGATGTGACCAGCGGCATTATCACTGAAGCGGTCATCTCGGCCTTTAACTAGACCCGTTCGAATGGGTCCCGCATCAGGATGACGTCTTCGCGCTCTGGGGATGTCGACACCAATGCGCAGGGCTTCCCGACAAGCTCTTCCAGCCGCCGGACATATTTCACGGCCTCTGCTGGCAGATCATTCCAGCTGCGAGCCCCCGCCGTAGACCCTGTCCATCCGGGCAGGGTTTCGTATATCGGCTCAACAGCGGCCTGATCGGTCAGTCCGGCGGGATAATGGTCGATCACCTCGCCATTCAGCTTGTAGGCCGTGCAGACTTTTATCTCTTCAAAGCCATCGAGAACGTCCAGCTTGGTTAGCGCGAGACCGTTGACGCCAGATGTCGCGCAGGCCTGACGCACCATGACGCTATCGAACCAGCCGCAGCGGCGTGTGCGGCCGGTATTTACGCCGATCTCGCGCCCGATTGTGCCGAGCCTATGACCGATCTCATTGTCCTGTTCGGTTGGGAAGGGGCCAGCGCCAACCCGGGTGGTGTAAGCTTTTGCCAGGCCGAGGACGTAGGAGATCGCGCCGGGGCCAACACCTGCGCCCGCAGAGGCATTGCCAGCCACGACATTGGAAGACGTCACAAATGGGTAGGTGCCGTGATCGACATCCAGCATGACGCCCTGCGCGCCTTCGAAGAGAATTCGCTTGTCGGCGCGAACCTGCTCGTCCAGCACCTTCCAGACCGGTTGCGCATAAGCGAGGATTTGCGGCGCAATTTTCAGGAGGTCAGCTTTCAGCTGGTCGCCGTCCGGCTCGGGCAGGTCCAGGCCGCCACGTAGCGGGCGGTGATGGGCCAGCAGGCGTTCGATCTTGAGGTCGAGGGCGGCTGGATCGGCGAGGTCGGCGACGCGGATGGCGCGGCGGCCGACGCGGTCTTCATAGGCCGGGCCGATACCACGTTTGGTGGTGCCGATCTGGGCATTGCCAAGCGCGCCCTCGCGAGCGGCATCGATATCCTTGTGCCAGGGCAGGATAAGCGAGGCATTGTCCGCCAGCACCAGCGTCTCCGGCGTCACCTCGACGCCTTGCGACTGGATGCCCTCAATTTCCTGAAGCATGTGCCACGGATCGACCACGACGCCATTGCCGATAACGGAAAGCTTGCCGCCGCGAACGAGGCCGGACGGCAGGAGCGCGAGCTTGAAGACCTTGCCGTCGATGACGAGCGTATGGCCGGCATTATGGCCGCCCTGAAAACGGACCACAGTATCGGCGCGGCTCGAAAGCCAATCGACGATTTTGCCCTTGCCTTCATCGCCCCACTGGGCACCGACAACAACCACACCAGCCATGGGTTCGCACTCCTTGAGATCCCGTGCGCCACAGACAGTGTTTACCGGCGAATTTCAAGAGGCGAATTGTCGTCTGTCCCCAGAGAATACTAGCGTCAGGCGAGCTCGTAATCCTCGACTTTCACCTCGGCGACGGCCTTGGCGTAATCGCGGGTGTGAGACGACCAGTTCTGTGTGATCCGGCCATCCTCGGTCTTGTACCAGGAATTGCAGGCATCATCGGCCCAGACCGTCTTCTTCAGCTTGTCCTGAAGCTCTTTATTCCACCGGTCCTGGGCGGCCTTCTTCGGCATCAGGGCGCTTGCGGATGCCTCATCGAGCGCGGCCAGCGCCTTGATCATGTACTCAACCTGCCGCTCCAGCATGAAGGTGATGGAGTTGTGGCCAAGATTGGTGTTCGGGCCGTACAGCACGAAGAGGTTCGGGAACTCGGCCACGGTGATCCCGGCATACGCCTCAGGATGATCGGCCCAGACCTCATTGAGGTGGTGGCCGTTCAGCCCCTCGACATCGACCGACCAGTTCCAGCCGGTTGTTTCGAAGCCCGTTGCGAAGACGAGAATGTCGAACTCATGGTGTTTGCCGTCCGGGGTGGTGACGCCTGTCTCGTCGATGGATTCCGGCGCGCTTGTGATGAGTTCGACATTGTCGCGCTCAAGCGCGGGGTAATAGTCGTCCGCGATCAGGATGCGGCGGCAGCCAACCGGGTAATCGGGGGTCAGCTTCTTGCGCAGCTCGGGGTCGCTGATCTGTGCGTTCAAGTGGTTGAGAGCGATCGTGGTGTAGGCCTCACGGCCGGCCTCCGTCCACTCGAAGACCTGCCAGAAGAAATGGTCGGCATTGTCGTAGATCAGCTGGCGCTGACGGGCGCCAAGTTCCATCGCCGTCTCCGGCTCGGTGAACATCAGGGCCTGTTCTTGCGGTGTGATCGGTATATCACGGCGCGGGGTGACCCAGTTCGGCGTGCGCTGGAAGACGGTGAGGTGAGCGGCGGTTTTCGCCATTTCGGGGATGAGTTGTACCGCGCTGGCGGCCGAGCCGATGACGCCCACGCGTTTGCCTTCCCACGACACAGAATGGTCCCAGCGGGCCGAATGCATCTTCGCGCCCTTGAAGCTGTCGATGCCATCGATGTCTGGCCAGTTCGGCCGGTTCAGCTGTCCCAGCGCCCCGACGAGGATATCGCCCTCATAGGTTTTTCCGCTTTCAGTGGTGACGGTCCATTTATTGGTGGTCTCATTCCAGATGGCCGTGCGGGCGGCATCATTGAGGTGAAGGTTGGGGCGCAGCTGGTAGCGGTCGGTGATCTCTTCAGCGTAGGCCTGGATTTCCGGGCCTTGGGGGAAAGCCCGCGTCCAGTTGATGCTCTGCGCGAAAGACAGCTGGTAAAGCGCGACGGGCACGTCGCAGGCGCAGCCGGGATAGGTGTTCTCGAACCAGGTGCCGCCGACCTTTGGGTTGCAGTCGAGCAGGTCAAAACTGTGACCGGCCTCCTGCAGCTTGATGGCACCCGTCAGCCCGCCGAGACCGGCGCCTATGATGATGGCGTGTTTCTGAGCCATGCATTCCTCCCTGAATTTATATTTTCAGGGAGGATTCGCCTTCTGTGCGATCAATGCAAGCCTGACGAAGCGGAAGCCTACTCAGTGAAGCGCCAGTAAGCGCGCACGCCGACATTATCGACGCCCTGATTGCGGCCATTGCCGAGGATCTGGCCATGGGACAGATGTTCGTACTGCAGCTGCAGGCCCCAATTGGCGCCGAAATCCTTGTTCAGCGCGAGACCCGTGCGGAAGAGGTCCTCAGATCCGTAATAGACATTCTCGCGTGCAAAGGCGTCGCTGCGCGGGTCGCCCTGCGGGAACGGGCTTTCCAGCGCGCCGTCATGGATGACATAGCCAAGGCTTGGCTCAACCGACCAGCCCTGGGCGAAATCCCAGTTCCACATCAGGCCGAAACCGCCAAAGTTCGTGTTTCCGGCTGTGTTGTAGGACCCGACAATATAAGGGCGTGGTTCGAAGATGAAGGACAGGAAGTCCGGGCTGGCGAAGACGATTTCGCCTTCGATATTGGGGCCGTCTTCCTTGTCGGCATTCTTGCAGTCGATGACGCAGATATTATGCTGCATCACGCCGAGGCGGGCTTCCTCCACCAGTTGGGCATCAGCAGTGAGGGCCGGGATAGTGGCGGCAGTGGTCAGCGCGGCGGTAGCAAGAAGGCGTTTCATGGCGAATCCTTAAGTGTAAGACCCGCCCAGAAAGAACCGGGCGGGCCTAAAATCAAGAGGTTTGAAACCGTGCGCGGGCGGAATGCTCAGGCGTTATGCTTTTCCTGCCACCCAACGCTTCGTGACCTCAGCAACGCGTTTGCCGAAGTCTTCGGCCGTCTCGAGATCGGCTTTGTCAGGTGTCTGTTCGGCTGGCAGGTCTGTCAGGGCCTGCGTGCCGAGGCCGATCATGTGGCCGGCGCGATTCCAGGCGGTCTCATAGTCGCTCTGGCTGGAATTATAGCCGGAAAATGCCCCGTAATTGGCCCAGATCATGCCGTGCTGACCGGCCAGGATGGCGAGCTGCTGCAGCGTGTTGAGCTTGTCGCCCGCGAGCGAGCCTGAGTTGGTGAAACCGGCACCGATCTTGTCGCGCCAGCCCTGGTTCATCCAGACTTTGGATGTCGCATCCTGGAACTGTTTAAAGACGGCTGAGGCAGAGCCCATATAGGTGGGCGCGCCAAAAATGATGCCGTCGGCGTCTGCGAGTGCGTCCCACGGGCCTTCGTCTGGATTGGTGAGGTCGTCGGCCTTGAGGACGGTCACATCGACCCCGTCGACGGCGCTGGCCCCTTTTTCAACATGCTCAGCCACTTTGGCGGTGTGGCCATAGCCGGAATGGTAGACGATTGCGAGTTTGGTCATGAATGGCTCCATTGAATCTGCTTTCGCAACATCAGGTGGAGCGGCCTGTTCCGGAGCGCAGCCCCCGGAACAGGCATAAGTGTTATGAAACGGGCCGTGTCCTAGAAGTGCAGGACCTTGGCGTAACGAACGTGCGGCAGGGCATCGAGCTTGTCCGTCATTTCGGCCGGTGGCTCGCTGTCGATGCCGATCAGGGCGATCGCTTCGCCGCCAGCGTCCTGACGTCCGAGATGGAAGGTTGCGATGTTGACGCCGGCCTCACCCAGCATCGCGCCAAGCGCGCCGATGAAGCCCGGTTTGTCGATATTGTTGATGTAGAGCGCGACCGGCGAGAAGTCGCCCTCCAGCGGCATGCCCTTCACCTCAACGACGCGCGGGCGACCAGCTGAGACAGTGCCCGCGAGCGAGCGCCATCCGCTTTCATCGGAATTGGCGGTCTTCGGGACGTTCACCTTGATGCGCATCAGGCTGTCATAGACGGGGCTGTCCTCGGTCTTGGTCTCTGACAGTTTGACGCCCGCATCGGCGAGGATGGCCGGGGCCGACACCATGTTCACGTCGCCGCGCGAAGCCCGCAGCAAGCCGGCGAGCGCCGCTGCCGTGATTGGCTTGCGATTAAGCTCTGCCACTTCGCCTTCATATTCGATGACGACTTCGTCGAAGCCATGGTCGGAGACCTGTCCAGCAAAGGCACCGAGCTTTTCGGCCAGTTCGATGAAAGGCTTGAGGCGTGGGGCTTCGTCCGCCGTGACGGATGGCATGTTCAGCGCATTGGTGACCGCGCCGGAGAGCAGATAATCGCTCATCTGCTCGGCCACTTGCAGGGCAACATTCTCCTGCGCTTCGACAGTCGACGCGCCGAGGTGCGGGGTGGCGACGAAGTTCTTCGTGCCGAACAGCGCATTCTCCTTGGCAGGCTCTTCGGCAAAGACGTCGAAGGCAGCGGCATAGATATGCTCGTTTTCAAGCAGGTCTTTCACAGCGGCTTCATCGACCAGGCCGCCACGGGCACAGTTGACGAGGATCAGACCTTTCTTGGTCTTCTCAAGCGCTTCGCGCGACAGGATGTTGCGCGTCTGATCGGTCAGCGGTGTGTGTAGCGTGATGACGTCGGCGCGGGCCAGAAGCGTGTCGAGGTCGACCTTCTCCACGCCGAGTTCGATGGCGCGTTCTTCTGTCAGGAACGGGTCATAGGCGATGACTTTCATGAGCAGGCCCTTGGCGCGCTCAGCCACGCGAGAGCCGATATTGCCCGAACCAATCAGGCCGAGCGTCTTGTAGGACAGCTCGACACCGACGAAATTCTTCTTCGGCCATTTGCCGCCCTGCGTGCCGGCGTCGGCCGCCGGGATCTGGCGGGCGGCGGCAAACATCATGGCGATGGCGTGCTCGGCTGTGGTGACGGCGTTGCCGAACGGCGTGTTCATGACGACGACGCCTTTGGCGGTCGCGGCTTTGATGTCGATATTGTCGACACCGATGCCAGCGCGACCGATCACTTTGAGGTTTTTGGCCGCGGCGATGACATCGGCGTCCGGTTTGCAGGCAGAGCGCACGGCGAGGCCGTCATACTGGTCGATGATTTCAAGGAGTTCGTCTTTCGACAGGCCGACCTTGATATCGGTTTCGATGCCGCGATTCTTGAAGATATCGACGGCGGCGGGGCTGAGATCATCAGCGATAAGGACTTTAGGCATGGGTTTTGTTCCAGTCTGGAAAATGGTTGGTCCGGCTGGCCCCCTCCGGCCCTTCGGGCCACCTCCCCCGCAAGCGGGGGAGGATGAAGGATTGAAGCGGGGCCCTGATCCTCCCCCGTTTACGGGGGAGGTGCCTGCGCAAGCAGGCGGAGGGGGAAATCAGGCGTTCTGAAGCTCTTCGGCGACGGTTGCGAAGGCCCAGTCGAGCCACGGCGTCAGCTTCTCGACATCGGAAGGCTCAACCGTCGATCCAACCCAGATGCGAAGGCCGGGAGGCGCGTCGCGATAGGAGTTGAAATCGTAGGCCACGCCTTCCTTCTCGAGCAGGGTAACGAGCTTCTTGACGAAGGCTTCCTGCTCATCATTGGCGAGCTTTGCAACGCGCGCATCGGCGATCTTGAAGGTCACGCCTGTGTTCGAGCGGGTGTCCGCGTCAGCGCAGAGGAAGTCGATCCAGTCGGTCTTCGCGACCCAGTCCTCTAGGGTTTTGAGGCTCTTGTCGGAGCGCGCCTTGAGGCCTGCTGGTCCGCCTTCGCTTTCGGCCCAGTCGAGGGCTTTCAGGTAGTCCTCAACGCAGAGCATGGACGGGGTGTTGATCGTCGCGCCCTCGAAGATGCCTTCATTCAGCTTGCCGCCCTTCGTCATGCGGAAGAGTTTCGGCAGCGGGCGATCGGGTGTGTAGCTTTCGAGGCGTTTGACGGCGTTCGGGCTGAGGATCAGCATGCCATGGGCCGCTTCCCCGCCGAGCACTTTCTGCCAGCTATAGGTGATGACATCGAGCTTCTCGAACGGGATGTCCTGCGCGAAAACGGCCGAGGTCGCATCGCAGATCACGACACGGTCCGCATTTGGCTTGATCCAGCTATGGTCATCCACGCGAACGCCCGATGTGGTGCCGTTCCAGGTGAAGACGATGTCGGCATCGTCGCGCGCCTTTTCGAACGGTGGCAGGACGCCATAATCGCCGACATAGACTTCGCAATCGTCGAGCTTCAGCTGTTTCTGCGCGTCGGTGACCCAGTCCTTGCCGAAGCTTTCCCAGGCAAAGATGTCGACCGGCTTCGCGCCGAGCATGGACCACATGCACATTTCGACGGCGCCGGTGTCCGAGGCCGGTACGATACCGACGCGGTAGCCTTCAGGCAGGTTCAATATCTGTTTTGTGCGCTCAATCGCTTCGGCGAGCTTGGCCTTGGCATCTTTCGCGCGGTGCGAGCGGCCAAAGGCGGTCGTTTCGAGTTGTGAGAGCGAAAATCCGGGACGCTTTGCGGTCGGACCGGAAGAGAAATGCGGGCATGCAGGGCGCACGTCCGGCTTAGCGGGAATCGTCATCTGTTTTACTCCTATCCTTACAGATAGGCTGGCCCTCGTTGGGGAAGGCTGGCCCGCCGCCTCTATGGCAGATTTCAAACGGCGTTGATAGGGGGAGATTTATGACAGCTGCGTGAGGGCAGGGGTTGCCCACTGTCGCGATGAGTGCAAATCGCATCTGTCAGTCCCGCAGGAGCCACCCGTTTCAATGACACCGCAGAGATCCATGACGGACTGGTCCATGTTCCTGCTATTGTCGGGATGTTGGGCGAGCGCTTTCCTCATGACGAAGGTCGCCGTCCAGGATCTGCCGGCCAGCGTCATTATTCCCAGCCGGCTGATTGTCGGGGCGATCTGCATGTGGGCGGTGATGCTGATGCGGGGCGAGCGCCTGCCGCCATTGTCGGCGACGGCGTCCTGGCTTTCCATCATCGGTCTTGGCGTGATCGGGACGGCCGTGCCCTTCTATCTGATTACGCTTGGCCAGAAGACGATCAATGCGTCCACGGCGTCCCTGCTCATCGCGGGCGCGCCTCTCTTCGTGGCGGGTATGGCGCATTTCCGGTTCAAGGACGACAGGATGACCGTCAACAAGGTGATCGGCCTGATTGTCGGCTTCATCGGCGTGGCTGTGCTGCTTGGGCCCGACGCGATCAAGGGTATTGGCAACGCCAATCTGATTGCACAGCTGCTCGTTCTCGGCGGGGCGCTTTGCTACGCCGTCAACAGCATCATCGCGCGCGGCGCACCAAAGCTTGCCCCGGCTGTGATGCCAGCCGGCTTTCTGACGGTGGCATCGGTCGTGGTCATGCCGATGCTGTTCTTCACCGATTGGGATGAGGTGACTTTCAACGCTTCAAACGTGTCGGCTGTGCTCGCCCTGGGGCTGGTTCCGACGGCGTTTGCGGGCGTCGTTCTGATGGAGCTTGTGTCGAGAACCAGTGCGACTTTCATCTCGCTGACTGGCTATGTCATTCCGATCATGACCGTGATCCTTGGTTACGTTTTCTTCCGGGAGACGCAGAACTGGAACGCGCTGCTGGCCTTTGTGCTGATTCTGGCTGGGGTCTGGCTGTCGCAGCGAAGCGGCCGGATGAAGCGCCGATACTGACCTTCCAAGGTAAACCGCAACGGTTTACAGTCCCGGCAATGGCCGCGTTCAAGACGGCCGTCCGGGAGGAGCCATGACAGAAATAAATGTACGTCCGATCGCAGGTGCGCTCGGTGCTGAAATCGAAGGCATCGACCTTTCCGATGACCTGTCAAACGAAGCATTCGACACGGTGCATCAGGCCTTTCTCGATCATCACGTGATCTTCTTTCGCGACCAGCACGATCTGAGCCCCGAGAAGCACAAGGCGTTTGGTCGCCGGTTCGGGACGCTGAATGTGCACCCTTATGTCAAAGGCATGGACGGCCATCCGGAAATCCTCGAAATCATCAAGGAGCCGGACGAGACAACCAATTTCGGCGGCGGCTGGCACACCGACATGTCCTTCCTCGAAGAGCCAGCGCTCGGCTCGATCCTGCACGCGATTGAAGTCCCGCCCTTTGGCGGTGACACGCTCTGGGCGAACCAGCATGCGGCTTATGATGCGCTGTCGGATGGGCTGAAAGAGACATTGGCCAGCCTTACGGCGATCCACTCGGCCAAGGGCGAATATGGCCCGAAAGGCCAGTCGGCGCTGGGGCGCAAGAGCATGGACACGCAAGCTGCGCCAGATGCGCCGGAGTTCGAGCACCCTGTCGTGCGCACACATCCTGAAACAGGGCGTAAAGGGCTCTATGTGAACCCTGCCTTCACCATGCGTTTCAAAGGGTGGACGCGGCGCGAGAGCCGGCCATTGCTGAACTATCTGTTCGAACATTGCCGTCAGGAGCCCTTCACCTGCCGCTTCCGCTGGGAGGCTGGCTCGGTCGCCTTCTGGGACAACCGCTCGACCTGGCACTTTGCGCTCAACGATTATCAGGGCCATCGCCGACATATGCGGCGGGTGACGGTGAATGGAGACCGGCCTTTCTAGGCGGATCGACGTCTACTCGTCTTCAACCAGGTGGCCAATATGGAAGCTGAGCAGCCAGACCAGCAGGCCGATCGCTGCAAGGCGTTCGACAAGGCCGATGATATCATTCGACACACCGAAAGTCGCCGCACCGGCTAGCAGGTAAATCAGCGCCGCGAGCAGCGTGCCATATCGAAAGAGTGGGCGGCCGCCACCTCGCACAATAGCCAGAATGGCGAGGGCTACGGCCAGGAAGATACCGATCGCGGCGACAGCATAATAATGAATGACCGGGTTTTCGGGGCTGGTCTTTGAATAGGCCTCGTAGAGCGAGATAAGGATGATAAGGGGTCCGGTCAGGCCGAACAGAACCGCCGCAATGCCGCTCGGCCAGCCTTGGTCGCCTGTCCGCCAGACAATAAGACCGGTCAACGCAATGGCGATGGCGACCAGAATGAGGCCGATATCCTGCGCGGAGGCAAAATCGCCCGCAGCAAGGTCGCTGATGGTGGAGGTGAGAAGGCTCTGGCGGTTCATGGCAATGGCCATGGTCAGATCGATGGCGCCCGCGACCAGACAGGACGCGATGACATAATAATGGATGTACCGCGATTTCAGGAGCATGGGCCTCGGACCTTCAACCCATCAACGCGCGGCGGCCATTACCGTTGCCAGAAGTCGAAACGCTTGCCTTAAAGAGAGAAGGTGCCCTCGATCACCGTCACAGCTTTTCCGCGCAGTTTCACGCGGTCGCCGATGAGCTCAATCCCGATCTGGCCGCCGCGGCCGGGATAGGCCTGATAGCAGTCGAGCGGGCGTTTGAAGCGGGGGCCGAGAATGGCGGCGATCATGCAGTGCCAGCTGCCCGTGGCGGGATCTTCCGGGATGCCGCTGGCGGGCGCAAAGAAGCGGCTCACGACATCGATACCGTCGCCCTGAACGGCGAGGCAGCCGAGATTGCCGCGATCAACATCCTGCATCACGCCGAGCTTCCTGATGAGGTCAAGGTCGGGCTGAAGCTGCACGATATCGTCGGCGCTCGCGAAGACGCAGGCATAGAACGGGCCGCCCCAAGCCTCGAGCGGCCATGCGCCGAGCGCGGCGGCGACATCATCGGTAATGTCCATCTTGCGCACGTCTGGGGCTGGAAAGTCCATTTCGTAGCGCCCACCGGCGGCCTTCTTCACGGTGAGACGGCCGGACTTCACCGTGTCGAAACCGATCTCCCGGCCGTCAAAACCCATATGGCTGAACAGGACGTGCGCCGCGGCGAGCGTTGCGTGTCCGCAGAGCGGCACTTCAATGGTCGGTGTGAACCAGCGCAGCGCCCAGACGCCATCACCCTTCGGAACGATGAAGGCTGTCTCCGCCACATTGTTTTCGGCGGCGATTGCAAGAAGTTGCGCGTCGGGCAGGAATTCGTCCATCGGCATGACGCAGGCCTGGTTGCCCTCGAAGGTGCGCGTGGCGAAAGCGTCGATCTGATAGAAGGGCAGGGTGGTCATGGTGCGTCTCCGGACGTGGGCAGATCATCCTATCGACTGCCTCAGCGGAGACAAACCAGAGAATCTAAGCTGTGGTTTAGGTCGGGTCTTAAAGGTGGAGCGTCAGCTGAAGATGCAGACGCCCACGACGTCACCCGTCTTCGTTGTCATCCAGCGCCCAGCCGTGATTGATGGGGCCGTGGCCATGGCCGAAGCCCTTGGCGGTTTCTATGGCCTTGTGGAGATAATCGCGCGCCTGCTCCACGGCGTCCTGGATGGGCGTGCCTTTCGCGACCAGAGCAGAGATGGCGCTCGCCAGCGTGCAGCCCGTGCCGTGGGTGGAGCTCGTCTCAATGCGCTGGCTTTCAAACATCCACTCGCCATGTTCGGTCTGGAGGACATCCGTGATCACGCGCCCCGGGATGTGCCCGCCCTTGACCAGAACACCCTTTGCGCCGCGTTTCAGAAGCGCTTCGGCGGCGCGGCGCTGGCCGTTGATGCCGTCGACAGACTTGCCGGTCAGCACTTCAGCTTCAGGCGCGTTCGGCGTCAGCAAATGAGCGCCTGGCAAGAGAAGAGAAGTGAGCGCGCCGACCGCTTTCTGGCTGATCAGCTGGTCGCCCGATGACGCAACCATGACCGGATCAATAATGCGCGGCGCGTCCTTTGCGCGCTCTTCCAGCGTTTCGGCAATGGTTTCGACGAGGTCAGCTGTTCCCAGCATGCCGGTCTTGATCGCGTCGGCGCCAATGTCGTTCAGGCAGACCAGCATCTGGTCCCGGACCGTCTTGAGCGGGACCGGGTGGACATCGTGGACGCCTTTTGTGTCCTGGACGGTGATGGCCGTAATGGCTGTCATCGCATAGCCGCCCATCGCCATGATGGCCTTGATATCGGCCTGAATGCCAGCCCCGCCGCCGGAGTCTGAGCCGGCGATTACGAGCACGCGGCCCTGCTTGTCTTCAGTGTCTTCCATGCAAGACAGATAGAGCACTCATCGCGCCGGCAAAAGCGGCGACAGCACTGGACGGCTCACCAGGGCTTTCCGGGCGATTCTACAGGCGCCGAGAGATCAAACTCCACGCGGAAATGACGTTCGGGGCGATGCAGGTCATACACGAAAATATCGTCTTCCGGGTCGATTTCCATGGTCCAGATATTGTGCTTCGACTCTGGAATATCCTCAGCGTCAAAGAGGTCCATTGTCTTGCGGTCGGCGGGAAAGACCTGCCGTGTCGCATTCGATGCCCCAGACGACTTGCCGCCATAAAGGGATAGGGCGTCGGGCGATCCATCCTCATGATTGTGCTGGTGCCTCAGGGCGAGACGGCCATCATCGTTCAGCGCCACAAGCCAGGTGCGCGAATGATCGTCTCCGACATGGAGCGGGATGCGAAGCCCGGTTTCTGTACAGGTTTCGAAATCGGCGATGATGGTTTCCCCGCGCCAGTCTTCATCCTGCGGGTCATCACTGGTGATCGTGCCCTGATAGGACTGGCCGCAATAGGGTTGGACATTGGCGAGAAACTCGTCAGCGGAGAGGTCCGCGGGCGTTGTCCGGTCGCAGGCGGAAACAGTCATGGCGAGCGCGATGGCAGAGAGTCTGAAAAACATGGGGCGCAGCCTATGCAGACTGCGCCCCAAGGCAATTATATTTTTTGATAATCAGGCCGGTTCCGGTTCGCCGCCCGGTTCTCCGTCGCGGCCCTTGTTACGGCGCTTGCCGGTAACCGGCACAGCCGAGGCAGGGCCCTGTGGCTCATCGGGCTCTTCCGGACGGGTCGGCGGCTTGCCGTTGATGAGATCAGTGATCTCCTGGCCAGACAGCGTCTCATATTCGAGCAGGCCCTCAGCGATGGTCGTCCATTCGTCGCGGTGATCGGTCAGGATCCGGCGGGCTTCATCCATGCCCTTCTGGACAAGGGCACGCACCTCGGCCTCGATCTTCCGGGAGGTTTCCTCCGAAACATGGGTCGGCCGTGTGTACGGGTCCGAATTGTCGGAATAGTCGACAGGCCCGATGACATCGGAGAGGCCAAAACTGGTCACCATGGCCCGGGCAATCCGGGTCGCATGCTGGATATCGGATGATGCGCCGGAGGTGACGTTCTCTTCACCGAATGCCAGTTCCTCTGCGACGCGACCGCCCATCAGGACAGCGAGCCTGGAGGTCATCTCAAGCCGCGTCTGGGAGAGCTTGTCGTCTTCCGGCAGCTGCATGACCATGCCGAGGGCACGACCGCGCGGAATAATGGTCGCCTTGTGGACCGGGTCGGTGCCAGGCATCCGGATGCCCACAAGGGCGTGACCGGCTTCGTGATAGGCGGTGAGGCGCTTTTCCTTGTCGGACATGACCATGGAGCGCCGTTCCGGCCCCATCAGCACCTTGTCCTTGGCATCTTCGAACTCGGCCATGGAGACAACGCGCTTCCCACGCCTTGCCGCCAGCAGAGCGGCCTCGTTGACGAGGTTGGCAAGGTCGGCGCCGGAGAAGCCTGGCGTACCCCGCGCAATGACTTTCGACACGACGTCCTTGGCCAGCGGCACGTTACGCATATGCACTTTGAGGATGCGCTCGCGCCCGAGAATGTCCGGATTGCTGACAGTCACCTGACGGTCGAAACGGCCGGGGCGCAGCAGTGCCGGGTCGAGCACGTCGGGACGGTTGGTCGCGGCGATGATGATGATGCCGTCATTGGCTTCAAAGCCATCCATCTCGACCAGAAGCTGGTTCAGCGTCTGCTCGCGCTCATCATTTCCGCCGCCGATACCGGCACCGCGGGACCGGCCAACGGCATCGATCTCGTCGATGAAGATAATGCAGGGAGCATTGCGCTTGGCCTGCTCGAACATGTCGCGGACACGGCTTGCGCCGACACCGACGAACATTTCGACAAAGTCCGAACCGGAAATCGTGAAGAAGGGAACGCCAGCTTCGCCGGCCACAGCCCGGGCGAGCAGCGTTTTACCGGTGCCCGGAGGGCCGACCAGCAAAGCGCCTTTCGGGATCTTGCCGCCGAGACGCTGGAAACGGGCAGGGTCGCGAAGGAACTCCACGACTTCCTGAAGCTCTTCCTTGGCTTCATCGACACCCGCGACATCATCAAATGTCACGCGGCCGGACTTTTCGGTCAGCATGCGGGCGCGGGATTTGCCGAAGCTCATCGCGCCGCGTCCACCGCCGCCGCCCTGCATCTGACGCATCAGGAACAGGAACAGGCCGAGGATCAGGACCAGCGGAAGAAGGTTCAGAAGAAGACCGCCAAGGCTGAAGCCGGTTTCGGCATCTTCGGTGACCTGCACGCCCTGGTCAGCGAACCAGGTCGAGACCTCGATATTGGTTGGCAGCTTTTCGGCGTAATAAGTCTCGCCAGAATTGGTCGTGGCGGTGACGCGATCATTGGTGACCGTCACTTTCTCAAGTTGACCCTGGCTGGCCATCTGACGCAGTTCCGAGATCGGAACCTTCTCGGAGCCAACCGCTACAGAAGAGCTTTGCATGGCGATCATCATGGCGACGACGAGCGCTGCGATAAGGCCCCATACTGCGAGATTACGCATATTCATGTTTGTATCCGTCGGTTCTTGGGTGGTCTTACCCACCATACATAGGCACACTTATAGCAGAAAACGACTCTATTAGCCGTTAAGTCTCTGCAATTGATTCAACATGCATGCCGATTGGGTGGAAGGCTTCGAATGCCACTCGACGTGGCGCGCAAGAGCAGGCTAAGTACCGCGCAGTGGGTGGACGACGCAGTGGAAAAGCGGATGAAAGATGCATTGAAGGTCTACGCGCCTCTGGCCTTGCTTGTCATAGCGAGCATCTGGTTGGCCTTGTCGCTGATCGATCCTGCGCCGCCATCGAAGGTCACATTTGCGTCAGGCGGGTCTAGCGGCGCGTATTATTCGCTCGCCCAGCAATACGCAGCAGCGCTTGCGGAAAACGATGTTGATGTCGAAGTGCTGGAAACAAGAGGCTCGGTCGAGAACCTTGAACTCCTGATGGCCGGCAAGGCCGATATCGCCTTTATACAGGGTGGGCTTGCAGGCGAAGACGCGCGCGAGGAGCTGCGCTCGCTTGCCGGGATGTTTCATGAGCCGTTCTGGGTGTTCGTGCGCGCGGATACGGGCGCTGAGGACTTTGGTGACCTTCGGTCTGTCCGCCTTTCGATTGGCGCAGAAGGATCTGGAACGCGCGCGCTTGCCATAGAGCTGCAGGATGACTGGGAAGGCGAATGGTCGGAGAGCGCCCGGCGCACAGAGAGCGGCCTTGCCGCCGCTGCGGCGCTGAAGGCTGGCGATCTCGATGCGGCTGCGTTTTCCGCTTCTATCAGTGCGCCCTATATCACCGACCTACTCGAAACGCCGGGGATCAGCCTGCTTCCCTTTGATCGCGCACCGGCCCTGGCCCGCCGCACCGCCGCGCTCGATGAAGTGACGCTTTATCAGGGCATTCTCGACCTGCAGAACGACATCCCGGCGCAGGACATTCCGCTCATCGCATCTGTCGCGCAGCTGGCCGTCGACAAGGAGCTGCATCCGGCCATCCAGTCTCTGCTTCTGGAAGCGTCCGAGCAAATTCATTCTGGAAACTCGGCCTTTGCGCAGGGCGGTGCTTTTCCTGATCAGGACCTTATCGATCTGCCGCTGTCCAGCGAGGCTGAACGGTACTGGAAGAACGGGCCGTCCTTCCTGCGCAATTATTTCTCCTTCCAGGTCGCCAACTTCCTGGACCGGGCGTGGGTCTTTCTGATCCCGTTGATCACGCTTCTCATTCCGCTCGTGCGCATGGCACCGCCGCTGTATCGCTGGCGGGTGCGCCGCAAGATCTATGTCTGGTATTCAGACCTTCGCGAACTCGAATCGAGAGGGCGTCAGGCCGAGAATGACGAAGAGCGCGGCAAGGTGCTTGATGAGCTTTCAGGTCTGCAGAAGGAGGTCGGCGAACTCGACGTTCCGCTCTCCTACACCGAGGAAGTCTATCACCTGCGCAGCCACATTACGTTTGTGCGCAACCTCGTCACAGGCCTCTATGAGCGCCCCGTCGATATGGGATCGCCGCGAACGGCCTAGGCTTCGGCTTGTTGGGTTTCGAGCGCTTCGCGGCGCTTTTCGGCGGCTGACTTCTTGACGCTTTCAGAGCGCAGCTGTCCGCAGGCGGCGAAGATATCGCGGCCACGCGGCGTACGGATCGGCGAGGCGTAACCGGCCCGGTTCACGATCTCTGCGAAATTCTCGATGGTTTCCCAGTCCGAGCATTCATAAGGGCTGCCGGGCCATGGATTGAACGGGATCAGGTTGATCTTCGCCGGGACACCGCGCAGCAGTTTCACAAGATCGCGGGCTTCGGCCATCGAATCGTTCACGCCCTTCAGCATGACGTACTCGAATGTCACACGCTTGGAATTGCCGAGGTCGGGATATGCGCGGATCGCTTCGAACAGGGTCTGAAGATCGTATTTGCGATTGATCGGGACGATCTCATTGCGAAGATCATCACGCACAGCATGCAGCGAGATGGCCAGCATGGCGCCGGTGCGCTCTCCCAGTTCCGGAATTTTCGGGGCGACACCAGCGGTCGACACCGTGATCCGGCGGCGGCCGAGCGCGATGCCGTCGCCGTCGGAAATCGTGTCGATGGCTTCTGCCACATTATCGAGATTATATAGAGGCTCACCCATGCCCATGAAGACGATATTGGTGAGCTTGCGGTTCTCCATGGACGATGGCCACTCTTCCAGCTGGTCGCGTGCGATCAGGATCTGCGCAACGATTTCCTGCGCGGTCAGATTGCGAACGAGCTTCTGCGTGCCGGTGTGGCAGAAGGTGCAGTTCAGCGTGCAGCCGACCTGGCTCGAGACGCAAAGCGCGCCGGACTTGCCGACATCAGGAATGTAGACGCTTTCGCCTTCGACGCCTGGCTGGAAGCGTGTCAGCCATTTCTGGGTGCCATCGACAGAGACCTTGTGTTCGGCAATTTCAGGCCGGGTGAGGATATACTTTTCCGCGAGGTCTGCGCGCAGCTCCTTGGCGATGTCGGTCATGCCGGCAAAGTCCTGCACGCCGAAATGATGGATCCAGCGGCGCAGCTGCTTGGCGCGCATGCCTGCCTTTTTTGGATCGAGACCGAGCGCTTCCATCTCTGCCTTCAGGGCAGGCACGGACAGGCCTGCCAGCGATCTGGGCGCGGATGTCTGGCCGTCAGCGCGGCGCGAGAGGTCGAGTTCGATCTTCATGATGCGGCGCCTTTAGCACACTTGTGGACAAGCCGCGAACCCGGAGTTCAGCCTAGCGGCAGGCCGAAGAGGCCTTGTCGATGGCTGCCGCAGAGCCTGAGAGGGAAAAGTGGTAGGACACTTTGGTGTCACGCGCGGACACCGCTTCGACACGAAGTTCGCTGCCTTTCTTCAGGGCCGAGACGATCTTGGAATCGTCACGGTCCTGCGCAAACGCTTCGCGCCCGACGCCGTAAAGGGTCCAGCCTGAGCGGCCGATCGAGGCACGGCCCGGCAGGTCGGCACGGAGTTCGTAACCCACTTTGAGACTTGGCTGGCTGCGGGCCTTTCCGGACCTCCAGTTGGAGACGAAGAACCAGACATCGCCATGGTCGGCCGATCGCGGCGCCTTGTCGGTCGCTTCGGTGGCGGCATAGCAAAGCGTTTCGCCATTCACCGTTTCAGTGAACACCGTCCAGTCCTTATAGCGGCCAACCGCCGTCGGCGCCGCATGCGCGACGGTGAGCGCGGCAGTCGTAAAGAAGAGAGTCGCAAGAGAAAATCTGGTGAGCATATGGGGATGAGCTATGAAATCAGTTTGTAAGGTCTACCTCAGTAAAACTGCAGGAAAGTTAAGGCCGAAGTTTGGCAGCTGAATTGTCGGCTGCAGGGAACTGATCATGGTGCTGTTGGTTGCAAAAGTTTAGGGAAATGCATTTAATACGAGTGAGTGGACGATTTGGGTTATGCAGTGTCTGTCACGCCTAAGGCGAGTGGAAATGGTGAACGCGCCGTCCACGCGGCGTGCATGCAACGCATTGCCGATGACAAGTGCCGCGCTTCCTTCGGAACGCTCTTCGAATATTTCGGGCCTCGCCTCAAATCCTATCTGAAACGTATGGGCGCAGATGACGCGCAGGCCGAAGAAATCGTGCAGGACGTCATGCTCACAGTCTGGCGCAAGGCTGGCCAGTTCGATGAGAAGCAAGCCTCTGTTTCGACATGGATTTTCCGCATCGCCCGTAACCGGCAGATCGATATCCACCGTCAGGTCACCCGACCCGATCTCTCCCCAGATGAGCCGATGCTGCAGCCGGCTGCTGAACAGCAGCCCGATGAGACGGTCTCGCGCGCTCAGGTCGAGGCCCGCGTCCGCGAACAGCTGAAAACACTGCCTGCCGAGCAGCTCGAACTTCTTAAGGCCTCTTTTTATGAGGGACTGTCGCATTCGGAAATTGCCGCGACCTACAATCTTCCGCTCGGGACGGTGAAGTCGCGCATCCGTCTGGCATTCGAGCGCCTGCGCGGCAAACTTTCGGGCGAATAGGGCATGCCGCTTGCATTCGAAGGGGGCGCTGCCTTGACGAATTCTGTCTGCGCTCAATATCCGTCATGGTTCAACTTTTCGTGATCGAGCAAGAAAGTAGCAGAATCTAGTGTCGCCTAACGATCCCAATTCCATGTCGGAGCTTTACAGCGCCTATGCCGCCGGTCGTCTGAGCCCGGCGTTTGCGCTGATGGTCGAAACGCAGGCGGCGATCCGGGCTGATATCGCTGAGGACGTTGCGACAAGCGAGGCCATTGCTGGCAGCATGCTGGAGCGCGAGGACAAGGTCCTGCTCGCGCCCAACGCGTTCGAGCGCGCATTAAAGGCGGTTGAGGCCATCGAGGCGGATGAGGCTGCGGCCGTGAGCGCCGCAAAAAAGGCCGGTGAAGGCATCAATGAATTACTGGCGCTCCCAGAGCCCTTGCGCGCCCGCGCGATCGAGGCCTGTTCGGATGGCGGCTGGAACAAGATGACGCGCGGTGTCAGTCGGCTGGATCTCTCAGGCAATGCCTTTGTGCAGGCTCATCTCTACCGTATCCAGCCTGGCGCAGGGGTGCCGCAACACTCACACCGCGGCGACGAATACACGCTGGTCGTGCAGGGCGGATTTACCGATCACGCTGGCACCTATGGACCGGGTGATATCTGCACTCAGAGCCCGACCGACACGCACCAGCCCGTCGCCGACGATGATGGTGTCTGTATGGCGCTGGTCATCAGTGAAGGCGGGCTGAAATTTACCGGCCTGCTCGGGATGATCCAGAAAGTGCTGCGCAAATAGGAAATCAGCTTGAGCTGATGACCTCGAACTTTCGCGTTTCGAAGACTTTCAGAACCTGCGAAATATTGTGCCCTCGCTTGAGCACCTGATTCTGGCTACCATAGACGACATAGCTGCCCTGCTGGTTTCGAAGCGCCGGAATTTTTTCGATGCGCCAGGTGGGTGCTTCGGCATGCCGCCTGTAGATTGCGAACACGGCATGGTCTGGAAACATGCCGATGCCGTAATCGCGGGCCTGGCCGGCCATCACCATTTTCCCGTAAACATTCAAAATGCTACTCATCTCGGTGCGATGAAAGGCGATGTTTGGTTGAGGATGACGTTGCAGCGATGTAATACTGGACATGGGTTTTTCGACCGTTCTCCCCCCGCTGATTCACATGACGCATATTTAATGCGTCTGACAGGATTTAGCCGCAATCTCGCCTTGCGAGCGCCGCCGATTACGGTCAGTCTGCAATTGTCGGGTGAAGGTGTCCAGCGAGTTTCCCGGACCCATCAGCCCCCCCAGCCCCCCGGGGCACTTGCATAGCCTCCACCCGACTTCATCTTCCCTTTTCCAGATTTTCCAGAATTGAAGCGACCGCTTTTGGTGAATTTTCATTCACATGGGCGCGATTGCCGCCGATTTGCTCATCCTGCCTCTGGTCAGCCCAAGACGTGGCCGCTAGGTAGGCTTTTTGCGACAGGCAACGGGTCCGGCACATGCTCGAATTGAAGCAGCTCGCGAAGTCATTTGGCGACCACAAAGCCGTTGATGCGGTGAGCTTCACGCTGAAAAAGGGCGAGGTATTGGGCTTTCTGGGCCCGAACGGCGCCGGCAAGTCGACGACAATGCGCATGGTCGCCGGCGTGATCGAGCCAGACAAGGGCGACGTTCTGATCTCCGGCAGTTCCGTCATCTCCAGCCGCCGTGAAGCCCAGCGACATCTGGGATATCTCCCGGAAGGCGCACCGCTCTACAAGGACATGACCCCGGTCGAATTCCTGAAATTCATGGCAGCGGCGCATCACCTTTCAAAGGCTGAGCGCGATGCCGGCATCGACCGGGTGATCGCTGATGCCCGGATCGCGACTGTCGCGGACCGCCGAATCGGTAATCTGTCAAAGGGCTATCGCCGCCGCGTTGGTCTGGCCGGTGCCCTGTTGCATGACCCGGACGTGCTTGTTCTCGACGAGCCAACCGATGGTCTCGACCCGATCCAGAAGCGGGCTGTCCGGGCCCTCATCGCGCGCATGGCCCCTGAAAAAGCCATTCTCATCTCTACGCACACGCTCGAGGAAGTTCCGGCCATGTGTAACCGCGTGATCGTGATCGACCGCGGCCGCATCGTTGCTGATGGCACACCGGCAAGCCTGGCGGAGCAAAACCCCGGCGGGCTTGAGGAGACCTTCATCAAACTCACAGAAGCCAGCGAGAGCGAAGCGGCATGAAGGTCTGGCTTGAGGACACACTGACCGGTTTGCGGGCAAGCTATCTGCGCGAGCTGCGGGCGTATTTCGCGACGCCGCTCGCTTATGTGTTCATCGCCATTTTCCTGATGATGCTCGGTTTCTTCACCTGGGAAGCCTCGCGATTCTTCGACACCGGGGCAGCTGATCTATCGCCCTTCTTCTACTGGCACCCGTGGCTGTTCATGATCTTCCTGCCGGCGCTTTCCATGCGTCTCTGGGCAGATGAGGGCGCGGACGGAACCGCAGAACTTCTTCTGTCCCTGCCCATGACTATTACCGGACTGGCGACGGGCAAGCTGCTGGCAGCCTGGACCGTGGCCGCGCTCAGCCTCGTATTCACCTTTCCGATGTGGATCACGGTCAACTATCTCGGCAGCCCCGACAACGCCTCCATCATGCTCACCTATATGATGAGCCTCGTGATGGCGGGCGCCTATCTCTCGATTGGGGCGGCGGTTTCAGCGCTCGTGAACAGCCAGGTGCTGGCCTACATCATCGGTGTGGTCATCGCCTTCGCCTTTACAGCAGCCGGCTGGCCAATGGTGACCGGGGCGGTGGCAGGCATGCTGGGCGCGGCGGTTGGCGATCTCGTTGCGCAGTTCTCCTTCCTTACGCACTTTGAAACCGCCGAGCGCGGTGTGCTGGAGTTCCGCTCCTTTCTCTTCTTTATCGGGTTTGTCGCCCTGTGGCTGGCGCTCAACGTGATCTGGGTTTCGCAGCGCAGGAGTGCGGCGCGATGACCCCAAGAGCCTTTCAGCCTGCCGCCACGGCCCTGATTGTTGCGATTTTTGTCGCGGTGGTCCTGATCCTGCAGCCGGTGATGCGCGGTGCGCGCGCCGACTTTACGGAGCAAAAGCTCTACACGCTCTCCGATGGCACGAAGAATGTCCTGCGCAGCATCGATGAGCCGGTTGACCTCACCTTCGTCTATACGCGCCGCACCGGGCAGGAATACCCTGCAGTGCGGGCCTATGCGACCCGGATTCGCGAACTGCTCGACGCCTATAAAGCGGTTGCTGGCCCGGACCTGCGCATTCGTGAGATTGACCCTGAGCCCTTCTCCGAAGCCGAAGACGAAGCCCTTGCGGCCGGCATCGTCGCGGTCGACACGGATGGGAGTGATCCGCTTTATTTCGGCCTGATCGGCGGCAATACGGTTGATGATGAAAGGGTGATTCCGTTCCTCGCGCCGGAGCAGGAAGAGACCCTCGAATACGACCTCACCCGTCTCATTGCCCGCCTGGATCGACCAGAACCCCCGACCGTTGGCGTTTTGTCCACGCTTCAGGGGATGAGCGGGGACGGGCGCGACAGCGGCTACACCTTCCTTCAGGAAATTGCCAAGAGCTTCACGCTGAAAGAGATCAATGAGGATTTCTTCTCGCTTCCAGAGGATATGGATGTGCTGGTCATGGTGCATCCCCCCGTCCTGAATGACTGGCAGGCCTGGCTGGTCGACCAGTTCATCCTGCGTCAGGGGCGCGCCATTATCCTGGTCGATCCGGCTGCGAAAACATCGCAAGGCAGCGCTTTTGCGGGCATGGGGGAACGCCAGATCCGGTCGGACCTCGGCCGTTTCGGCGATGTCTGGGGCGTGACGCTGTCGGATGACGCGCTGGCCGATACGGAAACGGCCCTGCCAATCCAGGCGGAAGCCGGTGAAGGACGTACGACCGTTCTGCGCCACCCTCTTTATCTCGCCGCCCCGCCAGCACTGATGTCGCATGACAGTCTGATCACCGCAGACCTTGGCCGGACCGTCAATTTCGGTGCCCCCGGCGCGCTGATTCTGGACGAGGAGTCGCCGTTCGAGACTGAAGTGCTGGTGAGAACCGGGCCGGCGCCCTCCTGGATCCCGGCAGACCGCGCCGTGACCGAACTCTCCGCGCAGGACACGCTCGAGCTGTATGAGGCCCAGGACACCGCTCAGCCTCTGGCGATCCGCCTGCATGGCGCGCTGGTATCAGCCTTCCCGGACGGCGCGCCAACGCCGGATATGCCAGATGACGCTGTCCTCGCGGAACTGGCGCGCGCGGAGGCGGAAAAATCTCCGCCGCACATTTCGACCAGCGAACGCGATGCGGAAATCCTGATCGTGTCTGACGCAGACATGGTCGATGACGGCCTTTATGTGAACCTCGAAAATTCCACGGCCTTTGCTGACAATGGCAATTTCCTGATGAATGCGCTGGATGTGCTGTCTGGCGACGCAAACCTGCTCAGCCTGCGTGCCCGTGCCTCCAGTCGTCGTCCGATGACCCGTGTCGAGGCGATGCGCGATGCCGCCCAGGAACGGTTCTTCGACGAGCAGGCCCGTCTTGAAAGCAGTCTCGAGCAATCGCAGGCTCGCCTGCAGGAGCTTCAGCAGGTCGGCTCAACCGATGGCTTTTTTGAAGGCGACCTGAAAGCGAACCTCAATGATGAGGAGCGCGCTGAGCTGACGCAGCTACGTGAGGATATTGTGGAGACGCGCTCACGGCTCCGGTCCATCGAAAGAGATTTCCGGCGCGAGATTGACGGCCTCGAATCCTGGCTGAAATTTATCAACATCTTTGGTGGCCCCATCATTATCGGTGCGATCGGCCTGTTCGTATGGTGGCGCCGCCGCCCGGGAGCGCGCGCATGAGCCTCGCTCTCGATAAACGTCGCCGGGTTACCATCCAGCGCTTGTCCATCGTCGCCGCGACGCTTTGGGTGGGGCTGATCCTGATGAGCCTGTTTGCGCCAAGTACGAATGATATCAGCCCGCGCACGGGCGACCCGGTCCTGAAGAACTTCTCGGCTGTGCGCGGTGATACCGGATCCATCAAGGTCACTATGGCTGATGAAAGCTACACGCTGGAGCGGCGCGGCAATGATTGGGTGATGGCGGAAACCGGCGGATACCCCGTGCGCACGGACCGGCTGAATACGCTCGCTGAGGGGCTTGAAACGCTGAGCTGGGGCGAACGGCGCACAGACAATCCAGAACGTATGGAGCGGCTTGGTCTTGGCGACCCGCGCGAAGGCGGCAATGGCGTACTGGTGCAGGTTTTCGCGACGAATGGCGCCCTGACGGCGGAAATGATTACAGGCCGGCGCGGCGACCGGCTCTATGCGCGCGATGCCGCCGAGACGGTTGCTTTCCGCGCAGACGGTGAATTGCCGCCTCTCTATACCCGCCAGGCCTGGCTCGACCTCGACATTGTTGATGTTGAAGAGAGCGCGATTTCTGCGGTGCGGCTCACCGATGCGCGGGGTCGGTCCATGTACCTGACCCGGGAGCCGGGCGGTGGCCCACGCAGCTTCACGCCAGCACCGCCGCATCAGCATGACCGGTTGCGCAGCCGCCTTGCTGCGTCGACGACGGCGCTGGCGATTTCCCGTCTGTCACCGATTGATGTCAAACCCGAAGCCGACCTCACAAGCCGGGCCGTGGCGCGCCACATTACCGAGACCTATGACGGCCTCGAAATCGATCTGCGCGCCTGGAAGGAGCCCGATGGGTATTGGGTGACCCTGCGGGCTGTAGAGGCGGGCGACGCGGCCCGGCGGGCCCAGACGATCAATGATCGGGCGGAAGGCTGGGCCTTCAAGCTGACCGAATATGACTGGCAGGAATTTGCGCCGCGCGTGTCCAGTATCGTGATAAAGGCCGATCCGCCTCAAGCCATTGATGGTCCGCCGCCAATTACCTCGGACTTCCAGCCCTGAGGTCTAGTCTTTTGTCCGTGCCTGCGCGCCCATGCGGATCACCGGGGCGAGCAGGTTGATCAGCACCTTCTCGAATGGGTTTGACGCGAATTTGCGAAAATAAAGGATAAGGCTGTTCGCTTTGTGCCTCGCCACGGTTTTTGATGGCGCTTCCGACGTGCTGCCATAATGGAGCGCGCCAGCCGTTGGGCAGTATCTGACGCAGCCTCCGGCGTCCCAGGCCCTGCGGCAGATATCAACATCCTCGACATGCAGGAAATAGTCTTCATCGAAACCGTTGAGCTGGTCGAAGCCGGATTTGCTGATGAACATCAGCGCGCCTGAAACCACGTCCATCGGTACCGGACCATCAGGCGGCGCAGTGTGCTCCAGCGTCCAGGTGTTCCAGCCGATATAGCGCGTCATCGCGCGAAACAGGGTCAGCTTCCGCCTTCGCGGGCCGCGAAGCTCCGTGCCGCGCTCATCGAAGATCTTTCCGCCAATGATCCACGGCTGGTCGAGCCCCTTTGCGGCTGTGCGCATCGCCTCAATCGAGCCGCGCTTTAACACGGCATCGGGATTGATGATCAGAAGGTCTCCCTCCAGCGCGTCTCTTGCGGCGAGGTTCACGCCGGCGCCGAAGCCAAGATTTGCGCCAGGCTCAACTAAAGTGACGTGGTCACGCTTTTCGGCAAAGGCGCGCAGCCATGCTGTTTCGTCTTCCGGGTTTCCGTTGTCGACCACGATGAGTTTCGAAACAGCAGGATCATAGGCGAGCGCGTAAAGGCATTCGTGCAGGCGCGGACCGGTCCTATAAGAGACGACGATTGCCGTGGTGAAAGGGCCGCTCATGGCTCGCCAACACGCTTGTGCAACAGGATGACACCCGCTGCAGCCAGAACAACTGTCGCCCAGAACGCTTCGTTCCACACGCTGTAGGACAGGCTGAACAAGGCGAAGGACGCAGCCGTGAGAGACGCGGTGGCTATGCGGCTCGAAAGGGGCATAGACGCGGGTGCTGGCAAGCTCCAGCCGATGAGAAGGAGCAGGCCAATGCTGAGCATCACCCCGATGAGGCCTGTCTCGGCCCAGATCTGAAGGCCCATATTGTGCGGGTGGCCCGGCAGGATGCGATAGACACTCCAGCGACCGTCATCGATGCCGGTTCGCGCCACCATCTGTTTCAAGAGGACGGGGCGGTCGCCGAAGGTTTCGCGCCATTCCTTGGACGCTTCGATCCCGTGGCCGGTGATCGGTCGTTCGGCAATCTTTTCTGTCGTGAGCTGCCACGCCCAGACGCGAGACTGGACTGAAGACGGCAATGGAACGCCCGCATTCGAGATGGCTGCGCCCCCGACGCCGAGCACTAGCGGCGAGAGAAATATGAAGGCCGAAATAGAAGCGAAGAGGACTTTGAAACCGGTTCGAGCAGCGACGATCACCAGGCCGATCGCGACGGCAACAAGCACGACTCCAATCCAGGCGACATCAGACCCGATCATGACAAAGACGATGACGGAGGCCAGAAGAATGGCGACAATGCTGGGCAGATGCACCTTGTCCGGCAGCGCACACACCGCACCAAGCAGTATGGGCAGGCCGAGCAGGAAGGCATTCGTACTGCGCAGCATGTTCTGGGGCGCTTCCTTCTCGACATCGCTGAACGGCGCATAAAGGCTGAGAATCCAGTCCGGCGCAAAAGCCATGGCGAGCGTCCAGGCGGCGTGGATGATGAGGCACCCGAGCATCACAAAAAGGGCGATGCGGTCGCCCGACGGCTTGATGCGAAGCGCTGCCGAGATGACGAGGACGCCCGCCAGCGCCGTCAGCGCGATACGGATTGCTGCCGCGCCGATGTTGAATGTCCCTTTTGTCAGCGTGCCGCCGACAATTGCAGAGCTTTCCTCCGACCACGCACTCGACACTGTCGCCCAGAGCGCGATCAGAGCGACGGCGATTGTGATCTTGTTGACCTTCTTGAGCGGCGCGAAGAGTACGGCGGGGATCGCCGCAAGGCCCAGCAGGGCCGAGAACCCCTGCGTGCCCGCCAGGGCCACAGGGGTCCAGAGGATAAACGCCGCGGCCAGCACGACAGCGTAGCTGATACCGCGGGGTATGGTCATGCCTGGCTTAAGCCTTCGCGCGCTTCAGATCAGGAGGTGTTGCCTCATCCGACAGCTTTTGCGCCGTTTCTTCAAGGCCAAGAATTTCCTGTCCTTTCGATCCGAACCGGCGAAGGGCAAGCGTGCCTTCGGCCGCTTCACGTTCGCCCACGACGGCAATGATCGGGACTTTCTGTAGCGAGTGCTCGCGGACCTTGTAGTTGATCTTCTCATTTCGAAGATCGACTTCGACCCGAAGCCCTGCCTTGCGCAGCGCCTCAGCGGCTTTCTCCGCATAGGCATCGGCCTCGGACGTGATTGTTGCAACAACCACCTGTACCGGCGACAGCCACATCGGGAAGGCACCGGCATAGTTTTCGATCAGGATGCCCATGAAGCGCTCGAACGTGCCATAGACGGCGCGGTGCAACATGACCGGGCGGTGCTTGCCGCCATCAGACCCAGTATACTCTGCGTCGAGGCGCTCCGGCAGGACGTAATCCAGCTGGAACGTGCCGCATTGCCACGTCCGGCCAATCGCATCCGTCAGGTGGAATTCGAGCTTTGGCCCATAGAACGCGCCTTCGCCTTCGGCGTATTCGAACTCAAGTCCGGCCTCGGTGAGCGCATCGGCCAGCGCCTTCTCGGCCCGGTCCCAGTTCTCATCGGTGCCGCCGCGAACTTCAGGACGCGTGGCGAGCTTGTAGGAAATCTCAGACAGGCCGAAATCGCCATAGACGCGTTCGAACAGCTTCAGGAACCGCAGCGTCTCGTCGCCAATCTGGTCTTCACGGCAGAAAATATGCGCGTCATCCTGCGTCATCTGGCGAACCCGCATCAGGCCGTGCAGGGCGCCGTGAGCCTCGTTGCGGTGACAGCAGCCAAATTCGGCCATGCGGATGGGCAGGTCGCGATAAGAGCGCTGATCATGCTTGAAGATTTGCACGTGCGCCGGGCAGTTCATCGGCTTCAGCGCCATCAGTTCCGCGTCGCCTGACAGCACGGGGCCTTCATCTTCCGTCGATGGCACTTCGTCGGGCACGACGAACATGTTCTCACGGAACTTGTCCCAGTGGCCGGAGCGCTGCCAGAAGACAGAATCCAGCAATTGCGGCGTCTTCACCTCGACATAGCCATCCTCATCCTGCTGGCGGCGGATATAGGCCTCCAGCTGGCGCCAGATCATGTAGCCTTTGGCGTGCCAGAACACCGAGCCCTGCGCTTCAGGCTGCAGGTGGAAGAGATCAAGCTCACGGCCGAGCTTTCTGTGGTCACGCTTTTCAGCTTCCTCGATCCGCACGAGATGGGCCTTGAGGTCCTTCTCATTGGCCCAGGCCGTGCCGTACATGCGCTGCAGCATCTCGTTCTTGGAATCGCCGCGCCAATAGGCCCCAGCGAGCTTCATCAGCTTGAACGCCTTGGGCAGCTTGCCCGTCGAGGGCAGGTGCGGGCCGCGGCAGAGATCGAACCAGTCGCCCTGCTTATAGACCGTGATCGGTTCGCCCGGCGGGATGATGTCGTCGATGATCTGCGCCTTATAGTCCTCGCCGATCTTCTTGAACATCTCAATCGCATCATCCTTGGACCAGACCTCACGGATAATCGGATAGTCCTTGTCGACAATCTCGCGCATCTTGGCTTCGATCTTTTCGAAGTCTTCCGTCGAGAAATTCTCCTCGCGCGCAAAGTCGTAATAGAAGCCGTCATCGATGACGGGGCCGATCGTGACCTGTGCATCAGGATAAAGCTCCTGGACGGCCTGGGCGAGCACGTGGGCGGCATCATGGCGGATGAGCTCGAGGCCTTCAGCGTCGCGCGCCGTTACGATGGCGATATTCGCGTCGCCTTCGAGCGGTCGATTGAGGTCATACATTTCGCCATTCACTTTTGCCGCAAGCGCGGCCTTGTGGAGGCCTGGTGAGATGGACATGGCGACATCAGCCGGGCTGGCGCCGTCTTCATATTGTCGCACCGATCCATCGGGAAGCGTTACATTAATCATAAATCTTGCTTTTCAAATTCAGTCTGAGGGGCGGCCGCTCTCATGGGCATCCGGGAATTTTCGTTCTCCCCTCGCCCAATCTCCGGCTCTCCATGGAGCCCAGAAGGGTGAAGGTTCTGCTTTCATTGGTGCCGGGTCGAAGCCACGCGAGCCGCCGGGGCGGCATCGCGACAGCCGGGCGAGCGTCATCCAGCCGCCGGTCCACAGACCATGACGGGACACACACTCGGCGCAATACTCGCTGCAGGTCGGGACATGACGACACTTGGCCCCAAAGACCTGAAAGGCCGGGGACAGCGTCATCTTGTATCCTTTAAGGACTGCGTAGGCAGCTTTTCTGCGAAGGGCGGGCATGCGCTTCGATTCCGGTTGTTGTTCTTACGAAAGCGGTTCTAGACGCGCGGGGGGCGGCTCACAACCCGATAGGGCTGCGCTAAAGTGAGCTTCGAGCCGGCAATTGGCTACAGCGGTGCGTTCAGGCCGCTGCAGCCCGATTAGTTCGCGCGGTCTCGATGGCCTCGCAGGCCGCTTCGAAAGCAAGCATTGTGGAGGTGTGGCGCGGCGGATAATCGGCAACGCCCTGAAGGTGGCGAAGCTCTGCAAACCGGCCTGTGGGTGGCTCTGCGCCGTCTTTCAGCATGGCCCGCAGGGCGTCGCGCGCTTCGAAAACCTCAGACACCGGGGCGCCGACGATGTGCTCCGACAGGATCGCCGTTGCGGCCTGGCCGAGCGCGCAGGCGCGCGGATCGACGGCCACGGCCTCGACCGTTTCGCCATCTTCGCTGAGCGCAATATCGACACGTACGACAGAGCCGCAGACGCGCGAGACCTTCTCGACGGATGCGTCTGCACCCTCAAGGGCCCCGACATGCGGGATATTGGCGGCCAGTTCCAGCACGCGATTATGATAAAGCTCAGCGCTCATGACGCTTAAATCGCCCCGAAACGCCTGAAGATCAAGTGAATCAGGTGAAGATGCCGTGCACGACGTCGATCACACGCGGCAGGACCCGGACGAGGATAATGATCGCGCCGGTCAGGGCGGCTCCGGCCAAGAGCAGGAACACGCCATCTCTCGCCGTCAGGGCGAGGCCGAACAGCAGAATGGTCAGGCCGGGCAGGACCGGGCCAAAGGGAAACAGCCCGAGCGGGATCGTCACAAGCGCTGCCGCAACGCAGATCATCCCGATCAGCGGTGCAACAATGGGTGCTGTCAGGAATGTCAGGCGCGGTTTTACGTAATGGTCGATCATCTTGGCGTATTTGCGCCCGCTATCGACGCCAGCGATGAGATGTTCGCGCTTGAATTCAAAGTCCAGAAGCCGGCGCGGCACCCATGGAAATTTCTTGCCGAAGACGATCTGGATCGAGATGAGAAGCGTCACGAGTGCAACCAGCCACGTCGCGCCCGGAATGAGCGTCAGCGGGCTGACCGAGATGAAACCGAGCAGGAGCAGGATGGGGCCATAGGCCCGGCGCCCGACGGCGTTGAGCAGGTCGCGAACCGAAACCGTTTCGCCTTCTGTCTGCTCGCAAAGGCTCTGCATCAGGCTTTCGAGATTGTTGACGGGACGCCTAGCCTTCGTCTGGGTCATAGCGCGCTCCAAAGCGTTTGATCTCTGTCTCAACAGTACCGGTGCCGACGCCTGTCAGCACGTAAAGCCGGTCATATTCGGCGGGTTCAAAGATCGGTTCGCCCGGCTCACCGCCAAGCGCGGCGGAAAGGTCAGGCGTGGTGTTGGAGTGTCCCACGACGAGCGCGGTTTCTGCATTGCCGCGCAGTGTTTCGGCGAAGGCTTCGAGGTCGCCCGGGTCATAGAATTCGATCTCGATGCCAAGTTCGGCGGCGAGCGGCCCGGCTGTCTGCTCGGTGCGCAGATAATCCGTCGACCAGATCGCCTTGATCCCTGCATCTTTCAGCATCTCGGCCAGCTCCGTCGCCCGCGTCTCGCCTTCAGGCGATAGAGGCGGATTGTCGACGTCGACTACCTTCTCGGCATGGCGCACGAGGTAGAGTGTGTAGCTGCCGTCAGCACCATCGAGTGCAGCGTCTCCTGTTGTCCCCGAACAGGCGGACAGAAGAACGACAATTATTCCCAGAAGAGACCAGGCGCGGAACGGGTTCATGGCGACACCTAAGCTGAAACCGGCGCTTAGGTCGAGACAAAGAGGGGGCAAACCGGAAAATCGGTGCAAGTCTGCACAAGTGGCACAAAAAAGAGCCGGACGCTTGGCCTCCGGCTCTCGATTAGTGCATTGGGCGGCTAGCCTTGGCTGGCCGGGGCCATTTACCCGGCCAGAGCCGGAAATTGCGGGTCATTGACCACTTTGCCGAGCAGATCACTCACCGTTGGTTGGAAAGCGTCGATGACGTTCTGGCAGGCGCTGATGGCGCTGAAGCTGGTCTTGAAGTCGTACTCCGTCGTGACCGTGTAGCCTTCCGGCAGCGAAGGTGACGAGACATTCAGGGCGACAGTCCATGACCCTGTACCGAAGGAATTGAAGCTGAGCTCCGTAATTTCGCCGCTGATGGCTGGCGCGCCCGACGCTATCAGGCCGGCCGCAAAGAGCTCTTCCTGAAAGGCGTCGTGAATATATTCGACGGGCGTTTGGCCCGGAGCCACTTCAAGCGCGCCCATTGCGCGGCAAGTCGGCGATGTATCGATGCCTTCAGCGGCCGTGAATTCGCCAACTGTCACTTTGGCATTGGTCGGCATGGCGTCCTGTGCGGCCATGATATTGGAAGTTGATGCCTTGTACGGGCGGCTCGACGTTGTTTCGCACGCGCCCAGAAGCAGTACAGACGCCGCTACGACGCTGCTCATCATGATGGTTTTCAAAGATTTCTCTCCCCTTCACCCCTTGTGGGCGTCTCCCCTTTAAGGCGAATTTTTTTGGGGCGTCCAGACTGGACGAGAGAAATTCACAAAACAATCAGATGCGACGCCAGGTCGAGCCCTGCGGTCCGTCCATGATTTCGATGCCTTCTTCGGCGAGCGCGCCCCGAATGCGGTCGGCTTCAGCCCAGTCCTTATTGGCGCGGGCGTCGACACGGGCCTGGACCAAGGCATCAATACGGGCCTTGTCGTCATCACTGCCGCCCTGTTCCCACTGGGCAGGTGTGAGCGTCAGCAGGCCGAGCAGGGCGCCGGCATCAAGCAGGTCCGCGCGCGCTTGCGCCATGCGAGACTCATCCTTGGCATCTGCAGCCTGATTCGCCTCAGAGGCGAGTCGTGAGAGTTCGGCTAGCGCCACAGGCGTATTGATATCGTCCTGCAAGGCCTTGAGGACGCCCTTGTCTTTCGCTGTACCGCCTTCGGCCTGCCAGACGCGGCGGAGCGCGCCATAAATGCGGCCCAGCGTGGTCTTGGATTGTTCCAGAAGGTCGCGCGTCCAGTCGAGCGGGGCGCGGTAATGGCCCGACAGCAGTGCAAACCGCAGCACTTCGCCCGGCCAATCAGCCAACAGGTCATGGATCAGCTTCACATTGCCGAGCGATTTCGACATTTTCTCGCCGTCCATGTCGAGGAAGCCATTGTGCAGCCAGTAGCGGGCCATCGGCTCGCCATGGGCGCATTCGGACTGGGCGATCTCGTTCTCGTGGTGCGGGAATTGGAGGTCGATCCCGCCGCCATGAATGTCGATCGTCTTGCCAAGTGTCGCAGCGATCATGGCCGAGCATTCGATATGCCAGCCGGGACGCCCGCGGCCCCAGGGGCTATCCCAGATCGCATCTTCTGGCTCGCCTTCCTTGGCGAACTTCCAGAGGGCGAAATCAGCCGGATTTCGCTTTTCCTCCGAAACGGCGACACGGGCGCCGGCCTCATTGTCTTCCAGCTTGCGGCCCGACAGTTTGCCATAGTCTTCCATCTGCTCGACGTCGAAGAAGACGCCGGATGGGGCGACATAGGCATAGCCCTTTTTCACCAGTTGCTGGGTGATCTTCAGCATGCCGTCAATGTGCCGGGTCGCCCACGGCTCAATGGTCGGTGGCAGAACATTCAGAGCCGTTATATCGGCGTTGTAGATCTCGGCATATTTGCGCGTGATTTCGGGGATGGGCGTGCCATCGGCCTGTGACCGCGCAATGATCTTGTCTTCCACGTCCGTGATGTTGCGCGCATAAACGACCGCGCTCTCGCCATAGGTGCGGCGCAGCAGGCGGTTCAGCACATCGAACACGACGGGCGGGCGAGCATTGCCGATATGGGCGTAATTATAGACGGTCGGACCACAGACATACACCGTCACGCGCGACGGGTCCTGCGGAACGAAGGCCTGCTTTTCACGCCCAAGCGTGTTGTAGAGTTTGATAGTCATCGGTGTGTTCTAATCCGGGAAAGTAAAAACAAAGGAAGCGGGCACGCGCGGGCGCAGCCTTTCGGCATCAGCAGCAGCGACAACACGATCTGTATGCGGCGAAAACCATCCCTGACGGTTCCTCGTTCTGGTTGCGGGCTCTATGACACAGCGGGTCCTCAGCGCCAAGTGGCGCCAGCGTTGCAGGCCGCGTCGAAAAAGGCTGACGCTGCGAAAACCGTTCGATTTTCTGGAAAACCAATCTGTTCTGCCCTATGTCTGTCTTTACGCCCTGAGGGTACAACTCGGGCGGGCGTTAAGTCCGGTATTGGAGTGCAAGGGCGCACTCACAGAACATCTGGCTCGACCCCCGTCCCTCAGAATACAGGATTCAGCCATGGCGATGGATACCATCACGACTGACAAGACACTCGCAAATGCCGACCCGGTGAAGCGACCGACACAGGAAGAAGCCGAAGATGCTGTGCGCACGCTGCTCGCCTGGGCGGGCGACGACCCGCGCCGCGAAGGCCTGATCGACACGCCGAAACGTGTCGTCAATGCCTATAAGGAATGGTTCCAGGGCTATGACGAAGACCCGGTCAAATACCTCTCGCGGACCTTCGACGATGTGCAGGGCTATGACGACATGGTCATGCTGCGCGAGATCGACGTCGAGAGCCATTGTGAGCACCACATGGCGCCGTTCCTCGGCACGGCCTATGTCGCCTACATGCCGACACAGGCCGTTGTCGGCATCTCCAAGATTGCCCGCGTCGTCGAAATTTTCGCCAAGCGCCTGCAGACGCAAGAAACGATGACCGCGCAGATCTGTGACGCGCTGACCGAAAGCCTTGCGCCAGCTGGCGTCGCCGTCCTGATCGATGCGGTCCACCAGTGCATGACGACCCGCGGCGTGCACCACCCTAACGTCTCGACGATCACGACGCAGTTCACGGGTGTGTTCAAGACGGACAAGGACATACGCGACCGCTTCCTTCGTCTTGCTGGTCGGTAAGACGGAAGACAAAATCAAAGCCATCAAGGCCGCTCCGGTTCAGGGGCGGCTTTTTTGTTGGCCTTCAGGGCGCGTCGAGATAGCGTCTCCCAAAACAATAAGGGAGGAGCGGGCAGCATGGCGAAACGCGTGTCAATCACAGCCCTCATCATCGGGGTATGTGCCTTAGTAGGCGCCTGCCAGAGTGAGCCTTCATCAGGCGCGACAGACGGCGCTGACATCCTTATCTTCTCGCACACGACGGGCTGGCGACACGATTCCATAGAGACGGGCGTTGAAGCGCTCACTTCACTGGCGCAAAGCAAGGGCTACAGCGTTGTCGCGACCGAAGACCCGGACATTTTCAGCGAGACCTCGCTCGACCCCTTCGAGGCGATCATCCTGTTAAATACAACGACGGGCCATGATGGCGATCAATGGTTTATCGGGCCGCGCGGCGAGGCCCTTCAGGATTTTGTGCATGACGGCAAGGGCATTGTGGCGATCCACGGTGCAGCCGACAGCCATTATGACTGGCCGTGGTATGGGGAGATGATCGGCGGTTGGTTTGAGCATCACCCACCCGGCACGCCGACCGGTACGCTGACCACGCTGGACCATGCCCACCCGTCGACTGAAAACCTGCCGGACCGGTTTTCGCGGACCGATGAGTGGTATTGGATAGACGGCTTTACGGTGCCGGGCGGTCTTCTGGTTACGCTCGATCCCGCGTCCATCGGCGAAGAGGGCGAGGCAAAACCGATAAGCTGGTGGCATGAATTCGAAAGTGGACGCGTCTTCTACACAGCCATGGGACATACGAAAGAGAGCTATGCAGACCCGCTATTTCTCTCCCATGTCGAAGGTGGGCTCGACTGGACACTCGGCAAAGCTGATTGATCAATCGCCGCATTGTTGGCGGCGCTCATAGGAGATAGCAGCACAATCATGTTGCGACGGTTACGTCAGATGCTCGGGCTGCTCGCCTTGTTTGCTTACCTCGCAAACGGCGCCCAAGCTCACATGCAGATTGTTTCCGGCGAGACAATTATCGTCCCGATCTGTGGTGACGGTCTGCATCGCACGATCGAAATGGAAGTCGGCGGTGAGCCACAAGACACCTCCGACACGACGTGCTGCGGTGATTGTGCCGTTCCGATGGCGATTGGCGTTGAACCGCCGAGCCAGCCGGTCCAGGCGCAGGTTGCGCATGTCCTCTCGTTTTCAGGCGTCACAGGCGCCGCTCATCCGCGCTCGCCTTTATGGCCGGGCGCGCCGCCGCAAGGCCCGCCAATTCTCGTTTGATCTGAACCGAAGTCTTCGAGCCGTGCGCGACAGCGCGGTCTGTTCAATCCTGCGAGAGATTTGATGACTATCAAGATGATATGCGCCGCGGTAGCGCTCAATGCCGCAATCATTCCTGTTGCCTACGCCCATGATGGCGATGGCGGGAACGTGACCTATGCCAGTGACCACGCGCCCATCGGCGTCATGGCCGACCACCGCCACAAAAAAGGCGAGTGGATGGTCTCCTACCGTTACATGTACATGGATATGGAGGGAAACCGGATCGGGACCGATGAGGTCGATCCCGACCCGATTGTGACAACAGTGCCAAACCGGTTCGCCGGCGCGCCCATGATGCCGCCAACCCTGCGTGTCGTGCCACTGGAAATGCCGATGCAGATGCATATGGGCGGCGCGATGTACGGCCTGGCGGATCGCATCACGCTGATGGGCATGGTCAACTATATCACCAAGGAGATGGACCTGCGCACCTATATGGGCGGAATGGGCACCAATGTGCTCGGTGACTTCACGACCGAGGTCTCCGGCTTTGGCGACACCAGCGTCGGCGCGATTATCGGCCTCGACGATGGCAGCTATGAACACCGCCAGGTCAATCTGTCCGTCATGGTGTCCATCCCGACCGGTTCAATCACCGAGACCGACACTGTGCTCACGCCGATGAACATGCAGACGGACATGCGTCTGCCTTATCCGATGCAGCTTGGCTCCGGCACATATGACCTCAAGCCGGCCCTGACGGCGCGCAGCCGGAGCGGCCGGTGGAGCTATGGAGCCCAGGTCTCTGGCGTGATCCGTCTTGATGACAATGATGAAGGCTATGCGCTCGGCGATGTGCTCGAAGGCACGGCCTGGCTCGCCTTTGAGCCACAGCCATGGGTCTCCATCTCCGGTCGCCTGAAGGCGAAATCGCAGGGCCAGATCGACGGAATCGACCCCAGGATCATGGCGCCCGTGCAGACCGCGGATCCTGACTATCAGGGTAGCGAAACGGTCGAAGCTCTCTTCGGTGTCAATCTCGCTGGCTCTGAAGGCTGGAAGAAGGGGCACAGGCTGGCGCTTGAGTTCGGGGTGCCGCTTCACCGCGATCTCAACGGCCCTCAGATGGAAACGGACTACACGCTGACCCTGGGCTGGCAGAAAGCTTTCTAGCGAGAATGGCCGGGCAAGCCTTTGCGGTTTGCCCGGCCAATTTCGAATTGACGCGTTCCGCTCCATGGGTTATCGTTTTTCGATAATAACAAGAAGGAGCCTCCCATGCGTGCTGAACTTGTCCGTGTTTCGCTGCATCATGTCGATATCAAGATCGTCACCGACGACGAGCAGATGCACGTCCTGCAATGGCGCCGCAATTTGCTGTGGGATGAAGTCCTGCTCGACGGGAAACGCCAGGCGCATTCGGGTGGGTTCGCCCGCGAGAAAGTCTATGGCCTGGTCTTCGGCAAGGACCGCGAGGGCAATGGCGGCACCAAGATCATGCTGATCCTCGATCCGGCAACCGACTATGGCAGCTTGACCGATTCAGCGCAGCGTCTGCGCGGTGTGCGTCTCGAAACGGCCGATGGACCGATTGTCGCCTATGGTTCGCTCGACCCGAAAACGCTCGAAAAGCCAGCCACATTCTCCGACTGGATGAAGAAGACGATGGGCATGGACTGGGGCGACGAGCGCCGGCCGCACTGATCATTCCAGCCTCATCCTTCGACGTCGCTCAGGATGAGGGCTTCTTTTGCATTTATTGAGAGCCCAGCCGCTTCTTCGTCATGCCGACGTGCGGCTTCGCGCTGGCCGGGTCGTCCGGCCAGTCATGTTTGGGGTATTGCGCGCGCATATCCTTGGCCATGTCGAGATAGCCGCCGGACCAGAAGCCTGAAATGTCTTGTGTAACGGCGATCGGCCGACCGGCGGGTGATATCAGTTGCAGGGTCACGGGCATGCGGCCACCGGCGATGGCGGGCTGGCGCGTGAGACCGTAAAGCTCCTGCGCCTTGGCTTCGACGAGGGGCGCATTTTCGCTGAGATAATCGATGTCGGCCTTGCGTCCGCTGGGTAGATCTATGCTGGTCGGCGCAAGTTCATCGATTTCCTGCGCCTTTGGCCAGCCCAGTGATTGCTTGATGGCGTTGGCTATCGTGCCATCGGACGGGAACTGAAAGGCTTTCGAACCAAGGACTGGAGCGAGCCATTCATCCACTGTTTCCACCAGGGCATTCTCCCCGATCAGAGGCCAGTCCTCACCGAACGCATCGTTCAGGAGCTTCAAGCGCGCCAGAACGGGCCGGACAGCCCTGCCCAGACCGGCAGCGTCCAGCCCGTTCTCACGCACGAAACCCAGAAAAGCCTCGCGGGCCGCATTCCCGGAGGGCTGGGGCAGGGGCGTTTCGGATAGAACAATCTTGCCGACAGCCTTGACCTGCCGGCCCTTGAAGCTGCGCGAGGCGGGGTCGAAACTCGCCCATTCCTCGGTTTCGGGCGGGTACATCGCCAAAATGTCGGCTTCGCGGATGGGGATGGCGAGCGTGATCCGTGAGCGGCCTGCCGCGCCCACCATGTCTGCGACGACAATCCATTGCGCCTGAGCGATGGCTGAGTCCGCCGGAAGATCGCCCGCCCGGCCATTGGCGAGCAAATAGCTCGTCGCTGAGCCATCCCTGCGCCGCGCCACCTGACCCGGCCAGGCCTTGGCAAGAAGCAGGGCGGGGTCGCCGAAGGCTCTGGCGCCATTTGACCAGCGATCAGCTTGTCGCCGAAGCGCCTTCGCGCGGCCTGATCCGTCCCGGTCAAAGCCTTCGATCCTGTCTTTCAGATTGATCGAGCTGCCGCCAATGCCCGGTTCGCTGGCAAGCGCGGCGATCTGCGAGGCGAGGGCGCGTTCACCGTCTGATGTCGCGCTCGCCACGAGGCTGGCATATCGCGGGGCTAGCGGCAGGGCAGCCATTCGCTTTCCGTGTTCGGTGAGCTGACCATCTTCCGTCAGCGCGCCGAACTCGATCAGCGTTTCTCGCGCCGCCTTGATACGCCCGGATGGCGGTGCGTCGAGCCAGGTGAGGCGCGAAGGATCGTTCTCGCCCCATTCAGCAAGACTGAGGAGAAGGCCCGACAGGTCGGCGTTCAGAATTTCAGGCGATGGCGCCGCATTTAGCCCACGCGTTTCTTCTTCGTCCCACAACCGATAGCAGACGCCTGGCCCCAGGCGCCCGGCTCGCCCGCGGCGCTGGTCGACATTGGCGCGAGCGGCGCGGATGGTTCTGAGGACGGACGTGCCGCTGGAGGGTTCAAATTCCGGCACGCGCGCCAGCCCGGAATCGACGACGACATGCACGCCATCAATCGTCAGTGCGCTTTCGGCGATGTCGGTGGCGAGGACGATCTTGCGCTGACCGTCAGGTGCGGGCTTTACCGCTTCGTCCTGTTCTCTGGGCGATAGCGCGCCGAAGAGAGGGTGAACGCTGATATTGGCTGGCAGGTTTGACAATCGCTCCGCCGTTCGCCGGATTTCGCCAGCGCCCGGCAGGAAAGCCAGGATCGACCCGGTTTCGGCGCGCGCTGCCTTCTCAATGGCCGTCGCCATCTGGTCTTCAATACGGTCCCGCGTGCGGCCAAGATATTTTGTCTCGACCGGGTACTGCCGCCCCTCACTCTCGACGACCGGGGCGTTCATCACGCCAGCAACCTTGTCCGTATCCAGCGTCGCGGACATGGCAAGGATGCGCAGATCTTCGCGAAAGACAGACTGGGCTTCCATGGCAAGGGCGAGGCCGAGATCGACATTGAGGCTGCGCTCATGGATCTCGTCAAAGATCACGCAGGCGACGCCATCCAGCGACGGATCGGCGAGGAGACGGCGCACGAACAGGCCATCGGTGATGACTTCAACCACGGTCTCTTTCGAGACTTTCCGTTCAATGCGCGTCGACAGGCCAATCCGCCCCCCGGTCCGCTCGCCCAGCGTTGCGGCCATTCGGTCGGCGGCCATGCGGGCGGCCAGCCGGCGCGGCTCGAGCATGATGATCCGGCCGTCCATTGGAGCGAACCCTTCGGTCAGTCCGGCAAGGGCGAGCGGCACACGCGTTGTTTTGCCGGCGCCGGGCGGGGCGGCCAGAACAAGGCGTTTTTCACCGCGCAGTTTATCGCTGATCTCGCCGAGCAGGCTTTCGATGGGGAGGTCGGTAGGCGTTGGCATTTGAAGCGGTCTCTAGTGCATTCTCGGCCACATGGCACGAGCCAACGCAGCATTTGCGGTCATCTTGTGTTTTGAAATAGGGTCGAAGCGCTTAAAGAGGCTCAGCAGAATTTGGGAAAGGTCCGTGCCAGATGGCTGAACCGCTAGAATTTTCCGTTGTCGTGCCGGTCCATAATGAGTCCGGCAATGTCGAAGCGTTGGTGCGAGAGATCGCCGCCGCGCTCGATGGGCGATCCTATGAGATGCTCTTCGTCGATGATGCATCAACCGATGACACGCGGGCGGTGCTGGCGGGCCTGAAGAAGGATTTTCCGGCCCTTCGCGTTCTCAGTCACCGCAAGAATGCCGGCCAGAGTCGGGCCATCCGCAGCGGTGTGCGCGCCGCGCGTGGCCGCGTTGTCGGTACGCTTGACGGTGACGGACAGAATGACCCGGCTGACCTGCCAGACCTTTATCGCGCTCTCACGCGCGCTGACGCGCCAGACGATCTCGCCATGGTCATGGGCCGCCGCGCCAGCCGCAAGGACACGGCCTGGAAGCGGTTCGGGTCGAAGTTCGCCAACTCCATCCGCAGGCGCATGCTGAAGGATGACTGTGACGATAGTGGTTGCGGGATCAAGGTGATCAAGCGCGATGCCTATCTCTCCCTCCCCTATTTCGACCATATGCACCGCTATATGCCCGCCCTGATCAAGGCAGAGGGCTATGAGGCCGAATTCATGGATGTGAACCACCGTGAACGCGGGACGGGCAATTCAAAATATACGAATTTTGGGCGCCTCTGGGCCGCCCTGTCAGACCTGCGCGGTGTGACCTGGCTGATCCGCCGCCGCCGCAATCCACAAGGGGCTGACGAGGTCTGATCACCGGCAAAAAGGCTGGTTCCGAAAAGACACGCCTCAATATCGACAGATAGTGTGCTAGAATTTCATGCTTAACAGGCCTGCACGGGGACGTTAGGCATGAGTCTTAGAGGAATCTTCGGGGCTGCGGCTGCAGCCCGGCTCGAGGATCGAAGAAAACGACAGGCCACCTCCGGCCGGTCAACGCAACGCAGGGGATCCAACATGCGCGTGCTACTCGGTATATTTCCGCTCCTGATCATTCCGGTCGCGATCTACAATCTGATCGCGCTGCCTTTTGGTGGAACGGCTGAGCCGGTTGACGGCGTCGTCACTGACAATATCGCACCCATTGTTAAGATGCTCAGCGAGCCGATGATGACCTTTCCGATGATTTCGGGGGTGAACTGGGCCATCACCAATGGCGAGATGCTGATCCTGTTCTCCATCGCGCTGCTGTTCATGGAAATCCTGAAGTCGACGAGTACCGGCACGGCCACCATCATCAACCACGCCATCTCGATGATCCTGTTCATCGTCTGCCTGGTCGAGTTCCTGCTGCTGCCGAACTTTGCGACCTCGGTCTTCTTCATCATCACGATCATGACGCTGCTGGATGTCTTGGCAGGTGTTGTCGTGACGATTGTTTCGGCCCGCCGCGACTTCGGCGTGGGCGAGGGCTTCAGCGCCTAGCTAATTTGCGCAACATTCTTACTCAACCGGGCGGGGCAGATGTAAAATCTGCCCCGTTCCGCTTCACAGAAGCGAAAACCTGTCTAGTGTCGCCCACTCATTACCGAGTGTCAGTGTGCCGGGGAGGCTAATCTTGGATTTGGATATCGTAACTCTCATTGAGAATGTCGCAGGTTTTATCTGGGGCGGAACCTGGGGAGACGCGACTGTCATCCCTGGCAATATCGGACCATTGGCCGTTGTCCTCCTGGGCACCGGCCTTTTCTTTATGATCCGTCTGGCCGGCCGTCCGCTCCGCCGGTTTGTGCCGGCGCTGGTGGAAGTCTGGCAGGGCCGCAAAGCCCAGAGCGACGACGGGGCGATCACGCCGTGGCAGGCGCTTTCGACCGCGCTTTCAGGGCAGGTCGGTACCGGGAACCTCGCTGGGGTGGCAACGGCCATCACGCTCGGTGGGCCGGGCGCGGTTTTCTGGATGTGGGTTGTTGCGATCTTCGGTATGGCGCTGGCCTTTGCCGAGAGTTCGCTTGCCGTCAAATATCGCGAGACCGACGAATATGGCCGCATCAATGGCGGCCCGATGTATTACATCAAGAACGGGCTTGGAAAAAAATGGCTCTGGCTCGCCATCATCTTCTGTATCGGCACGCTGATCTCCGCTGTGGCGACGGGCGGTATGATCCAGGCCAACTCCATCATGGAATCGGTCACTGAAACCAGTCAGTCGACCTTTGGGCTGAGCATTCCGCCCTGGGCGATTGGTTTGGTCCTCGCAGGGCTGGTCTTCGCCGTCATTATCGGCGGTATCAAGTCCATCGGTAGCTTTGCCGGCAAGGTCGTTCCGTTCATGGCGGGGCTTTACGTGCTCGCGGCCCTGATCGTTCTGATCATCAATGCGCCGAAAGTCCCCGAAGCCTTCATGCAGATTATCGAGTCGGCCTTCGGTCTGAAAGAAGCGGCTGGCGGAGCTGCGGGCTATGGGGTGATGCAGGCGGTTCGCTACGGCATCGCTCGGGGCCTCTTCTCCAACGAAGCCGGTCAGGGCTCAGCCCCGATCGCGCACGCGGCGGCCCGCACCAAGAACCCGGTCCAGCAGGGCGAGATCGCGATGATCGGTGTGTTCATCGACACGATCGTGATCTGTACGATGACGGCGCTTGTCATCCTGACGGTGACGGGAGACTTCAAAAAATCCGGCGCCCTCATGGCCGCTAATCAGTGTGTTGAAGCCGGACAGGAACTGCCGGAAGGCACAGACCTCGATACGCTTTTCCCAAGTGCCTACACCGATGGCCGTGAAGCGCTCATCGCGGAAAACGGCGCCGTGGCGACAGCCTGGCTTCAGGAATGTCAGGCGGCGGGCGTTGAGATGGATGAGACGGCGATCGCCGCGGCGTCCAATCCGGACATTCTGATTGATGTCGACCATGCCTGGGAGACGGATGCGAACTCTGCGGCCATCACGACACGCGCTTATGGCGCGGCGTTCCCGGGCGGCCAGTTCATCGTGCCGGTTGCTCTGTTCTTCTTTGCCTTCACCACCATTATCGGCTGGTCGTATTATGGTGAGCAGGCGGTGACCTATCTGATCGGGGAGTGGGCGACTCACCCCTTCCGGTATTTCTGGGTGATCGTCATTTTCCTGGGCGCGCTGGTCACGAATACGGACGCGCTATGGTTGTTCGGTGATATCGCGAACGCGTCCATGGCCTTCCCGAACCTGATCGCGATCCTCGCGCTATCCAGCGTTGTGATTGCCATGCACAAGATGAATGATGACCCCGATCACGGACATCCTGTGATCGACAAGAGAGAGGATCCGCCTGCCGAGTAAGAGCCGGGGTTTGAATTAAGGGACGGGGCGCGGGCAGCGATGGCCGCGCCCTCTTCATTTTAAGCGGGATGTTAAGCATCAGGGCGCCACACTCGGCAAATGTCTGACGCTGCCCGCATTGATGCATTCCTTGAAATGATGAGCGCCGAGCGCGGGGCCTCGCCCAATACGCTCGACGCCTATGGCCGCGACCTGCGCGATGCGTCCGATTTCATGAAGGGCAAGCTGATCAATGCCGATGCGGCGAAGGTCTCGAAATATTCGAGCTGGCTGGCGGGGCAGGGGCTCGCGCCGCGCAGCCAGGCCCGGAAGCTTTCATCCCTGCGCCGTTTCTTTCGCTTCCTGTTCGAAGAGGGCGCGCGCAAGGACGACCCGACCTCGCGCGTTGAAGGGCCGAAAGCGGGGCGCGATATCCCGGACGTGCTGTCGCGCGAGGAGATGGACCGCCTGATTGCCGCGTGCGGCGAGGATGTGCGCCTCAGATGCCTGGTCGAACTGCTCTATGGGGCGGGGCTGCGGGTCAGTGAGCTTGTAAGTCTGAAACTTGGAAACCTCCCGCGCCGCAAAGGTGAGCGCTGGGAAACAACCGACATTATCGTGCGCGGAAAGGGCGGTAAGGACCGGTTGTGCCCGCTGGGGCGTCCGGCGCTCGACGCCATCCTGGACTGGTTGTCAGTGCGCGAAGATAGCCTGCCGAAGAAGACGCTAAAGCGCGGCGGAGCCGGCGCCTACCTGTTTCCGTCTCGTGGCAAGGACATGCACCTGACCCGCCGCCGTCTGGGCCAACTCCTGAAAGATCTGGCACTTGAGGCTGGTCTTGACCCGGCGCGCGTCCACCCGCACGCGCTGCGCCACGCCTATGCGACCCATCTGCTGCAAGGCGGGGCAGATTTGCGGTCGGTACAGACCTTGCTTGGTCATGCCGATATATCAACGACCGAAATCTATACGCATGTCTTGCAGGACGAACTGGCAGAGCTTTTGGAGACGACTCATCCGCTGCAACTGAAATAAACTGCGGTCCGCCCCTCGCGATTCCGCGCAGTCGATATAATATCCACCCACGCGCAGGATGGCTGCGCCCGATTTAACGAGACTAGACCCATGGCATTCATTCGCGCTTTCGTCGCTTCCCTCTTTGTTTTCGAGATCACCGGCGCGTTCGCGCTTGGCTTTGCGACGCTCGTTCTCTTCGCGCTTCACGTGCATGGCATCGCCTTCTGGAGTGTTGAAGCGATTACAGCTGCGGCAACTGTGTATGTCTCCTTCCTGTTCTTCCTTCGCGCTTTCAAGAGCGAGAAGAGCATGGCGCTTTCGCCTGCTCGCGACACCGAAGACTAGGTCTCGCCGCCTCGGCCCCATCGGTTGATTGACGGGCCTCCCGCTGCGGCTATGTTGCGCTGCAACGGAGGACCTTATGAGTCAGAAAACACCACGGAATTTCTTCAAACCGCTCGCGATTGGCGCGCCCGACCCGATGCGGGATCTGCCCGTTCGTCTGGAGCGGATGATCCATTTCGTGCCGCCTCATCTGGACAAGGTGCGCGCCAAGGTGCCGCAAATGGCCGATCAGGCTGACGTTGTGCTCGCCAATCTGGAAGATGCGATCCCGTCTGATGCCAAGGATGCCGCTCGCGCCGGCGCCATCGAGATGGCGAACATGGTCGATTGGCAGGCCAAGGGCACGGGCTTCTGGAGCCGGGTCAATCCGCTGAATTCGCCGTGGTTCCAGGAAGACGTTTCCGAACTCGTCCTGAAAGCCGGTCACCAGCTGGATGTGATCATGCTGCCCAAGGTCGAGGGCCCGTGGGATATTCATTTCGCCGATCAGTATGTCGCCCAACTCGAAGCGAAGGCCGGGCTGAAGCGCCCGATCCTTTTCCACGCGATCCTTGAGACGGCGCAGGGCATGGCGCTGGTCGAGGATATTGCGCTCGCTTCCCCGCGCATGCAGGGCATCTCGCTCGGCCCGGCAGACCTTGCCGCTGACCGCAAGATGAAGACGACCCGCGTCGGCGGTGGTCACCCATTCTACCGCGTCATCGACGATCCGAATGAAGACGGAAGCCCGCGCGCCAATGCCCAGCAGGACCCTTGGCACTATACGATTGCCCGCATGGTCGATGCCTGCCGCATGGCTGGGATCAATGCCTTCTACGGCCCTTTTGGGGACATTTCCGATCTCGATGCCTGTGAGCAGCAATTCCGCAATGCCTATTTGCTCGGCTGCTCGGGCACATGGTCACTCCACCCGAACCAGATTGCCATCGCCAAGAAAGTGTTCAGCCCGGATGCTGACGAGGTGAAGTTTGCCCGCCGCATTCTGGAAGCGATGCCGGATGGCTCTGGTGTGGCGATGCTGGATGGCAAGATGCAGGACGATGCCACCTGGAAACAGGCCAAAGTGATCTCTGATCTGGCTGACCTCGTTGCGGCGAAAGATCCTGATCTGGCGGCGGCTTATTCGGCCTGATAGGATGAGGCGTTAACGACAGAAGGACGTTTCCCTTATGCGAATTTCAACAATCACAGCGATGGCAGCGGGGCTTGGCCTCGTCGCCGCTTGCGCTGTTGACCCGGTTAGTCCCGTCTATGTGCCTAACCCTGCCGGGACCGGTGCAACCGCCTCTTCGCCGGCCACCGACCTGATGATTGCCGAATGCGGTCATGCTGGGGCTGATCTGGCCAGCATTGTCTTTCCCGATGGCTGGCAGATGCGGTTGGCAGAAGTGGCAACCAAGAGCGCGTCGAATGACGAGCTGCTTGGCGGGCCGGTCACAACTGAAGTTGTGGACCGCAATGCAAAGCCAATCTCGCCACCTGTCCCGACTTATCCGTCCAATGCGGCAATGACGGGACGTGAGGGCGTTTGTGAGGTGATGTTTGATGTGAACAAGTCCGGCGCCCCGGAAGAGATTCTGACGGCCTGCTCCTCACCGGAGTTCAATGCGTCCGCTTTCAATGCCGTTTCGAGCGTGCGCTTCGGGCCGAAAGTCGTGGACGGACGCAATGTTCGACGGCTGAACGTGGTTTATCCGCTGCAATACTGCCTTGGCGGATAAGGCTGGCGGCGCCATTCAAGGTCCCGGACGACGCGCCTTGGCGCCGTCCGGTTACAACCCTAATCGTCGAGGACGAAGGTCACTTTCATGGTGACATAAAAATCGTCGATCTTGCCGTCCGAGACGCGGCCCTTGATGTCAGACACCCAGACATGCTCGACGTTCTTCAGCGTTTTCGAGGCGCGCTTGACGCCTTCCTCGATCGCATCCTGGATCGAATTTCCTTTGGCAGTGATTTCTGTGACGCGGGCAACACTCATTGTTGGCCCTCCTTGCAAGTAATGAAGCCCACCCCAGGCCCATTGAACCAAACCATAAACCGGCAGGAGGTTCCAGCGTAAGGTCTTCGCGCGGCGCGATTTGCGGGCTACAGGTGAGCAACGCGCAAGCCCGGGAGGACAAAATGATCGCCAGGACAGGACATTCAAAAAACCTGCAACGCTGGATGGACTATCTCTTTGGAAGTCATGATCCGGCTGACCTCGCCGATATGCTTCACGATGATGTGATCTTCCGCAGCCCCGTGGTCCATACGCCTCAAGAGGGCAAGGCCATAACGATGATGTATCTCGGCGCAGCCGGCCAGACGCTTGCGAACGATACGTTCCGCTATGTCCGGGTCTTTGATTGCGGCGACAAGGCGGTGCTCGAGTTCGAGTGCGAAATGGACGGGGTTCTCGTCAACGGTATCGACATGATCGAGTGGAATGATGCTGGCAAAATCACAGATTTCAAAGTCATGGTGCGCCCGCTCAAGGGTATGCAGGCCGTTCACGCGGCGATGAAGGCGATGCTCGAAAAAATGAAGGCCAGTCAGGTGTGAGCGGAGGACGCGACGTCCCGATCCTGAAAACCGACCGCCTTCTGCTTCGCGGGGCAGAGGCGAGCGATTTTGAAGCCAGCGCGGCAATGTGGGGCGACCCTGCCGTCGTCAAACATATTGGTGGCCAGACACGGGACCGTCAGGATGCCTGGTTCACCCTCTGCCGGATGCGCGGCATGTGGGATGTCGCGGGATATGGAAACTGGGTCGTCTGCGAAAAGAGCACCGGCAAATTCCTGGGAGAGGTCGGCCTCGCAAACTTCATGCGCGGCCTGAAGCCTGACATATCTGAGTTTCCTGAAGCCGGGTGGGCCTATGCCACGCACGCCCATGGAAAAGGCTATGCGACTGAAGCCCTGCAGGCGGTTCTCGACTGGTCGGACGAGGCGCTCCAGGCCGCAAGGATCGTCTGCATCATTGATACCGAGCATGTCGCATCCCGGCGTGTCGCCGAAAAGTGTGGCTTCCGCTTTGTAATGATGACGGAATATCGCGGAAATGAGGTCCAGCTGTTCGAACGACAGATGACCGGTCAAAAGGTCTAGGATTCTCAGTCAACGCAAGCTAGTTTGCCCGCCATGCCTACGACGTATCTCGATTTCGAAAAGCCGATTGCCGAGCTTGAGACAAAAATTGCCGAGCTGGAATCGCTGTCCAAGGCGGGCGAAGGCCCGTCCATTTCCGATGAGCTGAAGAAGCTCAAGGATAAGGCGGCCAAGCAGTTGAAGGATACTTATTCCTCGCTGACGCCCTGGCGGAAGACGCAGGTGGCGCGCCACCCTGAGCGCCCGCATTTTTCTGACTATGTCGAATACCTGCTGGATGATTTCCAGGAACTGGCCGGTGATCGCGTCTTCGGCAATGACGAAGCCGTGATTGGTGGCCTCGCCACGTTCCGCGGCCGCAGCGTTGTCGTCATGGGGCACGAAAAAGGCCGGACGACCGAAAGTCGCCTGCGGCACAATTTCGGCATGGCGCACCCGGAAGGCTACCGCAAGGCTGTGCGCCTGATGGATCTGGCCGATAAATTCAATCTGCCCGTACTTTCATTTGTCGACACTGCCGGGGCCTTCCCCGGTAAAGCCGGCGAAGAGCGCGGCCAGGCCGAGGCGATTGCCCGGTCGACCGAGCGCTGTCTGACCCTTTCGGTCCCGATGGTCTCGCTGATCATCGGCGAGGGCGGTTCCGGCGGCGCGATCGCCATCGCGGCGGCCAACAAGGTGCTGATGATGGAGCACTCCATCTATTCCGTCATTTCGCCGGAAGGCTGTGCGTCGATCCTTTACCGAGACGCCGCAAAGGCCCGCGATGCGGCTGAAGCGATGAAGATCACGTCTGAAGACCTGCTCAAGCTGAAAATCATCGATGCCGTCGTGAAGGAGCCGTTGGGCGGTGCCCATCGAGACCCACAGCGTGCGGTCAGTCAGGCGGGAAAATCGATTGAAAAAGCCCTCTCTGAGCTTGATGGCCTGTCGGAAGCCGAACTCAAGCGCCAGCGCCGCGAGAGGTTCTACGCGATCGGCCGTGAAGGCCTGAACTAGGCCGGCCGGTCACAATCTGACTCGCAGGGGCCACGACCTCGCCCATCTGGGAAGAAAGTCCGGGACGGCCCGGCGCTTGTCAGAAGGAGCCTTGGAATGGCCTGGATTGTACTTTTTGTCGCGGGCCTTCTGGAAGTGGTCTGGGCCTTTGCCATGAAGCAGTCGGTGGGATTCACACGCCTGATCCCATCCGTCATCGCGATCATCGCCATGGTTGCCAGCTTCAGCCTGCTGGCCTGGTCAATGCGAATTCTGCCGCTCGGCACCGCTTATGCGGTCTGGACCGGGATTGGCGCTGTCGGTGCGTTCCTGGTCGGCGTCATGTTTCTCGGGGAGAGCGCAAATGCCATGCGGCTTTCCGCTGTCGCGCTGATCATCGGCGGGATCGTCCTGATGCGACTATCAACGTCGCCGTGAGCTGAACCGGGATCAGTCCTCGTCGCAGGTGGTGCAGCTTTCGGTCGCCGGATCATGCGTCAGGCGGGACATGTTGATCTGGTCTCCGCAGTACAGGCAGTGACCAAAGCGGCCCGTGTCCAGGCGTCTGAGAGCGGCATCAATCCGCTTGAGCGTCGCTTCGCCTTCGACAGGCATGGTCGTGCGATCGCCGCCATCGTCCCCTGAAGGGCGCGCCGTGCGAATGAAGGTCATAGCCGAGGGGCGAGGTCCGGACTGCCGCGTCATGACAGTTAGCCTGCGCCTGCTTTAATGACTTTGCAAGGGCTAGCCATCAAACACTGGGTGTGGATTATCGAGAGTCGGAAAAGACTCCGGAAAATGGAGGGGTGATGAGCGTGCATCCACTTGAAATGACGTCCGTTACCAAGCGCTTCGGCTTTTTTACGGCCGTGCGCAATCTGAGCCTGACGGTGCCACAGGGCTCAATTGTCGGCTTTCTTGGGCCGAATGGCGCCGGCAAATCGACAAGCCTTCGCATGGCGCTCGGCGTGCTGAGCCCGGATGAGGGCGAGGTCAGCCTGTTTGGCGGTCCGCCGAATATCGAAACCTTGAAACAGGTCGGTTTCCTACCCGAAGAGCGCGGCCTCTACAAAAAGATGAGCCCGCGCGCGATCATTTCCTATTTTGCACGCCTGAAAGGGATGACGGCGTCTGAAAGCCGCAAGCGCGCTGATGAGCTGCTGGAAGTGATGGGGCTTGAGAATTTTGGCCGCTCGCGGATTTCGAAGCTGTCGAAAGGCATGGCCCAGAAGGTCCAGATCCTCTCAGCGCTCGCCCACAGGCCGGACTTCCTGATCCTGGACGAGCCGTTTTCGGGGCTCGACCCTGTGAACCAGCAGGGCCTTGAGGACATGATCATCGAGGAGCACAAGCGCGGCGCCACCATTCTGTTTTCGACGCATGTCATGGAACACGCAGAACGCCTTTGCGACTCGATTGTGATGATGGCGCGCGGCCGCAAGGTCTTCGATGGCACGCTGGACGAGGCATTCGGCGCGCTTGGACGCGCGGCGCTGATCGGGGTCGATGAAGGCTATGACCTGAATGCCGCCATTGCGCCGAAGGGGTTTGCCGACAATGAGCAGGTCGGTGATTATTGGCGCGTGTCGCTGCCTGTAGGCAAGGATGCTCAGGACGCCCTTCGCGCCGCCATTGATGCTGGCGCGCCGATTACCAGTTTCCGGCCGGAAGATGCGCGGCTTCGCGACGTGTTCGTTTCGCTCGTCTCTGAGGCCGAAGCACAGGATCTTGCAAAGACCCTTGCCACCAGCAAAGCGACGGAGGCCGCCTGATGCGTTCAATCTATCTCGTCGCCCGCCGCGACTATCTTGGCTATGTACAGGCTTGGGGCTTCTGGCTCGGCCTGCTGCTGACACCGATCCTGATGGGCGTTGGCATGATGGCCCCGACCTGGGCCGCCAACTCACAGCCGACGCGCTATTACACCGTCATCGAACAGGGAACCGACTTTGCCGATGCCCTGCGCGCTGAGCTCCAGGAAGACCGAATATCGATGGCGCGGATGACGCTGGACCCGGTTGGCGTCATGAATGGCGAGCCGAATGACAAGGTCCAGACCTTTGATGCGGCCATTGAAGCGGGAAAGACCGTTGAAGCTGCGCTGGCCGAGGCCGGGGATGCACAAATCACCCTGCCGCAAGCCGATTTTATCAGGGTGGACCCGCCCGCCATGGATGAAGACTCCATCAGGCCATATCTGATGGGCGAGCGCCTGATTCAGACGAATGACGGCGAGCAGCCTCTCTTTGCGGCGATTTTCGTGCCGGACAATGATGGCGAGATCGAATATTGGAGCGAGAATGTTACCTCGCGCGCCCTGCTCAATCAGGTCCGTGCTGCAGAGCGCAAGCTCACCGAGAGAAAGGTCTTTGAAGCGGCCGGCGTCAGCCCACGCATTTTGAACGAGGCCGAGAATCAGCGCCGCGAAATCACCGAACGCCGCGCGCGTCCGGCGTCTTCAGACACGGGATCGGCCGTTACGATGGCGGATCGCGCCCCCTTTATCGCGTCGGTCTTCATGGCCTTCCTGCTCTGGTTCCTGATCTTCTCGGTCGTGAACTACCTGTTGATGGGCACGATTGAGGAGCGCTCCAACAAGATCTTCGATTCGCTTCTGACGTCCGTGAAACTGCCCCACATGCTGGCCGGCAAACTGCTTGCGGTGCTTGCTGTTGCGCTGACGCTGATGATGGTCTGGGCAATCGGTGGCACGGTGATGGGTACGGTCCTGTCGGGCAGCATGCCGGCGGATATGCGGGAGAGCATGTTCTCTGTTGCTGGCGCCGTCCTGAAACCCGGCCTCTTGCTCCCAGCCATCCTCAGCTTTGTGCTCGGCTATCTCATGTATGGCGCGGTGTTCCTGGCGCTTGGCTCGCTCTGTGACACAATCCAGGAAGCCCAGACGCTGATGACGCCGCTCATCGTCATGCTGATGGTGCCGATGTTCATGATCATTGTCGCGCTCTCCGATCCTGAATCGCCGATCCTGTCAGTGATGAGCTGGGTCCCGGTCTTCACGCCCTTCCTGCTCATCCTGCGCATTCCGACATCCCCGCCAATGTGGGAAGTCGCTGGCCTGCTGCTGCTCATGGTGGTGGCGAGCTTCACCGTCCTCTGGCTGGCCTCTCGCGTTTACCGCGCGGGCGCTGTCCACGGGGCCGGGGTCGGCGACGTCGGCAAATGGTTCGCCAAGATGATCCCCGGGAAGAAGGCGAAGTCCGAGAGCTAAGTCGGCGCTTTATTTCTCTTATTCGAGACCTGGAGAGAACGTCAGTACGCCCGAAGGCGTCTGACTTCCGAAGGCGAGCCATTGAACAAGCTCTGAAGGCAGGTCGCGGTACGTCACCCGGCCGTCTGCCCTGAAGCCAAATCTCGAATAGTAGGCAGGGTCGCCGATCAGGATGCAGCCATGAGCGCCAAGAGCTCGTATCTGGTCGAGGCCATGCTCGATCAATGCGCTGCCGATGCCGGTTCGTTGCCTGCCCGGCAAAGCGGACACGGGGCCCAAGCCATACCAGTTGTCAGCCAGTCCATTGAGCTTGACGGGCGAAAACGCAATGTGTCCGACAAGTTCGCCAGCCTCCACAGCAACAAGTGAGAGCGTCAGATCACCGTCTGCGCGCAGCCTGTTGATACAGTCGGCTTCATTACCGGCACTGAATGGCATGGGAGCGAAAGCGATTTCGGTGAGGTGGTAGATCGCATCGCGGTCTCCAGCCGATTCTGCTCTGATATCCATCAAAGTCCTCTTGAAGCTTTGCGACGAAAACGGTTCATTGCACGATCGACCGCCACACTTTGAATAGTCTGTCCCAGGACGGCGTCGCGGTCTTTTATGTCCACAATGAAAAAAACCCCTCCGGTTTTCACCGAAGGGGCTCAATTTCACGCCAGATCAGGCGGACCTATGGCTTATGCCAGGCCCTCGCGCTGGGCGCGCTTACGAGCAAGTTTGCGAGCGCGGCGCACAGCTTCTGCCTTCTGGCGAGCCTTCTTTTCAGATGGCTTTTCGAAGTGCGTGCGGGATTTCATTTCCCGGAAGAGACCCTCACGCTGCATCTTCTTTTTCAGCGCGCGAAGGGCTTGTTCGACATTGTTGTCGCGGACGACGATCTGTACGATGGTTCAATCTCCATTAGTTCGCTCGGATGGTAGCCCGAGCAATAGTCTGGCGTGGTTTTCAAAGTGAAGGCGCGCCTATAACACCAAAATTCAGGCTTGCCTACTCCCGGAGCCAGTAATGACAGCAACAAGACCGTCTATCAGACTACAGGATAAATGGCTCGACCATCTCTTGCCGCTCATTGATGATGAGGGCTGGACGGATAGGGCCGCTACTGTATCAGCGCGCGAGGCCGCCATAAGTTCCGAAGAAAAAGCACTGGCCGCCCCAAACGGGATCAAAGACCTGCTTGAGCGCTTTTTTGACCGTGCCGAAGAAGACATGCTGGCCGGGCTTGAAGCGCAGGACCTGTCAGACATGCGCACACATGAGAAAGTTGCCGCCGGCATCAAGGCATGGCTCTCCGCGCTGGAGCCGCACCGCGAAGCGGTGAAGAAAGCGTCGGCCCGCGGATTCGCCCCCTGGAACGCGCCAGCCGCGGCCAAGCGGACCTGGAAGACCGCTGATGCGATCTGGCTCGCAGCGGGCGACACGGCGGAGGATTATAATCGCGAGACCAAGCGTGCGCTCCTGTCGGCCACTCTGCCGACCATCGTCCTTTACTGGCTCGATGATGACTATGAGGAAGAAGAACTCGACGCCTTCATCGAGAGCCGCCTCAAGGGCGCGATGAAGCTTGGTCAGTGGGGCTCGAAATTCGCCAAGCCGGGGCTGGAGCTTCTGGACCGGTTGAGGGGGCGCGGCTCTTGAGTCATGCCGGCGCTGTTTCGTGCAGTCGCAATTCCCTTTATCAACTTTTCGGTAACCCTCCCGGCGCCAGACAGCAAGAATGTTGGAATTAGTACTTGCGCCTGCAGTCGCTGTAGGCGGATCGCCCGAACTAGTCGCCTCAATGCCGGAAACCCTGCCGAGTCCGGTTGTTCGGATGTTGTCGGCAGCCGTGAGCTTGAATGATGATGACGCGCTCGCATCGGTCGTTGCCGCGGCTAAATCAGCCTATCCGGAATTTGCTGCTGAGATCGATGCACGCGTGGCCGACCTTCAAATGCCAGTGGAGCCCTTGCTGATCGCGCCGCTCGTTATACCAGCGCCGCAGCCGGTCGAGATCGAACAGCCCGGCTATTGGGAGGACTTCAACGCAGAGCTGACCTTGAATGCGGCCGAGACACAAGGAAACACCGACACACTGTTCCTCGGCCTGCACAGCAAGGTCAATCTAATGCGCAAAGCGCAGATCCACCGGCTCGAAGCTTTCGCCAATATGGCAGAAGCGAATGGCGTGGACAGCCAGAACAATTGGGGCGCGTCCTACCAGCTCGATACACTCTGGACCGACGACTATTTCGGCTATGTTCGTGGCTCCGTTGCCCATGATGATTTTGCGGGTTTCGAGACGGACGCTTTCGTGGGCATCGGCGCTGGCGCCTACCTGAAACAGACTGAAACGGTAACGCTTCGAAGCGAGCTTGGCCCTGGCTACCGGTATCTCGAAATAGCCGGTAGCGACTATAATATCGGCGCAGTGGGTCTATATGGTGCGACTGAACTCGACTGGCTGATCCGGGACGATCTTACGCTGGAGATTGATGCGAAGGCAAACATATCCGGCCCGACCTCCACCTTTAATCCGACGATCAGGATGAATACAGCCGTCTCGAAGCGCGTCAGCGCCGGCGTGTCCTATGATCTGCGCTACGAGTCCAACCCGCCTCTCATGAGCAACAACATCGACCGGGTTCTGAGGTTCGACGTAAAGTATTCGTACTAGTCAATTCCTGCTCCTGCAGCCGGCCGCGCTCGGTTAGAGCAGAATTCTTTGTGCCCTGATATCGGCCCGCGCTGTTCCACTCAGTCTGGCAGTGTCGGGCTAGGAATAAGGGCTGATCAGGATAGCGCACGAATGGATGTCCGCCGCACCACATGGCCCATCTTGCGGCCTGGCTTGGCGTCGCGCTTGCCATAGAGCGTGATGACGGCGTCAGCGCCGTAGCTGTCAGCGGGGGCGAGGGCCTCTTCGCCGAGTAGATTCTGCATTTCGACATCGAAGACGCGGGTCACGGGCCCAAGGGGCCAGCCGGCAACGGCCCGGATATGCTGTTCGAACTGGCCTGTCAGACAACCTTCTGGCGTCCAGTGGCCGGAGTTGTGGACGCGTGGGGCGAACTCATTGGCGAGCAGCGTGCCGTCCTCAAGGACAAAGAGTTCGAGCGCCAAAACGCCGACATGGCCCGTCTCGCGGGCCAGTGTCTCAGCCATGGAGCGCGCTTTGGCAATGACCGGCTCAGACAGCCCACAGGGCGCGATGGACGTGCGCAGAACCCCGCCCGCATGATCATTCATGCTTGGGTCGAATGCTGTCACTGTGCCGTCAGACGCGCGCGCAATCACGACGGAGATTTCGCGCTCAAAGGGGACATAGGCTTCCAGTATGGCGGGCACTTTGCCGATATCGGCAAAGGCGGCGGCAAGATCATCCCCCGTTTTCAGGCGAACCTGACCCTTGCCGTCATAGCCGTCGCGGCGGGTCTTCAGGATGCCGGCGCCGCCGAGCGTGTTCAGCGCTGTGGCGAGGTCGTCGGGTGACGATACCGGTTCGTATGCGCCTGTTTCGATGCCGATCGCGTTCAGGAACTGCTTTTCGGCAAGCCGGTCCTGCGACTTTTCCAGCGAAGCTGCGCCCGGGCGGACCACTGAACCAATCGACACAAGATACTCGACCGAACTGACCGGTATGTTCTCGAACTCGTAAGTGATCACATCGCAGGCATCGGCGAACTCACGCAGCGCGCTTTCGTCATCATAGGCGGCCTGCCAGTAGACGGCGGCGATGCGGGCCGCTGGTGGGCTGTCCTCCGGCGCCAGGATGTGCACGTCAAAGCCAAGTCTGGCCGCCGCACTGCCCAGCATACGGCCAAGCTGGCCGCCCCCGAGAATGCCAATCACAGACCCTGGCGGGAGGGGTTTCATCCTTCAGGAGCCTCGCCGACGCTGGCGGTCTGGGCCTCACGGAACGCGTCTAGCTTGTCGGCGACGGCCTGATCATTGAGCGCAATGATAGACGCGGCCATGATCCCGGCATTCGCCGCACCTGCTTCGCCGATGGCCAGTGTTCCGACTGGAACACCTTTCGGCATCTGCACGATGGAGAGAAGGCTGTCCTGGCCGTTAAGGGCGCGAGACTGAACCGGAACGCCCAATACAGGCAGAGGCGTCATCGCTGCGGTCATGCCGGGCAGGTGGGCCGCGCCGCCGGCGCCTGCAATAATGACCTTGAGGCCGCGGGACTTCGCCGTCTTTGCATAGTCTGTGAGGCGATCGGGCGTGCGGTGGGCCGAGACAATGCGCGCTTCATAGGCCACGCCCATCTTATCGAGCATTTCGCAGGCAAGCTTCATCACTGGCCAGTCGGACTGGCTGCCCATGATGACTCCGACGACGGGTTGTGGTGCGCTCATCTCGCCCCCTTTCAGGAAGCGGCACAAAATAGACTTGGGCCTTGCCCCGTCAAGCCGCGCTGTGTGTAGATGTCTCCTGGCCTTTAACGTATAGAGTCTGAATGGATCGAATCGCCAAGAATGGTGGGCAAAATCGGGTTGTCGGCAGTGCCTCTGACGAAGCCGGCCAGCTCTTGCGTGCGGTCGGGATCGACCTTTCCGATCACGATCTTCGCACCCGTGCAGCCTTTCGGGCGCTGGCCGAGGAAGTCCTGGACCTTCGGGATCGCGAATCGGCGCTCAAGAAGGCGCTGAGCGAGGCCGAGCGTCTTGCCGACCATGACGCCCTCTGTCCGGTCTTCAATCGCCGCGCCTTCGAGCGGGAGCTCACCCGCGAAATCGCGCTTGCGCAGCGCCACAGCTTGCCGCTGTGCCTCGTTTATCTCGATCTCGACCGCTTCAAGGCCGTGAACGACACGTTTGGTCATAAGGCGGGCGACAAGACGCTATTGCGGGTTTGCGACATCATTCTCTCCCAGGTGCGCCAGACGGACATTGTTGGTCGTCTCGGCGGCGATGAATTTGGCGTGATCCTGACCCATGCGGAACTTGCCGACAGCCAGCTGAAGGCAGACCGTCTGACGGCACGCATCGACCGGCTGAGGGTTGGCGGTGATCTCTATCTCGGTGCGTCCTGCGGCGTGATGTCCTGGTCGGGCCAGCCGTCCGCCGAAGCCTTCATCGCGGAGGCCGATGAGGCCATGTTCCGGGTAAAGTCTGCCCGCAAAACGAACCGGCACTAGGACTCGCTATCATTGAAGATTTTTTATATCGCCGGGTCGTGACCAAGGCCTCCGCTTGTGCTTAACTGTGCCCATAATGTCACAGTTTCCAAGCAGCAAAGAAGGAGAAGCCTATGTCACTTCAAGGACGTATCGAGGAACTCGCTAGCCGCCATCGTAGACTGGATGAGGAGATTAGTGACGAACAGAAACGCCCTGCTGCAGACGAGGTCCGACTGCACGAACTGAAGCGAAAGAAACTGAAGATTAAAGAGGAACTGGTTCAGCTGCGGCCAAACTAGTCGCGAATCCCGGTTAATCCTGACCGGATGCAGCGGCATGCGGATCAGGAGCCGACATGGAAAAACCCGTCACTCTCATTTTAGGGCTGGGCCAGCTCACCGGCGAAGCGGTTGCGCGCCGCTTCGCTGATCAGGGCCACGCCGTCATCGCCTGCGACCCGCAACCCAAACGGGTGGAGCGGGTCGCGGACAGTCTCCGCGACAAAGCGGTCGTCCAGCAGGAAGAACTCCACACACGGATTGGTCTGAAGAACTGTCTGGCGGCCGCGATCGAGGCTTATGGCCATGTCGACCACATCGTCTCGGTTCCCCCCATTCCGCCAAATGTGACGCTGACCGAGCTGGATGTTCAGGAGTTCGAGCGGCTGCACCTTCGCTCCGTGCGCGGGGCGATCCTGACGCTCCAATTATTCGAAAAGCACGTCGCCCGCCGCGTTGAGGAGCAGGGCGACACAATGACGAGGCGCTCGCAATTTGGCAGCGTAACGTTTGTGCTGTCGCTTTCCGCGCAGCAGATCAATGAAGGCGACTTTGCCGATGCCGTCGTGCAGCATTCCATTCTCGGCGTCATGCGCGCGGCCGCTGTTGAACTGGCACCCAAGAAAATACGCAGCAACGCCATCTGTGCCCTGCGCCCTCGCGCTGAAAGCACCGAAGTCAAATGGCTGAAGCAACGTACACCGCTCGGCCGGGCAAGCCTTGCCGACGAAATCGCCGATGCGGCGCTTTTCCTGTCATTGCCGTCGAGCGCTATCATTACTGGTGAAATGCTGACCATGGATGGCGGGCGCTCCCGTCTCAGTGGTCTCATCGATGTGGATGACGACTAGGCACAAAAAAGCCCCGCAGGAGACTGCGGGGCTTGGTGTTTGTGAGGCTTTCCAGCCTTATTTCTTCGGATGGCAGATCACGGGCATCCAAGTGTAGCCCTTCACGAAGCTGTGCGGCGTACGGCTTGGCTCGTCCAGCACTTCGATATGCTCAAAACGCTCCATCAGCTCTTCCCAGAGAATGCGTAGTTGCAGCTCGGCAAGGCGGTTGCCGACGCAGCGGTGAATCCCGAAGCCGAAGGACAGGTGGTTGCGCGCCTGTTTGCGGTCGATGATCAGCTTGTAGGGGTCTTCATCCCAGAACCGCTCATCGCGGTTGCCGGAGACGTACCACATGGCGATCTGGTCGCCTTTCTTGATGGTCTTGCCGTGCATCTCGACATCTTCGAGCGCGGTGCGGCGCATATACGCGAGCGGCGTCTGCCAGCGAATCACTTCCGACACCATGTTCGGAATGATCGAAAGATCGCTCTTCAGCTTTTCATATTGTTCTGGCCATTTGTTCAGCGTGTAGACCGATGCGGACATGGAGTTACGGGTCGTGTCATTACCGCCGACGATGAGCAGGATGACATTGCCGAGCAATTCCATCGGCGTCATGTTCTTGGTCTTCTCGCCGTGGGCGAGCAGGCTGATCAGGTCGTTCTGCAGGGGTTTAGCCTGGCGCTCCTGATAAAGACCCATAAAGGTCGTCAGGCACTCCATGAGTTCCTGTTTCCACTGGTCGACACCGCCCGGAACAATATCCGGATTGTACGGGTTCACGGCAATGTCCGACCAGCGGGTCAGCTTGCGGCGTTGCTCGAAGGGGAAGTCGAACAGGGTGGCGAGCATCATCGTGGTGAGCTCGATCGAGACATTATCGACCCAGTCAAACGGCTCGCCGACAGGCAGGCTATCGAGAAGACCCTGTGTGCGTGAACGGATAAGCGGCTCGAAATCCTTGAGCATGTTCGGCGCGACGGCCGGTTGGACCGTCTTGCGCTGTTCGGAGTGGCGCGGCTCGTCCATCGCGATGAACATTGGCAATTCAAAATCTTCAAACGGTTCGCCGAGCGTGATGCCGCCATATTCCCAGGACGAGGAAAAGCGCTTGTGATCGATGTCGATCTTCTGGACGTCTTCGTACCGCGTCACTGACCAGTAAGGGCCCGAGAAGCTGTCGGGTGTGTAGTGGAGCGGATCATTGTCGCGCAGCCACTCGAAGAATTTCCAGTGTGCATCGCGGCGCCAGAGTTCCGGGTCGAGAATATCGAATGTGGCCATGTCGACGTCTTCTGGCGAAGGAATCTTCGCGCCAAAGTCGAGATGGAAATCCATAAGCTTGTCGCGTGCCGTGGACTCAGGGCGCTTGAGCTTGTGATCAACGGTTTGGATAGTGTCTGCCATGATTGCCTCCTGGTATCCCGGTTTTCCGGTGATTATCGTTCCAAGACCAATACTAGCACGAAGCGAGTTTGAAAACTATGACGCATGCGTCATTTTTTTCTCAATATCGTTCAGCTCGCGCTTTTGTGATGGCAAGCTGCATCGCCTGATGCAGTGATTTTCGCTCCCTTGGTGTCAGGAAACGGCCGATCACATAGGCCAGTTGGCCGTGTGCGAGACGTATTTCGCTGGGACGCCGGTCAGGGTAGACGAGCGACAGCCGCGTGAAGGCCGTTGGCAGGCTCACCCTTTTCAGCTCATGCCCGGGCCGGCTGTGCTCCAGCGTGATGTCTTCAGCCGTGATCCGCACCGAGGTTTCTTCCTTGAGATTCTGAAAATTCTTCCGGAAGGCGAACCAGATCGCGAGGGCATCAAGGCCGAACCATCCGATGACGGGAAAGGCGCCCATGGACAGGAACAGCATGCCGCCGAGAAAACTCATCGCCCCGACAAGGCCCATGATGATCATGAAGGCCCTTGGGCTGAGCGCCACATTGGGCTTCAGCGTTGCATCGAAGTAAATTGTCGAGCCAACCTGTTCCATACGTCCGAAATTAGTCACGGCGCGCCAATCGGCAAGTGAAGCCTTGATTAGGTTTGTGCGGCATTTACACCGCTTGGCCATGGCAAAGACACCAACCCCCCGAAAGAAAAAGCGCCGATCGCCGACGCTTGGCCCGGAAAAGACCGCCCAGCTCTATGCGGCGCTGGCTGAGGACCGCCCCGCGCCCAAGACTGAACTCGACTACCACAACCCCTATACGCTGGTCGTCGCTGTCGCGCTGTCTGCGCAGGCCACCGATGTGGGCGTCAACAAGGCGACGAAGAAACTGTTCGAGATTGCTGACACGCCGCAGAAGATGCTCGAGCTCGGCGAGGAAGGGGTCGCGACCCATATCAAGACGATCGGACTCTGGCGCAACAAGGCGAAGAATGTCATCGCGCTGAGCCAGCTCCTTGTCGATGAATTTGGCGGCAAGGTGCCCGAGACGCGGGACGAGCTGACCCGCCTGCCGGGTGTCGGACGCAAGACGGCCAATGTCGTCCTGAACGAAGCGTTCGGGCATGAGACAATTGCCGTCGACACTCACATCTTCCGGGTCTCGAACCGGACAGGTCTCGCCCCCGGCAAGACGCCTGACGAGGTTGAGGAACAGCTCGAACGCGTCACCCCGCCGGAGTTCAAGAAAGGCGCGCATCACTGGCTGATCCTGCATGGCCGTTACACCTGCGTGGCGCGCAAGCCGAAATGCTGGGACTGCGTGATCGCGGATATCTGCAAGTTCAAGGACAAGACGCCCGACCCAGCAAGGAAAACATCCTCGCTCGGGCCGAAGGGGCCTTGAGCGCAACTATCGCTGAAGTCTGGAATTCATCCTTCGGTTTAAGGCTGTCTTCACGCGTGAAGGCTATTCCGGCCAAATGCAGATATCCCGATCCAATGTCCTTCTTGTCGCGCTGGCCCTACCGGCAATGATCGTTTCGTCCGGCTGCACAAGAGAGCCGAACGGATCGCCGGGCGACAAACGATCCTCCATCGCTGAATATCGCGAGCAATGTATGTCTGGCGAAGTGATGGTCTGCAGACGTCTCAACAGTACATATTGGGCCAAAATAGAGCTTCAGGAAGCGGCAGCACAACAGACCCAGCGCCGCGGAGACGTCGAGGTGCAGGGCTGGAAGGTCAGCCGATTGAGCAAAGATCTGTTTCCCAGAGAAGACTTGAGTGCGGTCCGGATTGCTATTCAGGATGCCTGCGATGCAGGCGTCGTCGAAGCTTGCCGCTTCTCTGCCGAAATTTGGACATTGCAGGATGGCCGGAAGCGTCCGCGCTTTTCCGGCGTGGTTCAGGATTACAATCTGGGCCTTGAATACAAGATGAAGGGCTGCGCCTTAGGCGACTATTATGCCTGCCTAGATGCGGGACGAAACTACTGCAACGGCATGTATGTTACTTCTCGCGGCGCGTCCGACGACCAGAGGCAAGATTGTCTTCAACGCCAGGCTAAGGTGCGAACCTTCTTTGCGGACCGCTGTGACGAGAATGACGGACTGGCCTGCTATAATTTGGCAGGGCTACACGTGAACTTCGGCGGAAATTTCTGGGATAGCTTCAGACTTGAGCCAAAGATCGAGAAGGCCAAAGTGCTTCTGGAAAAAGGATGCAAGCTGGGTGACTGGGATTCCTGCTTCATCGCGGCCAAGTTGTACGCGGAGGGTAAAGAGTTTGCGCAAGACCAAGCGCTAGCGAAAGACTACTACGAGCGCGGTTGCGACACCGGAGACCCCAAGGCTTGTCACAGGATGTTTCAGCTTTCGTCCCGCGAAGGGGAAGACGAACTGGCTGAAACCTACAAGATTCGCGCTTGCGCGCTGAAGCAGTCGCCATTGACGCGAGTTCGAATGCGCGAACCGGCGCTAGACGTTATTTGCGACACGTGATTTCAGTGCCTGCCGCTTTAACGGCCAGCTCAGGCTGTAGCGCAGCGACAGGAAATAGTCATAGCTGCGGTTGATGCCTTAAATGCCTTCTGGCGCGCCGACATTGGCTTCGACGCGCCAGAATTCTCATGAGGTAAAGAGCTAACGCGGCGCCCGCTTGGCCAGGATGCGCTGCAATGTCCGGCGATGCATGTTCAGACGGCGGGCCGTTTCCGAGACATTGTGATTGCAGAGCTCATAGACCCGCTGAATGTGCTCCCAGCGGACGCGGTCGGCAGACATCGGGTTTTCCGGCGGCTCCGGTAGCCCGTCTCCGCTATTGACCAGCGCGCGAACGATGTCTTCGACTTCCGCAGGTTTGGCGAGATAGTCGACGGCGCCCGCTTTCACAGCAGCAACCGCGGTCGCAATTGCGCCGTACCCTGTCAGGATGACGGCGCGTGCTTCCGGACGGAAACGGTGCAGAACCTCCACGACATCAAGGCCAGACCCATCTTCAAGGCGCAGGTCCAGCACGGCAAAGGCCGGTGGGTTCATCCGCGCAATGTCCTTGGCCTCGGCCGCCGATGAAACAGCCGATACCAGAAAGCCACGCTGCGTCAGGGCGCGCGCCAGGCGTTGCAGGAAAGGGCCGTCATCATCGAGAACCAGGCAGGTGCGGTCTTCGACATCCTTCAAGGATTCATGAAGTTTTACGGTGACATTATAGTCCATGATCAAGTCTCCACTGCCGGGTTATTTATCTGTATCCGGTCAGATTCCAAGCTTTCGAGTGCTGTTCGTGGCCAAACGGCCTGCACAATTGCGCCGTGTCTCGGCGGGTAACGGTTGCGAGTCGCGATGCGTCCGCCCGTTCGTTCGATCAAAGTTTTAGCAATAAAGAAGCCAAGCCCCATGTCGCCGCCGCCGAGATGCGCCTCGCCGCGCTGGGACACATAAGGCTCGCCAAGCTTGGGCATGACGTCGGCAGCGAAGCCCGGCCCGTCATCGGAAATCGTCACCATGAACTGCCGATCCGTCCAGCTGGCGACGGCGCGGACCTGGCTGTCGGCAAAGCTGACGGCGTTCTCGATGAAGGCGCCAAGCGCGTGCAGCACTTCCGGACTTCGGCGGATCATCGGGACGCGCGGCTCGCCATTATCGCCGGGAGAGTAGGTCACGTTCAGTTCCACGCCGAGGCCCTTGAACGGCGCTGCGGCCTCTTCGACCAGGCTGGATAGCGGCATGTTCGCGTGGACAATGTCCTGCGCCTCACGGGATTTCGACAGCTTGCCGAGGATTTCGCGGCATCTGTCAGCCTGTTCGGCAATGAGGTGGATATCCTCAAAGCGCGGATCGTCGCGGTCAAACTCCGCGTTCAGCTCCTTGGCGACGAGGTGGATGGTGGCGAGCGGCGTGCCCAGTTCATGTGCCGTCATGGCGGACATGGCGCCGAGCGCTGAAAGCCGCTGTTCACGGGCCATCACGACCGATGCTGCATCGAGCGCCCGTACCAGGCGCGCCTCGTCCTCGCTGAGACGCAGCGAAGACGTCGCGAAAAAGACAATGCCGATGACAAGCGCTGCGAAATGCCCCCATTCAAAAAGAGGCGGCAGGGTGAAGATCTCGCCTTCGCTCCAGGGCAAGTCAAAGGCCAGCGCTGGCATCAGGGCTGCGCAGGAGGCCGCAAAGATGGCGATGGCAACGGAGTAGCGCCGCCTCAGGCTGGTCGCTGCCACAGTTACGGGTGCGATCAGGAACAGCAGGAAGGGATTCGACAGCCCGCCCGTCAGGCCAAGCAGGACGGCCAGCTGCATTGTGTCAAAGGCCAGCTGCAAGGCTGCTTCCCACCCTTTCAGCAAGACCTGCTCGCGAATGGTGATCGACAGGAAGACATTCAGCCATGCAGATGCGGCTATCGTGGTGAGGCACCAGGCGAGCGGTAAGTCAAAGCCGAGACGGAACTGGACGAACAGCACAGCCAGCGTTTGTCCCAGCACCGCCAGCCAGCGCAGCGTGACAAGCGTGCGCAGGCGGGCCCGGCCACGGGCCGCGTCGACGCCGGCAAGCCCTGTGGGTAGCAGGCTGTAGAGCGCCTGCTCGAGCCCCTCTCTGGTGGCGTGTGTGTCTTCCATCAGCTCCCTGCGACCCTGTGTGCGGCAGTTTGCACCTTGCCGCGCCTAGTGGCCAGTCGCATACCTTCGTGCATGCGTATGATCCACACTTTAATGCTTTCCGCTGCAGCACTCGGCCTCACCGCGTGTGGTGGCGGCGATGAAAGCGCGACCTCAAATGTCACGGCAACGGCCGGCGGTGCACAGGCGTCCTGTACGACGCGAGCCTATGAGGAGATAGGCGGGCCATTTGAGCTCACCAACCATCTCGGGGAGCGCGTGACCGAGCAGGACTATCTCGGCAAGCCGACCCTTATCTATTTCGGCTTCACCTTTTGCCCGGATGTCTGTCCTTCAACGCTGGTCGGTATCGCGAATGCCTACAAGAAGCTGCCCGAAGGCGTTGAGCCGCCGCGTACGGTGCTGATTTCCATCGACCCTGAGCGCGACACGCCGGAACAGCTGGCGAGCTATGTCGCCAGCAATGCCTTCCCCGACGGCCTGATCGGACTGACCGGCAGTGAAGAAGACATCGAGAAAGTGGCTGACGAATTCGTCGTCGGCTACAATAAGGTCGAGACGCCTGACAGCCTCGCCGGCTACACGATGGATCACACCTCCTTGCTCTATCTGATGGACGAGAACTGGAAGCTGAAGACGTTCTTCGCCGAGGCAAATACCAATCCAGATGATATGGCGGCCTGCCTCGGAACGCTGCTTGGCTCCTGAATCCATTTGCAATCTGGTATAAAGATCGCATATGTTGCAGTGCAACATGATGGGATCGTATAGTGCTCTATTCACTCGTTGAAATGAATCGCGCGGCGATGGCGCCTTTACGGCTGCACGCCAAAGCCACAAATTCTATCTGGTCTTCGCCGGTTAACCCGCTTCGCGAAACGCAATTTGCGAAGTCCGTTTCTGCGGCCTCGAAAGTGTTCGAGCGCGCCACGCGGTTTTATGGCAAGCCAGAATGGCAGATCGCGTCCACCGAAATCAAGGGCAAGGAACACGCCGTTGAGCCAACCACAGTGTGGGCGACGCCGTGGTGCCAGCTGGTTCACTTCAATACCGAGAATGTCGCGCCTGATCGTCCGCAGCTGCTGATCACTGCGCCGCTATCGGGCCATTACGCGACCCTTCTGCGCGGTACCGTCGAAGCCTTCCTGCCAACCCATGAGGTTTACATCACCGATTGGACGGACGCCCGGATGGCACCGGTCTGGCTCGGCCGGTTCGATCTCGACGATTATATCGATCACACCCGCATGATGCTGGAATATCTTGGCGCAGGCGCACATGTGCTGGCTGTCTGCCAGCCCGGACCGCCTGTCCTCGCGGCCATTTCGATGATGGCCGAGGATGGGTCCGAGGCGCTGCCGGCCACGATGACCTATATGGGGTCGCCCATTGACGCGCGGCGTTCGCCGACAGTGCCGAACCGCCTGTCCGAAGAGCGCAGCCTGGACTGGTTCCGGTCCAAGATGATCCATACGGTTCCACCGCCCTGGCCGGGGGCGTTCCGCCGGGTCTATCCGGGCTTCATCCAGCTGACCTCCTTCATGCACATGAACTGGGACCGCCATGTCGATGCGCAGGCCCGTTTCTTCGACCACCTGGTTGAGGGTGATGGCGACGGCGCGGACAAGCACAAATCCTTCTATGACGAATACCTCGCCGTGCTGGACCTGACCGAAGAATTCTACATCCAGACGATTGAGCGTGTGTTCCAGAAATGCCTGCTGGCACGGGGTGAATACCGCTACCGCGATGAGCGCCTCGTCAAGCCGGGCTTCATCGAGACGGTTGGACTGATGACGGTCGAAGGCGAACTGGACGACATTTCGGGCATCGGTCAGACGCAGGCCGCGCACGATCTCTGCACCAGTATTCCGGACGCGATGAAAGCCGATTATGTGCAGCCCGGTGTTGGCCACTATGGCGTGTTCAACGGCTCGCGATTCCGCGATGAGATCGTCCCGCGCGTCATCGACTTCCAGAAGAAAGTCACCAAGAAAAAGAAATAGGAGGAGCCGTCGGCTATTCGCCGACAGCGCGCACCTCTGCCTCTGCTTCGAGCGTCAGCGGCTCGTCGCGGCCGTCCACGTCAAAATAAAGGGTGACGTTGGCGACATCACCGGCCGCCAGACCTGGCTCCAGGCCGAAGAACATCAAATGGTCACCGCCGCGATCGAGGTCGAGCGTTTCGCCATCGCCAATGTCCCAGCCATCTACAGGGCGCATTTTCATCGTGCCCTCATCCATCGACATGGTGTGCGTTTCGACGGACGAGGCGACCTCACTGGTCGCACCGGTCAAGCGCACATCGCCGCCATTTGCCGTGATCTCGATGCCGCCCATTGTGACATCACGCCCGCCGATCGGGGCCATGATGAAGGCGTCGGTATAGGATAGGACAGGACCGTCCGCAGCAGGCGTCGCTTCTGTCTCTGACGGCTCGGAGGCCTGGCTGCAGGCAGCGAGAAAAAGCGGGATGGCAGCAAATCCGAGAATGAAGTGTTTCATAGCTGAAGGCCTCTTGTTTGAAGGGTCTATCGTCTGCCGAATTCAGGGACGCCAGAAGCCGACGATCTGACGCACCTCTTCCATGACCGGGGCAGCAATCGCATTGGCCTTCTCAGCCCCTTGCCGCAGCGCTGCGTCGATTTCGTCTGGATTGTCCATAAGCTCGCGCATGCGCGTGGTGATCGGCGCGAGGTGGTCGACAGCAAGATCGGCCAGTGCCGGTTTGAAGGTGCCGAAGCCTTTGCCGCCATACTCGGCGAGCACCTGCTCGTCTGTCAGGCCGGCCAGGGCACCATAAATGCCGACAAGGTTTGCCACTTCCGGGCGACCTTCCAGTCCGGCGATCTCACTTGGCATGTCGCCCATCGTGTCGGTCTTGGACTTCTTGATCTTGCGCGAGATTGTGTCGGCATCATCGATGAGGTTGATCCGCGAATTCTCCGCCGGATCGGATTTCGACATCTTCTTCGTGCCGTCCTTGAGTGACATGATCCGCGCGCCGGCCCCTTCGGTCAGCGCTTCGGGAAGCGGGAAGAAGCCGGGCGCGTCAAAGTCGCGATTGAAGCGGTCTGCGATGTCGCGTGACAGCTCAAGATGCTGGCGCTGGTCTTCGCCCACAGGCACATGCGTCGCCTTGTAAGCGAGGATGTCTGCGGCTTGCAGGACCGGATAGTTGAACAGGCCGACCGAGGCGCGCTCAGCGTCCTTGCCGGACTTTTCCTTGAACTGGATCATCTTCTCCAGCCACCCCATCCGCGCAACGCTGTCGAAAACCCAGGTCAGCTCTGTATGCGCCAGAACGGAAGACTGTGCGAAGAGAACCGATTTGCCGGGCTCCACGCCGCTTGCCATCATCGCGGCGGCAATCTGGCGGGTCTGGTTGGCAAGCTGCGACTTGTCGAACGGCATGGTGATGGCGTGTAAATCCACGACGCAGAAGACGCAGTCCCACCCGTCATTCTGCAGCCGGGTGAATTTCTGCAGGGCACCGAGATAATTCCCAAGGTGGAGATTGCCGGTGGGCTGGATACCGGAGAAGACGCGCTGCGGTCCGGTATAGGCTGGGGTCTGTGTATCGCTCATGGCGCCGCCAATAGCGCAAGGGCCTAGCCGCGCCTAGCCCCCTTGATGTCACTCAGCCGGATCGCGCCGAAAAGAACGGCGAACAGGCCGTAGGCGGCTGCGCCCGCCGCAGCGATGGCGAGGGCCGCGAGGAATTTGGAATTGAGCGTATAGGCCTGAACCGTCTCGCTCATGCCGGACAGGTAGATAAGCAGTGCGGCCAGCGCTGCAGAGGCCACAAGGACGCTGGCGAGCCGCTGCAAGAGGCGCGGGCCAGGCTTGTACCATCCGCGCTTTTGCAGCGTCAGAAACAGGAGACCGGCATTCACCCATGCGGCGGTACTGGTCGCAATGGCAAGGCCGGGGAAGCCGGCGATGCCCTGCGATTTCAGCCAGAAGAACAGGCTCGCGCCGAGCACGGTGTTCACTGCTACGGAGATCAGCGAGAAATTCATCGGCGTCTTGGTGTCTTCGCGCGCAAAAAAGGCCGGTGCCAATACCTTGATCAGCACAAAGGCAGGCACGCCCCAGCCAAAGTGAAAGAGCGCGCGGGCTGTTTGCAGGGAGTCGTCGGACGTGAATTCGCCTCGGCTGAAGAAGCCGTCGACAAAGAGGAACGGGGCCGCCATCAGCGCTGCAGCGGCGGGCACGGTGAGGGCCATGGCGAGGCCAAGACCATTATCCATAACGCCTTGAGACCCTGCATGATCATCCGAGCGTGCGGCCTTGGCCAGGCGCGGCAGAATGGCGAGACCCACGGCCACACCGACCAGTCCGAGCGGGAGCTGGTAAAGCCGGTCTGCCGAATAGAGCCAGGTCTTTGCGCCTTCCTCGAAACTGGCGAGCGACTGGCTGACGAGAATGTTGATCTGCATGCCCGAGGCAGCAATCGTGCCCGGGATCGCCAGCGCTGCAACGCGCCGGACGCCGGGCGTGAATTTCGGCCAGCCAAGACTCAGACGGATCTTCTGGCGCGAGACGCCATACCAGAGCAGGCAGACCTGCAGAAAACCGGCGATGGAAACCGCCACTGCAAGAGACTTTGAAACCGCGAAATTGTCCGAGCCATAAAAGGCGGCGGCGAGCAGACAGAGATTGAGCAGTGTCGGCGCCCCTGCCGACATGCCGAACCGCCCGGCAGAGTTCAGAACGCCAGACAATAGCGCTGCGAGCGCCATGAAAGAGAGATACGGCATGGTGATCTGCGTCAGCAGGATCGCCAGTGGGAAGTGAACCGGATCATCGCGATAACCGCCATGGATGACCAACATGATCCATGGCATCGCCGCCTGCGCGATGATGACCAGCAAGGCCGTGACGGCAAGCAGCCCCCGCAATGTCTCATTTGCCAGCTTCTGCGCCGCCTCCGGGCCTTCTGCCTCCAGCGTGCGGGCATAGACCGGAATGAAGGCCTGCGCGAAAGCGCCTTCGGCAAAGACCCGCCGGAACAGGTTCGGAAACATCAGTGCGGTGAAAAAAGCATCTGCCACCGGGCCCGCGCCGATTTTCGCCAGGATGACGGCGTCGCGCAGAAACCCCAGCGCGCGGCTGCCAAGTGTCCAGGTCGACTGGGTCAGGGTATTTCGAAGGACACTCATATTGGGGCAAGTCTCTCCGGAACGGCGATCAGAAGCTGTCGGCGGCGTTGGCCTGTTTCAGGCTGCGCGCCGGCGTTCGCGGCGCGTCCGGTTCATCGCGCTTCAGAACGTCCAGAAGTTGCTCTTTGAGTGACGATATCTTGTCGGCGTCAAAATTGTCCGGCAGCTGAACATAGAAAGCGTCGAAAACGCGCTCTCCATAGCTGCCGACATGCGCCGAGTGGATCGAGATATTCTGGTCCGCCAGCACGGTTGCGACATCATGCAGAAGGCCGGGGCGGTCGCGTCCCGCCACGTCGATCACGGTGTATTCGGTTGAGACAGCCTCATCGATCTCCACTTGCGGGATGACCTTGAAGGCCGCTTCACGGCGGTCAGCAGGGGTCGGGATGCTGGCGATCGGGGCGTCGCTGGTGAACACGCGGCGCACTTCACTCTCGAGCCGCCGCAGCCGGCTCTCATCGCCGGCAGCAAACACGCCCCCCTTGC